>NZ_JBIBUO010000001.1:281315-990142 GCF_043079545.1 Streptomyces sp. NPDC015171
CGGCCGCCAAGGCACCGGAAGCCACCGAAGCGACCGTCGTCGCACCGGAGGCCCCCGAGGCCGAGGCCAAGCCGCGCCGCACGCGCAAGACCACGACCGCCGCCGAGGCCGCCGTGGACACCGCCGAAGGCACGGAGACCAAGCCGCGCCGCACCCGCAAGACGGCCGCCAAGGCACCGGAAGCCACCGAAGCGACCGTCGTCGCACCGGAGGCCCCCGAGGCCGAGGCCAAGCCGCGCCGCACGCGCAAGACCACGGCCGCCGCCGAGGCCGCCGTCGACACCGCCGAAGGCACGGAAGCCAAGCCGCGCCGCACCCGCAAGGTCGCCGCTGCCGCGCCGGAGGCCCCCGAGGCCGAGGCCAAGCCGCGCCGGACCCGCAAGACGGCAGCCGCTGCCGTGGCCGCGGTGGACGGGGAGGCGGCAGCCGCTCCGAAGGCGCGTCGGACCCGCAAGGCCGTCGCCGAGGCGGCTGCTCCGGAGATTCCGGCGCAGGCCACCGAGGAGCCGGCGGCCAAGCCGCGGCGCACCCGCAAGACGGCGGCGTCCGCCGCCGAGACGGCCGGTGAGGGCACCGAGACGACGCCCAAGCCGCGCCGGAGCCGTAAGACCGCGGCGGCCGTGGAGGCCCCCGAGGCCTGACCCGGCACCGCGCCGCCAGGGCAGCGCGAGCCGGTCCGATGGCCGGGTCCACGACAGTGGACCCGGCCATCGGCATGTCCGGCCGCGCCGCGAAACGGACCGCGTCCCGTTGTGCCCAGCCGCCCGCCGCCCGTGGCCCGTGGCCGACGCCCCGTCCATGGACGCGACCCGTTCATGGCCGCGCCCCTGCCCGGCCCCCGCTCGGCTCCCCGGCCGCCCCCGACCCCCACGCCGCCTCCCGCCGTCCACCGCCCGATAGCCTCTCCCCATGAGCAGGCCCTCCACCTTCGTCCCGCCCCCCGGCGCCCGCGCGTACGCCCTTCGGACGGAGCGTGGGGAGTTCGCCGTGGTCGACGCTCCCGTGGCCGACGGTGTGGAGCCCCGGGGTGTCGCGCTGCTGCTGCCGGGGTTCACCGGCAGCAAGGAGGACTTCAACCCGCTGCACATCCCGCTGGCCGAGCGCGGATACCGGACCGTCGCCGTCGACGGACGCGGCCAGTTCGAGTCGGACGGCCCGGTGGCGGACGAGGCCGCCTACGCGCAGGAGGAGTTGGCGCGGGACGTGCTCGCGCAGGCGGAGGCCATCGGCGCCCCGGTGCATCTGCTGGGGCACTCCCTCGGCGGCCAGATCACGCGCGCGGCCGTACTGCTCGACCACACGCCCTTCCGGTCGCTCACCCTGATGTCCTCCGGGCCCGCGCAGATCTCCACGTCCCAGCAGGAGCGCGTGAAGCTGCTGCGGGACGCGCTCGCGGTGATGAGCATGGCGGAGGTCTGGGAGGCGATCCAGGCGATGGAGCCGCCGGAGGAGACACAGACGCCCTCGCTCGACTCCGGCCTCGACGACCGGGACGACCTGCGGCGCCGTTGGCTATGCACCAAGCCCGCCCAACTCAGCGCCACCGGACGCCAGTTGTGCACCGAGCCGGACCGGGTCGCGGAACTGGCCGCCGTACCGCTGCCGTTCCATGTGCTGTCGGGTTCGCGGGACGACACCTGGCCGCTGCCGCTGCTCGACGAGATGGCGGTACGGCTGCGGGCGCGGCGGACGGTCGTCGAGGGGGCCGAGCACTCCCCCAACACCGACCGGCCCGCGGCGACCGCCCGCGCGATCGCCGACTTCTGGGACACCGCCGCGCGCTAGTACTGCGCCCGCAGATGCTCCCAGAACCCGTCCCTGAGCGCCCGCCGCAGGTCCGCCTGGCCGCGCAGGGAGTACTGGAGCAGTTCCTCGGCCTCGACCAGCAGGTCCTGGTCGACGGAGCCGGGCAGATACGGGTGGCCGGGGAAGAGTTCGACCAGCGCTTCGCGGCCCCGGGAGGCCAGCCATCGCGCCGCGATCTGGGCGCCGACGAACCGCACGTCGTCGCGGGTGGGGCGGGTGGCGCCGTTGGCCTCGTACGCGGCGGCCGTGCGCCGGGAGACGTACGGCTTGAAGAACTCCAGGTCCAGGGTGCGCTGGCTGTCGACCTCCCAGAGCAGCGGCTCGGCCTGATTGCGGCCCTCGGGTGCCTCGATGCCCCAGAGGTGGACGCGGGCGCCGTAGCCCTGGGCCGCCTCGACCGCCGAGACCAGGTCCTCGTCGCCGCCGAGGAGGGCCGCGTCGCTGATCGCGCGGTGCCGCGCCAGTGACTCCAGGTCCGACCGGATCAGCGAATCGACGCCCTTCTGCTGGTTGTTGGCGTTCAGGTTGCCCAGGCGCACCTTGACGTCGGGCAGTTCGGCGATGGCCTGCTGCTCGGCGGTGTGGATGCGGCGCCGGGCGCCGTCGTACCAGTACACGCGCAGCAGCCGGCTGTCCGCGAAGACCGTGCGGGCCCTGTCGATCAGGGCTTCGATCAGGCCCTCGGCGTCCAGGTCGAAGGCGCGGCGGTCCTCGGTTCCGGCGACCAGCCGGCCCGCGGCCGCGTACAGATAGCCGGCGTCGACGAAGATCGCGTGGGTCGAGGGCGTCTTCGCCACCTCGGCGAGCATGCGTGCCAGCAGCTCGTTGGTGTGGTCGATACGGTCACCGAGGGCGGCCAGGTCGTCGTTCATCACCTCCATTGTCCCGGTCGTCACCGTGCGAATACAACCGGTCCCGGTGGGTCCCTCCGGCGCCGTTCCCCTGCCGCTTACTGGTCAGTAATTAGTTGTTCGAAAAATTTCTTTAGCGTAGGGAATGTTCGTAACAAGGAGCGTGTTGACTCTCTATGTACGACGCTGGAGACACCAGGCGTCACACCAAGTAGTTCTCCGCAGGAGGATGACCAGACGAAGGGAGAAGCCCATGCGCTTCGAAATCATGCGACTCGACGAGGTCGACGGCACCACCGTGGACAGCACCGTCGTGGACGCCGCCTCCGTCAACCGGATCGTTCAGCAGGCCGCCGCCATCGGGCAGCGACTGTGGATCCGCCCGGCCGACAGCACGGCCTCGTAACCCGCACGGGGCGTTCGCCACTCAAGCTTTCCGGGGGAGCCGAGCCGACGAAGGCTCAGCTCCCCCGGATCACCTGAGTGATCCCGTTGATGATCTGCTGCACGGCGATCGCGGAGAGCATCATGCCCGCGAGCCGCGTCACCAGGACCACGCCGCCGTCCTTGATGACCCGGATGATCAGCAGCGAGTACCGCATCACCACCCACAGCACGACATGGATCGCGAGGATCGCGGACCACACCGAGACCTGCGTGGTCACGGAATCGGCCTTCTGCACGGCCAGGATCACGGAGACGATCGCACCGGGCCCCGCCAGCAGCGGCATGCCCAGCGGCACGAGCGCGACATTGACGTCCTTGGTCTGCTTCGGCTCGTCGGTCTTGCCGGTGAGCAGGTCCAGCGCGATCAGCAGGAGCAGCAGCCCGCCCGCGATCATCAGCGCGGGGACGGAGACATGCAGGTAGTTCAGGATCTGGTGGCCCAGGAGGCCGAAGACGGTGATGACTCCGCCCGCCACGCAGACCGCCTGGAAGGCCATCCGCTTCTGCACCTTGGCCGGACGGCCGGCGGTCAGGGCGAGGAAGATCGGGGTGATCCCAGGGGGATCCATGATGACAAAAAGGGTCAGGAACAGGGAACCGAAGACAGCGATGTCGAACATGGGGGTACTACAGGCCTTGCCGGGAGAAGTGAAGTGATACGAGCGTGGAATGCGGCGTGAGCCGACGGGGAACTGCCCTGGCGGGGCCGGGGCTCCGCCGGTGGCTCAGGCTCCGCCGGCACCCGGGACCGGGAACGCGCCCGTCGCCCGCCGGGTGATCTCCCCGTACACCTCGGGGTCGGTCATGTAGGCGCCGAGCGCCACGGTCTTGCGGCTGCCGTGGTAGTCCGAGGAGCCGGTGACCAGCAGGCCCAGTTCCTTGGCCAGGCCGCGCAGCCGGGCCCGGGCGTCGAGGTCGTGGTCCATGTGGTCGACCTCTATGCCGTCGAGGCCGGCCTCGGCCAGCTCGGCGATACGGGACTCCGGCACGGTGCGACCGCGCTTGGCGGCGGCCGGGTGCGCGAACACGCAGACCCCGCCCGCGCCCTTGACCAGCCGGATCGCCTCGAAGGGGTCGGTCTCGTGCTTCTCCACGTAGGCCCGCCCCCCGTCGGCGAGCCAGTCCTCGGTGAACGCGTCGCTCACCGACGGCACGACACCCAGCTCGACGAGCGCGCTCGCGACGTGCGGACGCCCGACGGAGCCGCCGGCCGCGATCCGTTCGACCTGCTCCCAGGTGACCGGCACGCCCAGGGCGTTCAGCTTGGCGATCATGCCCTTGGCCCGCGGCACCCGGTCGTCCCTGACCAGCTCGCGCTCGGCGAGCAGGGCGGGCTCCTCGGGGTCGAAGAGGTAGGCCAGCATGTGCAGGGAGACGCCGTCGAGGCGGCAGGACAGCTCGGCGCCGGTGACCAGCGTGAGCCCCTCGGGCACCGCGGCCCGCGCCTCGGCGTGTCCCCGGGTGGTGTCGTGGTCGGTCAGCGCGACGACGTCCAGTCCGGCCGCGGCGGCATTGCGCACCAGCTCGGCCGGGGTGTCCGTACCGTCGGAGGCCGTGGAGTGACAGTGCAGATCGATGCGCACGACGACTCCAGACGATGACGGAAAGAAAGCGGACACTTAAGGATAGCGGGGTTTCCGGGAACCCCCTGTCATACCCGCACCCGCCCGGCGCCCCCTACGGGACACCCTGGAGGGCCCGGGCCCGCCGGATCCCGCGGGACTCCCTCGGACTACGGCCGGAGCAGGCGCGGCGACAGCGCCCCGCAGGGCACCAGGTCGATCTCCGCCCCCGCGTCCCGCAGATCGGTCAGCACCACCTCGTCGTACATGAGCAGGCCGGCCTGCTCGGGCCACATCACCGCCCACAGCCACATGCCGAGCGCCTCGCCGGCGAAGACGGCGCGGTCGTCGGGGGTGCGGTAGACGTGCCAGAGCGGGGTCGGGCGGCCCGCGGCCAGCACCTTGGCCTGCGGCGGCTTCTCCACGTTCATGTACGACCCCGGGTCCGGGCCGTCGATGCCGGCGTAATAGGCGCCCAGTCCGACGCCCAGCTCCTCGGCGACCAGGATCAGCTCACCGGGACCGCCCAGCGGCCCGGGTCCCGAGCAGGCCACCGCGGTCGCGCGGCCGCCGCTGCGGTCGTCCCCCGCGTACGCCACACCCGTGAACAGCCAGCCGACCGGCAGCGGCCACGGCATCCAGACCGGCACCTGTGTGCGCTGGACGACGACGTTGAGCGCCTCGACGCTGGGCGGGATCACGGGCTGCAGCGGATACACCGTGCCGTGCAGATCACACTGCCACGCATCGGCGAAGAGTCCGGGAGCCCTGACCCGGCCACCGCACTTCGGGCAACTGGGTTCGCCCCTCATAGGGCTCCACGGTCCTACCCCGGCCCGCCCACGTCAAGGACGATCACCCGTCCGGACGGAAGACCCGACCGCACGCCTGACCCGACGAGATAGATGTAGGTTGCATTAATTAGCCGGACTAACTTACTGTGTGCACAACCCAACCATCGGACCGAGGACGGGAGAACCACATGGACGCCTTCGACGCGGGAGCCGGCGGCATCCTGCGGCAGCCCAAGGCGGTCTGGGCCACGGCCGGCGCCTCCGTGGTCGCCTTCATGGGCATCGGCCTCGTCGACCCGATCCTGCCGTCGATCGCGCGGGGCCTGCGGGCCACCCCCAGCCAGGTGTCCCTGCTCTTCACCTCGTACTTCCTGATCACCGCCGTGGCGATGCTGCTCACCGGCTTCGTCTCCAGCCGCGTCGGCGGCCGGAAGACCCTGCTGGCCGGCCTCGCCCTCGTGGTCGTCTTCGCCGGTCTCGCCGGCACCTCCGGCTCGGTCGGCCAGCTGGTCGGGTTCCGGGCCGGCTGGGGACTCGGCAACGCGCTCTTCGTCTCCACCGCCCTCGCGGTGATCGTCGGCGCTGCGGCCGGCGGCAGCGCGGCGGCGATCCTGCTCTACGAGTCCGCGCTCGGCCTCGGCATGGCCTGCGGCCCGCTGCTCGGCGCTGCCCTCGGCAACGCCAGCTGGCGCTACCCCTTCTTCGGCACGGCCACGCTGATGGCGCTCGGCTTCCTGTGCATCGCGGCGTTCCTGAAGGAGCAGCCGGGGCCGGCCCGCCGGACCTCGGTGCTCGACCCCCTGAAGGCGCTCGGCCACGGCGGCCTGGCCTCGGCGGCGGCCTCGGCGTTCTTCTACAACTACACGTTCTTCACGGTGCTGGCCTTCACGCCGTTCGTGCTGGACATGACGCCGTACCGCTCGGGCGCGGTGTTCTTCGCCTGGGGGCTGCTGCTCGCCGTCTTCTCGGTGATCGCGGCCCCGCGCCTGCAGGCCCGGTTCGGCTCGCTGACGGTGCTCGGCGGCTCGCTGGTGCTGCTCGCGGCGGACGTCCTCGTGCTCGGCTACGGCGACCACACCACGGCCGTCGTCTGCACGATCCTGTCCGGCGCCTTCATCGGCGTGAACAACACCGTCTACACCGAGCTGGCCCTCGGGGTGTCAAACGCCCCGCGCCCCGTGGCGAGCGCGGGCTACAACTTCGTCCGCTGGTTCGCCGCCGCCGCGGCGCCCTACTTCGCGCCGAAGATCGAGGAGTGGACCGACATCCACGTCCCGTTCGCGGTCGCGGCCGTCACGGCACTGCTGGGCGCGCTCGTGGTCCTCGTACGGCGCCGGGCCCTCACCGGCGAGGCCGGGGAGCTGGAGCGGCGGCACGCGAGCGAGGACGGAGTCGGCGTCTTCGCCAACTGACCGGATTTCGCCTTATGTTGAGGTGAGATCGGTCACTCGGCGGCGGGCGGGTCAGTCCAGCGGGACGGACCGCCGGGCCGGGTCCCTGAGGTCCGTCCCGTTCGCGAGCCAGCGCTCCTGGAGGGCCTGGGCGCCGTGCACCCGCTTCCAGGCGGCCTCGTTCGGGGTCATCGGCAGCAGCGGCAGGAACCGTACGGGCTCCATCGGGGCGTCCAGTTCCAGGTCCTCGACCAGCCCGCCGGGCTCGCCGACGAGCACGGAGGTGAAGGGGGCGGCAGGCCACAGCGGCTCCCCCACGTCCAGGGAGGCGCCCGGGATCACCACCAGACCCTCCACCTGGGGCGACGCGGCCAGAACGGCGAGCGGCCTGAGCGCCTTGTCGGTGTCGGCGAGGCCCGCGCGGACGGACAGGACCAGCTCGACGCGCGGCCCCTTGACCGGGTCGGCGAGCATCGCCGTGGGGTCCGTCATGGGGTGCTGGGACATCCCGAGGGTGGCGTACCTGACGACGTCGCCCTCCTGGAAGCGGAGCACCTCGATGCGGTCCGTGCCGAGGAAGGTGACGGCGGCCCGGGCGTCCGGTTCGCCCAGCGCGGTGGTCAACCGGGCCTCGACCAGAGGAAGAACATCAGCCATGCGCCGAGCATAGAACTCGTCAGTACCGAGCAAAGCGGCGCCTTGACACATCGGGCTGCTGCTACGCTGAGCCGGTGGTTCGGGACAGCACGCAGAAGCGTCGCTATCAAGTCCCGACGCCGACGAGACTCCCTTACGAGGGACCGGCCGGAGGAGGTGGGGCTGTCATGGATCGAAGTCGACCGTGCAGTACCACTCGCTCTTCCGGCCGCTGATGTAGTTACCGGCTGGCTGCCGCCTTCCCTTACGCGTCGTCGTTCGGAAGAGCACTTCGTCCCGCTCTGCCTGATCTGTCTGAGCTCTATCAGTTCCGCATCAGCAGCGAACAAGCCACCGCAACGGTGCGGTGCTCCCCGCTTTGTGGACGTGCCAAACATCCCTCGACAGGACGTCCCCATTCCGGGTAGTTCCACCCGTTGCCGCGCGCTCTCGCTGCCCGCCCGCGAAGGAGCCTGCCCATGTCGATGATCCGCGACCTGCGTGCCGTGGTCCGTCCCGCCTCCCGTGTCTCGCTGCGCAAGGACGCGAGCACGCCGTACGACACCACGCGTGACCCGGCGACCCCCTCGGCCGTCGTCGACTGCGCCGTGTACCGCGACGGCGCCCGGGTGCCGAGCGCCAAGCCGCCGACCCCCCAGGAGGCGATGCGGCAGGTGCGCCGTGACGGCGGGTTCGTCTGGATCGGGCTGCACGAGCCGACCGAGGCGGAATTCGCCGGCATCGCCGGTGAGTTCGGTCTGCACCCGCTGGCCGTGGAGGACGCCGTGCAGGCCCACCAGCGGCCCAAGCTGGAGCGGTACGACGACTCGCTGTTCACCGTCTTCAAGACCATCCACTACGTCGAGCACGACCGGCTCACCGCCAACAGCGAGGTCGTCGAGACCGGCGAGGTGATGTGCTTCACCGGCCGGGACTTCTTCATCACCGTCCGGCACGGCGGCCAGGGCTCGCTGCGCGCCCTGCGCCACCGCCTCGAGGACGACCCGGAGCTGCTCGCCAAGGGCCCCTCGGCCGTGCTGCACGCCATCGCCGACCACGTCGTGGACGGCTACATCGCGGTCGCCGACGCGGTGCAGGACGACATCGACGAGGTGGAGACCGAGGTCTTCTCGCCCGGCCGCAGGGGCGGGGTCGCGCGCGGTGTGGACTCGGCGCGGATCTACCAGCTCAAGCGCGAGGTGCTGGAGTTCAAGCGCGCGGTCGCGCCGCTGCTGCGGCCGATGCAGCTGCTGAGCGAGCGGCCGATGCGGCTGATCGACCCGGACATCCAGAAGTACTTCCGGGACGTCGCCGACCACCTGGCCCGGGTCCAGGAGCAGGTGCTGGCCTTCGACGAACTCCTCAACTCCATCCTCCAGGCCAACCTCGCCCAGGCGTCCGTCGCGCAGAACGAGGACATGCGCAAGATCACGTCCTGGGCGGCGATCGTCGCCGTGCCGACGATGGTGTGCGGGGTCTACGGCATGAACTTCGACTACATGCCGGAGACACACTGGCGGTTCGGCTACCCGGTGATCATGGCCATCACCGGTGTCATCTGCCTGGGCATCCACCGCACGCTGAAGCGCAACGGCTGGCTGTGAGCGGGCCCGTACGGCCTGGATAGGCTGGGGCGCATGACAAGCGAGCTGCTCGACCGGGCCCTCATCGAGGAGGCCGCGAAGAAGTCCGGCCTGATCTGGGTCCGGGGCGCCGGTGCCCCGGCCGCGCGTGCGCTGTGGCATGTGTGGCACGAGGGCGCGGTGTGCGTGGTCGGCGACGGGCCCGGTGAGCAGCCGCTGACGGGGCTCGCCGACGGGGGCACGGCCGAGGTGAGCGTGCGCAGCAAGGACAAGGGCGGCCGGCTGGTGACCTTCCCGGCGGCCGTGGCCGAGCAGGCGCCCGGCTCGCCGGAGTGGGAGGCGGCCGTCGCCGAGCTGAAGGGCAAGCGGCTGAACGCGCCGGACGGCGAGGAGATGCCGGCCCGCTGGGCCCGTGAGTGCCGGGTGCTCCGGCTGGTGCCGACGGGTGCGGTGGCCCCGCTGCCCGAGGGCAGCCTGGCCGAGCGTCCGGTGCCGACGCCGGCGACGACCCGTGAGCCGGTTCCGGCGGGCCTGCCGAAGCTCCTGCTCAGGCGCCGCGGGCGGAAGTGAGCGCGGGCGGCCGGGCCGTGCTTCCCGGCCGCCCGCTCATGACGTCGGCAGCTGCCTGCCGTAATCCACCGTCTCCGAAGCGGCCGGCTTCTCGGCGGTGAAGTCCTTGCCCCAGTCCGCGAAGCTGAGGGTCCCCGCGCCGCCGCCGCGGACCAGGCGGAGGGGGTACGGGGTGCCCTTGAGGGAGACGTCCAGCGTGCCGCCCGAGCCCTTGTCGCCGGTGACGCGGATCGTGGGGGTGCCGGAGCGGTCCGTGTGGTGGCCGTCGGTCGCCAGGGAGCCGTGCAGGGTCAGCAGGCCGTCCAGGAGCAGGTCCTTGTCCGTGAAGCCGCTGAACTTCTTGTACGCGGGATCCCCCTGCGGCACCTTCACGTACTTGCCGTCCAGCTTGCCCGAGGCGTCGCCGCCGCCGTCCGCGTGGTTCCAGAAGTCCGCGTCGGCCTTGAGGTACAGCTCCTGGCCGACCCGCAGCAGCTTGAAGGTCGCCCCCTGCGAGGTGACCGACCCGGTGCCGCCGTCGGCCTTGAGCCGCATGTCCAGCTGGTAGGTGCGGCCGCTGGTGGCCACGGTCCCGGACAGCCGTACGGCCGGTGCCGCGTCCGCCGCCGCCACCGACTTCGCCTGGATCGTCGCGGCGGGCAGCTTGCCCACGCCGTTCGTCCCCGCGTCCGGGTCGTCGTCGCCCCCGCACCCCGACAGCACCATCGCGCCCGTCATGGCCAGCGCGCAGGTCGCGGTCGCCAGCGCGGTCCGGCGAGTACGGCCCTGGGGAATCGCAGTCACAGGTGGAGTTGCCTTTCTGACGAGTCCGTGAGCGGCGTACGGCAGCGTACCGGGGCTCGGCGTACCCGGCGGAGCCAGTCCGTCCGGACCGCTCACCAGGGCGTATCCGATCGGTACGGGCTAGCCTGAAGCGCACGTGAGTGGGCACAGGACAGCAAACCCGCACATGGCGAGCAAAGGAAGCACATCCATGGCAGCCGGCGCCCCCCGGATCTTCGTCTCGCACCTCGCCGGGGTCCCCGTCTTCGATCCGAACGGCGACCAGGTGGGCCGCGTGCGCGACGTGGTCGTCATGCTGCGGGTCGGCCGACGGCCCCCGCGGGTGCTCGGCCTCGTCGTCGAGCTGTCCACCCGGCGCCGCATCTTCCTGCCCATGACCCGGGTGACCGGCATCGAGTCGGGCCAGGTCATCACCACCGGCGTCATGAACGTCCGCCGGTTCGAGCAGCGGCCCACCGAGCGGCTGGTCTTCGGCGAGCTGCTGGACCGGCGCGTGACGCTGGTGGAGACCGGCGAGGAGGTCACCGTCCTCGACATGTCCGTGCAGCAGCTGCCCGCCCGCCGGGACTGGGAGGTGGACCGCGTCTTCCTGCGCAAGGGCAAGAAGGCCGGCGCCTTCCGGCGGGCGCGGGGCGAGACGCTGACCGCCGAGTGGTCCTCCGTCACCGGGTTCTCCCTGGAGGAGCACGGGCAGGGCGCCGAGAGCCTGCTCGCCACCTTCGAGCAGCTGCGCCCCGCCGACCTCGCCAACGTCCTGCACCACCTCTCCGCGAAACGGCGGGCCGAGGTCGCCGCCGCGCTGGACGACGACCGGCTCGCCGATGTGCTCGAAGAGCTGCCCGAGGACGACCAGATCGAGATCCTCGGCAAGCTGAAGGAGGAGCGGGCGGCGGACGTGCTGGAGGCGATGGACCCGGACGACGCGGCCGACCTGCTCTCCGAACTGCCCGAGGAGGACAAGGAGCGGCTGCTGAGCCTGATGGAGCCCGCCGACGCGGCCGAGATGCGCCGCCTGATGTCGTACGAGGAGCACACGGCCGGCGGTCTGATGACGACCGAGCCGATCGTGCTGCGGCCCGACGCCACCGTGGCCGACGCGCTCGCCCGGGTCCGCAACGCGGACCTCTCCCCCGCCCTGGCCGCCCAGGTCTACGTGTGCCGCCCGCCCGACGAGACCCCGACCGGCAAGTACCTGGGCACCGTCCACTTCCAGCGGCTGCTGCGCGACCCGCCGTACACCCTGGTCGGCTCGCTGGTCGACGACGACCTGGCGCCGCTGGACCCGGAAGCGGCGCTGCCCGTCATCGCCGGGTTCTTCGCCACCTACGACATGGTGGCGGCGCCCGTGGTGGACGAGTCCGGGTCGCTGCTGGGGGCGGTCACCGTGGACGACGTACTGGACCACATGCTGCCCGACGACTGGCGGGAGACCGAGTTCCACCTGGAGGAAGGGGAGGAGGCGCCCACGCATGGCTCCTGAACGCGAGACCGCGGCCCGTGAGCGCCACCCGGTGGGCGCCACGGCCGCCACCCGGCCCCGCACGCCCCGCCTCGACCAGCCGCGCCCCCCGCGCCGCCGGATCGTGCCCGAGTGGGACCCGGAGGCCTTCGGGCGGCTGTCGGAGAAGATCGCCAGGTTCCTGGGCACCGGACGCTTCATCGTCTGGATGACGGTCGTCATCATCCTGTGGGTGGTCTGGAACATCGCCGCCCCGGCGGGGCTGCGCTTCGACCAGTACCCGTTCATCTTCCTGACCCTGATGCTGTCCCTGCAGGCCTCCTACGCGGCCCCGCTGATCCTGCTCGCGCAGAACAGGCAGGACGACCGCGACCGGGTCAACCTGGAGCAGGACCGCAAGCAGAACGAGCGGTCCATCGCCGACACCGAGTACCTGACCCGGGAGATCGCCGCGCTGCGCATGGGTCTGGGCGAGGTGGCCACCCGCGACTGGATCCGCTCCGAGCTGCAGGACCTCGCGAAGGAGCTGGAGGAGCGGTACCGGCACGGGGGGCACGTCGTATTCCCGGCGGAACGGTCAGAACGCCCGCCCGGACGTGACACAGAAGACCGCTGAGGGGCATCCCGGACGCCCCTCACCGCGCCGTACCATCGTCCTTATGGCTACGGAAGACGCGGTGCGCGAGGCACTGGCGACGGTGAACGACCCCGAGATCAACCGCCCGATCACCGAACTCGGGATGGTCAAATCGGTGGAGATCGGCGCGGACGGAGCGGTCGCGGTCACCGTGTACCTCACGGTCTCCGGCTGCCCGATGCGCGACACCATCACGCAGCGCGTCACCGACGCGGTCTCCGGGGTCGAGGGCGTCACCCGCGTCGACGTCACCCTGGACGTGATGAGCGACGAGCAGCGCAAGGAACTGGCGGCGGCCCTGCGCGGCGGCACGGCCGAGCGCGAGGTCCCCTTCGCCAAGCCGGGCAGCCTCACCCGGGTCTACGCGGTCGCCTCCGGCAAGGGCGGCGTCGGCAAGTCCTCGGTGACGGTGAACCTGGCTGCGGCGCTCGCCGCCGACGGCCTGAAGGTCGGTGTCGTGGACGCCGACATCTACGGGCACAGCGTGCCGCGCATGCTCGGCGCGGACGGCCGTCCCACCCAGGTCGAGAACATGATCATGCCGCCGTCCGCGAACGGCGTGAAGGTCATCTCCATCGGCATGTTCACACCGGGCAACGCCCCCGTGGTCTGGCGCGGCCCGATGCTGCACCGGGCGCTCCAGCAGTTCCTCGCGGACGTGTACTGGGGCGACCTCGACGTCCTGCTGCTGGACCTCCCGCCCGGCACCGGCGACATCGCGATCTCGGTCGCCCAGCTGGTCCCGAACGCCGAGATCCTGGTCGTGACGACGCCTCAGCAGGCCGCTGCCGAGGTGGCGGAGCGGGCCGGCTCCATCGCCGTGCAGACCCACCAGAAGATCGTCGGCGTGGTCGAGAACATGTCCGGGCTGCCCTGCCCGCACTGCGGCGAGATGGTCGACGTGTTCGGCACGGGCGGCGGCCAGAAGGTCGCCGACGGCCTCACGCGGACGACGGGTACGAGCGTCCCGGTCCTCGGCAGCATCCCGATCGACGTCCGCCTGCGCGAGGGCGGCGACGAGGGCAAGCCGGTGGTCCTGACCGACCCGGACTCCCCGGCCGGCTCGGCCCTGCGCGCCATCGCCGGGAAGCTGGGCGGCCGTCAGCGCGGCCTGGCGGGCCTGTCCTTGGGCATCACCCCGCGCAACAAGTTCTGAGCACAGCCCCGATGACGGCGCGCGTCCGCGAACGCGCCTGCGGAACAAGGTGAGAGGGCGCCGGGAACATCCGGCGCCCTTTCGTCATGCGCAGGCGTCACACGTACGCGCCACCGGCAGGGGTCATGCGCACGCGTCACGCGTACGCGCCGCGGGCGGGCGTCACGCGCGGGCTCACGCGTAGGCGGCGATGTCCTTCACGACGGCGAAGCCGAGCCCGTACGCGCTCATCCCGCGCCCGTACGCCCCCAGATGCACCCCCGCCTCGGTCGTGCCGGCCAGCACCCAGCCGAACTCCGACTCCCGGTAGTAGAACGAGGCAGCGGCCCCGTCCACCGGAAGGGAGAGCCTGGACCACTCCGAGCCCTCCAGATCGTCGGCCAGCGCCCACGCCGTCTCCGTCTGCTGGTCCAGCCAGTCGTCGCGCAGGCTGTGGTCCATCTGGCCGGGCCAGGTGAACGACAGCAGCCCGACGCCGGCCAGCCACGCCGCCGAGGACACCGATGTCGCCTCCAGCAGCCCCGTGCCGTCGGCGCTGCGCCGGGACGGCTGCGCGGCGACGGTCACCACGACCGCGAACTTCTCCCGTGCCTCACCGGCTGAACCGGCCTCCGCGCGCACCGAGGGCTCGTCCCCGTGGCCGATCGAGCCGTGCTCGACGGCGCCGTCGGCCGCCGTGCCGACCTGCATCAGCCAACGGGGCCCCGTGAACGCCTCGTCGAGCCCGTACCAGGGGAAAGGCGCCCGCAGGTAACCGTCGACCGTACGCCGGGCGGAGGGGAGCTGCTGTCCGCCCTCCGCGGCCGGCGCCTGCGCGCCCACCCGACTCGTCGTCTCCATCTGCCCGGACGCCTCCTCGCTCTCGTCGGACCGGCGTGGCCCGCCCCCCTTCGGGCGTACGCGTCCGGTCCGCACAACAACTCGGCAGCATATCCACACCGCTGAGAGCGGCAGGGCAGGCGCTGGATGCGTGGGTCGCACGAACGGCCTGTTCAGGCCGTGTGCGACGGGTGTGCGCTATGAAACGCGTCACGTGCGCGGCATGCGCCCGCGTGCGCGTGTCGGCGGGAAGGGCCCGTGCCGGTGCTCCGCCGGCGCCCTGTGCGTGCTCTGTGGATGCTTCGCGGATGCCCTGCCGGTGCCGGCGGGGCAGCGCTCAGGTGGCGTCCGCGTCGAACGGCGGGCGGTCGTCGTCGCCGGGCTTCTCGGGCTTCTTGGTCATGTCGATGCGCCCGCCGGAGGACGAGGAGGACGAGGAGGAGGACGACGAGGAGGCGTCGCTGTCGCGGCTGTGGACCGCGTCCGTGACCTCGGCCATCTCCTTCTTCAGGTCGAAGCCGTTGCGGATCTCCTTGAGCCCCAGCTCGTCGTTGTCCAGCTGCTTGCGGAGGAACGCCTTGGGGTTGAGATCCTCGAACTCGAAGTCCTTGAACTCCGGACCCAGCTCGCTGCGGATGTCCTGCTTCGCGCTCTCCGAGAACTCACGGATCTTCCGGACCGTGCGCATCACGTCCTGGATGACCTTCGGGAGCTTGTCCGGACCGAAGACGAGCACGGCGAGGACAATGATCGTCACCAGCTCCAGTGGTCCTATGTCATTGAACACCTGACGCTCCTTGCGTGTCCTCGGTCGCTCAACGGTACCCAAGGTTCCTGTCCGACCGGTACCGTCCCGAGGTGAGACTTCTGTCAGTTCTGCTCCGACGCGCCCAGCACGAGTGACACGTCCCGCTCGGTCCCTGCGCGTCGGACGGCGAGCCGCAGCCGGTCACCTGGCCGGTGGGCGCGGATCTTGACGATCAGTTCTTCGCCCGTGTGGACGCGTTCGCCGCCGACCTCGGTGATGACGTCGCCCGCCTTGAGGCCGGCGCGCTCGCCGGGGCCGCCGCGGGTGACGGCGGGACCGCCGTTCGCGCTCTTGGCGTCGATCCGGGCGCCGTCCCCGCTGTAGCCCATGTCGAGCGTGACCCCGATGACCGGGTGCGTGGCGCGGCCCTCGTCGATCAGTTCCTCGGCGACCCGCTTGGCCTGGTTGACGGGTATGGCGAAGCCGAGGCCGATGGAACCGGCCTGGCCGCCCGCGGAGTCGGCGCCGCTGCCCGCGGAGCGGATGGCGGAGTTGATGCCGATGACATGGGCCCGCGAGTCGAGCAGCGGACCGCCGGAGTTGCCCGGGTTGATCGGGGCGTCGGTCTGCAGCGCGTCGACGTACGACACATCGCTGCCGTCGCTCTTCTCGCCGCCGGCCGTGATCGGCCGTTCCTTGGCGCTGATGATGCCGGAGGTGACCGTGTTGGCGAGGTCGAAGGGGGCGCCGATGGCGACGACCGGGTCGCCGACCCTGACGTCGTCGGAGTCGCCGAGCGGCAGCGGGGTGAGGCCGTGCACGCCGTGCACCTGGACGACGGCGAGGTCGTAGCCGCTGTCCCGGCCGACGACCTCGGCCTTGACGGTGTCGCCGCTGCTGAACGTCACCGATATCTCGCCGCCCGACCCCGCGGGCTTGACCACGTGGTTGTTGGTGAGGATGTGTCCCTGGGCGTCGAGCACGAAGCCGGTGCCGGTGCCCGCCTCGTCGGACCCCCGCACATGCAGCGTGACCACGCTGGGCAGGGCGCGGGCGGCGATCCCGGCGACGCTGTCCGGGGCCCGGCCGGCCGGCACTCCCCCGGCCTGCGGCAGCCGTACGTCGTCGCCGAGTCCCGCCCGCTCGACGTAGGCGCCCGCGACTCCGCCGGCGACGGAGCAGACGACGGCGATGACGAGGGCCCACGCGAGGACGGAGCGCTTCGCCCGCCGGTCGCGCTGCTCGTCGGTCGGCACCCCGGCCCCGGTCTGCTGCAGCGCTCCCCGCGCCCTCGCCTGCTCCACCGGGGAAGCGGCGGCCCAGGGGTCGTAGCGGCCCCAGGCACCGCCGGGCCGCGCGCCGGCGTCGACGGGCTGGGTCACGGGACCGGGGCCCGCCGCCTGCGCCGGCACCTGAGCCGGGGGCACGGACGCGGGCGCCGTCGCGAGGGCGACGGGGGCCGGTGCGGGGGCGACGGGAGCGGGTGCGGGGGCGACGGGAGCGGGTGCGGGGGCCGTGCCATGCGGGCCGGGGCCGGGCGGAGGGGCCTCGGCCGGCGGCGCCGTGGGCACGGGTACGGCCGTGCCGTGCGCCGGTGTGGCCGCCGCCGGGTGCTGCACGGGCGGAGCGGGTGCCCAGGGGCCGGGCTCGCCGTACGGCGGGGTGCTGTACGGGTCGGGGTCGTGCAGCGGCCTCGGCCGCTCGGCGGGAGCCTCCCACGGCGCTTGCCCGGCCGCGTCCCGGACCGCCGCACCGGCCGTAGCCCGAGCCGCCTCCCCGGCTGCTTCACGAGCCGGTTCACCGGCCGCTTCACCAGCCGCTACGGCGTCTTCCCCGTCGGTGCGGGCCGGCGGCGCGGGCTTGGCCAGCTCGAAGTCGCCGTCGGCCGCGGCGGCTCCCGGTGCGGCGCCCCCGGTGTGCTCCACGGTCTCGCCGGGCCCGGCGCCCTCGACGCGGTCGGCCGGTGTCACCCCCGCCGCTCCCCCGGGTCCGTCCGCCGGCGGGACACGGTTCCCCTCGTTCATGCTCTCCCCACGGCTGGTCCGTGACCGGGCGCTGGCGCGGCCACGGGACATCGTCTGCCGCCCCGGGTCGTCGCCGCGGGCACGGCCTCACAGGATTCAACCAGGTTCGCGGGCCGTGGCGCAGTGGCCGTCAGGGCGAGAGGCGGGGCGGGGCGGGAGGGGCCGGGGAGGCGGGGGGAGCGGTGGTGGGGGTGGGGACGGGGGCGGACAGCAGACCGGAGCCCGGGGCTCCGGAGGGTGTGGACCAGTCGGCGAGCGGGAGCGCCATGGTGTCGTCGAGCGGGCGTATCAGCGGGGAGACGGCGGCGGCACCGGCGAGCACCGGCGCGGTCAGGCCGCGCACCGCGTCGGTCCGGGTCTGCCCGGTCGCCGGAGCCGGAACGCCCGGCACCAGCGGAGCGGACAGCGCGGTCGGCGCCACCGGGGCCGGTCCGAGCAGCGCGCCGCCCTGGGCGAGCAGCGGCCCCACCGGGCGACGGCGCTGGCTGTCCGGCGTGGCCGCGCCACCGCCGGCGCCGGTGCCGTTGCCCGCCGAGCGCGCCGGGATCACATTGCTGCCGGTGCCGGAGCCGCCGCGGGCGTCCGTGGTGAGATCGCCGGGGAAGGCGGTGGTCACGCCGCCGAGGGCGACCGCGGCCAGCGACACCGCGCCGGCGGCGGCGACCGCGAACCGCAGCCCGCGCGAGGAGGAGCGGGCGTCGTCCGGGCGGCCGACGGGATGGATGCGGAAGCCGCGGTCCCCGGGTGCGACGGGGTGGTCGGCGGCGGGGACATAGCCGTGCGGACGAGCGGGGACGTATCCGAAGGGGAGGCGCTCGCCGCGCCGCGCCCCGAAGGCACCGGAGGTCCCGGCGCCGGGGTCGCGTCCGAGGAAGCCCCCGGGCGGCATGCCGCCGCCCTCCGGGTCGCCTCCGGGCAGGCCCTGGAGGCGGGCGAGGAAGCTCTCCGAGGGCGAGGGCTGGGCCGCCTCGGCGAACACGCTCTTCAGCGCGCGCTGGGCGTCCGCCTCCGCCTTGCACCGGGCGCAGGTGGCCAGGTGCGCGAGGACGCGCTCACGCGTCTCGTGACCCAGCTCCCCGTCCACCAGGGCGGAGAGCCGGTCTCCCAGGTGCTGCTCTGCGAGGTGTGCCACCTCGACAGGTTTCGGCTGAGATCCACTCACGCGGTCGCGCCCCCTCCCCCCAGAGCGGGGACACGGGCCATGAAGGAGCGGCGCTCGGCCGCCCGGGCCTCCGGGGAACGGTGCGCGAGGGCCTTGCGCAGCTGGGACCGGCCGCGGTGGATACGGGAGCGGACCGTGCCGAGCTTCACGCCGAGGGTCGCGGCGATCTCCTCGTACGACAGTCCTTCGATGTCGCACAGGACGACGGCGGCGCGGAACTCCGGCGCCAGGGTGTCGAGGGCCTGCTGGACGTCGGCGTCGAAGTGGGCGTCGTTGAAGAGCTGCTGCGGGGTGGGCTCACGGCTGGGCAGGCGCTCGGCCGCGTCCTCGCCCAGGGCGTCGAAGCGGATCCGCTGCTTGCGCCGGACCATGTCCAGGAAGAGGTTGGTGGTGATGCGGTGCAGCCAGCCCTCGAAGGTGCCCGGCGAGTACGTCGACAGCGAGCGGAAGACGCGGACGAAGACCTCCTGGGTGAGGTCCTCGGCGTCGTGCTGGTTGCCCGTCAGGCGGTACGCGAGCCGGTAGACCCGGGCGCTGTGCGTGCTGACGATCTCGTCCCACGTGGGCGGAGTCCACGCCTGCCCGTCCGCGTCGGTGGTGAAGGTCGCGGTCTGGGTCTCGCCGGTGGCGGGACCGGCGGCGTGGCGGTCAGCAGCGGTGTCGGTCACGGATTTCGGCCTGCCCGCCGATCCGAGGAAGCGCCTCAGCACTCCACCCCGATCCCCGTGCGCGGCCGCACCTCCCCTGTCGGCTCTGGTGGTGTCCAGTGGAGCCCCTACCATAGCCACCTCGCCCGTTAGCTCCGGATAAGCGGTTTTACGAGAATTTGATACGCGCTGATCCGGCTGCGTCAGCACTTGCTCGGTGTCCTGATCCACCTCTCGCCCCCCGTCGCGTCCCGGGTCACCGTCTCATCCCTATAAACGCGCGGTCCCATCTGCGGGTTCCCACCGCCAACGGATACAGTCACGCCGAGGCAACCACGGGGACAGGAGAGGGTCATTACCGGCAACCGGCAGACGAGCTGGGCGTTCGCCGACGCCTTTGTCGCCGAGGACGAAGCGCTGCACTGGGCCCGCGACCGGGCCCGCGAGGCAGGGCTGCGCTCGGTGGCGCCCAGCACGGGCGCCGCGCTGCGACTGCTCGCCGCCTCCGTGGACGCGAAGGCGGTCGCGGAGATCGGCACGGGCTGCGGGGTGTCCGGAATCCATCTGCTGCACGGGATGCGGCCGGACGGGGTGCTGACCACGGTGGACCCGGAGCCGGAGCACCAGCAGTCCGCCCGGCAGGCCTTCCGCGTCTGCGGCTTCGCCAGCAACCGGGCCCGGTTCATCCCGGGCCCTGCCCTGGACGTGCTCCCGCGGCTCGCCGACGCCGGCTACGACCTCGTCTTCTGCGACGGGGACCGGCTGGAGTACCTGGACTATCTCGCTGAATCGTTGCGCCTGCTGCGACCGGGGGGTCTGGTGGTCTTCGAGGGCGTCTTCGCCAACGGCCGTACGGTCGACTCGGGGCCGCAGCCCACCGAGGTGCTGCGGCTGCGCGAGCTGCTGCGCACCGTGCGGGAGAGCCAGGAGCTCGTCCCGTCGCTGCTGCCGGTCGGCGACGGGCTGCTCTGCGCCGTCAAGCGGTGACCGGGAGCCCGGCGGCCCCCGGGAACGCGTCTGCCCCGGCACTGCGTACGATGCCGGGGCAGCTGCAAGGACAGGATCGCTGGGACGTCAGACGACGACCTTCTTGAGGGCGTCGCCAAGCGCCTCGGCCTCGTCAGGGGTCAGCTCGACGACGAGTCGACCGCCGCCTTCGAGCGGAACGCGCATGACGATGCCCCGCCCCTCCTTGGTCACCTCGAGCGGGCCATCACCCGTCCGCGGCTTCATGGCCGCCATGCTCGTTCCCCTTCCTGAAACCAGCTCATCGTCTGCCGACGGCCCCGGAAGGGCACGCGCAGCCCCGAACGGACACGCGACACCGGCATCGAACACATTGCTTCCCGGCCATTATCCCGCATCGCAGGACCCGATGACCAACATCAGTCGGCATCGCTTGGGCAACGCGCGCGAGCAAAACCACCCAATTCGGCGATGTGGCTGCGATACTTCGCCGCCGCACGAAGATCCGCCGCCCGGATCGGCCACCGATTTCTTAGACGCAGGTCACACGTCCGGTCCGGTCCCCGGGCGGCGATCTCCGCCATGCTGTCCTCAGACACGGACGTACCGAGCGGTACGTCACCAGCCGCGACACCGAGGGGACACGCCATGGCGGACACCGTGCTGTACGAGGTGAGCGACGGGCTCGCGACGATCACGCTGAACCGCCCGGAGGCGATGAACGCGCTGAACGTCGCGACCAAGGTCGCCCTCCGGGAGGCCGCGGAATCCGCGGCCGGGGACACGGCCGTACGGGCGATCCTGCTGACCGCCGCCGGGGACCGGGCGTTCTGCGTGGGCCAGGATCTCAAGGAGCACATCGGCCTGCTCTCGGCGGACCGCGAGGCCGGGACCGGGCAGACGATGAGCACGGTCAAGGAGCACTACAACCCGATCGTGCGGGCCCTCGCCGGGGCACCGAAGCCGGTGGTCGCGGCGGTGAACGGCGTCGCGGCCGGTGCCGGGTTCGGCTTCGCGCTGGCCGCGGACTACCGGCTGGTGGCCGACACCGCCGCCTTCAACACGTCGTTCGCCGGCGTGGCCCTGACCGCCGACTCCGGAGTCTCCTGGACGCTGCCCCGGGTGATCGGCCCGAGCCGCGCCACCGACCTGCTGCTCTTCCCGCGCAGCATCAGCGCCCAGGAGGCGCTGGAGCTGGGCATCGCCAACCGGCTCGTCCCCGCCGCCGAACTGGGCGCCGAGGCCCGGAAGGTGGCGCGGGCGCTGGCCGAGGGGCCGACGGTGGCGTACGCGGCACTCAAGGAGGCGGTGGCCTACGGGCTGTCGCACTCGCTCGGCGAGACGCTGGAGAAGGAGGACGAGCTGCAGGCACGGGCCGGGCAGTCCGAGGACCACGCGATCGCCGTGGCGGCCTTCGTGAACAAGGAGAAGCCGAAGTACCTGGGCCGCTGAGCCGGGAGCAGCGGGCCCGCTGCCGGGCCGCCCGCCGGCTCCGGAGCGGGCCCGCTGCCCCCTACCGGGCGCTTCTCGCCGCGCACGTCTCCAGGTGGTCGTCGACCAGTCCGCACGCCTGCATCAGCGCGTACGCCGTCGTCGGGCCGACGAACCTGAGGCCGCGCTTCTTCAGCGTCTTCGACAGGGCCGTGGACTCCGGGGTGACCGCGGGGACGTCGGCCAGGGTCTTCGGCACGGGCCGGCCCGCCGGGTCGGGGGCGTGGGACCAGATCAGCTCGTCCAGGTCGCCGGCGGCCCAGTCGGCGAGGACGCGCGCGTTGGCGAGCGTGGCGTCGATCTTGGCCCGGTTGCGGATGATGCCCGGGTCGGCCAGCAGGCGCTCGCGGTCGGCGCCGCCGAAGGCGGCGACCTTCTCGATGCGGAAGCCGGCGAAGGCCGCGCGGAAGCCAGGGCGGCGGCGCAGGATCGTGATCCAGGACAGGCCCGACTGGAAGGCCTCCAGGCTGAGTCGCTCGAAGAGGGCGTCGTCGCCGTGGACCGGGCGGCCCCACTCCTCGTCGTGGTACGGCAGGTAGTCGGCGGCGGACAGGGCCCAGGGGCAGCGCAGGACGCCGTCCGGCCCGGCGGCGGCGGCCGAGGCGGTCATCGCCGGTCCTCCGGGCCCTCGGGCTTGTCCAGCGGTACGTGCGGGCCCTGCGGGGCGCCGTGCGGCGCGGCGGCGGCTCTGGCACCGGCCAGCGCGGACTCCAGACCGGCGATACGGGCGTCCCGCTCGGCCAGTTCGGCACCGAGCCGGCCGAGCGCGTCGTCGACGTCGGCCATGCGGTAGCCGCGCGGCGCGAGCGGGAAGCGCAGGCTCTCCACGTCCGCGTGGTCCACCGGGCGGTCCGCGGGCAGCGGGTCCTGGAGCCGCTCGGGCGCCGCCTCGGGCAGCGGGGCGCTCTCCCCGCCGCCCACCACGGCCAGCGTCACCGCGGCGACCACGACGGCCAGCGCGACGACCAGGAACAAGAACATCACCATCGCCGTAAGGTCCCCACGCTCGTACCGGAGGCTGTGCCGGAAGTTCAATGTGTCAGGGTCCGATCGTGCCATGCGAGTCTGACAGTTAGGGTCACAGGCGGCCGTACTGCGGGACGTACTAGGAGAGGTCACAGCGGATGCTCAGGCTGGGCAGGCGGGAATTCGGACCGCACGAGCCGGTGATCATGGCGATCGTGAACCGGACGCCCGACTCCTTCTACGACCGCGGCGCCACCTTCCGCGACGAGCCGGCCCTGGCACGGGTGGAGCGTGCGGTGGCCGAGGGCGCCGCGATCATCGACATCGGCGGGGTCAAGGCCGGGCCGGGCGACGAGGTCACGGCCGAGGAGGAGGCGCACCGCACGGTCGGGTTCGTCGCGGAGGTACGGCGCCGGTTCCCCGACGTGGTCATCAGCGTGGACACCTGGCGGGCCGAGGTCGGCGAGGCCGTGTGCGAGGCGGGCGCGGATCTGCTGAACGACGCGTGGGGCGGGGTCGACCCGGGGCTCGCGGAGGTCGCCGCGCGCTACGGGACGGGGCTGGTGTGCACGCACGCGGGCGGCGCGCAGCCGCGCACGCGCCCCCATCGGGTGACCTACGACGACGTCATGGACGACATCCTGAAGGTGACCGTGGGGCTGGCCGAGCGGGCGGTGGCGCTGGGGGTGCCGCGGGAGTCCGTGCTGATCGATCCCGGGCACGACTTCGGCAAGAACACGCGGCACAGCCTGGAGGCGACGCGGCGGCTGGGCGAGATGGCGGCCACCGGGTGGCCGGTGCTGGTGTCGCTGTCCAACAAGGACTTCGTCGGCGAGACCCTGGACCGCCCGGTGAAGGAACGGCTGATCGGCACGCTGGCGACGACCGCCGTGTCCGCCTGGCTCGGGGCGCAGGTGTACCGGGTGCACGAGGTCGCCGAGACCCGGCAGGTGCTGGAGATGGTGGCGTCGATCGCCGGGCACCGCCCCCCTGCGGTGGCCCGGCGCGGTCTGGCCTGACCCCCGGGGCGGGCCCGGGGGTCGCGCGGCGGGGCCTAGCGGCCGGCCTCCTTCGACACCAGGGCCACCGCTTCCTCCACGTCGTCCGTCAGATGGAACAGGAGCAGGTCCTTCTCGGACGCCTTGCCCTGGGCGACCATGGTGTTGCGCAGCCAGTCCAGCAGGCCGCCCCAGTACGCGCTGCCGAACAGGACGATCGGGAAGCGGGTGACCTTCTGGGTCTGGACCAGGGTCAGGGCCTCGAAGAGTTCGTCCAGGGTGCCGAGGCCGCCGGGCAGCACCACGAAGCCCTGGGCGTATTTGACGAACATCATTTTCCGTACGAAGAAGTACCGGAAGTTCAGTCCGATGTCGACGTACGGGTTCAGCCCCTGCTCGAAGGGCAGTTCGATGCCGAGGCCGACCGAGGTGCCGCCCGCCTCGCACGCGCCCCGGTTGGCGGCCTCCATGGCGCCCGGACCGCCGCCCGTGATGACCGCCCAGCCGGCTTCCACGAGACCGCGGCCGAGCCGCACCCCCGCCTCGTACTCCGGTGAGCCCTCCGGAGTGCGCGCCGAGCCGAACACGCTGATGGCGGGCGGGAGTTCGGCGAGGGTGCCGAAGCCCTCGATGAATTCCGACTGGATCCGCAGCACCCGCCAGGGGTCGGTGTGGACCCAGTCGGAGGGGCCGCCCGCGTCCAGCAGCCGCTGATCGGTCGTACTGGAGGTGACCTGGGACCGCCGTCGGAGGACCGGTCCGAGCCGCTGCTCGTCCGGCGGCTGCTTCTTCCCCTCGGGGTTTCCGGTAGCCATGTGCGCTCCCTCCGCTTGCCGGTAGTTCGACCTCAGCCTAGATCCAACCGGGTTACGGAGGGGGGACGTGCGCATGTCCGCCGCGCGTGCGGCGCGGGGTGTCCGCTACGCGGTGAGCCAGTTCCGCAGCCGCTCCTCGCCCGCGAGGATCTTGGCGGTCTCCACGTGCTCGTCGCGCTTGTGGGCCAGGATCGGGTTGCCGGGGCCGTAGTTGACCGCCGGGACGCCGAGCGCGGAGAAGCGGGACACGTCCGTCCAGCCGAACTTGGGCCGCGGGGAGCCGCCCACCGCCTCGATGAAGGCGACGGCGGCCGGGTGGGAGAGGCCGGGCAGCGCACCGCCGCTGTGGTCGTCCACCACGAACTCCGCCACGCCGCAGTCCGCGAACACCTCGTGGACGTGCGCGATCGCCTCCTGCTCGGTGCGGTCCGGGGCGTAGCGGAAGTTGACCGCCACCACGCACTCGTCCGGGATGACGTTCCCGGCGACTCCGCCGGTGATCGCCACCGCGTTGAGGCCCTCGTGGTACTCCAGTCCGTCGATGACCGGCCGGCGCGGCTCGTAGGAGGCCAGGCGGGCCAGGATCGGGGCCGCCGCGTGGATGGCGTTGGAGCCCATCCAGGCGCGCGCCGAGTGGGCCCGCTCGCCCGTGGTCCGCAGCAGCATCCGCAGCGTGCCCTGGCAGCCGCCCTCGACCTCGCCGTCGGAGGGTTCGAGCAGCACGGCGAAGTCGCCGGCCAGCCACTCCGGGTGGGCCGCGGCGACATGCCCGAGGCCGTTGAGGTCGGCGGCGACCTCCTCGTTGTCGTAGAAGACGAAGGTCAGGTCGCGGTTGGGCGCGGGGACCGTGGCCGCGATGCGCAACTGCACCGCCACGCCCGACTTCATGTCGCAGGTGCCGCAGCCCCACAGCACGCCGTCCTCGTCCAGCCGCGAGGGCACGTTGTCCGCGATCGGGACGGTGTCGATGTGGCCGGCGAGGATCACGCGCTCGGCGCGGCCCAGGTCCGTCCGGGCGATCACGTTGTTGCCGTAGCGGTCCACGGTCAGGTGCGGCAGGGCGCGCAGGGCGGCCTCGATCGCGTCCGCCAGCGGCTTCTCGGTGCCGCTCTCGGACGGGAAGTCCACGAGCCGCGCGGTGAGCGCTGCGGCGTCCAGCGTGAGGTCAAGCGAGGTGTCGGCCATGGCTTCGACCCTAGCGCGCCGTTCGCCGCGGCCGGGGCGCGCGGCGGTGCGGACCCCCCGCCGGGGCCGGGCAGGGCTCCAGTACCTTGTACGCGTGCCAGAGCCGTCCCCCACACGTCCCAAGCGCCGCGGTCGCCTCTTCCGTTCCGCCGCCGCCCTGTTGGTCCTGTGCGGCGTCGCCGCCTACCTCGTGGTGCAGTACGTCACCGGAGGCGGTGGCGCACGCGGCTGCACGGTGGTCTCGGCCGCCGGCGACGGGACGTCGTACGAGTTCACGCCCGAGCAGGCGGTGAACGCGGCCACCATCGCCGCCGTCGGCACCGGGCGCGGGATGCCCGAGCGGGCCGTGACGATCGCGCTGGCGACCTCCCTCCAGGAGTCCGGGCTGCGGAACATCGAGCACGGCGACCGCGACTCGCTGGGCCTGTTCCAGCAGCGGCCCTCGATGGGCTGGGGCACCGAGCGGCAGATCATGGACCCGGCGTACGCGGCGGGCATCTTCTACGCGCACCTGGCCAAGGTGCCGGGCTACACCGACCTGCCGCTGACGGTGGCCGCGCAGCGGGTGCAGCGCAGCGGCTACCCGGAGGCGTACGCCAAGCACGAGCCGGACGCCACCCTGCTGGCCGCGGCCCTGACCGGACGGGCGGCGGCCGCGCTGACCTGCGACGGGCGCCCGGAGCGCACGGCCTCGGCGACCGGTCCGGACGCGGTACGGGCCGCGCTGGTCCGGGACTTCGGGCGGGACGCGCTGCAGGAGACCGGGGCGGCGGTGGGCGGCACGCCGGTGCCGTCGCCCACTCCGTCGCCGAGCGTGACCGCGACCGCGCGCGGGCGGACGGTGACCGTTCCGGTGCCCGAGGGCGCGAAGCGGGACGCGGGCGGGCGCGACGAGCGGGAGCGGGGCTGGCAGCTGGCGCAGTGGGCGGTGGCCAACTCCTCGGAGCTGCACATCCAGCGGGTGTCGTACGCGGGGCGGGAGTGGACCGCGGGGAGCGACGGCGACGAGTGGCGCAGCGCCGCCTCGGCGGGGGCGAACGGCGCCGAGAAGTCCGCGGGCTCGGTCCGGATCGTGACCGGACAGTAGTACGGGGGGTCACTCCGGCGGGTGGCGCGCGGCCGCTCGGACCGGCCGTCCGGGTGACTGCGGGGACCGCCTCGGAATCCCTTGGAAATCAAAGGACGGAAGGATTCTGCGCGCGCACAGCGGGACGGTCTTTGCCCGTTTTTATCCACACACGATAATGCGACGCGTTATCCATTCGTTACCGACGGCGTGCGCAACCTTCGCGGGCTTCGAGCGGTAGTCACGGCGTCCGGGCCGCAGACGAGCTTGGACACACACCGTTCTCTCCCGTCGAATGGAGCATCATGTCCCTCCCTCTGACCCGCCGGATCGCCCGTACCGCGCTGCTCGTCGCGGCGGGAGCGGCTGCCGGGGTCGGTGCGGCCGGCTCCGCCGGTGCGGCCACGAGTCTGCCGGTGGCCTCCCCGAACCTGAGCGGTCTGACCACGCCGGACGCGACGCACGTCGCCAACACCGTCGACGGCACCACGCAGACCGTCACCAACCTCGCCGGCAACGCGGGTGGCAGGGCGGTCGAGAAGGCGGTGCCGACCGCGGGCAAGACCGGCGGCAGCATCGTGAAGAAGGCGGCGCCCGCCGCCCAGCAGGCCGCGGGGGACGCTGCCGCGACCGCGGGGAACGTCCTCGGGGACACGGCCGCCGGTGCGACGAAGGGCGGGCTGCCGACGTCCGGCCTGCCGGTCAGCGGGCTCCCGCTGGGTGGCTGAGCACGGCCGTCTGACCGCCGACGGGGTCCAGGTCCGGTACCTGGGCCCCGTCGTCGTGTGCGGCGGCCGACAGCGCGGCGGCTACGCCGTCAGGCGGGCCACCGCGGCCCTGACCCGTTCGTCCGTCGCCGTGAACGCCACCCGGACGAAGTCCCCGCCCGCGGTGCCGTAGAAGTCTCCCGGGGCCACCAGGATGCCCAGCTCGGCCAGGTGGGCCACGGTGGCCCAGCAGGACTCGTCCCGGGTGGCCCACAGGTACAGGCTGGCCTCGCTGTGCTCGATGCGGAAGCCGTGGGCGAGCAGGGCCGCCCGCAGGGCCTCGCGGCGGGCCGCGTAGCGCTCGCGCTGCTCGTGGACGTGGGCGTCGTCGCCGAGCGCGGCCACGACCGCCGCCTGCGTCGGCGCGGACGTCATCAGGCCGCCGTGCTTGCGGATCTGGAGCAGCGGGCCGAGGACGGCCGGGTCGCCGGCGATGAACGCGGCGCGGTAGCCGGCCAGGTTCGAGCGCTTGGACAGCGAGTGGACGGCGACGACGCCGTCGTAGGAGCCGCCGTTGACCTCCGGGTGCAGGACCGAGACCGGCTCGGCCTCCCAGCCCAGCTCCAGGTAGCACTCGTCGGAGACCACGAGGACGCCGTGGGCGCGGGCCCAGGCGACGATGTCCGTCAGCTCCTGCCGGGACAGGACCTTGCCCGTCGGGTTGGACGGGGTGTTCAGCCAGAGGAGCTTCAGGTTCGAGGGGTCCAGCTCGCGCGGGTCGTCGTACACCTCGTACTCGGCGCGGGCGAGGCGGGCGCCGACCTCGTAGGTGGGGTAGGCGAGGCGCGGGTAGGCGACCTTGTCGCCGGGGCCGAGGCCGAGCTGGGTCGGCAGCCAGGCCACCAGCTCCTTGGAGCCGACGACCGGCAGGACATGGCGGTGGGTGACCCCGCGGGCGCCCAGGCGGCGCTCCAGCCAGCCGGTGATCGCGTCGCGCAGCGCGGGGGTGCCCCAGACGGTCGGGTAGCCCGGCGAGTCGGCCGCGTCGATCAGGGCCTTCTGGACCAGCTCGGGGACCGGGTCGACCGGGGTGCCGACGGAGAGGTCGACGATGCCGTCCGGGTGGGCCGCGGCCGTCTTCTTGTACGGCTCCAGCTTGTCCCAGGGGAAGGCGGGCAGGAGGTCGGAGACTGCGGACACGATCAGTGGCTCACTTTCGTACGGATGCGGCAAACGCCTCGGTCCCGTACGGCGGCGATCGGGGTGATCGGGCCGTACGGGACCGAGGCGGCGCGGTTGCGCGTCGCTTGGCGGCTAGACGGTCACTCGCCCTGCGGGGGCAGCGCCGCGACGAAGGCGTGGTCGCGCTCGATCAGCCCCAGCTTGCTGGCACCGCCGGGCGAGCCCAGCTCGTCGAAGAACTCGACGTTCGCCTTGTAGTAGTCCTTCCACTCCTCCGGGACGTCGTCCTCGTAGAAGATCGCCTCGACCGGGCAGACCGGCTCACAGGCACCACAGTCGACGCATTCGTCCGGGTGGATGTACAAGGACCGCTGGCCCTCGTAAATGCAGTCGACCGGGCACTCCTCGATGCACGCCTTGTCCTTCACGTCTACACAAGGCTGCGCGATGACGTAGGTCACGCTGTCGTTCCTCCTCGATAGGGCGCTGGCGGGCCTCCTCAGGCTCCGCCGCCTGGCGCGCGGGAGCGCGGCGTCGTCGATGCCCGCACCTAGTATCTCCGTTCCGGAGCATGATCCGAACAGGAGGGGTGAACTGACCAGTGGAAATCTCGGCGGCAGGACGTCTCGAAGTCCGAATCACCCCATCTGACGTGGGAAAACGAGTGTCTGTACGGCGCTTGGGCGAACCGGGCGCCGGGGCCGAGAAGTTCACCGACACGGTGGGTGTTCTCACATCATGGGACAGTGGCGTGCTCATGATCACACGACGGGACGGTGAATGCGTCCGAATCCCGCAATCCACCCTGGTCGCGGGAAAGGTCGTGCCGGCCGCTCCGGCCCGGCGCAGGGGGCCCGCCGCGACCTACCCGGAACTCGCGCGGGTCGCCGCTCGGGCGTGGCGGCCGGTGGAGAGCGAGCGCCTGGGCGAGTGGGAGCTGCGGGCGGCGGTCCAGGAGGTGCCGCGCGACGGGGGCGCCCAGGGGTCCGAAGAGCGTCCGGGAGGGGCGGCGGCCGGGCGGCGGGCGGGGTTCACCCGGCGGGCCAACAGCGTGCTGCCGCTCGGTGATCCCGGTCTCCCCCTCGACGCGGCCCTGGCCGCCGTACGGCGCTGGTACGGGGAGCGCGGCCTGCCCGCGTATGTGCAGACGGCGACCGGCGCCGAGGGCACGCAGGAGCTGCTGTGCGCGGAGCTGGAGCGGCGCGGCTGGGTGCGGGAGGTGACCGCCGAGCTGTGGATCGGCGCCCTGGCGCCGGTCGCGGACCGGGCCGAGGGAGCGGGTGTGGTCCTGTCCCGGACCGCGGACGAGGCGTGGCTCGCCCGGTACCAGCGCAAAGGCGTGAGCGAGGTGGCCCTGCGGGTGCTCGGCTCGGGCCCCTCGGGCCCGGGCGGGGCCGGGAGCGGCGAAGGCCCGTCGGTGTGGTTCGCGTCCGTGCCCGGCACCGGGGCCGGTGCGCCGCCGGCGGCGATCGGGCGCTGTGCCGTGGACGGGCGGTGGGCCGGGTTCGCCGCCGTCGAGGTGGACCCCGGCCGGCGGCGGCAGGGGCTGGCCACCGAGGTGACGGCCGCGCTGGCCCGGCGCGCGCTGGAGGAGGGCGCCTCGGCGGCCTGGCTCCAGGTGGAGGCGGACAACGAGGGCGCCCGGGCGCTGTACCGTGCGCTCGGCTTCGCGCCGCACCACGCCTACCACCATTACCGTGCGCCGGAGGAGCCGGAGGCAGACGCCGGCCCCGGACAGCCGTAGAACCGCCGTGGAAGGGCATGACCCTGGCATGCGTCACCCGTATCTTCCGCCCCCGTACCCGCCCCGCCCGGAGCGCTCCGCCGAGCTGCGGCGGCGTTTCGCCGAGGAGGCCAGGTCCGAGCGGCCCGACCTGTCGGCGCTGTGCCTGCTGATCGGCGCCGAGACGGACGGCTCGCTGGACGAGGCGGGCATCGACGCCGCGCAGGCGGAGCTGGACCGGCTGGCGGGCGAGCTGCCGTACCGGCCCGGCGGGCCGCGGGCGTGGGCGGAGGCCGTACAGCGGCTGCTCGGCGCCCGCTACGCGTTCCACGGCACCCCCGGCGACTACCAGCGGCTGGCCTCCTCCCTGCTGCACGAGGTGCTGCGGCGCCGGCGCGGCCTGCCGATCCTGCTGTCGGTGGTGTGGCTGGAGGTCGCGCGCCGGGCGGGGGCCCCGGTGTACGGGGTGGCCCTGCCGGGGCACTTCGTGATCGGCTTCGGGACCGCGGGCGAGCAGGTGCTGGCCGACCCGTTCGACAGCGGGCGGGTGCTGACCGGGAACGATGCCGAGCTGCTGGTGGCGGGCGCCACGGGGGCGTCGCTGCACCCCTCGATGCTGGAGCCGGCGGCGCCCCTGGAGGTCGTGCAGCGCATCCTGAACAACATCCGGGCGTGGTCCACCGCGCGGCCGGAGCGCTCCGACATCGCGCTGCGGGCCGTCGACCTGGCGCTGCTGATCCCGTCCCATCCGGCGCGGCTGCGCTACGAGCGCGGGCAACTGCTGGTGCAGCGCGGGGAGTTCGTGGCCGGTGCCGAGGAGCTCGAGACCTACGCCGACCTCATCGAGGTGGTGGACGAGCCGGCCGCGCGCAAGGTACGGCAGGAGGCGGGCACGGCCCGGTCGAAGCTCAACTGAACCGGCCCGGCCCGGGGGCGGGGCGCGGTCTCAGAGCCAGCCCTTCTCCCGGGCCGTCCGCACCGCCTCGGCCCGGTTCCGTACCGCCAGCTTCTGGATGGCCGTGGACAGGTAGTTGCGGACCGTGCCCTGGGAGAGGTGCAGGGCCCTCGCCAGTTCGGCGTTGGTGGAGCCGTCGGCCGCCGCGCGCAGCACCTCGCGTTCGCGCTCGGTGAGCGGGTTGGCGCCCTCGGCGAGCGCGGCGGCGGCCAGGGTGGGGTCGATGACCCGCTCCCCTGCCAGCACCTTGCGGATCGCCTCGGCGAGCTGGGCGGCGGGGGCGTCCTTGACGAGGAAGGCGTCGGCGCCCGCCTCCATGGCGCTGCGCAGATAGCCGGGCCGGCCGAAGGTGGTGAGGACGACCAGTTTGACCCGCGGGAACTCCCGGTGGACCCGGGCGGCGGCCTCGATGCCGGTGCATCCGGGCATCTCGATGTCGAGCAGCGCGACGTCCACGCCGTGCGCGCCGACGGCCGCGAGCACCTCGTCGCCGCGCGCGACCTGGGCGACGACCTCGATGTCGTCCTCCAGGCCGAGCAGCGCGGCCAGCGCCTCGCGGACCATCGACTGGTCCTCGGCCAGCAGGACCTTGATCGTGCTCGTCATGCCCCGGATCCTACGTGGGCCGCCGGGGCCGCCGGCACGCGGGCGACCAGCCGGAACCCGCGCTTGACCCGGCCCGCCTCCAGGGTGCCGCCGGCCTTCTCCAGACGCTCGGTCAGACCGGTCAGGCCGTTGCCCGGGCCGCTGCCGGGACCGCCGGATCCGTCGTCCTCGACGGAGAGTTCGAGCACCGGGCCGTCCAGGGTCTGGCGGCGCAGCAGCTGGACGACGCAGCGGTCGGCGCCGCTGTGCCGGACCACGTTGGTGACCGCCTCGCGCAGCGCCCAGGCGAGGGCGGACTCGGACTCCTCGGGGACGCCGGCGAGGTCGGGTTCGGCGGGCACCTCGGCCGTGACCCCGGCGGCGGTCAGGGCGACCTGGACGCCGGCGAGTTCGGCGGCGAGCCGGGGCCGCCGGTAGCCGGTGACGGCCTCCCGCACGTCGACCAGGGCCTGCCTGCTGACCTGTTCGATGTCGGCGACCTGCTGGGCCGCCTTGTCGGGGTGGCCGGGCAGCATCCGGCCGGCCAGCTCGCTCTTCAGCGTGATCAGCGAGAGGGAGTGGCCGAGCAGGTCGTGCAGGTCGCGGGCGAGGCGGAGCCGCTCCTCGTTGGCGGCGAGCTGGGCGACGGTGGCCCGCGCCTTGCGCAACTCGATCGTCGTGCGGACCAGTTGGCGGACGCCGGTCATGGAGTAGCCGACGAGCAGCACCACGAGGAACAGGCTCCAGGTCGCCTCCTGCCCGACGCGCAGACCCACGAGCATCATCGCGAGGGTGGTCAGCGCGACCGTCGCGTACGCCAGCCGGAGCGGGAAGACCGCGCCGCAGGTGACCGAGACGTACACGAACAGGCCGACCCAGGCGTCGCCGAGGGTGAGGCACAGGACGATGGCCAGGACGCCCTGCACGGCGATCAGCGAGCCGACGAGCGGGCCGGCGAGGGGCCGGCCCATGTTCCGGAAGATCACCGTCAGGTAGATCCCGGCGAAGGTGAGCAGACCCGCCCAGCCGGCCGCGGTGGCGCCGGTCGTGTGGTGGCCGCCGACCAGGTCGCTCACCGGGGAGGCGAGGAAGAACAGCCAGGGCAGGACCCAGATCAGCTTCCGCACGGCCTCGCCGCGTGAGCGGGGCGCCTCCCCCATGCGCATCAGCCGTTGCGTCCGGGCCTCGTCGCACCGCAGGTCTTCCGTCATCGTGCTCACGCCTTCAGCGTGTCCTTCCGGTACAGCCAGGCCGCGCCGCCCGCGAAGAGGACGAAGTAGACGGCGAGGACGGCGATGTCGGTCGCGCCGGGCGCCTGGCTCTGTTCGACCGCCCGTCCCAGAGCAGCGTACGCGTGCGTGGGCAGCCACCTGGCGATGTCCTGCAGGATCTGCGGGAAGGTGGTGGACGGCATCCACAGGCCGCCGAGGATCGACAGGCCGAAGTAGACGATCATCGTGATCGGGCGGACCGCGTCCCCGGAGGCGAGGTAGCCGATGGCGACGCCGAGCGCGGCGAAGACCAGGCTGCCGGCCCAGATGACCCCGGTGAGGGCGAGCCACTGCCAGGCGTCGAGCCGTACGTCCTTGATCACGGCGGCGGCGAGGAACACCACGATGATCGAGGGCAGGCTGACCACGGCCGCGCTGGCGATCTTGGCGAGCACATAGCCGCGCCCGGGCAGCGGGGTCAGCCGCAGCTGCCGTACCCAGCCGTTCTCGCGCTCCTTGGCGATGCGCTCGCTGTTGCCCATCAGGACCGCGGTCAGGGCGCCGAAGGAGGCCATGGAGACCATCAGATAGGTGGCGACGGTCAGGCCGGTGCCGTCGACCTTGTCGGTCGAGCCGGCGCTGCTGGCGAAGATCAGGTAGATGAACGAGGGGTAGAGCACCGAGAAGAACAGGAACTTCTTGTTCCGCAGGGCGCGTGCGAGTTCGAGTCGGATGAGTGCGCTCATGCCTGCCGGGCCTCCTCGGCCTCCGTGATGGCGACGAAGGCCTGCTCGAGACCGAGCCCGGCGACTTCGAGATTGCGGGGGTAGAGGCCGAGGCCGTACAGGGCGTGCACGGTCGCGTCGGCGTCGGTGGACTGGATGCGGACGGTCTGGCCCGAGACGTCGAGCGAGGTGAGGAAGGGCAGCCCGTCGAGGGCGCCCGTGTCGATCCCGTCCGCCAGGTCGAAGGAGATCCGCCGGGCGCCCGCCTTCGCCTTGATCTCGGCGGCGGTGCCGTCGGCGAGGAGCCGGCCGCGGTGCAGCACCAGGACCCGGTCGGCGATCGCGTCGGCCTCTTCCAGGTAGTGGGTGGCGAAGAGGACCGCGCGGCCCTGGTCGGCCTGTTCCCGCATGGTGGCCCAGAAGGCCTGGCGGGTGGAGACGTCCATGCCGGTGGTCGGCTCGTCCAGGATGATCAGGTCGCTGTCGCCGGCGGTGGCGAGGGCGAACCGGACCCGCTGGGCCTGGCCGCCGGAGAGCTTGTCCACCTTGCGGTCGGCGATCTGGCTGACGCCGGCGCGGGCCATCACGTCGGACGCCTGGTACGGCCGCGGATGCAGGGCGCAGGCCAGCTTCACCAGCTCGGCCACGGTGACCCCGTCCATCAGGCCGCCGCTCTGCAGCATGGCCCCGACCCGGCCGGCCGTGATCGCCTCGCGCGGGCTGGTGCCGAACAGGCTCACCGTGCCGCTGTCGGCTTGCTTGAGCCCGAGGAGCAGGTCGAGGGTGGTGGATTTGCCGGCCCCGTTCGGGCCGAGCAGGGCGACCGTCTCGCCCGGGTACAGCCGGAGCGAGAGGCCCTCGACGGCCCGCACGCTCCCGTATGTCTTGGTCACCTGGTCGAACCCGACCACCGGGGTGGTGGTGGCCGGCGCCGCTGTCGTCGTCATGCGTCCATGGTGGCCGCACGGCCCCGGGGCCCGGCAGTGTCGGCGGTCCCGGGTGCCGGATGACAGATGTCATGCCGTTCGGATGACGCGCACGACCAGGGGGCGCCCCCGTGGCGAGGGCGCCCCCTGGTGCGGTGCCGGCTAGCTCGGGTTCGTGGGGATGACCGCGATCCGGTTGGTCTTGCTCGTCAGCGCCTGGCGCAGGGCGGCGTAGACGTCCTCGGGGGTGACGGCCGTCTTCTTGCCGTTGCCTCGGGTGATCAGCACCCCGTCGAAGGTCTGCCCGTACAGCTGCTTGAGGGCGGCCAGGTCGGGCTTGTCGACCAGCTTGCCGTCGACCGCCGTCACCCGCAGGAACTTCCACAGCGAGTTCTGCGGGCTCATCGGGATCGAGTGCAGCGGGTCCGTCTGCACCGTGACCCGGTCGGACATCGCGGGCTGCGCGAAGTCCTTCATCATCCGGTCGACCTCGGCGTTCGGGACCGTCGGCTGCCTGGTGGTGGTGGGCACGGTCACCGGGGCCGCGCTGTCCGTCTCCACCAGCGTGCGGTACGCCGCTTCGACCGCCTTGGTGGACTGGGCGGCGTCGATGGCCTTGCCCGCCTTGCCGTAGACGGGTACGGCCTTGCCGGCCTTGAACTCGATGGTGCCGTCGGAGGCCGAGCCGGAGCCGCCGCCGGCCTGCTGGAGGGCGGCCTGGAGCTTCTCCTCGTCCACCGGCATGACCGGCTCGACCACGCGCTTCTGCCCGAAGAGCGAGCCGACCACGTGCACCGGGTTGTAGTCGCTCTTCGCGGCCTCGCTCACGGTGGCCTGGTAGTCGAACTGGAGCCCCGCGTTCTCCGGCGTGACGGTGACCGTCCTGCCGCCCACGGCGAGCTTCAGCGGCTTGTTCACCCGGGCGCCGAAGGAGTCGTCCAGCTTCTTGACGGCGTCGTCGCGGGTGCCGCCGCCGATGTCGACGCCGAGCACGGTGGTGCCCTTGGGCACGTCGGTGTGGTTCATCAGCAGGCCGGCGCCGTAGGCACCGCCCGCGACGACGACCACGCCGACGCCGAGCAGCACCAGCTTGCTGCGGCCCTTCTTCTTCGGCTTGGCCGTGGCCTTGGGCGCCGGCTTGGGCGCGGCGGCCGGCTCGGGCCGGGGTGCCGCCGGGCCGCCCGGCGGGGTGCCGAAGGGGGTGCCGGGCTGGGTGCCGAAGGGGGTGCCGCCCGCGCCGGGGACGACCGGGATACCGCTGGTGACGGTGTGTCCGGAGACGTTGTCGGCGGCCGGGGAGCGGTAGCCGGGCGTGCCCGGTTCCGGGGCCGGCTGCTGGGGGGTGAGGATCGCGGTGTCGTCGCTGAACCCGCCGCCGGGGCCGGTCCGGGGCCCGCCGGGCCCGGGAGGCCCGTCGAGGTCGGCGAGGGCACTGCGCGCGGGCGGGGTGGCCGGGCCGCCGAAGCCGGCGTGCGCCGGGCCGTCGAAGGGCTCGCCCGGCTCCGGGCCGCGGCCCGGAGCCGACGGGGCGAGGGGGCTGTCGCCGGTGACCGGGCCGCTGGTGGGCCCGGCGGGGCCCTGCGGGCCGCCGGGGCCGCCCTGGCCGCCGGGGCCGTTGAAGCCGCTGGCGCCGCCGTGTCCGTGCGCACCGGCCGTGGCACCGCCGAAGCCGTCGTGCCCGCCGGCGCCCGGCGTACCGGCGCCGTAGCCGTCCTGGCCGCCGGCCGCCGGGGCGCCGTCCGCGAAGTACGGCAGGTCGTCGCGGCGGGGCTCGGCGGCGCCGGGGCGGGAGCCGCCGGCCAGCGGGCCGGCGTTCAGCGCCTCGGTCACGTCGAAGGAGCCGGTGCCGCCGCCGTGGCCGGGGGCGACGGGGCCGCCGGTGGCGCCGGGCAGGCCCGAGCCGTTCGTGCCGCCGGGGCGGGAGCCGCCCGGCACGCTCATGGAGCCGACCACACCGCCCGGACGGGCGCCGCCGGAGCGGGCACCGGCGGCGCCGGACGCACCCGGACCACCCGTACGGGGGCCGGGGGTGCCGGCGGGCGCGGCGGAACCGCCGGGGATCTGGGCACCGTTCGTGCCGCCGCCGCCCGGAGCGGGCTTGGCGGGGGCGGACTTGCGGGGCGCGAACCAGTCGCTGGTCTTCTCGTCCCCCGGGGCCCCGGGCTCGGCCGGGGCCTCGGCGGGGGCGGCCGGGGCGGCGGGCGTCCGGTCGGCCGCGGGCCGCGGCTCGGCGGCGGGCGGCTCGTCCCCGGTGCTCTCGCCCTCCCCGACGGGGGTGCGCACGACGACCGGCGGGATGGGCCGGGATCCGGGGATGTTGATCCGGATCCGGGTCGTCAGCGTGGTCTCGGTCTTCTTGTCCTCCGGCCGCGTGCCCGAACGGCCCGCGTCCGTACCGTCGTCGGAAGCCATGGGGGTCCCGTACGGCGGCGTGCCGGAGGGGTACGCGGCTCCGCCGCGCCCATGGGGCCCGGTGGACGGAGTGTCAGTTTCACGACTCAAGGCAGGTTCTCCCAGTTGGCTCCACCGCCGGGTACGGCCTCGCGGGCGGCTCGGCGGCGCGCACCACCATACTGGCCACCCCTGGCGCGTATCCCATGACCGCTGAGGAAACCCACACCGGACTCGCACGTGCGCCGCACGGCGAAGTGGTACGTCACTTGCCAAGTCGGGCGGAGCCGGCTCCGGGTCGCCGTCCGGCGCCGACGGTGGCGCAGATCACAGCGAGGGCCATCCCCCCGAGCAGGAAGAGGTAGGAGCCGCCCCCCGCGCCGAACAGGAAGTCGCCTTCCGGGCGGGTGGTGGTGAGCAGGACGACGGCCACGATCCAGCCCGCCGCCGGGGCGACCGCCCCGCTCCGGCTCCCGAGGGCGTACGAACCGCCGAGGAAGAGGCCGGCGGCACCCGCGAGGGCGAGCAGCAGCCCGCCGGGGAACCAGGCGGCCTGCACCAGGGCGCCGGCGAGGCCCACGGCCGCCCCCAGCACGACCAGGCCGGCGAGGGCGGCGGCCCGTCCGGCGGACGGCGGGCGCAGGGGCTGGGCGAGCGAGGAGCCCGGTCCGCCGTCGCTCATGACGCCTCCTCGACGCCGGCGAACAGGTCGGTCTCCCCGGGCTGCCCCGTCCCGCGCACCAACTCGTAGTACTCGGTGGTGAACAGCGGCTGGGCGAGTGCGTTGGAGAGCGCGAAGTACGGCTCGGCCACCTCGATCTGGGTGGCGTGGGCGCGCATCGCGGCGGCCTTTGCGGCAGCGTGCGCGCCGCCGTCGACCGCGGTGGTGATCCGCTCGTCGTCGACCACACCCGGCACGTCGTCCAGCGACGCGCTCTTGTCGAACGGGAGCACGGGCAGTTCGTCCTGGAGGCGGGCGAAGGCGGCCTCGGCGACGGAGCGGGGGACGCGGTTCCAGTACACCTTGGCGATCCGGTGGCCCCGCTCGGCCGCGAGGTCGACGGCGCGCATGGCGACGCGGTGGGCCTGGATGTGGTCCGGGTGGCCGTAGCCGCCGTGGTCGTCGTACGTCACGAGGACCTGCGGCCGGATCTCCAGGATCACCTCGGCGAGCCGGCCGGCGGCCTCGTCCACGTCGGCCTGCCAGAAGCAGCCGGGGTCGTCGTTGTCCGCGAGCCCCATCATCCCGGAGTCGCCGTACCGCCCGGCGCCGCCGAGCAGCCGGCCGTCCGTGACCCCGAGCGCGCCGAGGGCCGCGGCCAGCTCGCCCCGCCGGTGGGCGCCCAGCGCCGGGCCCGTCAGGTGCCGCTGCTCCGGCGGGATGACCTCGCCCCGCTCCCCCAGGGTGCAGGTGACCAGGGTCACGTGGGCGCCCTCGGCCGCGTACCTGGCCATGGTCGCGCCGTTGTTGATCGACTCGTCGTCCGGGTGCGCGTGCACCAGGAGCAGACGCCGGGCAGGGAGATCCGTCATGGGACCCACCCTACGGAATTCCCGGGCCGCCTCCGGTGACGGCGGCCGTCAGAACTTGATGCTGCCGATCATGCTGGCGACGTTGGTCGTCAGCTCGCTGATCGTGGGCGCGATGGTGGAGGAGGCGAGGTAGAACCCGAGCAGCATGCAGACGACGGCATGCCCGCCCTTCAGTCCTGACTTCTTGATCAGCAAGAAGACGATGATCGCCAGCAGCACCACCGCCGAAATCGAGAGTGCCACGGCGGCTCACCTCCAAAAGATCCCAGGGACGCGGGTTCTAGATCAGTTGAGCAAATCCATGCAGACGCCAGCAGGTTCATACCCACTCTGCGGTAGTGATCATAACTATCCGTGCTCGCGCATCGGTCGGCGCACGGCCGCACAAGGGGGCGCATGGCCAATATGGTCGGGGTATGACGACCGAGGCTGACTCCTTCCCCCGTCGGCACGCCCGGACCCAGCGGTTCACGCTCGGCGTGCCGCGTGCGTTCACCGTGGCACCCGACGGTTCGCGTGTCGCGTTCCTGCGTTCCGGATCGGGCACCGACCGGGCCAACTCCCTGTGGGTGCTTGACCTTCCCAGCGGTACGGAGCGGCTCGCGGCCGATCCGCTCGCGCTCCTCGAGGGCGCCTCCGAAGAGCTCTCGGCCGAGGAGCGCGCCCGCCGGGAGCGCAGCCGCGAGGGCGGTGCCGGCATCGTCGGCTACGCCACCGACAGCGCCCTGGAGTTGGCGTCTTTCGCCTTGTCAGGGCGGCTTTTCACGGCCGGCCTGCGGGACGGCACGGCGCGCGAACTCCCGGTGCCCGGACCGGTGATCGACCCGCGGCCGGCCCCCGACGGTCGGCACATCGCCTATGTCGCCGCGGGTGCGCTGCGCGTGGTGGGCGCCGCGGGGGACGGCGACCGGGCGCTGGCCGAGCCGGAGTCGGCGGAGGTCGGCTACGGCCTCGCGGAGTTCATCGCGGCCGAGGAGATGTCCCGTTCGCGAGGGTTCTGGTGGTCCCCGCGGTCCGACCGGCTGCTCGTGGCGCGCGTGGACGACACGCCGGTACGGCAGTGGTGGATCGCGGATCCGGCCCACCCGGAGCGTGAGCCACTCAACATCCGGTACCCGGCGGCGGGCACGCCCAACGCGGAGGTCAGGCTGTTCGTCTGCGGCCTGGACGGGACGCGCACGGAGGTGGCCTGGGACCGGGCGCGGTATCCGTATCTGGCGCGTGTGCACTGGTCAGAGGCGGGGGCGCCGCTGCTGCTCGTACAGGCGCGGGACCAGCGCAGCCAGCTGTTCCTCGCGGTGGACCCGGACACCGGGGCCACCAGGATGGTGCACGCCGACGAAGATCCAACTTGGCTGGAACTTTTCGCCGGTGTGCCCTGCTGGAGCCCGTCCGGACAGCTGGTGCGGATCGCGGACGAGGGCGGGGCGCGGGTGCTGGCGGTCGGCGAACGGCCTTTGACCAGCGGCCAGTTGCACGTTCGTGCGGTCCTGGACGTGGGTGCGGACGACGTACTGGTTTCCGCCTCGGCGGGCCCGGAGGCGCAGACGCCGGAAATTGGCGAAGTCCATGTGTACCGGGTGAACGAACTGGGCCTGGAGCGGCTGTCGCAGGAGCCCGGTGTGCACACGGCGGTGCGGGCCGGCGGCGTGACCGTCCTCGTCTCCGCCGCACTGGACCGGCCGGGCACACGGGCCCAGGTGCTGTGTGACGGAAAAGCGGCGGCCACTGTCCGGTCGTACGCCGAAGATCCTGGTTTGTCCCCCCGGGTGACGCTGACACAGGGGGGCGCACGCCGAATTCCATGCGCCGTGCTTATGCCACGGGACTACCACGGTGACACTCCCCTGCCGGTTCTCCTGGACCCCTACGGCGGTCCGCACGGCCAGCGGGTGGTCGCCGCGCACAACGCCCACCTCACCTCCCAGTGGTTCGCCGACCAGGGCTTCGCCGTGATCGTCGCCGACGGCCGGGGCACCCCGGGCCACTCGCCGGCCTGGGAGAAGGCGATCCGGGACGACCTGGCGGCCGTGGTGCTCCAGGACCAGGTGGACGCGCTGCACGCGCTCGCCGAGCGGTACCCGCTGGACCTGGACCGGGTGGCCGTCCGGGGCTGGTCCTTCGGCGGCTATCTGGCGGCCCTCGCGGTGCTGCGCCGCCCGGACGTCTTCCACGCGGCGGTGGTCGGCGCCCCCGTCACCGATCTGCGGCTGTACGACACCCACTACCAGGAGCGCTACCTCGGCGACCCGGGCGAACAGCCGGAGGTCTACCGCCGCAACTCGGTGATCGACGACGCGGGCCTGGTCGACCCGGCCGAACCGCACCGCCCGATGATGGTCATCCACGGCCTCGCGGACGACAACGTGGTCGTCGCCCACTCCCTGCGCCTGTCCTCCGCCCTGCTGGCCGCCGGCCGCCCGCACGAGGTGCTGCCGCTGTCCGGGGTGACCCACATGACCCCGCAGGAGGCGGTCGCCGAGAACCTGCTCCGCCTCCAGCTGGACTTCCTGCGCCGCTCCCTCGCCCGGCCCGCCGCCCGCCCGTGAACCGCGTTAACGCCGGGGCAACTCCACGGAAGCGGTACCGATATACGGACCCGGGAACCTGAACGACGTACGGCCGTGCGGGTGCCGTGAAACGGGCCGGGGTGCGCCATGTCACCCCGGCCCGTTGCCGTTCAGCTGCGGCTCCTGGGGCGTCGCGGGTTCGGGCGCGGAGCCGGCCGACGGCCCGGCCTCCGCCGCGAAGAGGCACGCCGAGGGGTGGGCCGCGGGGCCGCCCGCGCCCCGGAAGACGTCCGGGACCGCCAGCGCCGGGACCTCCTGGGCGCAGCGCGGCTGTGCCTTCCAGCATCGGGTGCGGAACCGGCAGCCCGAGGGGATGTTCGCCGGCGAGGGCACGTCACCGGTGAGGATGATCCGCTCGCGGCGCTCGCGGGCCGCGGGGTCGGGCACCGGCACGGCGGAGAGCAGGGCCTGGGTGTAGGGGTGGGTCGGGTGGTCGTAGATCTCGGTGTCCCGGCCGGTCTCCACGATCCGGCCCAGGTACATCACCCCGACCCGGTCCGAGATGTGCCGCACGATCGAGAGGTCGTGCGCGATGAAGACGTACGACAGCTCGAACTCGGCCTGGAGCCGCTCCAGCAGGTTGATCACCTGGGCCTGGACCGAGACGTCCAGCGCGGACACCGGTTCGTCCGCGACGATGACCTCGGGGCGCAGCGCGAGCCCCCGCGCGATGCCGATGCGCTGGCGCTGGCCGCCGGAGAACTGGTGGGGATAGCGGTTGACGAACTCCGGATCGAGGCCGACCACGTCCAGCAGCTCCTGGACCCGGCGGCGCCGGTCGCCCTTCGGGGCGGCCTCGGGGTGGATCTCGTACGGCTCCCCCACGATGTCGCCGACCGTCATCCGGGGGTTGAGCGAGGTGTACGGGTCCTGGAAGACCATCTGGATGTTGCGGCGCACGGCCTTCAGGGCCCGGCCGGACAGCCGGGTGATGTCCTCGCCCTTGAACCGGATCGAGCCCGCCGTCGGGCGCTCCAGGCTGCACAGCAGCTTGGCCACCGTCGACTTGCCGCAGCCCGATTCGCCGACGATGCCGAGCGTCTCGCCCCGGGCGAGCGTGAAGTCGACGCCGTCGACCGCGCGCACCGCGCCGGTCTGCCGCCCGAACAGGACGCCCCGCGTCAGCGGGTAGTGCTTGACCAGGCCGCCGACCTCCAGGATCGGCTCAGTGGTCGCGGCCATGCAGGCACTCCCTCCAGAAGTGGCAGGCGCTGCCCCGGGTGCCGGAGACCTCGTACAGCGGGGGCGGGTCGGTGCGGCACACGTCCTGGGCCATCGGGCAGCGCGGGTGGAAGGAGCAGCCCGGCGGGATGTGCGCGAGGTTCGGCGGGAGCCCCTTGATGGCGTACAGCTCCTGCCCCTTGCGGTCCAGGCGGGGTACCGAGTCCAGCAGACCGCGGGTGTACGGGTGGGCGGGGGCCCGGTAGATGTCGTGCACGGGCGCCGACTCGACGACCTTCCCGGCATACATCACCGCGATCCGGTCGGCCACGTCCGCGACCACCCCGAGATCGTGGGTGATCAGGATCAGCCCCATGCGGTACTCGCGCCGCAGCTCCGCGAGCAGGTCCATGACCTGGGCCTGGACCGTGACGTCCAGGGCGGTGGTCGGCTCGTCGGCGATGATGAGCGCCGGTTCCAGGGCCAGCGCCATGGCGATCATGATCCGCTGGCGCATCCCGCCGGAGAACTGGTGGGGGTAGTCCCGCACCCGCTGCGCCGCCGCCGGGATGCGCACCCGGTCCATCAGCCCGACGGCCTCGGCCCGCGCCCGCTTGCGGGACATGCCCCGGTGCACGACGAACATCTCGCCCAGCTGGTCGCCGACCGAGAGCACCGGGTTGAGGGCCGACAGCGCGTCCTGGAAGATCATCGCGATCCCGGTGCCGCGGATCCGCCGGCGCTGCTCCTCCTTCAGCTTGAGCAGGTCCTGCCCCCGGAACAGGATCTGCCCGGCGGTGACCCGGCCCGGCGGTGTGTCCAGGATGCCCATCACGGCCTGCGCGGTGACGGACTTGCCCGAGCCCGACTCGCCGAGCACGGCCAGCGTCTCGCCCTCGGCCACCTGGTAGCCGACCCCGTTGACGGCGTGCGCGACCCCGTCCCGGGTCCGGAACTCCACGTGCAGGTCCCGCACGTCCAGCAGCACGGCGCCATCACCTCAGTTTCGGGTCGAGGGCGTCGCGGACCGCGTCGCCGAGCATGATGAAGGCCAGCACCGTGACGGCGAGGGCGCCGGAGGGCCACAGCAGGGCGTGCGGGGCGTTGCGGACGTAGGGGGAGGCGGCGGAGATGTCGATGCCCCAGGAGACGCTGGGCGGTCTGAGGCCGACGCCGAGGTAGGACAGGGTCGCCTCCAGGGCGATGTAGGTGCCGAGCGCGATGGTCGCGACCACGATCACGGGTGCCACGGCGTTCGGGGCGATGTGCCGCAGCAGGATGCGGGAGTCGGAGGCGCCCAGGGCGCGGGCGGCCTGGACGTAGTCGTGCTGCTTGGCCGTGATGACCGAGCCCCGTGCGATCCGGGAGATCTGCGGCCAGCCCAGCAGCACCATGAACCCGATGACCGGCCAGACCGTATTGCTGGTCACCACGGAGAGGAGGACGAGGCCGCCGAGGACGACCGGGATGGCGAAGAAGATGTCGGTGACCCGGGACAGCACCGAGTCCCAGACGCCGCCGTAGTAGCCCGCGAGTCCGCCGAGGACCGACCCGAACAGGGCCACCCCGAGCGTGGCGCACAGGCCGACCGTGACGGACGCACGGGCGCCGTGGACGGTGCGCGTGTAGACGTTGCAGCCCTGGCCGTCGTAGCCGAAGGGAGCGCCCGGTCCGGCGCCGTCCTGGGACTTGGCCAGGTCGCAGGCCAGGGGGCTGCCGGGGGCGATGGCCGAGGGCCACAGCGCGATGAGGACCAGGAAGAGGATGACCAGCGCGGAGAGCAGGAAGACCGGGTTGCGGCGCAGGTCCCGCCAGGCGTCGGACCACAGCGAGCGCGGTCTGCCCTGCGGCCCGGTGCCGCCCGGACCGGCGGGGGCGCCTTCGAGTGCGGTCGCCTCGCTCGTCGCCAGGTCCATCGCGCCGCCCATGCCGGTGCCGGCGATGGCGCCCTCGGGCTGGTACGGCTGCTCAGGCATAGCGGATCCTCGGGTCGAGTACGGCGTAGAGCAGGTCCACGAGCAGATTGGCGGCCAGGAAGACCAGCACCAGCACCGTCACGAAGCCGACGACCGTCTGGGTGTTCTGCCGCAGGATGCCCTGGTAGAGCTGGTAGCCCACGCCGTGGATGTTGAAGATCCGCTCGGTGACGATCGCCCCGCCCATCAGCGCGCCGACGTCGGTGCCGATGAAGGTGACGACGGGGATCAGGGAGTTGCGCAGCAGGTGCCGGGTGATGACCCGGTGCCGGGGCAGGCCCTTGGCGATCGCCGTGCGGACGTAGTCGGACCGCTTGTTCTCCGCGATGGAGGTGCGGGTCAGCCGGGTGACGTAGGCCAGCGAGACGGAGGCGAGGACCAGGCCGGGGACGATGAGTTCGCCGAAGGTGCCGTAGCGGACCGAGGGCCTGATCCAGTGCCATTTGATGCCGAGCAGCAGTTGCAGCAGCAGGCCGGTGACGAAGGTGGGCACGGAGATCACGACCAGGGTGGCCAGCAGGACCCCGGTGTCGACGGGCCGGCCGCGCCGCAGCCCGGTCACCACGCCCAGGGTGATGCCGATGACGATCTCCAGCACGACGGCCACGACCGTCAGCCGGATGGTGACCGGGAAGGCCGTCGCCATCAGCTCGGTGACCGGCTGCCCGTTGAACGCCGTACCGAAGTCCCCGGTGAAGACGTTCCCCATGTAGGTGAGGTATTGCTGCCACAGGGGCTTGTCGAGGCCGAACTCCCGCTTCAGCTGGGCGGCCGTCGCCGGGTCGCAGGCGCGCTCGCCGCACAGGCCGGCGACGGGGTCGCCCATCACGTTCACCATCACGAAGATCAGCAGGGTGGCCCCGACGAACACCGGGATCATCTGGAGCAGTCGCCGCGCGACATAGCGCACCACGGCGGCTCAGCCGACCTTGATCTCGTTGTAGACCGGCACGCTGAAGGGGTTGAGCGCCACGTCGGAGAGCCGCTCGGAGTAGCCGGCGTTGCCGTTCTGGTACCAGAGCGGGATGGCGGCCATGTTGTCCCGTACGACCTTCTCGGCCTGCTGGAAGCCGGCGACCGCCTTGGCGGTGTCCGTCTCGGCGTTGGCCCGGTCCACCAGCCGGTCGAACTCCTTGTTCGACCATCTGCCGTCGTTGGAGGACGCGCCCGTGTAGTACAGCGGCTGGAGGAAGTTCTGGATGAGCGGGTAGTCCATCTGCCAGCCCGCGCGGAACGGGCCGGTCATCCGGTGCTGCCCGAGCCGGTTGCGGAAGTCGGCGAAGGTGCCGACCGGGTTGCCGACGCACGCCTTGTCGTCGCCGAGCGCGTTGTTGATCGAGTTGCACACGGCGTCCACCCATTCCCGGTGCGAGCCCGCGTCCGCGTTGTACGTGATCTTGACCTGTCCGCCGGGGATGCCGCCGCCCTCCTCGATCAGCCGCCGCGCGCGGGCGGGGTCGTAGTGGCAGGCCGGGCCGCACAGCCCGGCCTTGAACCCGCCGGCCGCGCCGAGGACCGGGGAGGTCCAGTCGGTGGCCGGGGTCCGGGTCTTCCGGAAGAGCGTGCCGGTGATCAGCTCGCGGTTGACGGCCATGGACAGCCCCGTGCGGACCTTCACCGAGCCCGGCCGGTTCCACGCCTTGTCGTAGTAGGGGAAGGCGAGGGTCTGGATGATGCCGGCGGGGCTGTTGATGTAGCGACCGCCGAGATCGCCCTTGACGTTCTTGAGCTGCGCGGCGGGGATGTCGTCGGTCAGGTCGAGGTTGCCGGCCAGCAGGTCGGTGTAGGCGGTGTTGGTGTCGGTGTAGACGAGCAGGGTCACACCGTCGTTGCGCGCCTTGTCCGGGCCGGGATAGTCGTCCCGCTTCCGCAGGTACATCTGCGCGCCCTTGGTGTAGGACTCGATGGTGTAAGGACCGTTGCCGACCGGCTTGTCCAGCCAGGCCGCGTGATCGGTGAAGAACACGCGGGGCAGCGGGACGAACGCCGCGTAGCCGAGGGTGTCGGGGAAGCCGGAGAACTTCTGGTTCAGCGTGACGGTGAAGGTGCGGTCGTCGACGACCTTCAGCCCGGAGAGCCGGTCGGCGCTCTGCCGGCCGCCGGCCGGGTGGACCTTGTCGTAGCCGTCGATGTAGCCGAAGAAGTAGGCGTTCTTCTGGTTGTTGCGCAGGCTCGCCCCGTAGTTCCAGGCGTCCACGAAGGAGCGGGCGGTCACCTTCTCGCCGTCGGAGAAGGTCCAGCCGCCGCGGAGGCGGACGGTGAAGTGCTGCGAGTCCTTCGTCTCGATGGACCGGGCCAGCCAGTCCTGGGCCTTGCCGGTCCTCGGGTCGTACTTCTTCAGACCCCGGAAGATCATGTCGAGCACCTTGCCGCCCTGCACCTCGTTGGTGTTGGCGGGCTCCAGCGGATTCTGCGGGTCGGACCAGGAGGCACTGAGCACCGCGCCGCCGTTGCCGCCGCTGCCGGGACCCCCGCAGCCGACGGCCGCGAGGGCCGTCGCCACCACACAGGCGGCCCATCGGGTGTGCGCTATTCCCCGCATGGCGTGCCTCCTCGCTGAGCCCCGATCAGTTAACGGTCAATATCGACACATACCGCGCACACCGCAGGTGCCCCGCCCGATTGGGCCGCCTTTAGAGGGACACGTCATCCGAATGCAGGCACGCCCTCGCCGCCGGCTTGATGATCTTGGGTGTCGAGCGCAATAGATCTTCGTGTAACGATGCCGAAACGTTGGATTGGGACGTTCCGATGTACGCATTTCGACACTCCACCGTCCGCATATCGAACTCCTTGCCCGTTTCGCGCAGTTAGTCCGATGTGAAGCACGGATTGATTACGGCGTGCTACCCGCGTAGCTACGGATTGGTCAAGTCAGAGTAAAGAAGGTAAAGAGAAAACCAAGGCGGTCGAGAATTTATTGACCTTGAATGAATTGCGTTGAAAAAGTCCGGCGTAGCCCGTAGGGGAGCGCCCTGCGGAGCCTTGACCCACAAGGCACGGAGCATCATGACCCCCGCAACCCCTTCCCCGGCCGCCCCCCTTGAGGTGACCGACGAAGACACCGCCGCAACGGCGAAGCTCGGCACCCCCAAGGGGGCCGAAAGCCGCTCTCCGGGACGGCTGGCCTGGATCCGCTTCAAGCGGGACAGGACGGGCGTCATATCCGCCTTCGTGGTGATCCTCTTCTTCGTCGTCGGCATCCTGGCGCCGCTCATAGCCAAGCTGTACGGCAAGGACCCGTACACCACCTACGGCATGAACATCCCGGGCCTGCTGAACGAGTTCAACTACCCGGTCAAGGCCAACGGCGGCATCAGCTCGGACTTCTGGTTCGGCATCGAGCCGCAGCTCGGGCGGGACGTCTTCACCTTCCTGCTCTACGGCATCCGCAATTCGCTGCTGATCGCGACCGCAGCGGCCGTGCTGACGACCCTGCTCGGCGTCGTCGTCGGCATCACCGCCGGCTATCTGGGCGGCAAGACGGACTACCTCGTCGGCCGCGTGATCGACATCCTGCTGGCCTTCCCGCAGACCCTCTTCTTCATCGCCTTCTGGCCGGTGGTCATGGCGATCTTCGTGCCGCCGGAGGAGAACACCCCGGTCTGGCTGACCGTCACCAGCCTCATCCTCGTGATGACGGCCTTCGGCTGGGCCTCCATCGCGCGACTGCTGCGCGGCGAGGTCCTCGCTCTGCGCGAGCGGGAGTTCGTCGAGGCCGCCAAGATCACCGGTGCGTCGCCGGCGCGGATCATCTTCAAGGAACTGCTGCCGAACCTCTGGACGCCGATCCTCATCCAGGCGACGCTGCTCCTCCCGGCCTACGTGACGGCCGAAGCGGGTCTCGCCTTCGTCGGCGTCGGTCTCACGGACCCCACCCCCGACTGGGGTGTGATGATCCAGAACGGCGCCAAGTCCTACCAGGACGACATCACCTTCATGCTCTTCCCGGGCCTGACGATGGTGATCTTCGTGGTCGCCTTCAACCTTCTCGGTGACTCCGTCCGTGACGCCCTGGACCCCAAGACCAAACGCTGAGTACGACCCCCGGCCGCGGCGACGGGGCCCTGCCGGGGCTTCCAGCACCACTTCGTTCCTCCACCAGAACAGGCCAGCCATGTCCTTTTCCCGCAGAAACTTCCTGATCGCAACCTCTGTCGCGGCCGCGGGCTCGACGGTGCTGTCCGCCTGCAGCAGCGGTGGCTCAGGCAGTGGCGGCTCCCGGAGCACCGGCGCCACGGAGTACACCGGCGCCAAGGTCACCATCGGCACCGCGTCCGACTCCACCGGTCCGGCCCCGGAGATCGCCGGTGCGAAGGCGGGCGGCACGATCTACGGTCTGGCCCCGGACGACTTCTCGCACCTCGACCCGCAGCGCATCTACTACGCGTACAACTCCACCGTCGCGCTGCTGCTGCACCGTTGCCTGACCGGCTACAAGATCGACGCCTCCGGCAAGCAGAAGCTCGTCGGCGACCTCGCCACCGACGCCGGCAAGGCCTCCGACGACAACAAGACCTGGACCTTCACGCTGAAGGAGGGTCTGAAGTGGGAGGACGGCAGCGAGCTGACCGTCGACGACGTCCGCCACGGCTTCGAGCGCTCCTGGGCGACGTTCGTCACCGAGGGCGCCGACTACGCCCAGCGCGCGCTGACCGGCAAGGGCGGCAAGTGGCGTGACGGGTACCCCGGGCCCTACGGCGGCAAGCACCTGGACTCGATCGTCACCGACAAGGCCAAGCGGACGATCACTTTCAAGCTGGCCGAGTCCAAGCCGGACTTCAACTTCACCCTGGCCATGCACTCCTACGCCGCCGTGCCGGTGAAGCAGGACACCAAGGAGAAGTACGACAAGAAGCCGGTCGCCTGCGGTCCGTACAAGATCAAGGCCCACACCACCGACAAGTCGATGGTGCTGATCCGGAACAAGAACTGGGACCCGAAGACCGACTCGATCCGCAACGCCTACCCGGACGGCTTCGAGTTCCACTTCGGTGTCGAGACGCTGGACGGCGTCGACCGCCTCATCGCCTCCCAGGGCAACGACGCCTACGCTGTCTCCATCTACAAGGGCGTCCCGGCCGAGCGCATCCAGAAGGTCCTCACCGACCCCGACCTGAAGAAGCGCACCTTCAACGGCCTGCTCACGGGTACCTACTTCTACTGGATCAACACCAAGCGCGTCACGGACCTGAAGGTCCGCCAGGCCCTCATCCACGCCTGGCCGCTGCAGCAGATCCGGCAGATCTACGGGGGCCCGTCCGCCGGCGACTTCGCCACCTCGGTCCTCAGCCCCGACATCATCGGTTACAAGAAGACCGACCCGTACAACAAGTCGAAGAAGCCGCAGGGTGACCCGGAGGCCGCGAAGAAGCTGCTGAAGGAGGCGGGCAAGCTCGGCCAGAAGGTCGTCTACGCCTTCCCGCAGGACCCCACCTACAACAAGACCAAGGTCGTCATCGAGAACGCCCTGAAAGCGGCCGGTTTCACGCCGGTCATCAAGCCGGTCGACTCGACGTCGTACTACGACCAGGTCCAGCAGATCGACAACAACTACGACGTGATGTGGGGCGGCTGGTCCCCGGACTGGCCGACCGCCTACACGATGATCCAGCCGCTGCTCGACGGTGACGCCATCGGCAACGGCAAGAACAACGTCTCGCAGACCAACGTCGACTGGATCAACGAGGGCATCAAGAAGAACGCGGTCATCCCCGACCAGATGAAGGCCGGTCAAGCCTGGGCCGCGCTCGACAAGCGCATCATGGAGGAGGTCGCGCCGATGATCCCCGAGACGTACCAGCGTCGTTTCTACGTCTACGGAAACAAGGTCGGCGGCGCTCAGTTCGACCCGAACTTCTCCGCGACCCTGCTGTACAAGACCTTCGTCAAGGCCTGACGTACGGCCCCCTAGGCGGGGCGGCCCAGGTGCCGCCCCGCCGTTTCACCCCCCTACGGCATCCGTCAGGAAATCCCAACTGCCATGTTCCGCTTCCTCGTCCGCCGGATCCTCGGCGCCGCGGTGATTCTGCTGATCATCAGCGCCCTGGTGTTCGTCCTGTTCTACGCCGCTCCGCGCGACCCCGCCCGCATCGCCTGCGGCAAGGTCTGCACGCCAGAGACCCTGGCCCTGGTGAAGAAGAACCTGGCGATCTCCGACCCGCTCCCCGTGCAGTACTGGGAATGGCTCAAGGGCCTGTTCGTGGGGCGGGACTACAGCTCTTTCGGTCACTGCGACGCGCCGTGCCTGGGCTTCTCGTTCCAGAGCCGTGAGCCGGTGCTGGACACCATCCTGGACCGCTTCCCCACCACGATCTCCCTGTCCATCGGCAGCGCCCTGATCTTCCTGATCTTCGGCGTCGGCACCGGAATGCTGGCCGCCGTCAAGCAGGGCAAGGCTCTGGACAAGATCGCCAGCTCCGCCTCGCTGATCGCGTCCTCGATGCAGATCTACGTCGTCGGTGTGTTCGCCACCTACCTCTTCGTCGACCAGCTGCACCTGCTGGACCGGGCTAGCTACACGCCCTTCACGGAGAACCCGGGCGAGTGGTTCTCGGGCCTGCTGCTGCCGTGGCTGGTGCTGTCACTGATCTTCACCGCCAACTACACGCGTATGACACGGTCCCAGATGGTCGAGTCGCTCAGCCAGGACTACGTGCGTACCGCCCGTGCCAAGGGCCTGTCCCGCCGCAAGGTGTTCTTCCGGTTCGCCTGGCGCGGCGCCATGGGCCCGATCATCACCATCTTCGGTCTCGACCTCGGTGTGCTGCTCGGCGGCGCCATCATCACCGAGTCGACCTTCAGCCTCCAGGGCCTCGGCATGCTCTCGGTGAAGGCGGTCGGCACCAACGACCTGCCGATGCTGCTGGGCGTCGTCATGGTCGCAGCCGGCGCGATCGTCGTCTTCAACATCATCGTGGACGCCGTCTACGCCATGATCGACCCGCGCGTGCGCCTCGCTTAAGGAGAGAGACCCATGAGCACCCCCTTCCTCTCCGTCCGCGACCTCAAGGTCCACTTCTCCACCGAGGACGGCATCGTCAAGGCCGTCGACGGGCTCTCCTTCGACCTGGAGAAGGGCAAGACCCTCGGCATCGTCGGTGAGTCCGGTTCGGGCAAGTCCGTCACCAACATGGCGATCCTGGGCCTGCACGACCCGCGCAACACCGCCCTCGACGGCGAGATCCTGCTCGACGACAAAGAGCTGATCACCGCCACCGAGAAGGAGCTGGAGCGGCTCCGCGGCAACAAGATGTCGATGATCTTCCAGGACGCGCTGGCCTCGCTGTCGCCGTACCACACCATCGGCGCGCAGATCGGCGAGACGTACCGCAAGCACACCGGCTGCTCCAAGAAGGAAGCCCGGGCCCGTGCGATCGAAATGCTGCGCCGGGTCGGCATCCCGCAGCCGGACGTACGGGTGGACGAGTACCCGCACCAGTTCTCCGGCGGTATGCGCCAGCGCGCGATGATCGCCATGGCGCTGGTCTGCGATCCCGAGCTGCTGATCGCCGATGAGCCGACCACGGCCCTCGACGTGACCGTGCAGGCGCAGATCATGGACCTCCTGAAGGACCTCCAGCAGGAGTTCGGTACCGCGATCATCTTCATCACCCATGACCTGGGCGTCATCGCGGACATCGCGGACGACGTGCTGGTGATGTACGGCGGCCGGTGCGTCGAGCGCGGGACGAAGAAGGAAGTGCTCCGGAGCCCGCAGCACCCCTACACGCTGGGGCTGCTCGCTTCGATGCCCAGCCTCGACGGGCCGGTCGACGTCCCGCTGTCGCCGATCCCCGGCTCGCCGCCGTCTCTGCTCAACCCTCCGTCCGGCTGCCGCTTCCACCCCCGGTGCCCGTTCGCCGACAAGGTGTCCGGCGGGCGCTGCTCCAGCGATCAGCCGCTGCTGGACAGCGTCGACGGACGGGGCGCGGCCTGCCACCTGACGCCGGAGCAGAAGAGCGAGTTGTTCTCCGACCACGCCGCGGCCCGCAGCCACTGACGGATTTCAGACGGGACTTCACCACCATGAGCAGCACCACCCCCCTCCTGGACGTCTCCGGGCTGACCAAGCACTTCCCGATCAAGGGCGGCTTCCCGATCCGCCGGACCGTCGGCGCGGTGCAGGCGGTCGACGGGCTCGACTTCCAGGTGTCCGAGGGCGAGAGCCTCGGCCTGGTCGGCGAGTCCGGCTGTGGCAAATCAACCACCGGCCGGCTGATCACCCGGCTGCTGGAGCCCACGGCGGGCAAGGTCAGCTACCGCGGCCAGGACATCACGCACGCGGACCGCAAGCAGCTGGCGCCGATCCGCTCCGAGATCCAGATGATCTTCCAGGACCCGTACGCCTCGCTGAACCCGCGGCACACGGTCGGCAAGATCATCGCCGGGCCGATGGAGATCAACGACATCAACCCGGAGGGCGGCCGGGAGAAGCGGGTCCGCGAACTCCTGGAGATCGTCGGCCTGAACCCCGAGCACTTCAACCGGTTCCCGCACGAGTTCTCCGGCGGCCAGCGCCAGCGCATCGGCGTCGCCCGCGCGCTCGCCCTGAACCCGAAGCTGATCGTCGCCGACGAACCGGTCTCCGCCCTGGACGTCTCCATCCAGGCCCAGGTCGTCAACCTGCTCCAGCAGGTGCAGAAGGAACTCGGCATCGCGTTCGTGTTCATCGCCCACGACCTCGCGATCGTGCGGCACTTCTCGCACCGCGTCGCGGTCATGTACCTCGGCAAGATCGTCGAGATCGCCGACCGCGAGGACCTGTACGACAACCCGCGCCACCCCTACACGCGGGCCCTGCTGTCCGCCGTCCCCGAGGCCACGGTGGACGAGGTGCCGCGCGAGCGCATCCGGCTGACCGGTGACGTGCCGTCGCCGATCAACCCGCCCTCGGGCTGCCGCTTCCGCACCCGGTGCTGGAAGGCGACCGAGAATTGCGCGACGGAGGCGCCGCCGCTGGTGCAGGTGGAGGGCAACAAGCCGGGCCACCTGACGGCCTGCCACTACCCGGAGACGGCGGACACCGTCCCCGCTCCCCGTCTCTCCAAGGACCCCGAGGCGGCGGCCTGACACACCCCTTTCCGTCAGCCGCCCCCTTCAGGAACGGACTTTCTCGGCCCATTGACCCGAGCCCATGAACGTCCGCTCCAGGGGACGAGGGCCCGCACATGCCTATGTGCGGGCCCTCACTGCGTGGGGGAGCCGCGCTTCACCACTCGCTCAGATCTCCCTCAAGTCGCTGCCTTCCCCCGTTCACACTGTGCGATAGTCCCATTACACCTAAAACGGGGAAACGCCCACTGAGGGATCGGTAGCATCCGTGAAACTTTTCAGCAGAACCACCACCACTGTGGCGACCAGCGCCACCGCCATTGCCTTCGGCTTCACTCTGCTCGGCCCCACTTCGCCGGCTCACGCCAGCGTGGCCTTCCGGGTCCAGAGCGTGATAACCGGGAAGTGCATGCAGTGGAATGGCTACAACAAGACCGTCACTCTGGCCACTTGTAAGCACAAGTGGTCACAGATCTGGTCTCCCGAAGGCACCCAGCTCGCCTCCGACGCGGACCAATACGGGGCCTGGTGCCTAGACGACCCGTCAAAGAGGGAAAAGGCGCCGACCGGCCGGGCATGCCGAGACTCCGGCATTGTCATAATGAATGACAAGCGAATCGGGCACACCACCTACATGGCCAGCCACGGTGGCTACTTCAAGACGGTGGACGGCAAGATCAAGTGGGGGAACCGTAGCAGCAAGAACAAATACATGCAGTGGAAGCTGCTCGCTGCGTGACATCGGCTTCTCGCAAGGAGTCAGCCCGATGGTTCGGTCCGCACGGCGTGCGGACCGAAGTCGAGAACGAGCGTCCCTGAACAGCTCGATCCGCAGGACCAGTTGTGTCCACACACGGATCGCCGGAAACTGACGCACCGTTCAGCAAGGTGTGTCACACTGCCGCGGTGGTAGATCATGCCTTCGCCGATCTCTCGCTCGCCGCGCTGTACGACAGCCTCAACCCCTGGGGTGCAGGTGACGAGTTCTACCTCGGTCTGCTGCGGGAGGCCGGGGCCGTGCTGGACATCGGCTGCGGCACCGGACGCTTGCTGCGGCGGGCCCGCGCCGAGGGGCACCAGGGGCGGCTGACGGGGCTCGACCCGGCCGCCGCGATGCTCGTCCGGGCGCGGGCGGCGCGGCCCGATGTCGAGTGGGTGCTCGGCGATGTGCGGGTGCGCCGCTGGGACGGGGAGTTCGACCTCGTCGTCATGACCGGGCACGCCTTCCAGGAGCTGCTGACGGACGAGGAGATCCGGGTCTGTCTGCGCGCCGCCCGCGCGGCCCTCGCCGACGGCGGCCGGTTCGTGTTCGAGACCAGGAACCCGGACGCCCGCGCCTGGGAGCGCTGGACCCCGGACCGGGTCCACGAGGTCACCGCGGGCGACGGCACCCCGGTGCGGGTCTGGCACGAGGTGCGGGGCGACGGGCTCGACCGGGGCCTGGTGCGGTTCACGGAGACCTACGCGAGCGAGGACTGGGCGGCCCCGCGGGTCTGCCACAGCGTCCTCCGCTTCCTGGACGCGCCGGCCCTTGCGGGCTTTCTGGCCGAGGCGGGCCTGACGGTCGAGGCGCAGTACGGCGACTGGCGGCGCGGGCCGGTCACCCCGGGCGCCGCGGAGATCATCACCGTGGCCCAGCCGGCTTAGCACCGGCTCCAGAAGTACGGCATATGCGCCAATAGCCGTGCGGATGCCACCGATTCCGGCATGTTGACGGGCGAAGGTTTCCCCGACCGGCCGTGATTGTCTTCACCGCGTGATCACTGGCTCGTGATCATTTCTGCCGGATAGATTCGCGGCATCCATGAACCCCCCTTTCGCCCGCCCCCGGTTACGCCTGCCCGTATGGCTGGTCCCGCTCCCCTGGACCCTCGCTCTCGGCCTGTGGGGGCTGTCCCGGCAGGGGAGTGTGTGGCGGGACGAGGCCGCCACCTGGCAGGTGGCCCGGCGCTCCGTCCCCGAGATCTGGCATCTGCTGGGTCATGTGGACGTCGTGCACGGGCTCTACTACCTGCTGATGCACGGCCTCTTCGGTCTCTTCGGCCCGAGCACCACGACCCTGCGGCTGCCCTCGGTGCTGGCCATGGCGGTGGCGGCGTGCTGTGTGACGGCCGTCGGCCACCGGCTCGCCGGGGCCTGGGCGGGGGTGGGAGGAGGGCTGGCGTTCGGTCTGCTCCCCGCCGTGCAGTTCCATCTCCAGGAGGGACGCCCGTACGGGCTGGTGGCGGCGGGCGCCGGGATCTCGACGCTGCTCCTGGTGAGCGCGCTCGGCGGACACGGTGACGCGCGGCGCTGGACGGCCTACGGGGTCACGGTCCTGGTGTGCGCGCTGCTGAACTGGCTCTCGCTGCTGATCCTGCCCGCGCATCTGGCGACTCTGGTGTGGACGAGGGCCCGGCGCGGTGTCCGGCTGCGCTGGGCGCTGGCCGCCGCGGCGGCGGTGGCCGGTGCGCTGCCGCTGATCCTGTTCAGCCGGAGCCAGTCCGGACAGGTCGACTGGATACGGCCGTTGACCTGGCACATGCTGATCGGTCCCGCCGTCCTGCTGGCGCTCGGCGGCCTCGCCGCCCTGTCGGACCGGCCGCTGACGGGCCGTGTGACGGCGGCGGCCGTCGGGCTTCCGCTGCTGGCGGTGCCGCAGCTCGGCCTCATCGGCCTCTCCCTGATTCACCCTCTGTTCCTCGACCGCTATGTGCTGTTCAGCATGCTGGGTCTCGCCCTGCTGATCGGCGTCGCGCTGGGCGCGGCGGCGCGCGGCGCCCGCCACCGGTTCCCGCGCGCGGCACCCTGGGCCGTCCCGGTGGCGATCGCGGCGGCGGTGACGGCGCTGTTGCCGCAGTCGCTGTCCACCCGGACCCCGGCCAGCCGGGTGGACGACGTCATTGCGGTGGCCGAGGACGTACGGAAGGTGAAGGTGCCCGGGGACGCGGTGCTCTTCATCCCGACGCACCGGCGTGACGCCGCGCTGGTCTCCCCCGACGCCTTCGCCGGCCTCCGGGACATCGCGCTGGTGCGCGGCCCGGTGGAGTCCGGGACGCTGAGCGGCGAGGAGGCCGCTCCGGACCGGATACGGGCCGCGATGCTGGCACAGCGGCGCATCCTGGTGATCACCGACCCGGAGGGGCCGTCCGGGTCCGTGGAGACCGGGCGGGACAGGGCGAAGGCCGCCGTCCTGGAACAGCGCTTCACCGCGGTGACGGACCAGGAGGCGGGCGGCCGGCGGATGACGCTGTACGAGCGCCGCCGCACCGGACCGACGCCGGCCGCCGGCGTACGAACGGCCGACGGCCCGCGGCCTGCCGACGGCGTACGAACGGCACCGGCCCGGCCGGGTACGCGCACGGGTGGGCCGTCGTCCGGCGCCGGGCGGGCCGGACCGGGGCGCGCTCGGCCGGATGCCGCGGCCCGGCCCCGCCCGCTCTACTCCCCCTCCGTCGTCCCCTCCTCCAGCGCCGCGAGTGCCGGGTCCAGCACGATGTCCTCGTCCCGGGCCTCCACGCTCGGCTCCTCCGGGAAGTGGCAGGCCGTCAGGTGGCCGGCCCGGTTGCCGGCGAGCTGGACCAGCGGGGGCTCCTCGGTCGCGCACCGGTCCTGCGCCTTCCAGCAGCGGGTGCGGAAGCGGCAGCCCGAGGGGGGCGAGATGGGGGACGGGACGTCACCGGCGAGACGGATGCGCTCGCGCTGGGGCGCCTCCCCCGCCGTCAGGGACACCTCGGGGACGGCGGACAGCAGGGCGTGGGTGTAGGGGTGGCGCGGGCGGGCGTAGATGGAGTCGCGGTCGCCCACCTCGATGATCTTGCCCAGGTACATGACCGCCACGCGCTGCGAGAAGTGGCGTACGACGGCGAGGTCGTGGGCGATGAAGAGGAAGGCGATCCCGAGTTCCTTCTGCACCTGCTGGAGCAGGTTGACGACCTGGGCCTGGATGGAGACGTCCAGGGCGGAGACCGGCTCGTCGGCGACGATCAGCTTCGGGTTCAGGGCGAGCGCGCGGGCGACGCCGATGCGCTGGCGCTGGCCGCCGGAGAACTCGTGCGGGAACCGGTTGAAGTGCTCGGGGTTCAGGCCGACGATCTCCAGGAGTTCGCGGACCCGCTTCTCCCGGCCGCCCTCCGGGTTGATGTCGTTGATCTCCATCGGCCCGGCGATGATCTTGCCGACCGTCTGCCGCGGGTTCAGCGACGAGTACGGGTCCTGGAAGATCATCTGGATCTCGGAGCGGATCGGGGCGAGCTGCCGGCGCGTGGCGTGGCTGATGTCCTGGCCGCGGTAGGTGATCGTGCCCCGGGTGGGCTCCAGCAGCCGGGTGATCAGCCGGCCGGTGGTCGACTTGCCGCAGCCGGACTCGCCGACGAGACCGAAGCTCTCCCCCGCGTGCACGGTCAGGTCGAGACCGTCGACGGCCTGGACGGCGCCGACCGTGCGGCGGATCGGGAAGCCGCCCTTGACCGGGAAGTGCTTGACCAGCCCCGAGACCTGGAGCAGCGGCTCCGGCGCCGCCTCGGCGCCGGTCTCGGGGGTGGCGGTGAGGACCAGGTCCTCTTTCATGGCGGTAGCCCTCCTAGCCCAGTCGGGGCCTGATCTCTTCGACGAAGATGGTGTGCTTCTGCTCCGCGCTGAGATGGCACGCCGAGGAGCGGTCCGGTGCCAGCGGGGGACGCTCGGTGGCGCACCGGTCGCCGCCGACCCGGTCCCGGAAGGTGCACCGGGGGTGGAAGCGGCAGCCGGTCGGCGGGGTGAGCAGGCTCGGCGGGGCGCCGGGGATGGGCGAGAGCGGGGTGCCGAGGTCCGAGTCCAGCCGGGGCATGGAGTTCAGCAGGCCCCAGGTGTAGGGGTGCAGCGGCGCCCTGAGGACCTCGTCGACGGTGCCGCGTTCCACCGCGCGTCCGGCGTACATGACCATGATGTCGTCGGCCATGTCGGCGATGACACCGAGGTCGTGGGTGATGAAGACGATCGCCGTGCCGAACTCCCGCTGCAGGTCCTTGAGCAGGTCCAGGATCTGCGCCTGCACGGTCACGTCGAGGGCCGTGGTCGGCTCGTCGGCGATCAGCAGGTCGGGGTCGCAGACCAGCGCCATGGCGATCATCGCGCGCTGGCGCATCCCCCCGGAGAACTGGTGCGGGTAGTCCCGGACCCGCTCCTTGGGGTTGGGGATGCCGACCTTGGCGAGCATCTCCACGGCACGTTCCCAGGCGGACTTCTTCGAGGCGCCCGTGTGCTTCATGAACGGCTCGGCGATCTGCCGGCCGATGGTGTAGAAGGGCGACAGCGCGGTGAGCGGGTCCTGGAAGATCATCGCGACCCGGTTGCCGCGCAGCCGCTCCATCTCCTTCTCGGTGGCGGTGATGAGTTCCTTGCCGTCGAGGAGGATCTCCCCGTCGATCGTGGTGAACAGCGGGTCGTGCAGGCCGAGGATCGTCAGGTTGGTGACCGACTTGCCCGAACCCGACTCGCCGACGATGCCGAGGGTCCTCCCGCGGTGCAGGTCGAAGGAGAGGGTGTCGACGGCCTTGACCGGGCCGTCCTCGGTGGAGAACGTCACCTGGAGATCGCGCACCGAGAGGAATCCGTCCGGCCCGGTCGGGGCCGGTGTGCCCTCGGCCTTGGTCACAGTGGTCACGATGGCTGGTTCTTCCTAGGAGAGCCGGATGCGGGGGTCGATCCACGCGTAGGTGATGTCGGTCAGGATGTTGATGATCAGGATGAAGAAGGCGCCGAACAGCATGACGCCCATCGTCAGCGGCAGGTCCTTGTTGACCGCGCCGTCCACGGCGAGCCGGCCGATGCCCTGGAGGGAGAAGGTCAGTTCGGTGACGACGGCGCCGCCCAGCATGGAGCTGACGTCGATGCCGAGCACGGTGACGATCGGGATGAGCGAGCCGCGCCAGGCGTAGCGCAGGAAGACGTACTTGCGGGACATGCCCTTGGCGCGGGCGGTGCGCACATGGTCCTCGGCGAGCTGCTCGATCATCGACGAGCGCGCCATACGCGTGTACTGGGCGGTGAAGATCGTGGCCATCACGCAGACCGGGATCGACATCCCGACGAACCAGCCGACCGGGTCCTGGGTGATGGGCACGTACTTCGGGTCCTCCATCCAGCCGGTGCTGTAGACGAGGATCGTCAGCACGATGGGGCCGAGGAAGTAGATCTGGAACGAGCTGAGCACCATGGACGCGCCGGTGGCGACCTTGTCCACCAGCGTCCCGCGCCGGTAGGCGGCGATCATGCCGGAGCCGATCCCGATGACGAGGAAGACGATCGCGCCGCCGGCGGTGAGGGTGAGGGTCAGCGGGAACCGGTCCATGATCGTGCTCCAGACCATGTCCCCCGAGTAGAACGACAGGCCGAGGCAGGGGGCCGAGCAGTGGCCGGTCGGGAAGTCGCGGCCCGTCACGATGCCGGACATGAAGTCCCAGAACTGCTGGGCCAGGGGCAGATTGAGCCCCAGGGCCTCCCGGATGTCCGCCAGCCGCTGGGGCGAACAGTCCTTGCCGCAGGCCAGGGAGGCGTAGTCGGAGGGGGCGGCCACGAAGAGGAAGAAGGTCGCCGCACCGATGAGGAAGAGCGTGACGAAGGCGCCGACCGTGCGCCGGATGATGAACTGAAGCATGGCGGGCTGGCTGCTCTCTGCGGAGACGGTGGGTGGGTGCGCTCGGACTCGGGGGCGTGCTCACCGCGGAGCACGCCCCCGTCGTCAGCCGCGGGTCACGACTTCAGGTACAGCCGGGTGATGTCGATGAGGCTGGACACCGAGCCGTAGCGGGCACCGCCCACGTTGGAGCCGGAGATCTGGAACTGCTTCGTGTACCAGAGCGGGGCCGCCGGGATGACGTTCTCCAGCAGGTAGTGCTGGGCTTCCTTCCAGGTCTTGGCGGCCTCGGCCGGCTGCTGGGTCAGCGCCTTCTTGATGAGGGCGTCGACCTTCGGGTCCTTGACGTGCGAGTAGTTCGCCGAGCCGTCGAAGACCTGCGCGCCGTCGTAGATCGGCGTGACGACCGTGCCCGGGGACGGCCAGTCCTGGCCCCAGCCGGAGATGTACATGTCGTACGGGTTCTTCAGCTTGCCGATCTGCTCGTAGTAGCTCGCCGCGTCGACCTCCTTGGCGACCACGTCGAAGCCGACCTTGGTCAGCGCGTCCTCGATGGCGACCTTGCGCTTCTGGCCGGGCTCGCTGTTGGCGTAGGCGAAGACGACCTTCTTCTCGGCGGCCGGGACGCTCTTGAGGATCTCCTTGGCCTTGGCGATGTTGCCCTGCGGGGTCTTCAGCCGGCCGTAGGGGTCGTAGCCGGCCTCGTAGCCGGGCAGCGTCGGCGCGAAGTAGTTGGGAGCGACGTCACCGCCGTAGGCACCGCCCTCGCCGGCGATGAGGGACTTGGAGTTGACCGCGTAGGTGATGGCCTCGCGCACCTTCTTGTCCTTCACCCGGTCCAGGTTGAAGGTGAGCGTCATGACGTACGGCTGGTAGCCCTTGACCGTGCGCTTGCTGGCCTCCGGGTTGTTGATGACGTCCTGGATCTGGGTGGCCTCGACACCGCCGGTGAGCTGGATGGCGTTCTTGTTGTCGCCCTCGTCCGCGATCAGGCGCTTGGTCTGGGTGGACTCGGTGACGCCGAACTGGATGTTGAAACCGTCGACGTACTGGTGGCGCACGGAGTCGGTCTTCGGGTCCCAGTCGGTGTTCTTGACCAGCTTCAGGCTCTTGCCGACCTTGCTCTCGGCGATCTTGTACGGGCCGGTGGCGACCGGCTTCTTCTCGTACCTCTCCTTGGTGTCGCCCTTCGCCGGGACGACGGCGTAGCCGGCCATGGAGAGCGTCTGCGGCAGGTCCGGGCGCGGCTGGTCGAAGTGGAAGACCACCGTCTTGTCGTCCGGGGTGTCCAGCACCGAGGCCGGCAGATGCTTGCCGTCGAAGCCGCCGCCGGGCAGGGCCTTGCGGTAGTCGGCGCCGCTCAGCCAGGTCTGCAGATAGGTCGGGCCGTCGAAGATGAACTTCGCGTACTGGCGCTCGATGGTGTGCCGGATGTCGGCCGAGGTGATGGCGTTGCCGTTCTCGTCCTTGATGCCGTCCTTCAGCGTGTAGGTCCAGGTCCGGCCGCCGTCGGAGGACTTGCCGGAGTCGGTGGCGAGGTCGCCGGCGACCGACACGTTGCCCTTGTCGTCCTCCTGGAACTGGGTCAGCCGGCGGTAGAGCAGGTTGGCGACCTGGCCGGCGTCGGAGACGTAGATCTGGCCGGGGTCCAGGTGGGACAGGCCCGCCTCCTGGTACACCGTGATCGTGCCGCCCGGTTTGGCGCCGGGCACGTCCTTGGCCGGGCCGGTCGAACCCGCGGCGTCGACGTAGGTGACCGCCTTCGACTGGACCGCCGCTTCCTTCTGGTCCTTCTTCGAATCCTTACCGGATTTGCCGCCCTCGTTCTTCGAGCAGGCCGTGAGAGCGAGGGAGCCGGCCGCGATGACGATCACGACGGCACGCGCTCCGCGGGCGCGATGAGACATCATGTGGCGATCCACCTACCTGTCGGTTGATATCCGTGAGATCTGCCGGGCGCCGGCCGGACGGGCCGGCGGGGGCGGCAGCCACCCCCACCCAACGGACGGCCTACCGCCCGGACTTGGGGTCGAACGCGTCCCGTACGGAGTCCCCGAGGAGGTTGAAGCACAGGACGAAGATCACCAGCGCCACCCCGGGGAAGAACATGAAGGCCGGGTCCTGTTCGGCGTACTTGGCGCCGGCCGCGAAGAGCCGTCCCCAGTCGGGTGTCGGCTCGACGAACCCCACGCCCGCGAAGGACAGGAAGGCGATGCTGAGGATGGTGCTGGGCAGCTGGTACGTGAACTGCACCAGGATCGGGGTGACCACGTTGGGCAGGATCTCCTTGCGCACGATCCGCCACGGCGAGGCGCCGGACACCTTGGCCGCCTCCACGAACTCCCGTTCGCGCAGCGACAGTACGGTGGACCGGACCAGCCGGGCCATGCCCATCCAGCCCAGCAGCCACAGCACGATCAGCATGGCGAGGGCGCGGAAGTAGGTCGGCGTCTCCTCGCGGGGATCGACGAAGAACGAGGTGACGACGGGCATGAAGGCGATGAAGAACAGCTGCTGCGGAAAGGAGAGGAAGAAGTCGGTGCCCCGGCCGATCCAGTAGTCCGTACGGCCGCCGAAGTAGCCGCCGATCAGGCCGACCACGACGCCGGTGACCATGACGAGGACGGTGATGCCGAGCGCCATGAGCAGCGAGGTGCGCATGCCGTACAGCAGCATCGCGTACAGGTCGCGGCCGTACTGCGGCTCGACGCCGAACCAGTGGTCGCCCGAGACGCCGCCCAAGTAGCCGAGCGGAAGCCCGAATTCGTCGAGCAGGGGCTTGTCGGCATAGGTGGGGTCCTGCCCGTACAGGGTGTACGGATCGGTGCCCGTCAGCTTCACGAGCAGCGGTGCGAGCACGGCGACGACGAAGTAGCCGATCACCACGACCGCGCAGATGACGCCCGTGCGGTCGCGCTTGAAGCGGATCCACATCAGCTGGCCGGGGGACCGGCCCGTGAGTGTGACGGCCTCGCTCTTCGCCTCCGGCCCTGGTGGGCCGTCGATGACGACCGAAGCCCCGCCGCCCTCAACATTGATAGGACTTGTCACGGTTTGTCCGTTTCACAGGTATAAGTGTGAGAGGTGCCCGCGTACTCCGAGAACGCGCGTGACCGCAGTCGGACGCGCGTAGTCCTAGGGGTTCCTCCTCGTGACTTCACGTGTTCACCAACAGGAGGGGGTTTCCGTCTTCCCTCCGCCACCCCTGACGGAGGGTCAGACACCCCCTGGTGCTCGTGAGTCGGCGCTGTCCCCACAGCGCGAGACCCATTGACCCGAGCGCTACGCGGCTAACTATCTGCCATGAGCCAGGTGGCGACCACTGTCTTTAAATCTCAATTCAGTCACAGCTGAAGCGAACATCTTCCAAAAAATGGACAAACCGTCACCGGGGAGAAGGCCGCGAAACGGACGTGTTACATGGGTATCGGTTGAGGATCTCCGCATTTCGGACAGTGGCGATCAGAAAACAGGTTGCAAAAAAGCCCGGGTGCCCCCACCAGGGGGCACCCGGGCTCAACCGGCTGTGGTACAGCCGGACTTGCTCAGCCGTGCTTGGCGCGGCTCGCGGCGCGGGCGCGCTCGCGGGCATCCAGGTTCACCTTGCGGATGCGAACCGCCTCCGGGGTCACCTCGACGCACTCGTCGTCGCGGCAGAACTCGAGGGACTGCTCCAGCGACAGCTTGCGCGGCGGCACGATCGCCTCGAACGAGTCGGCCGACGAGGACCGCATGTTCGTGAGCTTCTTCTCCTTGGTGATGTTGACGTCCATGTCGTCGGAGCGGGAGTTCTCGCCGACGATCATGCCCTCGTACACCTCGGTGCCCGGCTCCACGAAGAGCACGCCGCGCTCCTGGAGGTTCGTCATCGCGAAGGCGGTGACGGCACCGGAGCGGTCGGCGACCAGCGAACCGTTGTTACGGGTCGTCAGGGTGCCGAACCACGGCTCGTGGCCCTCGTGGATCGAGTGGCCGATGCCCGTGCCGCGGGTCTGGGTCAGGAACTCGGTACGGAAGCCGATCAGACCGCGGGACGGCACGACGAACTCCATGCGGACCCAGCCGGAGCCGTGGTTCGACATGTTGTCCATCCGGCCCTTGCGGACGCCCATGAGCTGCGTGACCGCGCCCATGTGCTCCTCGGGCACGTCGATCGTCATGCGCTCGACCGGCTCGTAGACCTTGCCGTCGACGAGCTTGGTGACGACCTGGGGCTTGCCGATGGTCAGCTCGAAGCCCTCGCGGCGCATCTGCTCGACCAGGATGGCCAGCGCCAGCTCACCGCGGCCCTGCACCTCCCAGGCGTCGGGGCGGTCGGTGTCGAGGACGCGCAGCGAGACGTTGCCGATCAGCTCGCGCTCCAGGCGGTCCTTGACCTGGCGGGCGGTGACCTTGCGGTCCTTGACCGCCGCCTTCGCGTCGGCGCCCTTGCCGGTGCCGCCGCGGCCGACCAGCGGGGAGGTGTTCGTACCGATCACCATGGAGATCGCGGGCTCGTCCACCGTGATCAGCGGGAGCGCGATCGGGTTCTCCGGGTCGGCCAGGGTCTCGCCGATCATGATGTCCGGGATACCGGCGACGGCGCAGATGTCACCCGGGCCGGCCTTCTCGGCGGGCTTGCGGGTGAGGGCCTCGGTCATCATCAGCTCGGAGATGCGCACGTTGCTGACCGAGCCGTCGCGCTTGATCCAAGCGACGGTCTGGCCCTTGCGCAGCTCGCCCTGCTCGACGCGGAGCAGCGCGATACGGCCGAGGAAGTTGTCGGCGTCGAGGTTGGTGACGTGGGCCTGGAGCGGCGCGGTCTCCTCGTACGTCGGGGCCGGGATGTGCTCCAGGATCGTGGAGAAGAACGGCTCGAGGCTGGTGGAGTCGGCCGGCACCGTGCCGTTCTCCGGCTTGGTCAGCGAGGCGACGCCGTCGCGGCCGCAGGCGTAGACGATCGGGAACTCGATCTGCTCCTCGTCCGCGTCCAGGTCGAGGAAGAGGTCGTAGGTCTCGTTGACGACCTCGTCGATCCGGGAGTCCGGGCGGTCCGTCTTGTTGATGCACAGGATGACGGGCAGGCGCTGCTGGAGCGCCTTGCGCAGCACGAAGCGGGTCTGCGGCAGCGGGCCCTCGGAGGCGTCGACGAGCAGGACGACACCGTCCACCATCGACAGACCGCGCTCGACCTCGCCGCCGAAGTCGGCGTGACCGGGGGTGTCGATGATGTTGATGGTGATGACGTCCCCCCCGTCCTTGGGGTGGTACTTGACCGCCGTGTTCTTGGCGAGGATCGTGATGCCCTTCTCACGCTCCAGGTCGTTCGAGTCCATCATGCGGTCGTCGACGCCCTCGAGCTGGTGGGCGGCGAAGGCACCGGCCTGCTTCAGCATGCCGTCGACGATGGTGGTCTTGCCGTGGTCGACGTGGGCGACGATGGCGACGTTGCGGATGTCGTGGCGCGTGGCCATATTGCGACGTACTCCCGGAGTGTGAGGAAGGCCCTCTGCGTACGTCCGTGTGACGCGGGCCCTGCCGGGCTTGACATGCCACGGCCTCACCCCATGTTACGTGGCCCCGAGGGGGTCGGCCTCCCCGGGACCACGCGGGCGGTCATTTCGCGGAGGGGGAGGGCGAGATCCTCGCCCCCTTCTTCAGGAATCCCATGTCCTCGAAGACCGGTGTCTGGAACCCGAAGGCACCCGCGTTGACCAGGTTCTTCCGCACTCCCACCAGCTCGGGCCGCTGGTAGAGCGGGATCGAGCCGGCGGCGGCCCAGATACGGGAGTCCGCCTTTCTGATCAGGTCCCGTGCCTCGTCCTCGTCCAGCGTCGTCGCGGCCTCGTCGAACAGCTGGTCGACCTGGTCCGTACCGACCCGCGTGTAGTTCTGCTCGACGTTCACCGAGCCGTCCGCCGCCGGGACCGGCTTGGCGTAGATAGGCCGGGCGTCCGTCGCGGGGAAGGCGGAGGACGGCCAGGAGTACAGGGCGAGGTCGTAGTCGCCCGCGGCGATGTGGTCCTTGAAGTAGCTCTCGTCCGCGACCTTGGTGATCGTCGTGGCGATGCCGACCTGCTCCAGCATCGCGGAGATCCGCGCCGCGACCGAGTTCAGCGTGTCCGAGCCGGCCCCGGAGGACAGGACGAAGCGCAGCGCGAGCGGCTTGCCGTCCTTGGCGAGCGGTCCCGCGGGCGCGGCGGCCGGGGCGGCCGTGCCCTTGGGCGCGTAGGCGCCGGGCGCCCCGCCGTGCCTGGGGTCGTGGCCCTTCTCGTCCTCGCCGACGATGTACTCGCCGTCGTCGCCGCCCTCCGAGGGCTCCTCCGAGGAGTCCTCGGTGCGGCGCTCGGGACCGGCCGCCTTCTCGCCCTTCTTCTCCTCCGCCTTGAGCGGGCCGCCGCGCACCCAGCCGGCGTCGGCGAGCAGCGCCTGCGCCTCCTTGGCGTCCGGTGCGCCGATCGCGCCGCTGCTGTCGGCGTAGGCGGCCTGCCCGGACAGCGCGAGGTGGCTGCCGACCGGGACGGCGGGCAGCCCCAGCGGGGTGAGCACGAGACGCGCCAGCTCCTGGCGGTCCAGGGCGCGGGCCACGGCCCGGCGGACCCGTTCGTCGGCGAGGGGGCCCGTGGCACCGTTGAGGGCGAGCTGGGTGTAGACGGGTTCGAGGGACTTGCGGACCTCCACGTCGCGCAGCGCCTGCTGCTGCTCCAGATAGCGGGAGATGGAGGTGCGGAGCTTGTGCTCGCCGCCGCTCACCTGGCCGGAGCGGAAGCCGTGCGCGAGCGCCCAGTCACGCAGCTTGGCCACGGAGGTCCTGCCGGAGCCCTGCAGCGGGGTGCCGGTGCCGCCCGGGCGGTTGGCGAGCCCGATCCGCTGGACCTCGGAGGCGTCGATGGAGGCGAGGTCCGCGGTGCCGTCGGCGAGCGCGACGGCCCGCTTGCCGTGGGTCACGGCGTGCAGCACGATCTCGTTCAGCTTGGCGGGCCTGCCCCACCAGCGGGGGTTGCGGGTGAGGGTCACGTCCTTCTTCGCGGTGTCGATCTTCTCCACCTTGAAGGGCCCGGCGGTGACCGGCAGCTTGCGGCGGGCGCCGTCGTTGAAGGCGTCCGGGGTGCCCATGACGTCCTTCGGGTACAGCGGCGAGAACAGCGACCTCCAGTCGGCGTAGGGGCGCTCGAAGGTGACCCTGACCTGGAGGTCGTTGGCGCCGCGCTCGACCTTGGCGATGCGGTCGTAGCCGGCGTTGCGGGCGGTCCAGTAGGCGCTGTCCTTGCCGGACAGGGCCCGCCACTGGGCGGCGAAGTCGGCGGCGCCGATCTCCCGGCCGTCGCTCCAGACGGCCTGCTGGTTCAGCTTGTACAGCACGACCTGGCGCGGCTCGGTCTCGATGACCTTGGCCGACTCCAGATAGGCGGGGTTCACCACCGGGCGGCCGTTCGTGTCGGTCCGGAACATCGACGGCAGCACGGCCTGGGCGACCCGGCTGGTGGCGGCGTCGGCGTCGGCCTGGAAGGTGTTCAGCGTCTCCGGTACGGCGTCCACGGCCCACTTCAGGGTGCCGCCGTCGGCGACCAGCTCCCTGGCCACCGGGGCCGTGTCCGGTCCGGCGAGGGGGCTGCTCGGCTGCTCGTCGGAGCCGCAGCCGGCGAGCAGCGGCACCGCGAGCGCGCCCGCGGTGAGGAAGGCGGCCGAGCGCATGACCGCGCGCACGGCGTGCCGGGAGGTGCCGTCAGCCGGCCGCGGGCGCGTCGTGACCGCTCGCGCCCCGCGGCCGAGCCGCTCGCCGAGGCCGACCCGCGCCTCCTCGGGGCGCTGCCGAACGTCGTAGGACATCTCTGCTACCTCCGGGGAGCCACGGGCCTTATGCTCACATTTATCGGTATATGGCGCTGATCACGTTTGGCGGTATATGGAGCTGATCAGATCTATGCGGCCACTGAAGAGGAAAGGATCCGGCAACAGCGAGCGACACGGCGACAACGGCCGGTAAGGCCACCCGTGCGGCGCAACCCGAGGAGTGATGCACCCGTACGCCTCGGCCAATCGCTGCACATCCCTTCACAGAGGCGGGCGTGAGGCGCAACACTCCAAGGCGCACGTTGTCGCCCATGGCCCGCCGGACCCGCGGAAGCGAGGGCAAGTCATGTCCGTGCACGACGACATCAACGCCGTCCAGCGCTGCCTCGACGACCTCAACCGGTCGCTGGGCCGCCTGGAACACCAGCTCGGCGGCGGCGGCCTGGAGATACGCCGGGCCCGCCTCGACGCCGCCCATCTGCGCGAGAGCGTGGCACTGCTGCGCGAGGCCGCCGCCGCCGAGGCCACGCCGCGCCCGCCCGACCTCGTCACCATCTCCGACGCGCCCTACGACCTCAGCCTCTGGACGGACTCGGACGACGAGGGCCTGGGCGCCCGCGACCGCCGCGCCCCCTGAACCCGCTACCGACCGGAGTCCTGACTTGGCCACTGGTACGGAACCCCGACAGAACAGCGGCGGCGTGCACACCGCCACGCGCGCCGCGATCACCGCCAGGCATCTGCGCACCGACCGCTGGTGGCTGGCGCCCGCCGTCACCGCGGCCGGCCTGTTCGCCTTCGTCGTCTACTCGACCTGGCGGGCCTTCGCCAACGCCCACTACTACGCGGCGCCGTACGTCTCGCCGTTCTACTCGCCCTGTCTCGCCGAGAACTGCCGGACGATGCGCGCGGGCCCGAACGCCGACCTGTTCGGGAGCTGGTGGGGCATCTCCCCCGCGATCATCATCCTGATCTTCCCGCTCGGCTTCCGGCTGACCTGCTACTACTACCGCAAGGCGTACTACCGCAGCTTCTGGGCGTCCCCGCCCGCCTGCGCGGTGGCCGAGCCGCACGCGAAGTACACCGGCGAGACCCGTTTCCCGCTCATCCTGCAGAACGTCCACCGGTACTTCTTCTACTTCGCCCTCCTGGTCGCCGGAGTGCTGACCTACGACACGGTCCTCGCCTTCCGCGACACCCACTACCGGTGGGGCCACATGGGTCTCGGCACCCTGGTCTTCCTGCTCAACATCGTGCTGATCTGGGCGTACACCCTGTCCTGCCACTCCTGCCGGCACATCGTCGGCGGCAAGCTCAAGCACTTCTCCCGGCACCCGGTGCGCTACCGGGCATGGCAGCTCGTGGGGAAGCTGAACGCCCGTCACATGCAGCTGGCCTGGGCCTCGCTGCTCAGCGTGGCGCTCGCCGACTTCTACGTCTATCTCGTCGCGTCCGGGGTCTTCGACGATCCGCGATTCTTCTGAGGAGTGGGGCCTTCTGATGTCCGTGGTCGACCGCCAGGAGTGGGACGTCGTCGTGGTCGGTGCCGGTGGCGCCGGACTGCGCGCCGCGATCGAGGCGCGCGAGCGGGGCGCCCGTACGGCGGTCATCTGCAAGTCACTGTTCGGCAAGGCACACACGGTGATGGCCGAGGGCGGCATCGCCGCGGCGATGGCCAACGCCAACGAGCACGACAACTGGCAGGTCCACTTCCGCGACACCCTGCGCGGCGGCAAGTTCCTCAACCAGTGGCGGATGGCCGAGCTGCACGCCAAGGAGGCCCCGGACCGGGTCTGGGAGCTGGAGACCTGGGGCGCGCTGTTCGACCGCACGAAGGACGGCCGGATCTCGCAGCGCAACTTCGGCGGCCACGAGTACCCGCGGCTCGCCCATGTCGGCGACCGTACGGGCCTCGAACTGATCCGCACCCTCCAGCAGAAGATCGTCGCCCTGCAGCAGGAGGACTTCGAGGAGACCGGCGACTACGAGTCCCGGCTGAAGGTCTTCCAGGAGTGCACGGTCACCCGGATCCTGAAGGACGGCCCGCGCGTCGGCGGGGTCTTCGCCTACGAGCGCGAGAGCGGGCGCTTCTTCGTCCTTGAGGCCCCCGCCGTGGTCGTGGCGACCGGCGGCATCGGCAAGTCCTTCAAGGTGACGTCGAACTCGTGGGAGTACACGGGCGACGGGCACGCGCTGGCCCTGCTGGCCGGGGCGCCGCTGCTGAACATGGAGTTCGTGCAGTTCCATCCGACGGGCATGGTCTGGCCGCCGTCGGTGAAGGGCATCCTCGTCACCGAGTCGGTCCGCGGCGACGGCGGGGTGCTGCGCAACTCCGAGGGCAAGCGGTTCATGTTCGACTACATCCCGGACGTCTTCAAGGAGAAGTACGCGGAGTCGGAGGAGGAGGGCGACCGCTGGTACGAGGACCCGGACAACAACCGGCGTCCACCGGAGCTGCTGCCCCGCGACGAGGTCGCCCGCGCGATCAACTCCGAGGTGAAGGCGGGCCGCGGCTCCCCGCACGGCGGCGTCTTCCTCGATGTGTCGACCCGGATGCCCGCAGAGGTCATCAAGCGCCGGCTGCCCTCCATGTACCACCAGTTCAAGGAGCTGGCGGATGTCGACATCACGGCCGAGGCGATGGAGGTCGGGCCGACCTGCCACTACGTGATGGGCGGTGTCGCCGTCGACTCCGACACGGCGGCGGCCCGCGGGGTGCCGGGGCTGTTCGCGGCCGGCGAGGTGGCCGGCGGCATGCACGGCTCCAACCGGCTCGGCGGCAACTCCCTCTCCGACCTGCTGGTCTTCGGGCGCCGGGCGGGCTGGCACGCGGCCGAGCACGCGGCACGGCACGCCGGGGACCGCCCGGCCGTCGACGACGTCCAGGTCGACGCGGCCTCGGCGGAGGCGCTGCGCCCCTTCTCGGCGGAGCCGGAGGGCGCGGCCGGCCCGGCGGAGAACCCGTACACCCTGCACCAGGAGCTCCAGCAGGCGATGAACGACCTGGTCGGCATCATCCGCCGCGAGGGCGAGATGGAGCAGGCCCTGCACAAGCTCGGCGAGCTGCGGCTGCGGGCCCGGCGGGCCGGGGTCGAGGGCCACCGCCAGTTCAATCCCGGCTGGCACCTCTCCCTCGACCTCAGGAACATGCTGCTGGTCAGCGAGTGCGTGGCCCGGGCCGCGCTGGAGCGCACCGAGTCGCGGGGCGGCCACACCCGCGAGGACCATCCGACGATGGACCGCGACTGGCGCAATGTGAACCTGCTCTGCGCCCTCGCCGACCCGACCGGCGGCCTCGCCGGGACCGATTCCGCCCGCGGCCAGATCCGCCTCACCCGCGAGACCACCGACCCCATCCGTACGGACCTGCTCGCCCTCTTCGAGAAGGAGGAGCTGGTCAAGTACCTCGCCGAGGAGGAGCTGTACGAGTGAGCAGCTACCAGGCCCGCTTCAAGGTGTGGCGGGGCGACGAACAGGGCGGCGGCCTGACCGACTTCACGGTCGAGGTGCACGACGGCGAGGTCGTCCTGGACATCGTCCACCGCCTCCAGGCCACCCAGGCACCCGATCTGGCCGTGCGCTGGAACTGCAAGGCGGGCAAGTGCGGTTCGTGCTCGGCGGAGATCAACGGCCGCCCGCGGCTGCTGTGCATGACGCGCATGTCGGTCTTCGACCGCGCCGAGACGATCACGATCACCCCGCTGCGCGCCTTCCCGGTGGTCCGGGACCTGGTGACGGACGTCGGCTTCAACTACCGCAAGGCGCGCGAGGTCCCGGCCTTCGTACCGCCCGCCGGCCTCGGCCCGGGCGAGTACCGCATGTCCCAGGAGGACGTGGACCGCTCGCAGGAGTTCCGCAAGTGCATCGAGTGCTTCCTGTGCCAGGACACCTGCCATGTGGTCCGCGACCACGAGGAGAACAAGCAGGCGTTCGCCGGCCCCCGCTTCCTGATGCGGGTCGCCGAGCTGGACATGCACCCGCTGGACGCGGCCGAGGAGTCCGGCCTCGACCGCGGGCGCACCGCCCAGGACGAGCACGGCCTCGGCTACTGCAACATCACCAAGTGCTGTACCGAGGTGTGCCCGGAGGGCATCCGCATCACCGACAACGCCCTGATCCCGTTGAAGGAGCGGGTGGTCGACCGCAAGTACGACCCGCTGGTGTGGCTCGGCTCGAAGATCAGGAGGCGTTCCGCGGGAGGCTGAGCAGCCGCCGCGTGCGGGCGGGCGTCATGGCGTACGGACCCAGTCCTTCCGGTAGGCGGTCCAGTCGTCCTCGGTGGCGGCGAAGTCGACGTACAGGGCGACGCCGAAGCGGGCGCGGTCCGCGTCCGTGCGGGACAGGCCGAGCCGTACGCCCCGCACGGCCGCCGGGACCGTCTCGGCGTGCGCCCAGTGCCCGAACCGGTTCTCGTGGTAGAAGGGCAGGCCCATCAGCAGGCCGGTGGAGTCCGGGGTGACCTCGAGGGCGAGGCTCGTCTGCTGCGCGACATAGCCGCCGTACAGGCTCTGCAAGGGCTGCATGGTGTCGTACGACATGACGGCGATCTGGTCGACGCGGCGGGCCACCTGCCCGAAGTACTCCTGCGACCACCACTTGGGGTGGCCGGTGGTGGTGCCCCAGAAGGAGTGGAAGGCGGGCAGCGGGTCGATCTGGTGGGCGGCGACGGAGAGGACCGCGCCCCGGGCGTGGGTGAGGTCGCGCAGGTCGTCGAGGAGGCCGAGGTAGTCGCGGTCCCCGGAGTGCAGCGGCTCCAGGTCGAAGTGCGCGCCCCGGAAGCCGGCGGCGAGGACGGCGCGGGTGGAGGCGAGGATCGCCCTGCGGGTGGCGGGGCGGTCGAGGCGCAGCCCCTCCGGGCCCTCGCTGGCCAGCTTGTCGCCGAGCCAGGCCTGGACGCGGACGCCCGGGAGTTCCCGGTGGACGGCCGCGGTCAGCCAACGGGCCTTCGGGTAGACCGACTCGGGCAGGGTGCCGTCGTGCTCCAGTGGGCCGGTGTGGACGTACAGGTCACGGATCCCGGTGTCGCGCAGCCGGCCGGCCAGGGCCCTGACGTCCCTGTCGGTCTTGCGGCCGTCCACCCAGGCGTGGCCCAGCCAGAGTGCGTCCTGGTGCCGGGTGCGGGTGCCCGGGGCCGGGTCGCCGGTGTAGTTGAGCCGCAGGGCGGCCTCGGCGGTGAGCGGCGGGAGCAGGAGGAGCGCGAGCAGGACACCGGCGAGACGGAGGATCCGGCGCCTGCGCGAGCGGCGGGGGCGGGGGCGGGGGCGCGTCGGCTTCCCGCCCGCCGTCGGGTCGTCCGCCGTCCGCTCGGCCGTCGCCTCTTCGGCCGCCGTCCGGTCGGTCGTCGGCTCGTCGGCCGCCGTGCGGTCGGTCGTCGGCTCGTCGGCCGTGTTTCGGTCAGCCGCCGGCTCGTCGACCGTCTTTCGGTCGGTCGCCGTCCGCTCGGCCGGCGCCTCGTCGCCCGCCGTGCGGTCGGTCGCCGGGTCGTCGGCTGTCTTTCGGTCGGCCGCTGTCCGCTCGGCCGTCTCTCGGTCGGCTGGCGGCTCGTCGCCCGTCTCTCGGTCGGCCGTCGGCTCGTCGGCCGTCTCTCGGTCAGCTGTCGGCTGCTCGGTCGGCGCCTCTTCGGCTGCCTCTCGGTCGGTCGTCGGCTCGTCGGCCGTCTTTCGGTCGGTCGCCGTCCGCTCGGCCGTCTCTCGGTCGGCCGTCGGGTGCTCGGTCGGCGGCTCGTCGGCCGTCTCTCGCTCGGCCGTCAGCTCGTCGGCCGGGTTTCGGTCAGCTGTCGGCTGCTCGGCCGTCGCCTCTTCGGCCGTCTTTCGCTCGGCTATCGGCTGCTCGGTCGTCCGATGTTCGTCCATTCCGCCCCCCTGCCCCTCTGGTCCCCCACCCGTATCCATCCCACTCGCGGTGCCGCCTACCTGCCCATACGCTCCGAAATGTGACGTCCTCCCTGATCCGGGGCCGGCCCCGGCGTGCCACGGCGCACATACGCGTGCGGACGGCGTGTGCCGTGCTGGGCACCCTGGTGGGCATCGGGTGGCTCGTGCTGCCGGTGATGACGGCCGAGGCCCATGATCCGGTTCCCGTGGCGTCCACCGGCACGGCGGCGGGCGTCGCCGCACCGCGGCAGGACGGGACGTCCGCCACCGACCTGGTGCTGCCGCTCGTCGCCGGGGTCGCGGCCCTGGCCCTGGCCGGATACGGCTATCTGCGGCGCACCCGGCGGGCTCGCACCCGGACGACTCCGGGGATCGTCTCGGCGCAGCCGCCCGCGCCCACGCCGGCCGACTCCGAGCGCCAGGCCCGCGCGGCGCTGCGCCTGGCCGACGACTGCGTCCGGACCAGCGCGGAGGAACTGTCCTTCGTCCGGGAGCGGTTCGGACAGCGGCGGACCGAGCCCTTCACGCACGCCCTGCGGGCCGCCGAGACCGAGCTGTCGGCGGCGTTCGCGATCTGGCGGCGGTACGAGGACGGTGTCCCGGACGAACCGGTCGCCCGGCGACAGGCGCTGATCGGGGTGATCGGCCGCTGCGCGGAGGCCGGGCGCCGACTGGACGCGGAGGCACCGGCGCTGGACCGGCTGCGGGGGTTCACGACGGGCACGGCGGAGGCCAAGCCGGACGAGGGCGGAGGGGGCGGGGCGGCGCCGGAGCCCGAGCCGGAACCGGCCGGCGGCGGCATCGGCGCGGCGCTGGAAGGGGCGGAGAGACGGTTCCGGGAGCTGACGGCGCGGGCGGCGGCGGCGCAGCGGACCGTGACGGCGCTCGACGAGCGGTACGCGCCCTCGGCCACCGCCCCCCTCACCGGCTACGTCGAACAGGCCATGGACCGGCTGATGTTCGCCACCACCCTGCTCAACGAGGGCCGCCAGGCCGTCGACGCGGACGACCGGCGGCGGGCGGCCCGTGGGCTGCGTGCCGGTGAGGGCGCGGTGGCCCAGGCCGGAGTGCTGGTGGGCGGCGTGGAGCGGCACGCGGCACAGCTGCGGGAGGCGGCCGGGCTGGTGCCCGCGGCGCTGACCGGCGCGGAGGCTGAGCTGGCGGCGGTCCGGCGCGCGGGCGGCGGGTCCGCGCCGGCCACGGGTGAGCCGCACGCCGGGGCCGCCCACGCCGACCGGGTGCTCGCGGCGGTCCGCGAGGAACTGACCGGCGGCCCCTACGACCCGCTGGACGCGCTGCGCCGGATCACCCGGGCCGCCGCACGGCTGACGCAGCCGCTCGCCGGGGTGCTGGACACCGCGGCGCTGCTCGTGGCGCGCGGCTCCGTCGCCGGGGCGGAGGAGTTCGTCGCGGTGCACCGGGGAGCGGTGGGTGCCGAGGCCCGGGCCCGGCTCGCGGAGGCGGTACGGGAGCTGGGCGCGGACGGCTCAGGACGGGCCGACGCCGCCGCCGGCCGGGCGCGGGAGCTGGCCGAGCGGGACGTCCGGACGCACGGCACCCCGCACCTCGCGCAGGACACGGCCGGGCTCGCCGGTGCCGTACTCGGCGGCATCCTGCTGGCCGAGGACCCGGACGGCGGTCCCCCGGCCGCCTACGGCGGCCCGCGGACCCGCTCCCGCCACCACGCCTAGCCCGGGCCCGCCGGCACGTCCGGCGAAGGAGCGGCCGGCGGTCAGAAGAGGCTCAGCAGGGCTTCCGCCGGGTCGGTGAGGCCGCCTTCCCCGCCCGGGAGCGGCAGTTCGAACCACACCGTCTTGCCGCGTGGCGTCCGCCGCGATCCCCAGGCCGCGCTGAGCAGCCCGACCAGTTGCAGTCCCCGGCCGCCCTCGTCGGTGTCCCGGGCCCGCCGGCGCCGCGGCTGGACCAGACCGGAGTCCCAGACCTCGCAGACCAGCGTGCGGTCCAGCAGCAGCCGGAGCCGGATGTCCCCCTCGCCGTAGCGCAGCGCGTTCGTCACCAGCTCGCTGACCAGCAGTTCCGTCGTGTCGATCAGCGGCTCCAGGCCCCAGGAGAGCAGCTGCCCGCGCGCGTACTCGCGGGCCCGGCCCACGCTGCGCGGCTCGCGCGGCAGCGTCCAGTCACCGACGGACTCCGCCGGCAGCCCCTGGACACGGGCCATCAGCAGGGCGATGTCGTCCTCGCCGTGACGGGTGTCGAGGGTGCTGAGGACGTGGTCGCATACGTCCTCCAGCGGGCGGCTCGGGTCGGTGAGCGCGCCGACGAAGGCCTGCAGCCCCTCGTCCAGCGGGTGGTCGCGGGATTCGACCAGGCCGTCCGTGTAGAGGGCCAGCAGGGCGCCCTCGGGGAGTTCCACCTCGACTTCCTCGAAGGGCTCGCCGCCGACGCCCAGCGGCATGCCGGGCGGCACGTCCAGCATCAGCGCCGGCTCGCCGGGCTCGACCAGGACCGGCGGCAGATGGCCGGCGTTGGCGAACGTACAGCGTCTGGTCACGGAGTCGTACACGGCGTACACGCAGGTCGCCAGGTACACCTCGGAGAGGTCGGCGTCCCGTGGCTGGCGGGCGGTGCGGGTGGCCTGCTGCACGCCGCCCGGGGTGCCGAGGCCGCGCGCGATCTCGTCGAGCGCGGACAGCACCTCGGCCGGTTCGAGGTCGAGCAGGGCCAGGGTGCGTACGGCCGTACGGAGTTCGCCCATCGCGACGGCCGCGCGCAGGCCCCGGCCCATCACGTCCCCGACGACCAGCGCGGTGCGGTGGCCGGGCAGTTCGATGACGTCGAACCAGTCGCCGCCCACCTCGGTCGCCGCGTTGCCGGGCAGATAGCGGCAGGCGATGTCCAGTCCCGACGCCTCGGGGTCGCCGGGCGGGAGCAGGGACCGCTGCAGTATCAGCGCCCGTTCGTGCTCCCTGCGGTACAGGCGCGCGTTGTCGATGCAGACGGCAGCCCGCGCGGCCAGTTCCACCGCGAGGTCCCGGTCCCGGTCGCCGAACGGCTCGCTGCCCTTGGTGCGGGCGAACTGCGCGAGTCCTACGACCGTGTCGTGGGCGACCATCGGCACGGCCAGCGTCGACTGCACGAGGCCGCCCTCCTCGGCGGGCACCTGCTGCGTGCGGGCGGTGCGCAGGGCGTCCGCGCAGGGCGAGTTGAACGGGAAGTGGTGGACCGCGCCGACCTGCACGGGTTCGCCGGTGCCGCTGACGGGGGCGCCGGAGACGGCGCTGGCGAAAGCGACGCGGCGCAGTTCGGCGCTGCCGTCGGCGAGGCCGGGCGGGGTCTCGTCACCGGCCAGCAGACCCTGGTAGAGGTCGACCGTGGCGAGGTCGCAGAAGCCGGGGACGACCACGTCGAGGAGTTCGCGGGCCGTCGTCTCCAGGTCGAGGGAGTTCCCGATGCGGGCACCGGCCTCGTTGAGCAGGGCGAGATTGCGCCGCGCCGCTGCGGCCTCGCGGGCAGCGGCCCGGCGCGCGGTGATGTCGGTGCCGAGCCAGGCGACGCCGATGGGCCGGCCGCTGCCGCTCTGCACCCGGTAGAGGTTGACGGACCAGTGCCGGCGCTCGTCGGAGCCCGGGACGAATCCGGTGACGTGCATGTCGGTGATGGACTCGCCGCTCTCCAGCACCCGGCGCAGGGTGGCCGAAACCCGCTCGGCCTCGCCGCGCGGCAGATAGTCGCGAACTCCCCTGCCCCGGTGGTCGTCCGGGGTTCCGCCGAAGATGGAGGCGAACCGCATGTTGGCCCGGCGGACCCGCAGGTCCATGTCGATCAGCAGGAAACCGAAAGGGGATTGGCCGAATATCGCCTGCGAGGCGGCGAGATCGGTCTCCATGCTGCGCAGCGTGCGGACGTCGACGACGATACAGACGGCCGCGTTCTCGCCCTCGGCGGTGCGCGTCGGCATCACGTAGACCTCGGCCAGGCCCTCCTCGCCGCGCAGGCCGCCCAGCCGGTCGGGCATCCGGAACGGCACCACTCCGGTCCACTCCCGACCGTCGAGGATTTCGGCCATCTTCCGCTGGCCGCGCTCGCGCAGATCGGGGTCGATGAAGGCCTCTATCGGGTCCATGCCGACGGCACGGGCGGCCGGGATGCCGAAGAGCTGCTCGGCGCGCAGGCTCCACTGGTCGACGAGCCCGCCGGGGCCGATGGAGAAGGACGCGACCTTGATGTAGTCGTAGATCGAACCGGGCGGACTGCTCTGCCACATGGCGTCGCCAGGTACCGCGGCAGCCTCCGCGGCCTGGCTCCTCGCGCCGTCCGACGGGTCCTCCGACTCCGTGGCCTTCGCTGGTATCTCGCTCACGCGAACCGTCCCCTCCAGCTCACCGCGCCCGGCACCGGTCACCGGGGGCGGCTGCCCGCAGTATCCAGCACTACGGTGCCGCACGACACGGTGTTCACGATCACAGCTCGGTCCAGGTGTTTTTCGGACCGGTCCGTGACAACACTTCCACTCTTCTAACCAAGGAACACGCCGCCCAACCACGCACCCTCGAACCTCGTGCGCCCCCGGCGCGCACGAGGGACGGCCCCCCCTTTGCTTACACCCCCCGCGCCCCCGCGTGTGCTCCGGCCTCATCCGGGCACGGCAAGCTCGAACCAGACGGTCTTTCCGTTCGCACCGGGCCGGGTGCCCCAGCGGCGCGAGGACCCGGCGACCAGTTGGAGGCCGCGCCCGCTCTCGTCCTCGGGGTGCGCGACGCGCTCCCGCGGCGGGTCGGGCAACGGGTCCGACACCTCGACCCGCAGCGCCCCGTCGAGTCCGTCGGGGCGGACGAGACGAACCCCGATGGGGCCGGTGGCATGCCGCAGCGAGTTGGTGACCAGCTCACTGACCAGCAAGGCGGCGAGGTCCGCGAGGCAGTCCAGGTCCCATCCGTGCAACTGGCCCCGGACCGCCGCGCGGGCGGTGCGCACAGCGCCCGGTTCCGCGGGAAAAGTCCACTCAGCGCAGCCGCCGTCGGTGTCGATCACGCCGATCACTTCCCAGGACAGCGAGCCCACCATGTCCGGTTTCATGGGGTTAATGGGCACATACCCGATATCCAGGGAGCAGTACCGCACGAGAGGGCGCACTGTGGCACGAACGGCGTATGGATCCCGGCACAAGCGCCGACAACGGCCCACCGAGCGCCACCGAGGGCCGGGCGAGCGCCGGTGAGAACTCGGTCAACGGGCGGGCACGCGCACCTGAGGCGGTGGCGGTGTCGCGCGGGCGGCGGCTCCGGCGGTGCCGGGGGCTGGCAGGCGGCACTGGTGCCGGTGGCGGCGCAGCCGGTGCCGGGCCGCGGGGGTGGCGCACCTGCGGATCCCGGTGACGGCGGGACCGGCCGATGCCGTGACGCTGGCGGGCGGCCCACGTCGTGGCGGCGGCCGACCGGTGTCGCGGCAGTCGGCCAGTCCGCGGGCAGCCGGGTCGGTCCGGGGCGGCGGCCGGGTCGGTCCGGGGCGACCGAGTCAGTTCGCAGCGCCCCAGCCAGTCCGCAGCGACCCTGCCGGTCCGCAGCGGCCGAGTCAGTCCGGGCGGCCGAGTCAGTCCGGGCGGGCGGGTCAGTCCGTGGCGGGCGGGTCAGTCCGTGGCGGGCGGGTCAGTCCGTGGCGGCCGGCAGGGCCGTCGTCGTGACCTCGCGCACGGCCGGGACGTCCTGGTCCAGCCAGGGCACGTCCCAGATCCGGTCGGGGGCGAGCCAGCGCAGATCGTCGTGGTCCTGGAGGGGGCGGGGCTCGGGCGAACCGGGCCGCAGCCGCGCGGTCCACACCTGAAGGACGTACGGCGTACGCAGCGGCCACTCCCCCGGTACCCGTTCGACCGGCTCGGCGTCGATGCCCAGCTCCTCGCGCAGTTCGCGCACCAGGGCGTCCTCGGGCCGCTCGCCCGCCTCGACCTTGCCGCCGGGCAGCTCCCAGCGCCCGGCCAGGTCGGCGGGCGCGCTCCGGCGCGCGGCGAGCAGCCGGCCGCCGTCGAGCAGGGCGGCTCCCACCACCACGATCCGTTCCGCTTCGGGAGTCATGCGCGTCATGGAGCGGAGCCTACGGGAGCCCGCCGCCGGTCAGTTGTGCGCGCCGTCCCCGTTGTGCGCGATGCGCTCGACCCAGTAGAGCTGTTTGTGTCCCCGGTCGTCGAAGCTGTCGGCGATCTTCTGCGCCTCCGCACGGGTCGCGTACCGGCCGACGCGGTAGCGATTGCCGTTGTCGTCCTGCCGTATCACGATCCAGGGCAGCGAGACCGTGCCCTCACTCATGGCCCCCACCGCCCGCGTCCCTTCTCGCACTGCCCCGCCCTCCCCCGGTCCCGGCCGCTCCCCCGTCGCGGAGGGACCCCGACCCCGCCTCGGGCGCCCGCCGTGCCCTGTCTAAGGAAACCGCAATCCGCATATGCCCGAGCGTACGCCCAACCTTTACGCTGCGAATACGGCTTTTCACAAAGAGGTACGCAACCAGCCAGAACGCCGGGGGCGCACGGGACCGAATGCGCCGTCCCGGACTTCGCGGCCTCAGCTCCAGGCATACCGGGGGCACCCTGGACCACCTGGGAGAACGGCCGGATTGCTGCGGCCGGAGAAGACGTGCGGGCGCCCGGACGGCAGGCGGGAACGGCCCGCGGTGCGCAAGGGTGTGCGCTACCTCACGCGGAGGGGCGCACGGAGTCCGCCCGGGCGGGGGCGGTCACCTGACGGGCAGGGTCACTTGACGGGCAGATGGAAGGCGACCCGGTAACGGTCGGCCGGGATGACCACGTCGGCGGTCTCCACCGGGCGGCCGGAGGCGTAGTACGTGCGCTGGACGACCAGGACCACATGCCCGGGGACACCGCCGAGCAGATGCAGTTCCTCGGCGAGGCCGGGCCGGGCGCCGACCTCTTCGGTGACGTTGTCCACGATGACGTCGATGGCCCGCATGCGCTCGACCACTCCCATCCCCCCGAGCGGCCCCTCCTCGGGCAGCATCACCGGGGTGCGCCCGGTGACGGCGAGCGGCTCCCATGAGGTGGAGAGCATCATCGGCTCGCCGCCCTCCCGGAAGAGGTACTTGGTGCGCATGACCCGTTCGCCGGCCTGGATCGAGAGCCGGTCGGCGATGACCGCGCCGGCCTCGGCCTGCTCGCTGCTGGACTCCCAGGTGCCGCGCACGGAGGCGTCGGCCTGCTCCTGCCGGAAGGGCGTGGCGCCGCCGGACGGGCGGTAGCCGGAGCGGGCCACCCGGCGGGGCACCGGCCGCTCGCGCACATACGTCCCCGAGCCGGAGCGGCCCTCGACCAGCCCCTCGGCCATCAGCACCTTGCGGGCCTCCAGCGCGACCGTGTCCGAGACGCCGTACTCCTCGCGGATGCGGGCCTGGGAGGGAAGCCGGGTGTGGGGCGGGAGTGAACCGTCGACGATCTTCTTGCGGAGATCACCCGCGACACGCAGGTACGCCGGCTGCTCACCGAATGTCACTGGCCGCTCCCATCAGGTTGTACAGACAGCAACAGCGTGGCAACCGTGGGTTGTGCCATGCAAGCAAAGGCCAGAGAATCACTCGATGTGATGACAAAGAGCTGGGGAAGGCTTTACCCAGGCACTTTGCCTGCCGTATAGGAAGTGGCGGCCCGCCTTCATGGGTGCCCGCGCACCGGTACCCGCACACCGGCGCCCGCGCACCCCGCGCGCTCACACCTGCATGCCGGCGCCGCTGCCGCTCCCCGTGTCGTCCGGCTCGGCGGGCGGGACGGTGGCAAGCCCCAGCGCCTTGCGCACGGTGACCGCCCGGCTCGGGTCGATCAGTTCGGTGCCGGTGTCGTAGTGCTCGTAGAAGGTGTCCGCGTCCTCGGCCGCCGCGGCCTTCGCCCACTGCGCGCGGGCCTTGTCCAGGTCGGCGGCGAGCGCGCCGGCGGGCCCCCGGGCACCGGCCGGCCAGTCGTGCGCGCGCAGCATCCGGGCCTGTTCGCCGAGCGCGGTCGACACCCGGCCCGCCCACGCCCTGTGCCCCGGCAGGTCGTCCTCCAGGTACTCCTCGTCGGGGGCGGTGTCCAGGGCCGCGTTGAGGACGTGAGCGGCCTTCAGATAGGCGACCTGGTCGGCGTCGAGGACGCTCTCGTCGTTGCGCAGCGACCCGGTCAGGTCCTCGCCCTCGGTGGTGTTGCCGAACACGCAGGTCACCTCGCGGTCCCCGGCGCCCCAGCTCTCCTCGGTCGGCGTCAGGTAGTACACGTCGACGTCGCCCGGGACCGCCCAGCCGTCCATCGCGTAGCCGTCCTGGAGGCCCCAGCAGCGGTCGTCGGCGGCGTCACCGACCGTGCCGTCCCCGGGGTAGGTGCCGCCCGGCAGCCGGAACGACGCGAACACCTCGCCGTCGTGCGGGCCGGCGCAGGAGACCTTGTCCACGTCGTACGTCTCACCGCCGAGCGCCCCGCCCGGCGTGTCGAAGCACTCGCCCTCGGCCAGCGAGAGCGTGGCGCCCCCGCGCGCGCCCTCCTTGAACCCGTGCCACACATCGGCGGCGCCGCCCGTGGCGAACAGCAGCGCCCACAGCGCGAGTCCGACCCCGGACAGCACCGCGCCGCCCACGGCCAGCCCCTTGCCGCGCTCGCCGCGCCGCCGGATCTGGCGCAGCGCGGTCAGTCCGAGCACCAGGCCCGCACCGGGCAGGAAGCACAGCACGCCGAGCACCAGGGAGGCGATGGCGAGACCGTTGACCGGCACCGGCTGGTTGTACGGGCGATAGCCCTGCGCCCACGGCTGGTACACGGGCACACCGCCCGGCTGCTGGGGGTAGGGCGACGGCCCGTAGGGCCCCTGAGGGGGCGACGGGGGTGGCTGGAACGGCCCTTGTGGCTGCTGGGGGCCGGGAGGCGGGGGTATGGACACCGGTACCGTGCTCCTGGATCGGGCGGCGGCAGCACAGGACCGGCGGCGGCCGACGACTGGACTGACGTACGACTGGCCGCATGGTAAGCGGGGCGGGAACGGGGGCGGAATGCGGGTGGATACGCGAGCGCGCGGCCGGGCGGGCGGTGCGGCCGTGCGCGAGGGGAACGGGGTCACGGCGCGGCGGGCGGCGACGGCCCGCGACGGCACGGCACGGTCCGCATGGTCCGCCATGGGGGCCTGGCCGGCTCCGGCCCTCCTCGCCGACGGCGCGGCCGGTCCGGCGCGGGGTGATCGGGCCGGGGCTCTCGTCGTACCGGCCGGTCAGGCGCCCGCGACGGCACGGGAGTTGACCGGCGGCCGGCGCCACGGGCGGACGCGGGAACTCCGGCCGGAGGCGGACCCGCTGCCCCGCCCGGAGGCAGCGAGGGAACCGGAGGGCGCCGGGGAACCGGAGGGCGCGGGGGACGGCGCCGGGTTCCCGGATCCGCCGGTGGTGGCCGGGGCCCGGTGAGTCCGATGAGGGGGAGGCCGAAGTCGGCGAGGAAAGTGAACACGGCATTGACCACGGATGAGCACGGCATGAGCGGGACCGGCCGGGAGGGGGACGCGTGAGCGGGCTGACCGATGAGGTGGTCGGGCGGGTGAACGCCCTGACGGCCCGCTGGGCACAGGCCCTGCCGGGCGGCACGGTGTTCTCCGCGCCGGGCGTATGGCCGCTGCTGGCCTTCCTGGCGGACGGCGCGGCGGGCCCGGCGCGCGCGGAACTGGCCGGCGCCCTGGGCGTGCCGGCCGAGCGGGCGGCCGGGGCGGCGCGGGAACTGCTCGCGGGGCTGGCGTCGGTCTCCGGCCTGGACGCGGCGCTCGGCCTGTGGACGCATCAGGAGATGCCCCTGCGGGACGAGTGGCGGGCCGGGCTGCCCGCCGGGACCTACGGGGTCTTCGGGGACGACCTCGTGACCGCGCAGGAGCGGCTCGACGCGTGGGCGGCGCAGCGGACCGGCGGGCTGGTCGAGCGGATGCCGGTGACGCTGACCCGGGACGCGCGGATGGTGCTGGCCTGCGCCCTCGCGCTGCGCACCGACTGGCGCCAGCCCTTCACCGAGCAGCCGCTGCGGCCCGGCTCCGGCCCCTGGCAGGGCCGTACCCTGCGCGGTCTGCACCGGCGCAGTGTGCGCCCCGACCGGGTGGGGGTGACGGGCACGCCGGACGGGTTCGTCACCGCGCTGACGGTGCCCGGGGACAACGGCGTCGACGTCCATCTGATGCTCGGCGAGGAGCGGATGACACCGGGTCAGGTGCTGGCGGCCGGCGTGGGGATCGTGGGGCGCGGCCTGCCGCTGACGCCGGGCGGGGCGCTGCCGCACGGGCATGTCGGCCCCGGCCTGCACGTGGAGCAGCAGCCCGCCGTGACGCCCGAGCCGCGCACGCTCGACGTGACGACGGTGGCGTACGAGGTGCGGGCCGACCACGATCTGCTCGCCCTGTCCGGCCTGTTCGGCCTCACGGCGGCGACGGACGCCGGGGTCGGCCACTTCCCGGGGGTGAGCGCCTACCCGCTGGCCGTCGGGGAGGCCCGCCAGTCGGCGGTGGCCCAGTTCGGGGCGCTCGGTTTCCGGGCGGCGGCGGTGACGGCGGTCATGCCGGCACCGGCCGGCGGAATCCCGCAGTACCGCTACGAGACCACGGTGGTCCGCGTCACGTTCGACCGCCCCTTCGGCTTTCTCGCCACCGACCGCGAATCCCGCCTGACGCTGGCCGCGGGCTGGGTGACGGACCCGGCGCCGTACCAGGTCACGGGCCTGCCGGGCGCTGTTCCTCCAGCACGCTGACACAGCGGGCGAGCAGCCCGGTCAGCATCGCCCGCTCCTCGTCGGTGAACTCGGCGGAGAGCGCCCGCTCGACCCGTACGGCACGTGCGTCGGCGTCGGCCAGGACCGCCTGGCCGGCGTCCGTGAGGCGCGTCTCCAGGACGTTCTTGTGCCACTCGTGCGGGGTGCGGACGATCAGGTCGCGTTCCTGGAGGTTCTTCAGGACCGTGTTCATGGTCGGCGGCGTCACCCCGCACAGGCGGGCCAGGGCGGCGGCGGAGATGCCCGGCTTGACGGCGCAGTACAGCAGGGCGCCGTACTGGGCGACGGTCAGCCCCGCCGGTTTCAGCACCGCGGTCTTGGTCGCGTTGAGGGCCTGCTCGGCCCGCTTGATGTGCGAGCCGACGCGCTCGGGGACCGGCATGGACGTCATCCGAGCATGGTAACGGGCACGTACACCCATGCACCCTCGACGGTTCATCCACACCCGAACAACCATGAGTGCATTGACGAACATTAGAGCCCTAACATACCTTCGGGTCCAATCATCCAGACGGGCCGAACCGAGAGGGCTCCCGTGTCCATGCCGCTTGTCTCCCGCCCGCTCCACCGCCGTACGTTCCTGACCGCGACGGCCGCCGCGCTGGCCGCCGTCGCGGCTCCCGCCACCGCTCACGCGGCCACCGGTCCCCGCGTCAGCAGGGCGTTCACCCTGCCCGGGGACCGCGCCTACCCGGAGGGCATCACGCTCGACCGGCGCACGGGCGATGTCTATGTCGGCTCGTTCACCACCGGCGAGGTCTACCGTGCCGCCGCCGGCAGCAGCGAGGCCGAGGTCTTCCTCCCGGCCGGCACGGACGGCCGTACGACGGCCAACGGCCTGAAGACCGACCGCGCGGGCCGGCTGTGGGTCACCGACCACAGCACCGGTATCGCCGTCTACGACCTGCGCGACCGCTCCCTGCTGGCCCGCTTCGACATGCCGGACCCTGCCGCGGGCTTCCTGAACGACGTCGTGATCACCCCGGACGGCACGGCGTACGTCACCGACAGCGTCCGTCCGCTGATCCACCGGGTCACCCCGGCCGAGGTGGCCCGGGCACGGGGCGGCCGGCTGCCGCTCACCCCCGCCTTCGACCTGGGCGCCGCCCTTCCCGCGGCCCCTTCCGGCGCGCACGCCCTGAACGGCATCGTCGCCGACACCACCGGCCGCTTCCTCTTCGTCGTCGACATGCCGGGCGGCGGCCTGTACCGGGTGGACACCACCTCCGGCGCGGTACGCCGGGTCGCCCTGCACGGCGGGGACCTGACCCACGGCGACGGCCTGGAACTGCACGGCCGCACCCTCTGGGCCGTGCACAACGTCACCGACACCCTCACCCGGTGGCAGCTCTCCGCCACCGGCACCTCGGCCCGCCTGCGGCGCCGCCTGACCACCCCGGCGCTCCAGCTCCCCACCACCCTGGTCCGCGAGCGCGACCACCTCCTGGTCGTCCGCTCCCAGTTCGACAAGGGCGGCCCGATGGGCGAGGGAGTCCCGCGGACACCGTTCACGGTGGCACGGGTCACGGGGATGTGAGCGGGCGGCCGGAAGGGGGGCCACGACCGGAACAGGTTCCTCGGTGAGGGCGGCCCGGTGCCGATGGAGAGCGGCCAGGTCATGCCGGTCGAACGGCGACTGCTCCAGCCACTTGACGGAGCCGACGAAGAGCAGCTCCTCGGCGATAGGGGCGCGGTCCGCGCCGGCGATGTCGATCTCGACGTCGTCGGTGCGGGTCCAGTACCCGCCCACCGCGGGGGCCGCGGGCAGCCGGTCGTCGGGCAGTACCCGCGCCAGGGCCTCGCGGACAAGGGGCTCGACGGCCCGGCCGCGCCAGCTGGTCCAGTTCTCCCGGATAGGGATCTGTCACTCGGTAGCGGCGATCCTTCGACGGACGCGGCGACACGGGCAGTTCAGCGGCGACGATCCGCTTGGCCGTGAGCAACTCCAGCCCTCGCTGCAGGGGCGTGGCTCCGATACCGCCGGCCGCACGGGCGATGTTGGTGAAGGTCCGCTCGCCACTGCCGATGGCCGCCAGCACCGTACGCGCCTGAGCCTGCGGCGGGAATTCGGCAGCCAGCGAGCGTTCGGCCGACACCAGCAGGGCCGAGACCCGATCGCTCAGCGCCTCGCCCAGGAAGTCCCACAGCCCCGCGCCCCGCGGCCACTCCGCGCAGATCAGCGGCAACCCGCCGGTGACCAGAGCGGCATCGACGGCCTCCGCCGGATCCAGCCCGAGCATCCGCCCCACCTCGGCGGGATTGATCGAGGCGTGGCTGGCGTTCGCGGACGCGCACCTCCACATCCTCACCGAATCGGTCTCAGCGCCGAAACTGCCCACGCCACCAAAGCCCAGCGGCGACGACCTCAAGCCTTTCCTCAGCCACTGGAGCCCCTACGGACCCCGCTCCTACTGAGCCGGACCAGGGGAAATCACACCGCCACAAGCCGGACCCGCTCGCCGCACAGCTTGGCCATGTCGTCAATATCGGAAGTCAGCATGACCACGGGGCGGTGCTGTCGCAGCGCGGCCTCGGCGACGGCCGCATCGATCGCGTACTTGTGTCCGTGCAACCCGGCATTCATCAGCAGCTTCGAGGCCGCCCTTGCCTCTTCGTCACCGACCGGGACGACCCGCAGCCCGGAAAGCACCCAGTTCAGGCGGGACTTGTTCGTACGGGCATGGACGGCCTCGATGATGGTGAGCGCACTGATCACGACCTCCATGCCGCGCGAGCGCGCCTCAGCGATCAGAGCCACCACCTGCTCGTCATCGGCGAGCAGCTTCGAGAGCCCTTCGCTGTCCAGGACGAGCGTCCCCTCGTGACTCAGCCTGCGGCGGGCCACTCGGCCTCCTCGGCGAACACCTCGTCAAAGACCTGCCGCGCCCGCTGACGAGCCGGCTCGGAGACCGGCCCCTTGCGGCTCTCGTAGTCCGCCAGGTACTCGTCCAGGACCTGCCCGCGCAACTCACGCTCGACCGCCTCGGCGATGAACGCGGAGAACTCCCGCTTCCCCACTCGCGCCCGGATCGCCTCCGCCGTCCCCTCCGGCAGCGACAGGCTCACCCGCGTCGCCGGGCCTTCCCCGATGCTGTACGTCGTCTCAGCCATGCCCCCGATTGTGTCAAACAAGTAGGAAAAGTGCCACGCCCGCACTACCTTCACAGCTCGGCCTGTGCCCTGCTCGCGCGAATCCCAGCACGGGCACCCCCATCCCGTCCCAGCACGGTACGGATGACCAGGGATGACGACAGGTGGCGAGGGGTCAGCTATCCCAGCACCATCCCAGCACGGGAAAAACCAAGGGCCCGACCCCGAAGAGTCGGACCCTCTCTGACCTGCGTGTTTGCGAGATCAGTGACGTGGTGATACGTCAGCCGCTACACGTTGAACCGGAACTCCACCACGTCCCCGTCCTGCATCACATAGTCCTTGCCCTCCATCCGCGCCTTCCCCTTCGCGCGGGCCTCGGCCACCGAGCCGGTTTCGACCAGGTCGGTGAAGGAGATGACCTCGGCCTTGATGAAGCCCTTCTGGAAGTCGGTGTGGATCACGCCGGCCGCCTCGGGGGCCGTGGCGCCCTTCTTGATCGTCCAGGCGCGGGACTCCTTGGGGCCTGCCGTCAGGTAGGTCTGCAGGCCGAGGGTGTCGAAGCCGACCCGGGCGAGGGTGGCGAGGCCGGGCTCCTCGGCGCCGACCGACTCCAGCAGCTCCAGCGCGTCCTCCTCGTCCAGCTCGGCGAGGTCGGCCTCCAGCTTGGCGTTGAGGAAGATCGCCTCGGCGGGGGCGACCAGCGCGCGCTGCTCGTTCTTGAAGTCCTCGTCCGTCAGCTCGTCCTCGTCGACGTTGAAGACGTAGAGGAAGGGCTTGGTGGTGAGCAGGTGCAGGTCGTGGAGGAGTTCGTTGCGCTCGGTGCCCTGGACGATGCCGTGCGAGAAGAGCGTGTCGCCCTTCTCCAGGATCTCCTTGGCCTCCTCGACCGCCTTGACCTTGGGCGCGATGTCCTTCTTGATCCGCGACTCCTTCTGGAGGCGGGGCAGGACCTTCTCGATGGTCTGGAGGTCGGCGAGGATCAGCTCGGTGTTGATCGTCTCGATGTCGTCCTTCGGCGAGACCTTGCCGTCGACGTGGACGACGTTCTCGTCCTTGAACGCGCGGATGACCTGGCAGATCGCGTCGGACTCGCGGATGTTCGCGAGGAACTTGTTGCCCAGGCCCTCGCCCTCGGAGGCACCGCGCACGATGCCGGCGATGTCGACGAAGTCGACCGTGGCCGGGAGGATGCGCTCCGACTTGAAGATCGAGGCCAGCTGGGCCAGGCGGGCGTCGGGCACGCCGACCACGCCGACGTTCGGCTCGATCGTGGCGAACGGGTAGTTGGCCGCCAGCACGTCGTTCTTGGTCAGGGCGTTGAACAGGGTCGACTTGCCGACGTTGGGCAGGCCGACGATTCCGATCGTGAGCGACACGTTGCGACTTCCCGTTGTTGAGTGGGCCAGGGGCTGCCAGGGGCCAGAGACCGACACTGGCCGATCCACCAGTTTACGGCGTCCCGCGCACCCGCTTCACGAGAGCGCCGAACGCCCGGCCAAGCTCGCTCCACCGGCGTGTCCGAGGGCCGATTCGGCACATAAACAGACCTAGGTTGGTCCCTGTGGAGCAACACAGAACGCACCCTCCGAACGACGGACCGCGACGCGGCACACCCCCGCAGGCCCCGCTGCCGCAGGCACGGCGCCGGCCGGACGGCGGTCGCGGGCCACGCGGCGGGCGCGGGCCCGCGCCGGGTGCCGGACGGCCCGCACGGCGGCCGGGGGGCGCCCGGCCGGTGCGCGGCGCGCGGCCGGAACCGGCCGGTGCGCGGCTGCCGAACCCCCGGCTGACCGGGCTCGGCAGCGGTCTGTTCTGCGCGGCGGCGATGTTCCTGCTCGGCTGTCTGGACGCGCTGCTGTTCGGGGCGTCCCCGGCGCTCTACGGCGTGCTGTTCCTGCCGGTGTGCGTCCTGACCGCGCTGTGGGTGCGCGGCGGGGATCTGCTGACCGCGCCCGTGGTCGTACCGATCGCGTTCGCCGTGGGGCTGGTGCCGGTCGCCGAGGGCGGCGGGGGGCTGCTCGGCCGGATGATGGGGCTGGTCACCGGGCTCGCCACCCAGGCCGGCTGGCTGTACGCGGGGACGCTGGCCGCCGGGGTGATCGTGCTCGTCCGCCGGGTGCGGTGGGTGCGGCGGCGGGGCAGGAGCTAGGGGCGGCCCGGGGACGGTGTCCGCCGGGCCGGCCCCGTGCCGCTAGGGCGCGTGGTGGGCCGCTCTCATCGCCGCGCCGACGATCCCCGCGTTGTTCTGCAGCTGGGCGGGGACGATCTCGGCCTTGATGCCCTCGATGAGGTGCAGGAACTTGTCCGCCTTGCGGCTGACCCCGCCGCCGACGATGAACAGCTCCGGCGAGAACAGCATCTCCACATGGGCCAGGTACTTCTGCACCCGGTGCGCCCACTGCTCCCAGCTGAGGTCGTGGTCCTCCTTGGCCTTGCTGGAGGCCCGCTTCTCGGCGTCGTGGCCGTGCAGCTCCAGATGGCCCAGCTCGGTGTTCGGGACCAGGGCGCCGTCCACGAAGAGGGCGCTGCCGATGCCCGTACCGAAGGTGAGCAGGATGACCGTGCCCTTGCGGTCCCGGCCGGCGCCGAACTCCATCTCGGCGACGCCCGCCGCGTCCGCGTCGTTGACCACGGTCACCGGGAGGCCGCCGAGTCTGCCGCTGAACAGGCCGCGCGCGTCCGTGTCGATCCAGCTCTTGTCGACGTTCGCCGCCGTACGCACCGTGGCGCCGCCGGTGATCACGCCGGGGAAGGTCAGGCCGACCGGGCCCGTCCAGCCGAAGTGGTCCACGACCTCTTTGACCCCGTCGGCCACGCCGTCGGGCGTCGCCGGATGCGGGGTGAGCACCTTGCAGCGTTCCTGGACCAGGTCGCCCCGGTCCAGATCCACAGGGGCGCCCTTGATCCCGGATCCGCCGATGTCCACACCGAAGATCTGCATGGCTCCACGTTACGACGGACGACTGACAGTCACTCCTCGGACGTGCCGCTGCCGCCCCGCTCGGCGACCATGGCCGCGGCCTCTTCGCGCAGGTCGCGGCGGAGTTCCTTGGGCAGCGAGAAGGTGATGGACTCGTCGGCGGTCTTGACGATCTCCACGTCGGCGTAGCCGCGCTCGGCGAGCCACTCCAGGACCTGCTCGACCAGCACCTCGGGCACGGAGGCCCCGGAGGTGACGCCGACGGTCGTCACGCCCTCCAGCCAGGTCTCGTCGATCTCGGCGGCGAAGTCCACCAGGTGGGCGTCGCGGGCGCCGGCCAGTTTGGCGACCTCGACGAGCCGCTTGGAGTTGGAGGAGTTGCGCGAGCCGACCACGATGACCAGATCGGCCTCGGCACCCATCTGCTTCACGGCGACCTGGCGGTTCTGCGTGGCGTAGCAGATGTCGTCGCTGGGCGGGGAGACGAGTCCGGGGAACTTCGTCTTCAGGGCGTCGACGGTCTCCATGGTCTCGTCCACGGAGAGGGTGGTCTGGGAGAGCCAGACGACCTTCGACGGGTCGCGGACCTCGACCTTGGCGACGTCCTCGGGGCCGTCCACGAGCTGGATGTGGTCGGGGGCCTCGCCGGAGGTGCCGATGACCTCCTCGTGGCCCTCGTGGCCGATCAGGAGGATGTCGTAGTCCTCGTTGGCGTACCGGACGGCTTCCTTGTGGACCTTGGTGACCAGCGGGCAGGTGGCGTCGATGCTGGCGAGCCGGCCCTGCCGGGCCTCCTCGTGCACCACGGGGGCGACGCCGTGCGCGGAGAACATGACGATGTTGCCGGGCGGCACCTCCTCCGTGCGCTCCACGAAGACGGCGCCCTTGTTCTCCAGGGTCTGCACGACGTACTTGTTGTGGACGATCTCGTGCCGGACGTAGATCGGGGCCCCGTACTGCTCCAGGGCTTTCTCGACGGCGATCACGGCGCGGTCCACACCGGCGCAGTAGCCCCGGGGGGCGGCGAGCAGGACACGGCGGCCAGACGAAGCGGTCATGGGTCCCATCGTACGGCCGCGTTCGGGGGCGCCGAGATCGCGTGCCCCCGGGCCGCCGGGGAAGACTTGTGCGTATGTCCGACACCGGAACGGCGGCTTCCAGGACCGGGGCGCCCCCGGGCCTGCGGCGCGGCCTCGGCTTCCGGGACCTCGTGGTCTACGGGCTGCTGTTCATCGCCCCGATGGCGCCGGTCGGGGTGTTCGGCACGCTGGACGCCAGGTCGCACGGCGCGGTGGCGCTGGTGTACGTGGTGGCGACGGCCGCCATGGGGTTCACCGCGTTCAGCTACGCGCAGATGGTGCGGGTCGTGCCGCGGGCGGGTTCGGTGTTCGCCTACGCGCGCGCGGGGCTCGGCGAGGGGGCCGGCTTCGTCGCGGGCTGGATGGTGGTGCTGGACTACGCGCTCATCCCTGCGGTGGCCTACCTCTTCTCCGGGATCGCGATGAACGCGCTGGTCCCGGGGGTCTCCCGGTGGGTGTGGACGGCGCTGGCGGTGGTGCTCACGACCCTGCTGAACCTCTGGGGCGTACGGCCCGCCGCGCGCGCGGGCTTCCTCGTCCTGGCCGTGGAGATCGCGGTCCTGCTGGTGTTCGCGGTGTCGGCGGTCGTGGTGCTGGTGCGGGACGGGGCGCAGCGGGGGCTGCTGTCGCCGCTCACGGGGGACGGCACGCAGGGCGCGTTCGCGCTGTCCGCCGTGCTCGGAGCGGTGTCCGTGGCGGTCCTGTCCTACCTGGGCTTCGACGCGATCGCGGCGTTCGCCGAGGAGGTCACCGGGGGCTCGGCGAAGGTCGCGCGGGCGCTGCTGTGCTGCCTCGCGCTGGCCGGGGTGCTGTTCGTGGCGCAGACGTATCTGGTGGCGCTGCTGGAGCCGGCTGCGTCCGCGCGGCTCGCCGCCGAGCCGGGGGGGCAGGGCACGGCCTTCTACGACGCCGTGGACGCGTCGGTCGGCGGCTGGCTGCACGACCTGGTGGCCGTGAGCAAGGCGGTCGGAGCGGCGTTCGCCGCTCTGGCGGGGCAGGCGGCGGCCGGGCGGCTGCTGTTCGCGATGGCCCGCGACCGGCGGCTGCCGCGCGCGCTGTCCCGGACGGACGCCGGCGTCCCGCGGGTCGCGCTGCTGTGCGCGGCGGTGATCACCCTGATCGCGGCGGGATGGGCGGCACGGCGCGGCGACGGCCTCGACCGGCTCGTGTCGGTGGTCGACATCGGCGCGCTGTCGGCGTTCACGCTGCTGCACGCGAGCGTGGTGGGGTACTTCGCCCGGCGGCGGGGCGAGCTGAGCTGGTGGCGGCATGTGCTGGTGCCGGTGGCGGGGGCGGTGATCACGGTGTCGGTGATCGTGACGGCGTCCGGGGCGGCGCAGGCGGTGGGCACGGTGTGGCTGGCGCTCGGGCTGCTGGTGCTGGCGGGGCAGCGCGGGCGGCGCCGCGAAGCCGACGGCTCCGCGGGTCCGTAGCGGCGCGATCCCTAGCAGCACGGCGGTCCTTAGCGGCGCGGTGCCTAGCAGCACGGCGGTCCTTAGCGGCGCGGTTTCCTAGCGGCGCGATCCCTAGCAGCACGGCGGTCCTTAGCGGCGCGGTTCCTAGCAGCACGGCGGTCCTTAGCGGCGCGGTTCCCTAGCAGCACGGCGGTCCTTAGCGGCGCGGTTTCCTAGCGGCGCGATCCCTAGCAGCACGGTCCCCCAGCGGCGAGCAGATCCACGCGGCCGGCCGCGGTGGGCGGCCCGCGGGACGATGGCGCACTCGCTGTCGGTGCCGACCACTACGCTCGACCGCATGGCTGTGAACACGTCCCCCGAGGCCCCGCTCCCCGTCGGCGAGGTGTCCCGGATGATCGGGGGCTGGATCGACCGGCTCGGGGCGGTGTGGGTCGAGGGGCAGATCACCCAACTGTCGCGGCGCCCCGGCGCCGGCGTCGTGTTCCTCACGCTGCGCGACCCCTCGTACGACATCTCCGTGAGCGTGACCTGCTACCGCCAGGTGTTCGACGCGGTCGCGGACGTCGTCGGCGAGGGCGCCCGTGTCGTCGTCCTGGCGAAGCCCGAGTGGTACGCGCCGAGGGGCCAGCTGTCCCTGCGGGCCGCCGAGATAAAGCCGGTCGGCGTAGGCGAGCTGCTGGCCCGCCTGGAGCAGCTGAAGAAGGCGCTCGGGGCCGAGGGGCTGTTCGCGGCGGACCGCAAGAAGCCGCTGCCGTTCCTGCCGCAGCTGATCGGGCTGGTGTGCGGCCGGGCCTCCGCCGCCGAGCGGGACGTGCTGGAGAACGCCCGGCACCGCTGGCCCGCCGTCCGCTTCGAGGTGCGCAACGTCCCCGTGCAGGGTGTGCACGCCGTCCCCCAGGTCGTGCAGGCCGTGAAGGAGCTCGACGCGCTCGACGACGTGGACGTGATCATCGTCGCGCGCGGCGGCGGCAGCGTGGAGGACCTGCTGCCCTTCTCCGACGAGCAGCTGGTGCGGACCGTGGCCGGGTGCCGTACGCCGGTGGTGTCCGCGATCGGGCACGAGCCGGACCATCCGCTCCTTGACTACGTCGCCGACCTGCGCGCCTCCACGCCGACGGACGCGGCCAAGAAGGTCGTGCCGGACGTCGGCGAGGAGCTGGAGCGGGTGCGGATGCTGCGGGACCGGGCGCGGCGCTGCGCCGCCGCGTTCGTGGAGCGCGAGGAGCGCGGTCTCGCGCACGCGCTGGGCCGTCCCGCGATGCAGGATCCGCACCGGATGATCGACGAGCGGGCCGACCATGTGGCCGCGCTCCTCGACCGCGGCCGGCGGACGCTGCGGCATCTGCTGGACCGCGCGGACTCGGAGCTGACGCACACGCACGCGCGCGTGGTGGCCCTCTCCCCCGCGGCGACGCTCCGGCGCGGCTACGCGGTGCTCCAGCGGGCGGACGGACACGTGGTGCGCGATCCGGCCGAGGTGACGGCGGGCGAGGACCTGCGGGCCCGCGTCGCCGAGGGTGAATTCACAGTGAAGGTGGGCGAATGACGAGCAGGACGGACGAGGCGCTCTCGTACGAGCAGGCGCGTGACGAGCTGATCGAGGTCGTACGGCGGCTGGAGGCGGGCGGTACGTCGCTGGAGGAGTCGCTGGCGCTCTGGGAGCGCGGCGAGGAGCTGGCCAAGGTGTGCCGGCACTGGCTCGAGGGGGCCCGGGCCCGGCTGGACGCGGCGCTGGCCGAGGAGGACGGGGCCGAGGAGGACGGCGAGTAGCCGCAGGGCGCGGGTTGTGAAGCGGGTCACCGCACCCTCGCTTTAGTTGAAGGTTAAACCTCACTGGCGTAGGGTCGTCCCGTAAGCCGGTCCGGGCACTCCGGGCCGGACGCGCGCCCGAGGAAGTCACTCGCATGTCTCTCGTTCTCGACCCCGCCGCCCAGGACCTGCTGTTCCGCGAGGCCCGCACCGCGAACACCTTCACCGACGAGCCGGTGACCGAGGCGCAGGTGCAGGCGATCTACGACCTGGTCAAGTACGGCCCCACCGCCTTCAACCAGTCGCCGCTGCGCATCACCCTGGTCCGCTCCGCCGAGGGCCGCGAGCGCCTGGTCAAGCACATGGCCGAGGGCAACCAGGCCAAGACCGCCACCGCCCCCCTGGTCGCGATCCTCGCCGCGGACAACGAGTTCCACGAGGAGCTGCCGGCGCTGTTCCCGCACTTCCCGCAGGCCAAGGACGTCTTCTTCGGCGAGCGTCCGGCCCGTGAGGGTGCCGCCGCGCTGAACGCCGCCCTGCAGGCCGCGTACTTCATCATCGGCGTCCGCGCCGCCGGTCTCGCCGCCGGCCCGATGACCGGCCTCGACTTCGAGGGCGTCCGCAAGGAGTTCCTGGACGACGACCACACCCCGCTGATGGTCGTCAACATCGGCCGCCCGGGCCCGGACGCCTGGTACCCGCGTTCGCCGCGCCTGGCCTACGAGGACGTCGTCACCACCGTCTGAGCGGCCCCGCACACGGAAGAAGCCCCCGGCAGCGTCGCCGGGGGCTTCTTTCACGCGTCGTCGCGGATCACTTCAGCTCCAGCGCCGCCGCCATCGTCCTCAGCTGCGCGAAGGAGCCGGTTCCGGCCACCACCGTCGTGGAGCCGGGAGTGTCCTCCAGGACCAGCGCGTCGTACCGGCCGCCGGTGTAGCGGGTCCAGGTGCGGCCGTCGATCCGCTCGGTCCGCTCCGTCGCCGAACCGCCCTGGCTGGCCTGCTCGATGAAGTCGGCCCGCTTCTCCGTGGACTGCTCGACCTGCACGTACTGGCCGCCCGGGGTCTGGAAGCCGAGGTGCCAGCGGTCGGACTTCGCGCCCTGGAAGCGCACCGAGGTCGGCTTCCAGGTGTCCGGCAGGCCCTCGGGCGCCGCCAGCGGATAGCTCGCCGCCCGGCGGGCGGTGAGCAGCTCGACCCGGTAGTCGACCCGCTTGAGGTCGGGGGCGTGATCGTCGCGCGGGATGACGAGGAAGTAGACGACCGCCGCCGCGACACTGATCAGGACCAGGGAGATGATCATGTCCCTGGCCGTCTTCTGCTTGCCTTTCGAACCTGCCACGCCCCCTATCGTCGCAGGTGCCCCAAGCGCTCATCCGTGGGGCCCCCTGCTCATTTTGTCTGCCTAACGATAGAGTCAGGTCCAGAACCCTCATCCGGCCGTCGTCGTATCAGAAAGGTGCGCTCCGATGACCGAAAATCATCACCTTCCGTCCGAGCTCGATGTTCCCGCCGAGGCTCCTGACCGCAACCTCGCCCTGGAACTCGTCCGGGTGACCGAAGCCGCCGCGATGGCCGCGGGCCGCTGGGTGGGGCGCGGTGACAAGATCGGCGCCGACGGCGCCGCGGTGCGCGCCATGCGCAGCCTTGTCTCCACCGTGTCGATGAACGGCGTGGTCGTCATCGGCGAGGGCGAGAAGGACGAGGCCCCGATGCTCTTCAACGGGGAGCACGTGGGCGACGGCACCGGCCCCGAGGTCGACATCGCCGTCGACCCGATCGACGGCACCACGCTCACGGCCAAGGGCATGCCGAACGCGATCGCCGTCCTCGCCGCGGCCGAGCGCGGCGCCATGTTCGACCCGTCCGCCGTGTTCTACATGGACAAGCTGGTCACCGGCCCGGAGGCCGCGGACTTCGTCGACATCGACGCGCCCGTGGCCGTGAACATCCGGCGGATCGCCAAGGCCAAGAAGTCGGCGCCGGAGGACGTGACCGTCGTCATCCTTGACCGGCCGCGCCACGAAGGTCTCATCCAGGAGGTCCGGGAGGCCGGCGCCCGTATCAAGCTGATCTCCGACGGCGACGTCGCCGGCTCGGTGTACGCGCTGCGCGAGGGCACCGGCGTCGACCTGCTGCTCGGCATCGGCGGCACCCCCGAGGGCATCATCTCGGCCTGCGCCGTGAAGTGCCTGGGCGGCACCATCCAGGGCAAGCTGTGGCCCAAGGACGACGCGGAGCGGCAGCGGGCGATCGACGCCGGGCACGACCTGGACCGGGTGCTCATGACGGACGACCTGGTGTCCGGGGAGAACGTCTTCTTCGTCGCGACCGGGATCACCGACGGGGAGCTGCTGCGCGGCGTCCGCTACCGGTCGGAGACCGCGCTGACCGAGTCGATCGTGATGCGGTCGAAGTCCGGGACGGTGCGGCGGATCGACTCCGAGCACCGCCTGAGCAAGCTGCGCGCCTACAGCGCGATCGACTTCGACAAGGCCAAGTAGCGCCTCGGCCGGGGATCGGCCGCCACGCGGAAAAAGGAAGCGCCCTCTGTGCGGAGAGGGCGCTTCCGTCGTTCGCTGTCTCAGCCCGCCATGCGGTTGGCCGCCGCCCGTGTCGCCTTCTTCAGCTCCAGGTCCCTGCGGCGGCGCCGGGCCAGCACCACCCGGCGTTCGGCCGCCGTGAGGCCGCCCCAGACGCCGTAGGGCTCGGGCTGGAGGAGCGCGTGCTCGCGGCACTCGACCATCACCGGGCAGCGGGAGCAGACGCGCTTGGCCGCCTCCTCGCGGGACAGCCGGGCGGCGGTCGGCTCCTTCGACGGGGCGAAGAACAGCCCGGCCTCATCACGCCGGCACACCGCCTCGGTGTGCCAGGGTGCGTCTTGATCCCGGTCTCGCGCCGGCACCCGCTGGGCCGGAACGGCAGCGACCTGCAGGGACGAATGCGGCGGTTGCAGCACGGTCTACTCCTGACGACGGCTTCGCGAGCGAGAGACGATGCAGCAAGCCCTACCCGCTGTGCGCGCGCCTATGCACAGCGTTCCCAACCGCGGGCGCACGGCGGCTCGTTCACGCCCCCACGAGGGCGCTGCCGCGCGGACCGGGCCGTTCCGGTCACCGGCGGGTTCATCACCGTCAGTGCCCCAGGTGCTTGCGCAGCTTCCGGTCGACCTTGTCCTGGACGCGCTCCAGGATGTCCGCGACCAGCTTGCCCCGCCTGGGCCGCGCCTCGACGTTGCCGAGGACCGCCCAGCCGTCGACGTAGACGACCGGCGCGTCGGAGTCCACCGAGTCCAGCGGGCTCACCTCGAAGTTGCCGAGCACCCCGCCCCCGGTGCCGCGCAGCGAGATGTTCTCCGGGACGCGGATCTGGACGTCGCCGAAGACGGAGACCGCCTTGATCACCACCTGCTGGTACTCGAAGATCGCCTCGCTGAGGTCGATCTCGACGCTGCCGAAGACCGCGTACGCGTGCAGCCGGCGTCCGGCACGCCAGCGGCCCCGGCGCACGGCGCTGCTGAACACCGCCACCACGTTGGCGTCGGCCTCCGCCGGGACCGCGCCCGGGGTGGGGCGGGACGGCACCGGCGTGTAGGCCGGGGCGGCCGAACGCCGGTGCGCCGCGGGCAGGTCGCGGATGAAGACCTCCAGCTCGCCCACCGTCTTGGCGTGCAGCACGCCCTCCACGCGCTCGGCGTGCTCGTCGGCGGTCACCCGGCCCTCGGCCAGGGCCTCGCGGAGGATGTCGGCGACCCGGTCGCGGTCGGCGTCCGAGGCGCGCAGTTCGGCTGCCGGGGCGGGTGCGCTCTGCTTCTGAAGGTCCACGGCAGCAGCGTACCGAAACACGATAGATCGCGACAGCCCCGACTGAGCCTTACCTCACAAGCCCGCCGCCGCCGGCAGGTTCTACGCTGGTGACGCCCGCCAGCGTCGGCGGGCGGCCGTCCGTCAGAGTGAGGAATGGGCTGAGATGCCTGAGTTCGCGTACACCGATCTGCTCCCCCAGGGAGAGGACACCACCCCGTACCGGCTGGTGACCTCGGAGGGTGTGTCCACCGTCGAGGGTCCGGACGGCCGCACGTTCCTCGCGGTGGAGCCGGAGGCGCTGCGCAAGCTGGCCGAGGAGGCCATCCACGACATCCAGCACTACCTGCGCCCGGCCCACCTCGCCCAGCTGCGCCGGATCATCGACGACCCGGAGGCCTCGGCCAACGACAAGTTCGTCGCGCTCGACCTGCTGAAGAACGCGAACATCGCGGCGGCCGGCGTGCTGCCCATGTGCCAGGACACCGGCACGGCGATCGTCATGGGCAAGCGCGGACAGCACGTGCTGACGGCGGGCGAGGACGAGAAGCACCTCTCGCACGGCATCTACGACGCCTACACCAGGCTGAACCTGCGCTACTCGCAGATGGCTCCGCTCACCATGTGGGAGGAGAAGAACACCGGCTCCAACCTGCCGGCCCAGATCGAGCTGTACGCCACCGACGGCGGCGCCTACAAGTTCCTGTTCATGGCGAAGGGCGGCGGCTCGGCCAACAAGTCCTTCCTGTACCAGGAGACGAAGGCCGTGCTGAACGAGGCCTCCATGATGAAGTTCCTTGAGGAGAAGATCCGCTCGCTGGGTACGGCCGCCTGCCCGCCGTACCACCTGGCGATCGTCGTCGGCGGCACCAGCGCCGAGTACGCGCTGAAGACCGCCAAGTACGCCTCCGCGCACTACCTGGACAACGCGCCCACCGAGGGCTCGCCGCTCGGCCACGGCTTCCGGGACAAGGAGCTGGAGGAGAAGGTCTTCGAGCTGACCCAGAAGATCGGCATCGGCGCGCAGTTCGGCGGCAAGTACTTCTGCCACGACGTGCGGGTGGTCCGGCTGCCCCGGCACGGCGCGTCCTGCCCGGTCGCCATCGCCGTGTCCTGCTCGGCCGACCGCCAGGCCGTCGCCAAGATCACGGCCGAGGGCGTCTTCCTGGAGCAGCTGGAGACGGACCCGGCCCGCTTCCTGCCGGAGACCACGGAGGAGCACCTCGACGAGGCCGGCGACGTCGTGAAGATCGACCTGAACCAGCCGATGGACACGATCCTCGCCGAGCTGACCAAGTACCCGGTCAAGACGCGGCTCTCGCTGACCGGCCCGCTGGTCGTGGCCCGTGACATCGCGCACGCCAAGATCAAGGAGCGGCTGGACGCGGGCGAGGAGATGCCGCAGTACCTGAAGGACCACCCGGTGTACTACGCCGGCCCGGCGAAGACCCCCGAGGGCTACGCCTCCGGCTCCTTCGGCCCGACCACGGCCGGCCGCATGGACTCCTACGTGGAGCAGTTCCAGGCCGCGGGCGGCTCCAAGGTGATGCTCGCCAAGGGCAACCGCAGCAAGCAGGTCACCGACGCGTGCGGCGCCCACGGCGGCTTCTACCTCGGCTCCATCGGCGGCCCGGCCGCCCGCCTCGCCCAGGACTGCATCAAGAAGGTGGAGGTCCTGGAGTACGAGGAGCTGGGCATGGAGGCCGTCTGGAAGATCGAGGTCGAGGACTTCCCGGCGTTCATCGTGGTGGACGACAAGGGCAACGACTTCTTCCAGGACCCCGCGCCGGCGCCGACGTTCACGTCGATCCCGGTACGGGGGCCCGGGCTGGCGTAGTGCCTTGCGGGGCGGCCGGGGAGGGAATCCGCCCCCGCCGCCCCTGCCCGTCCCGTACCCGGGGGCTCCGGCGGAGGGCTCCCTGCGGGCCGGGAGCAGCGCCGGTCCGGTGCGGGGCGGAGCCCGCCGGCGGGCGTCAGCTGAAGCGCTGGGACGCCGATCCGTCGCAGGCGCGCAGCCGCACCCGGTCACGGGCCGCGGCCTGCGTCAGGCACAGCCCGGTCGCCGCCGCCGGGCGGATCGTGCCGGACCGGCGGACGAACTGCTGGTTCACGCCGCCGTGGCAGTTCCAGATGATCAGGGCGGTGCCGGCCGCGGCGGAGCCGCCCGGCACGTCCAGGCACCGGTCGTGGGTCGCCTCCAGGTGCAGGGACCGCTGGTCGGGGTCGTACCACCAGCCCTGGTTCCGGCCGCCGTGGCAGTCCCAGCCGAGCACCTCGGTGCCGTTCGCGCTCGATCCGCCCGAGGCGTCGAGGCACTCGCCGGTGGCCTGGCCCGTGAGCGGCCGGAAGGCGTCGTCCCAGGCGCCCCGGTACAGCCGGGGCGTGCCGGTGCTCGCCGGGTCGGCGCAGCCCGCCTCGCGGTAGCCGGACTCGTAGAACCGGGTCAGGCAGGTCGCGAAGGCGCCGTGGCCGCGGGCGTTGGGGTGGAAGGACTGCCGTACCGAATCGGAGTCGGGCGGGAAGGGGCCCGCGAGGTCCACGTACAGGCCGCGCGCCCAGGTGTCCTCCATGCAGACCTCGTGGCCGTGGAAGAGCCGGGAGGTGTCGAGGTAGGAGGCGCCGCTGCGCCGGGCCGCCTCGCGCATGCCGCGTTCGAAGAGCGGGACGGCGGTGTCGCGGCCCCAGGCGGCGTCGGAGTCGTAGCCCAGGCAGCCGCCCGGGAGCTTGCCGGGGAAGTTCGGGTTGTCGTGGATGTCGGGGCCGATGGGGCTCGGGTAGCCCATCAGGACGAGTTCGTAGTCGCCGTCCGCGTAGCCCGCGTCCCGCATCACCGTCCTCAGGTCGGCGACGGTGGCCTCCACCTTGGGCACCAGGGCGTCCACGCGGCCCTGCCAGCCGGGGCCGTACCCGGGCTCGCAAGTGCCCTGGAGGGTGAGGTAGCGGGTGACGCAGTCGGTCATCACAGGGCCGAACTGGAGGTCGTCGTTGGCGCCGACCACCAGCACGACCATCTTGACGCGGGTGGTGCGGGCCTTGATCGCGAGGCTGTCGCTCTGGACGAGTTCGTCGGAGTACTGCTTGCTGCCGCCGATGCGGATGTTGCCGGTCCAGGCACCGGAGCAGGCGACGTTGTAGGTGACGTCGGCGGGGATGCCGGTGCGGTGGATGGCCGCCTGGGGCGAGCGGTGGCACCAGTTGTCCGGTCCGTTCGTGCCGGGTTCGTAGGTGCCGACGCCCTCGCCGGAGATCTCGCTGTCCCCCAGGGAGATCAGCGAGGTCTCGCGCTCGGCCGGGGGCCGCTCGGCCGCGTCGCCGTAGAGGGCGGCGGCCTCGGCGGCGCGGATGCGCTCCAGGGCGGGCGGGAGGGGGGCTGCCGCCGCGGCGGGCGGGGCCGCGTGGGCGGCGGGGGCCGTGAGACCGGCGAACACGGTGGCGGCCGTCGCGACAGCGACGGCCGTACCTCTGATCCTGGTTCTGACGCGTTGCATGACGCCTCCCCGTAGCAGGTGTTGCCCCCGGTATTTACTGGCGAGTAGTCAGATAGGGAATACACGTGCCCTGACAAGTGCTCACGTTTTCGGAGGTACGACGATGACGACGACCGATGAGCCGCAGTACCGGATCGAGCACGACTCGATGGGGGAGGTACGGGTTCCGGCCCACGCCAAGTGGCGGGCGCAGACCCAGCGTGCCGTCGAGAACTTCCCGGTCTCCGGGCAGCGGATCGAGCGGGCGCACATCGAGGCGCTGGCCCGGATCAAGGCCGCGGCCGCGAAGGTGAACGCCGGGCTCGGCGTGCTCGACAAGGAGATCGCGGAGGCGATCCAGGAGGCGGCCGGCGAGGTCGCGGCGGGCAGGTGGGACGAGCACTTCCCGGTGGACGTGTTCCAGACGGGCTCGGGGACCTCGTCCAACATGAACACCAACGAGGTCATCGCCACCCTGGCGACCGAGCGGCTCGGCCGGGACGTGCATCCCAACGACCATGTGAACGCCTCGCAGTCGTCCAACGACGTCTTCCCCTCGTCGATCCACATCGCGGCCACCGGCGCCGTCACCCACGACCTGATCCCGGCCCTGGAGCATCTCGCCGCCGCCCTCACCCGCAAGTCCGAGGAGTTCGCGGACGTGGTGAAGTCGGGGCGGACGCACCTGATGGACGCCACCCCGGTGACGCTCGGGCAGGAGTTCGGCGGGTACGCGGCCCAGGTGCGCTACGGCGTCGAGCGGCTGCGCGCCTCGCTGCCCCGGCTGGCCGAGCTGCCGCTGGGCGGCACGGCGGTCGGCACCGGCATCAACACGCCGCCCGGGTTCTCCGCCGCCGTCATCGAGGAGGTCGCCCGGGCCACCGGGCTGCCGCTCACCGAGGCCCGCGACCACTTCGAGGCGCAGGGCGCCCGGGACGGCATCGTGGAGACCAGCGGGCAGCTGCGGACCATCGCGGTCGGCCTGACGAAGATCGCCAACGATCTGCGCTGGATGGCCTCCGGGCCGCGCACCGGGCTCGCCGAGATCCGGCTGCCCGACCTCCAGCCCGGCTCCTCGATCATGCCGGGCAAGGTCAACCCGGTCATCCCCGAGGCCGTGCTGATGGTGGCGGCCCAGGTCGCCGGCAACGACGCGACCATCGCCACCGCCGGCGCCTCCGGCAACTTCGAGCTGAACGTCATGCTCCCGGTCATCGCCAAGAACGTCCTGGAGTCCGTCCGGCTGCTCGCCAACGTCTCGCGGCTGCTGGCCGACCGGACGGTCGACGGCATCACCGCCGACCGCGAACGCACCCGCGAGTACGCCGAGTCGTCCCCCTCCGTGGTGACCCCGCTGAACAAGTACATCGGCTACGAGGAGGCAGCGAAGGTCGCCAAGAAGTCCCTCGCCGACCGCAAGACGATCCGCGAAGTCGTCCTGGAGGGCGGGTACGTGGAGCGCGGCGATCTGACGCTGGAACAACTCGACGAGGCGCTGGACGTCCTGCGGATGACACACCCGTAACCCGGGAGCGAACCTTTTCGGCCACCCGGACCTCCGTGACCCGCACCGCAGCGACGTATGCCCGTGGCACCTAATATCTCTGCATGACGGACGACGGAGCGGTGACACGAGCGGCGGCGGGACCTGCGGCGTACTGGACCCCGGGGACGCACATCCTGTGGCGCTACCGGGAGAACGGCGGCGAGCACGTCCACATCGCCCGCCCCGTCACCGTCGTACGCGACGACGCGGAGCTGCTCGCGGTGTGGCTCGCCCCCGGCACCGAGTGCGTGAAGCCGGTCCTGGCCGACGGCACGCCCGTGCACCTGGAGCCGCTGGAGACCCGCTACACCAAGCCGCGCGCGGTGCAGCGGGACCACTGGTTCGGCACGGGCGTGCTGAAGCTGGCCCAGCCCGGCCGCCCCTGGTCGGTGTGGCTGTTCTGGGATCCGGGCTGGGTGTTCAAGAACTGGTACGTCAATCTGGAGCAGCCGCTGTCCCGCTGGTCGGGCGGGGTGGACTCCGAGGACCACTTCCTGGACATCTCCGTGCATCCGGATCGCAGCTGGCACTGGCGGGACGAGGACGAGTTCGCGCAGGCCCAGCGGGACGGTCTGATGGACGCGGCGACCGCCGCCCGGGTGCGGGCGGCCGGCCGGGAGGCGGTGGCGCGGATCCGGGCCTGGGGGGCGCCGTACGCCGACGGCTGGCAGGACTGGCGCCCCGACCCCTCCTGGGCGGTACCTTCTCTCCCCGAGGACTGGGACCGTACGCCCGCGCACGTGTCCTCATGAGACTCTTGATGCGCCCCCGGGCAAGAAACGTAGGATCGTCCTCCGCAAGGGCGCGAAAGTGCAACTACCGGAGCAAGCGCCGGGCTTGACCGATCGTCACCGAGGGGCGGCAGGACGTGAGCGAGGGGTACCAGGGCACCACCACGATGGCCTGCGGCGACGGGTCCGCCGGCCGCGCGGGCCGCGCCGCCGGCGCGGGAACCGCCCCCGACCCCGCGGAAAATCCGTTCCCGGGGCACGTATTGCGGGTATCGGGACTTCGGCGGGACCAACTGCGCGCCCGGCGTACCCGGCGCACAGCCCCGGACGGATGGATGCGACACGCGTGACGGAGCAGCCCACCTCCTTTGAACGCCCCCAGCCGGGCGGCGACCCCGCGGAACCCCGCGGGGCGTTCGTGCGTGCCCCGAAGCACCTCGGCAGCCCGGCCTTACCCGCGCAGGCGCGGGCCGACACGGGCCCGGGCACGGCCACACCCTGTGGCCACGGAAAGGACGGCAAGGGGAAGGAGCCCCCAGTCAACGGCCCCGAGCACTCCCAGCCCGCCGCCGCCGAACCCGGCGCCCACCGCCCGCGCCCCGCGCCCGAGGCCATCCCGGCCCAGCCGGGGGCCGAGCAGGAGCGGACGCCGGGCGGTCAGGAGCGCCGCAGCGGGCGGGGACTGCCGCCCGGCCGGCCCATGCCCATGCGGCGTGACGGCGACCGGCTCAGGTTCGTGGGCGCGGCCACCCGGCGGATCGCCCGCGGACTCGACCTGGACGAGATCGTGATGGGGCTGTGCCGGGCCACCGTGCCGACGTTCTCCGACGCGATCCTGGTCTATCTGCGCGAGCCGCTGCCGGTCGGCGACGAGCGGCCCACCGGCCCGGTGGTGCTGCGGCTGCGCCGCACCGACCGGATACCGCAGGAGCGGGACACCGACGGGGTGCTGCTGCCGCCGGCGTTCGAGCCCGAGCCGTCCGCGCTCGCGGACCTCTCGTCGCTCACCACCGAGCTGTGCGAGGTGCGTCCCGGCGGCGCGCTGAACGAGGTGCTGCGCGGGGTGCGGCCGGTGTTCGCCGACGCGCCCGCCGCCCGCGCCGCGCTGCCGGAGCTGCTCGGCGAGGGCGGCGAGGCGGTCGTGCCGGGCGGGCAGCACGCGATCCTCGCGCCGCTGCGCGGCCGCCGCCGGGTGATCGGCGCGGCCCTGTTCCTGCGCCGCCCGGAGCGGCTCGCCTTCGAGGCGGACGATCTGCTGGTGGCGGCCCAGCTGGCCACGCACAGCGCGCTCGGCATCGACAAGGCGGTGCTCTACGGCCGCGAGGCGTACATCGCCGACGAGCTGCAGCGCACCATGCTGCCCGAGACCCTGCCCCGCCCGACCGGTGTCCGGCTGGCCTCCCGCTATCTGCCGGCGGCCGAGACCGCACGGGTGGGCGGCGACTGGTACGACGCGATCCCGCTGCCCGGCAGCCGGGTCGCGCTGGTGGTCGGCGACGTGATGGGCCACTCGATGACCTCGGCGGCGATCATGGGCCAGCTGCGCACCACCGCGCAGACCCTGGCCGGGCTCGATCTGCCGCCCCAGGAGGTGCTGCACCACCTGGACGAGCAGGCCCAGCGCCTGGGCACCGACCGCATGGCGACCTGCCTGTACGCCGTCTACGACCCGGTCACGCACCGGATCACGATCGCCAACGCCGGCCATCCGCCGCCCGTGCTGCTGCACCTGGGCGGACGGGCCGAGGTGCTGCGGGTGCCGCCCGGCGCTCCGATCGGCGTCGGCGGGGTGGACTTCGAGGCGGTCGAGCTGGACGCTCCGGCGGGCGCGACCCTGCTGCTGTACACCGACGGTCTGGTGGAGTCCCGGCTGCGGGACGTGTGGACCGGCATAGAGCAGCTGCGGGAGAAGCTGGCCGCGACCGCCCAGCTGACCGGACCGGATCATCCGCCGCCGCTGGAGGCGCTCTGCGACGAGGTGCTGGACATGCTCGGGCCGGGCGACCGGGACGACGACATCGCGCTGCTGGCGGCCCGCTTCCACGGGATCGCGCCGAGCGATGTGGCGTACTGGACGCTGGAGCCGGAGGAGACGGCTCCCGGCCAGGCCCGCCGGCTGGCCCGGCGCGCGCTCGCCCGCTGGAACCTCGAGGAGCTGACGGACTCGGTGGAGCTGCTGGTCAGCGAGGTCGTGACGAACGCCGTGCGGTACGCGTCGCGCCCGGTGACGCTGCGGCTGCTGCGCACGGACGTGCTGCGCTGCGAGGTCGGCGACGATGTGCCGCAGCTGCCGCGGCTGCGCCAGGCCCGGGCCACCGACGAAGGCGGGCGCGGCCTGTACCTGGTCAACCGGCTGGCCCGGCGCTGGGGCGCGACCCGGCTGAGCACCGGCAAGGTGGTGTGGTTCGAGCTGAACCGCGGCTGAGGCCCGGGGCAGCGGGTACGCGAAGGGCGCCCGGTACCGCCGTGCGGTACCGGGCGCCCTTCTCTCGGACGTGCTACGGCTTGTGGCCGAAGTCCTCCAGGCCCGGGTCGAGCGGATCCTCGGTGCTGGGGCTCGTCGGCGGCGTCGTCGGCGGCGGCGACTGGGACGGGCTCTGCGAGGGCGTCTGACTCGGGGTCTGGGACGGCGTCTGCGACGGCGTCTGACTGGGCGTCTCGGACGTCGGCGGGGCGCTGCTCGGCGTCTGCGACGGCGTCTCGGTCGGCGTGTGCGTCCAGGACGGGGTCTCGCTCGGCTCGACGGCCGCGCCCTGCGTGGTGTTCAGGTCGAACTCGGCCTTGTCGGTCACGCCGAAGGTGTACGCGGCCCAGATCTTCGCGGGCGGACCGCCGCCGTTGACCCGGCCGCCGCCCATGGCGCCCGTCAGCGGGACCTGGGCGCCCTGCTTGACCGGCTCGCCCTCGCAGCCCTTGCCGCCGGCCTTGGCCGCTTCGCCGAACAGGCCGACCGAGGTGACGAGGTCGGGCGTGTAGCCGGTGAACCAGGCCGAGCGGTTGCAGTCGGAGGTACCCGTCTTGCCCGCCACCTGCTGGCCGTCGCGCAGCGGGTTGGCGGCGACCGACTCGTGGGCCGTGCCGTCGTCGACCACGCCGGTGAGCACGGAGGTCACGGTGTCGGCCGCCGTGCGGCTGATCACCGAGCCGCCGACCGCGTCCGGGATGTCGACCGTACGGCCCTTGTTCTCGGCCGACTTCACGATCGTCGGGGTCACCTTGTAGCCGTGGTTGGCGAAGGTGGCGTAGATCCCGGCCATCTCCAGCGGGCTGGCGCCCATGGAGCCGAGGGTCTGGGCGGGCACGGCCTGCATGCCCTTGGTGTTCATGCCGAGCTTGCCCGCCGTGCTCATGACCTTGTCCATGCCCACGTCGACGCCCATCTGGGCGAAGACCGAGTTGACGGACGCGTTCATGGCCTTCTGGACGGTGATCTTGCCGTAGTCGTGGTTGTCCTCGTTGGGCGGGGCGAACCCGACCTTGGAGCCGTGGTCGAGGACCGGGCGGCGGCTGGTGCCGTCGTAGACCGTGTTCGCGGTGATCGGCTTGCCGTCCTGCGTCACGGCGTTCTGCTCCAGCGCGGCGGCGAGGATGACCGGCTTGAACGTCGAGGCCGGCTGGTAGTCCGCGCGCGTGGCGTTGCTGAAGTAGTGCCGGTAGTAGTCCTCGCCGCCGTACATCGCGAGGACCTTGCCCGTCTTGGGGTCGACGGAGACGGCGCCCGCCTGGACGTCGTTGTCGACCTTGCGCGCCTTCTTGTCGAGCTGGCTGGTCAGCCGGGACTTGACGGCCTTCTCCAGCGCGGCCTGCTTCTTCGGGTCGATGTTGAGGGTGATGGTCCAGCCCTTGTCGACGACCGCGTTCTCGGCCTGGGACTGGGTCAGCCCCTCCTGGTCCATGAGCTGCTGTTCCAGCTGGTGGTTGGCGAGTTCGACCAGGTAGCCCTTCTGCCCTTCGAGCCCCGGGGCGCCCTTGGGCGCCTTGAGCTTGGGGAAGCGCATGCCGTCGCGCTTGTCCTTGGGCAGCCAGCCCTCCTCGACCATGTTGTCCAGGACGTAGTTCCAGCGGGCCGTGACCAGCTTCCGGCCGAGCGGGGAGGCCACGGCCAGGTCGTACTGGCTCGGCGCCTGGAGCAGCGCGGCGAGATAGGCGCCCTGCGCGACCGAGAGGTCCTCGGCGTCGACGTGGAAGTAGGCCTGGGCGGCGGCCTGGATGCCGAAGGCGTTGCGGCCGTAGTAGCTGGTGTTGATGTAGCCGGCGAGGATGTCGTCCTTGGACTTCTCGCGGTCCACCTTCAACGAGATGACCAGTTCCTTCAGCTTGCGCGTGACGGTCTGGTCCTGGTTGAGGTAGTAGTTCTTGACGTACTGCTGGGTGATCGTGGAGCCACCCTGCTTGCCCTTGCCGGCGAGCGTGTTGAGCAGACCGCGGGCGGTGCCCTTGAAGTCGACGCCGGAGTCGTTGTAGAAGCTCTTGTTCTCCGCGGCGACGAAGGTCAGCTGGACCTTGCGGGGCACCTTGGACAGGTCGACGATCTCGCGGTTGACCTCGCCTTTGCGGGCCAGCATCGTTCCGTCGCTGAACTTGTAGACGTTGCTCTGCTGCCGGGCGGCGGCGTTGCCCTCGGGTATGTCCACGTACAGGTACAGGCCGATGAAGCCGAGGATGCCCAGCAGGCAGACCCCGAAGAAGGTCCCGAGGATCTTCTTCCAGGTGAACATCCGGCGTATGAGGCTCTTCTTCGGCGGTGCGCCCGCGGCGCCCGCCGTGGGCCCGGTACCCGCGGCGGGCTCGGAGCGGCGGCGCTTGGGCGCCGCGCGGCGGCCACCGCGCTGTCGCGCTCGTCTCTCTTCCGCTCGTCCCATGGGTCCCTACGCTCGCTTCCGTCTCGGGGTCAGCTCCGAAAGCTAACACCCCTCTATATGACAAAGGGCGTCCGATCCGTTCTTTTACGGACGTGACAATGAGCACCCGCCCCATCGGAACCGACGGCTGAGGCTGGCGCGAGGTTGCTTGTCGCTCTAAAGTGATATCACTTAGCTAGAACCAAGCTAGGTATTACGAGAACGGGGGGTCCCCTATGTCCACATCCACGCCGGCCGCCACCGCCGACGTACCCGAGATGCCCGCCCCGCGGGTGCGGGAGTTCACCGCCCACAGCATCGGCGGCGGCCTCGCCCTGCTGCTCGGCCTGATCGGCCTCGGCGCCTCGATCGCGCTGTTCGGCCTCTCCGGGGCGGCGTCGCCCGCCGCCGGGGGCGGGCTCATCGCCGGCGGCGTCGTCGTCCTGCTGGCCTCCCTCATAGCCATGCGCGGCCTGAACACCGTGGCGCCGGGCGAGGCCCGGGTCGTCCAGCTCTTCGGGCGCTACCGGGGCACGATCCGCGAGGACGGCCTGCGCTGGGTGAACCCCTTCACCTCGCGGACCCGGATCTCCACCCGGGTGCGCAACCACGAGACCGCCGTACTGAAGGTCAACGACGCCTACGGCAACCCGATCGAGCTGGCCGCGGTCGTGGTGTGGAAGGTCCAGGACACCGCGCAGGCCACCTTCGAGGTGGACGACTTCGCCGAGTTCGTCGCCACGCAGACCGAGACGGCCGTACGGCACATCGCCATCGAGTACCCGTACGACGCCCACGACGAGGACGGCCTCTCGCTGCGCGGCAACGCCGAGGAGATCACCGAGAAGCTGGCCCGCGAGCTGCAGCTGCGGGTGGAGGCGGCCGGAGTGCGGGTCGTCGAGTCGCGCTTCACGCATCTCGCGTACGCTCCCGAGATCGCCTCGGCGATGCTCCAGCGGCAGCAGGCGGGCGCGGTCGTGGCGGCCCGGCGGCAGATCGTCGACGGCGCGGTGGGCATGGTCGAGGCGGCGCTCGCCCGGATCGCCGAGCGGGACATCGTGGAGCTCGACGAGGAACGGAAGGCGGCGATGGTGTCGAACCTGATGGTGGTCCTGTGCGGGGACCGCGCCCCGCAGCCGGTCCTCAACACCGGGACCCTCTACCAGTGACGGACCCTTCAAAGACCCCGAAGCGCCGGCCGCAGCAGCGCAAGCAGGTGCTGCTGCGGCTGGACCCGGCGGTGTACGACGCGCTGGCCCGGTGGGCCGGGGACGAGCTGCGCTCGGCGAACGCGCAGATCGAGTTCCTGCTGCGCAAGGCGCTCGCCGAGGCGGGCCGGCTGCCGAGGGAGACCGGGCCGCTGCCGCGCCGCGGGCGCCCGCCTGTATCGGAACCGTGACAAACGGCTCCCACCTGCAAAGCCGTACCTCCTGCCAGCATCTCTGCACGGTGCGTATACATCTTGCGTATACACCCTGTGTAGAGTCCGGGGTATGTCCATCGGTCACACCCTCCTAGGGCTCCTGGAGTCCGGCCCGCGCCACGGCTACGACCTCAAGCGGGCCTTCGACGAGAAGTTCGGTCACGACCGGCCGCTGCACTACGGCCAGGTCTACTCCACGATGTCCCGGCTGCTGAAGCACGGTCTCGTGGAAGTCGACGGGATAGAGGCGGGCGGTGGTCCGGAGCGCAAGCGGTACGCCATCACCGACGCCGGCATCACCGACGTGGAGCGCTGGCTCGCCACCCCGGAGAAGCCGGAGGAGTACCTCCAGTCGACCCTCTACACCAAGGTCGTCCTCGCGCTCCTCACCCACCGGGACGCGGCCGACGTCCTCGACACCCAGCGCGCCGAGCACCTGCGCAGCATGCGCATCCTGACCGACCGCAAGCGCAAGGGCGACCTCGCGGACCAGCTGATCTGCGACCACGCCCTGTTCCATCTGGAGGCCGACCTGCGCTGGCTGGAACTCACCGCCGCGCGCCTCGACAAGCTCCGCGCGGAGGTGACCGCATGACCAGCGTCCCGCCGCCCCCGGGCAGCCTCCTCACCGCCGAGAACCTGCGCAAGGCCTACGGCCCGACGCTCGCCCTTGACGGCGCCGGCTTCTCCATCCACCCCGGCGAGGTCGTCGCCGTCATGGGCCCCTCCGGGTCCGGCAAGTCGACGCTGCTGCACTGCCTCGCCGGCATCGTGCCGCCCGACTCGGGCTCGATCACCTACGCCGGGCGCGAGCTGGCCACCATGAGCGACGCCCAGCGCAGCGCGCTGCGGCGCAGCGACTTCGGGTTCGTCTTCCAGTTCGGCCAGCTGGTCCCCGAGCTGACCTGCGTGGAGAACGTCGCCCTGCCGCTCAGGCTGAACGGCACCTCCCGCAAGGAGGCCGAGCGGGCCGCTCTCACCTGGATGGAACGCCTCGAGGTCGACGGCCTGAAGGGCAAGCGGCCCGGCGAGGTCTCCGGCGGTCAGGGACAGCGGGTCGCGGTGGCCCGGGCCCTGGTCACCGAGCCCCGGGTGCTCTTCGCCGACGAGCCGACCGGCGCGCTGGACTCCCTCAACGGCGAGCGCGTCATGGAGCTGCTCACCGACGCGGCCCGGTCGACCAACGCGGCCGTCGTGCTCGTCACGCACGAGGCACGGGTGGCCGCCTACTCCGACCGCGAGATCGTCGTGCGCGACGGGAAGTCCCGGGACATGGAGCGCGCCATATGAGCGTCGGGCAGTGGTCGAGGGACCTGGCCATGGGGGCCCGGTTCGCCTTCACCGGCGGCCGCGAGGGCTGGGTCCGGGTGCTGCTGACGGCGGTCGGCGTGGGGCTCGGCGTCGCGCTGCTGCTGCTGACGACCGCGCTGCCGAACGCCCTGTCGGTGCGGCACCAGCGCGACGAAGCCCGCCTCGACTACACCTACGGCCGGACGCACCGGCCGAAGGCCGCGAACACCCTGGTGATCTCGGACGCCAACTCGTCGTACCACGGCAAGGACATCCGCGGCCGGCTGGTGGAGCCCGAGGGGCCGCGCGCGCCGGTCGCACCGGGCCTCGACCGGTATCCCGCGCCGGGCGAGATGGTGGTCTCCCCCGCGCTGAAGCGGCTGCTCGACTCCGCCGACGGCAAGGTGCTGCGCGAGCGGCTGCCGTACCGGGTGACCGGGACCATCGGCGAGAGCGGGCTCGTCGGCTCGCACGAACTCGCCTACTACGCCGGCGCGAAGAACCTGGCGGAGCGCATCAACGGCTGGCAGACCGCCCGGATCACCGCGTTCGGCCGGCCGGGCCCGGCCACCGAGGAGCGGGCGGACCCCGTCCTGATCCTGCTGGTGCTGGTCGTCTTCGTCGTCCTGCTGATGCCGGTCGCCGTGTTCATCGCGGCGGCCGTACGGTTCGGCGGCGAGCGGCGCGACCGCAGGCTGGCGGCGCTGCGGCTGGTCGGCTCCGACAGCCGGATGACCCGGCGGATCGCGGCGGGCGAGGCGCTGGCCGGATCACTGGTCGGGCTGGTCTTCGGCACGGGCTTCTTCCTGCTCGGCCGGCAGCTCGCGGGCACGGCCGAGATCCTGGACGTCAGCGTCTTCCCCAGCTATCTCAACCCCACGCCCGCGCTGGCCGCGCTGGTCGCGGTCACCGTGCCGGCGGCGGCGGTGCTGGTCACCCTGCTCGCGCTGCGCGGGGTGGTCATCGAGCCGCTGGGCGTGGTCCGTACGGCCAAGCCCGCGCGGCGCCGGCTGTGGTGGCGGCTGCTGCTGCCGCTGGGCGGCCTCGGCATGCTCGCCCCGATGATCGGCCAGGGCCGGGCCAACGGCGACTTCAACCAGTACCTGGTGACCGGCGGCGTCCTGCTGCTGCTCGTCGGCGTGACCGCGCTGCTGCCCTGGGTCGTCGAGGCGGTCGTGGCCCGGCTCGGCCCGGGCACGGTCTCCTGGCAGCTCGCGGTACGGCGGCTGCAGCTGAACAGCGGCTCGGCGGCCCGCATGGTGAACGGCATCGCGGTCGCGGTGGCCGGCGCGATCGCCCTGCAGATGCTCTTCGCGGGCGTCGAGGGCGACTACACCAAGGCCACCGGCAAGGACGTCAACGAGACACAGATGCAGGTCCAGTTGCCGCACGGCAGTTCGCTCGCCTCGGCCACGGCGAAGTTCACGGCCACCGAGGGCGTGCGGAAGGCCACCGCGCTCGGCGGCCTCCAGGTCGCCGACCGGAGCTGGAACGACGACAGGGGCCCCAACGCCTCGACGAGCATCACCATCGGCGACTGCGCCGCGCTGCGCGAGGTGGCGAAGCTGACGTCCTGCCGCGACGGAGACGTCTTCGTGGCGCGGGGCGGGGACCGGGCCATGGACAGCGACACGGCCAAGCTGACCAAGCCCGGCCGCAAGCTCTACGTCGACACGGGCAACGGGTACTTCAAGGGCAAGGACTTCCTGTGGTCCGTGCCGCGCGGTCTTCAGCAGGTCCGCTCGATCCAGGGGCCGAACGACAACGCGAGCAACAGCGGACTGCTGATGACCCCCGCCGCCGTGCCCGAACGGCTGAACAGCGTGTACTACGGGCAGGTGTACCTGTCGCTCGACGAGTCGGTGCCGGAGGTGCACGAGTACGTCCGCAACACGGCGGCCCGGATCGACCCGCTGGCGGACGCGGTCGTGTGGGCCTCCAGCGAGCGTTCCTCGAAGTTCGCCTCCATCCGGACCGGTCTGCTCGTCGGCGCCGCCTGTGTGCTGGCGCTGATCGGCGCGAGCCTGCTGGTCTCCCAGCTGGAGCAGTTGCGCGAGCGCAAGAAGCTGCTGTCGGCGCTGGTCGCGTTCGGCACCCGGCGCCGCACCCTGAGCCTGTCGGTGCTGTGGCAGACGGCGCTCCCGATCGCGCTCGGCCTGCTGCTCGCCGCGCTCGTGGGGCTGACGCTGGGCGCGGTGCTGCTGAAGATGGTCGGCGCGACCGTGAGCATCGACTGGCCGGGCGTGCTGACGATGACCGGTATCGGTGCCGCGATCGTCCTCGCGGTCACCCTGCTCAGCATGCCGCCGCTGATGCGGCTGATGCGGCCGGAGGGGCTGCGCACGGAGTAGGACGTCGGAAGGACACCGGAGGACGGCCGAAGGGCCCTTTCCCCCTGGGGAGAGGGCCCTTCGGCCGTCCCTGCCTGCCTCACCGGCCTGCCGGCCTGCCGCCCTTCCGCGCCCGCTACGCCTCGCCGCCCAGCACCCGCACGGGCAGGGAGCGCAGCGCCTCGCGCAGGGCCGCCGCCAGCTCCGCGTACTCGGCGGCGCGGGCCGCGCCGGTGCGCATGGCGAAGGCGACCCGGCGGCTCGGGGCGGGTTCGGCGAAGTAGCCGGTCAGCAGCTGGCTGCTGCGGGTGGTCTCCAGCTTCAGCGCGGTGCGCGGCAGCAGGGTGCAGCCGAGGCCGCCGGCCACCAGCTGGACCAGCGTGGACAGTCCGGCCGCCGTGGTGGTGACCGGCGCGTCCGCGCGCCCGGCCTCCCGGCAGATGTCCAGGGCCTGGTCGCGCAGGCAGTGGCCCTCGTCGAGGAGCAGCAGGTTCAGCTCCTTGAGTGCCTCGCGCGGGATGCCCTCCCGGCCGCCGAGCCAGTGGTCGAGCGGGGTGACGAGCACGAAGTCCTCGTCGAACAGCGGGAGTTCCACGACGCCGGGCACACCGAGCGGCACGGCGAGCAGCAGCAGGTCGAGCCGGCCGGAGTGCAGGCCGTCGAGCAGGCTCGCGGTCTGCTCCTCGTGCACCTGGAGGTCGAGGTGCGGGTAGCGGTCGTGGACGAGCCGCAGCACGGCCGGCAGCAGATACGGCGCGACCGTGGGGATCACGCCCAGGCGCAGCGCTCCGGTGAAGGGCGCCCGGACCGCCTCGGCCTCCTCCAGCAGCGCCCCGACCGCGTCCAGCACCGCCTTGGCCCGGACCGCCAGCCGCTCCCCCGCGGGCGAGAGCAGTACCTTGCGCGTCGTACGCTCGAGGAGGGTCACCCCGAGGGTCTCCTCCAGCGCCGAGACCGCGCCGGACAGGGCGGGCTGGCTCGTCCCGATGGCCGCCGCCGCGTCACGGAAATGCAGGTGCTCGGCCACGGCGGCGAAGGCACGCAGCTGCGCGAGGCTCGGCTGCCTCCGCTTACCGTTACTCATGGTCACTGATAACTACCTCCGATCAACACGACCGAGTGTAGCTATTTCCTGAATCAATGCACCCTGTGCCACCATCTAGAGCGTCCAACCCATGGGAAAGATCCCTCAAAAAGGGGCTTTCCTCGCTGCAAGGAGAGCGCGTGCTCACTGTCGGTGACAAGTTCCCCGAGTTCGAACTGACCGCCTGCGTCTCGCTGGAGAAGGGCAACGAGTTCGAGCAGATCCACCACAAGTCCTACGAGGGCAAGTGGCTCGTGGTCTTCGCCTGGCCCAAGGACTTCACGTTCGTGTGCCCCACCGAGATCGCCGCGTTCGGGAAGCTGAACGACGAGTTCGCCGACCGCGACGCCCAGATCCTCGGCTTCTCCGGTGACTCCGAGTTCGTGCACCACGCCTGGCGCAAGGACCACCCCGACCTGACCGACCTGCCGTTCCCGATGATGGCGGACTCCAAGCACGAGCTGATGCGCGACCTCGGCATCGAGGGCGAGGACGGCTTCGCGCAGCGCGCCGTCTTCATCGTCGACCCGAACCGCGAGATCCAGTTCACGATGGTCACCGCCGGTTCCGTGGGCCGTAACCCCAAGGAGGTCCTGCGGGTCCTCGACGCCCTGCAGACCGACGAGCTGTGCCCGTGCAACTGGACCAAGGGCGAGAACACCCTGGACCCGGTCGCGCTGCTGGCTGGTGAGTGACCCGTGTCGCTCGACTCCCTGAAGTCCCGCGTCCCGGACTACGCCAAGGACCTGAAGCTCAACCTGGGCTCGGTCATCGGCAACTCGGACCTCCCGGCGCAGCAGCTGTGGGGCACGGTGCTGGCGACCGCCATCGCCTCCCGCTCCCCGATCGTGCTGCGTGAGCTGGAGCCCGAGGCGAAGGCGAACCTCTCCCCCGAGGCGTACCAGGCCGCCAAGGCGGCCGCCGCCGTCATGGCGATGAACAACGTCTTCTACCGGACCCGGCACCTGCTGTCCGACCACGAGTACGGCACCCTGCGCGCGGGTCTGCGGATGAACGTCATCGGCAACCCGGGCGTGGAGAAGGTCGACTTCGAGCTGTGGTCGTTCGCGGTCTCCGCGATCAACGGCTGCGGCATGTGCCTGGACTCGCACGAGCAGGTGCTGCGCAAGGCCGGCGTGGAGCGCGAGACCGTCCAGGAGGCGTTCAAGATCGCTTCCGTGGTGCAGGCGGTCGGCGTCACCCTCGACGCCGAGGCCGTGCTGGCTGAGTAAGCCGTACGCCGAGGCCCCCGCTCACCCCTGGTGGGCGGGGGCTTCCGCGTTCTCGGCGGCGGGCTCGCCGGCCGGCGGGGCAGCGGCCTTCTGCCGCTGGATCTCCTCCGAGTACTGCCGCAGATATCCCACCACCGTGTTCGTCACCGCGACCAGCGGTACGGCGACCACCGCGCCGCCGATGCCGGCCACCATGCCGCCGGCCGCCACGGTCAGGACGACCGCCAGCGGGTGCACCCGCACCGCGCGGCCGAGGATGAACGGCTGCAGGACGTGCCCCTCGATCTGCTGCACCGCGAGGACCACCACCAGGGTCATCAGCGCCGTGAACACGCCCTGGGTGACGAGTGCGACGATCACCGCGAGCGCGCCGGAGGCGACCGCGCCGACCAGCGGGATGAACGAGAACAGGAAGATGAAGACGGCCAGCGGTACGGCCATCGGCACATCGAGGAAGTAGATGCCGATGCCGATGAAGATGGCGTCGATGAGGGCGACCAGGACCGTGCCGCGGACGTAGGCGGTCAGGGTCCGCCAGGCGCGCGGGCCGGCGCCGGCCACACCCGGGCGGGCGGCGGCGGGCACCAGCTTCAGGAACCACTCCCAGATGCGCTTGCCGTCGTAGAGCAGGAACAGCGTGGAGAAGAACACCAGCAGGATGCCGGCGAGTGCCTCCACGATGACCTGGACACCCTCGAGGCCGGCGGACGTTATCTGGTCGGCGTTGGCGCCGATCGCCTCGCGGAGGTTCTTGGCGATCTGGTTGATCTGCTTGTCGGTGACGTGGAAGGGGCTCTTCAGCAGCCAGTTGCGCAGATCGTCGATGCCGGACTGGATCTGGTTGGAGAGCGTGTCGATGTTCTCCATGACCTGCCAGGTCACGAACCAGCCCATCAGCCCGATGACGACGAAGCCGCTGATGGCGGTGAGCGCGGTGGCCGGCCCGCGGGGCACCCCGCGCCGGGTGAGCCGGGCGACCGTCGGCTGGAGCAGCGCGGTGACCAGCAGGGCGATGACGAAGGCGAACACCACCAGCTGGACGGCGCTGATGACCCGCATCAGCACCCAGACGGTGCCGGCCAGCACCAGCAGCCGCCAGCCGGCCTCGGCGGCGACCCGGACGCCCCAGGGCACGGCCTGGGCGGGGTCGGGGCGGGGGCCGGACGGCGGCGCGGGCCGGGGGGCGGGCAGGACCGGGGACTCGGCGGCGGACGCGTCGGCTGCGGGACCGCCGGCCGGTGCGGGAGCGCCGGGGCCGGCGGAGTCGACCCGGTCGGCGGAGTCGGCGTGTTCCTTCTCCACCTCGGCGCGGCGCTCGTTCAGGCGCTCGCTCATCTCGGTGAGACCGGCTCCCAGCCGGCCGAGCCACCCTGGCACTCGCGACATGATCCGTCCTCTTCCCCCGCGTCCCGGGTGCTCGCCACCACTCCCCTGGAGTCGTTCGAGTACGACCGTACAGGGCGAAAGCCCCTCCCCTGAGGACGGGGAGGGGCTGCGCGAAGTCGTGTACCGGTCTGGCGGCCTAGTACCAGTGGTTGGCCTGCCAGAACGACCAGGCACCACAGGGGCTGTGGTAGCGGTCGTTCATGTAGCTGAGACCCCACTTGATCTGGGTCGCCGGGTTGGTCCGCCAGTCGGCACCCGCCGAGGCGTACTTGCCGGCGGGCAGGGCCTGGAAGAGACCGTAGGCACCGGAGGAGGCGTTGACCGCCTGGTAGTTCCAGCTGGACTCGTGGTCCACGATGTTGCTGAAGCACTGGAACTGGTCGCCGGCCACCATCTGACGCGCCATCGCCTGGATCTGCGCCGCGGAGTAGCTGGTCTGGACCGGGAAGCTGGAGGAGTCGCGGGTCGAGCGCGTGGTGGCCTCGGACTTCGCCTCTTCGCGCTCCTTGGCCTCCTTGGCTGCCTTGGCCGCCTTCTCGGCGTCCGCCTTCTTGGCGACGGCGGTCTCGGCCGCGGCCTTGCGGGCCGCTTCCTCGGCGCCCTTCTTGGCGCTCGCGTCCGCGGCGATGGCCTGGGCATCGGCCTGCTGCGTCAGGGACGCGGTCTGCACCTCGGCCTGCTGGCCCGCGGGGATGTCCGCGAGGAGCATGGCGTCAGCGGCGGCCGTCGGCTCGGCGTCGTTGTTCTGCGCCACGCTGCCGGAGGCAACTCCGACGACGCTTCCGACGGCGGTGACCGCGGTGGCCGAGGCCACTGCGAATCCCCGGACCGAAATCCGGCTCACACGGTTTCCTTCCAGCATCGCCCGCTTCGGTGACCCTGGCGGACGCAATCGTGCCCCTGGCACTGGCCTCCCAACTGCGGGGTCACGGGAGGCGCGGGCCCGGTGGGCAACTCCCCGGAAGGGAGCGCCGCGTGGTGCTCGGGCGGCATACGACGAGCCTTATGGAGTTGAGGTGCCTCTGTGGTGCCGTACCGCTGGGGGTACACCTGTGTCGTATGCGGGGCCTGACAGGACTGAGACTCTGCCGTAACCCGACGCCGAGTGGCAATTCTGTGTTGCGTGTGAAAGCTCACATCTCGTTTGGCCCCAGGGATTTCAGGAAACCCCCGCACGCCAAGACGCCGCCCGGCTAGGCTCGTGGCCTTTGCCGGACGGCGCCAACAGCCGTCGGTGCGGCGTCAGATGTGGCCGTCCTCCAGCATTTCGGTCACAAGGGCGGCAATCTGGGACCTCTCTGACCGGGTCAGCGTGACATGGGCGAAAAGGGGATGTCCCTTCAGTTTCTCCACGACGGCGACGACACCGTCGTAGCGACCCACCCGCAGATTGTCCCGCTGTGCCACGTCATGGGTGAGAACGACCCGTGAATTCGCGCCGATGCGGGACAGAACGGTCAGCAGCACGTTCCGTTCCAGCGACTGGGCCTCGTCCACGATCACGAAGGCGTCGTGCAGCGAGCGGCCGCGGATGTGGGTGAGCGGGAGCACCTCCAGCATCCCGCGCGCGGTGACCTCCTCGATGACCTCGCGGCTGGTGACCGCCGAGAGGGTGTCGAAGACGGCCTGCGCCCACGGACTCATCTTCTCCGACTCGGAGCCGGGCAGATAGCCCAGCTCCTGGCCGCCGACCGCGTAGAGCGGCCGGAAGACCATCACCTTCTGGTGCTGGCGGCGCTCCAGGACCGCTTCGAGGCCCGCGCAGAGCGCGAGCGCCGACTTGCCGGTGCCGGCCCGGCCGCCCATCGAGACGATCCCGATGTCCGGGTCGAGCAGCAGATCGAGCGCGATGCGCTGCTCGGCGCTGCGGCCCTTGATGCCGAACGCCTCCCGGTCGCCGCGCACCAGCCGGACGTTGCCCTCGGCGGTGACGCGGCCGAGCGCCTTGCCGCGCTCGGACTGGATGGTCAGACCAGTGTGCACGGGGAAGTCGGCGGCCTCCGGGACGTACACATGCCCTTCCTCGAAGAGGATGTCCACCTGCTCGCCCGACAGGGTGAGTTCGGTCATCCCGGTCCAGCCGGAGTTGCCCGTGATGGCGAGTTCGGCCCGGTACTCCTCGGCGAGGAGGCCGACCGAGGACGCCTTGATGCGCAGCGGCAGGTCCTTCGACACGACGGTGACGTCGTACCCCTCGGCCTGCAGATTGCGGGCCACCGCGAGGATGCGCGAGTCGTTGTCCCCCAGTCGGTAGCCGGTGGGCAGCACGCTGGGATCCGAGTGGTTGAGCTCGACCCTGATCGTCCCGCCGAGTTCCCCGATCGGGATGGGGGCGTCCAGGCGGCCATGCTTCACCCGGTAGTCGTCCAGCAGGCGCAGCGCCTGGCGGGCGAAGTAGCCGAGTTCGGGATGGTGCCGCTTGGCCTCCAGTTCCGTGACCACGACGATGGGGAGCACGACCTCGTGCTCGTCGAAGCGGGTCAGGGCGTTCGGGTCGGCCAGCAGGACGCTGGTGTCGAGAACATACGTGCGCCGGTCGGGCTTGTGGCGCTTTGTGCTGGTCACCACGGAAGGACGTACCCCCTCGGATGAGGTCGGGGAGCGACGAAGTGATGCTGGACCGGTGTCCGGCCCCCGCGTACGGCGGGCCGTGAACCGGCCCTCCGCGGCTGCTTCCGCGCTGCGACGGCGCGGTCGGGCTGGTGCAAAGGGCCTCCCGGGCGGACGGCCCCGTGCCGCCCGCTGAGATCCGACGCCCGTGGTTCGGGTGTCGACCTGTTTGGTCTATGCCCTCGAACATGCGCCGCCATGCAATTGCGGCCAACAGCGCGCCGGTGAACTCCTTATTACATCCGCGCGAATCCCGGCACATGACAACGCCCCGTCACCGGGCGGCGACGGGGCGGGGCGGCCGGGGTCAGCCGCCGTACCGGCGGTGACGTGCGGCGTAATCGCGCAGGGCGCGCAGGAAATCGACCTTTCGGAAGGCCGGCCAGAAGACCTCACAGAAGTAGTACTCCGAGTGAGCGGTCTGCCAGAGCATGAATCCGGACAACCTCTGTTCGCCGCTGGTCCGGATCACCAGGTCGGGGTCGGGCTGGGCGCGGGTGTAGAGGTGACGGCCGATCATGTCGACGTCGACGGAGTCGGCGAGGTCCTCCATCGACACGCCCTTGTCCTGCGCGTCGAGCAGCATGGAGCGCACCGCGTCGGCGATCTCCTGCCGGCCGCCGTAGCCGATGGCCACGTTGACGACTATCCCGTCGATGTGGGCGGTGGCCTCCTCGGCCTCCTTCAGCGCCGTCTGCATCGGGGAGGGCAGCAGGTCGGGCGTGCCGACGTGGTGCACGCGCCAGCGGCCGTCGGCGGCGAGGGTGCGGACGACGTCCTCGATGATGCCGAGCAGGGGGACGAGTTCCTCCTGCGGACGGTCGAAGTTGTCGGTGGACAGCAGCCACAGGGTGACGACCTCGACGTCGGTCTCGGTGCACCAGCCGAGGAACTCCTCGATCTTCTCGGCACCGACCCGGTGGCCGTGGACCGTGGTGGAGCCGGACGCCTTCGCCCAGCGGCGGTTGCCGTCCATGATGACGCCGATGTGCTTGGGCACCTGAGCGTGGTCCAGGTGGCCCTCCACCCGGCGTGCGTAGAGCCTGACGAGCAGGCCGCGCAGCTTGTCGCGCAGGTTCACGTGACCCTCCGGGGGTTTGGCGCGGGGTTCGGGGTGCCGGAGCCGTTGAGCCTACCGCTGTCCGAGCCATGGTTTAGGCCCAGGGCTTGGGGTGCGGGGCGGATGCGCTGTCGCCGCCGAGTGCGGCCCGCGGGGCGGCCCTTCGGGTCCGCGGGCGCCTCCGTGGAGGGGGACGCGGGTCCCGTGCCGCGAGGTTCCGGGGCGGGGAAGAAAAAACGGGCCGGTCCGTGGGGGGGAGACGGACCGGCCCGAGGGGGGGTTTCCACCATAACCCTTCGTAAGGGATGGTGGGTGCATCGGCGTGCCACAACTACTCTCCGGAATCATCCGGCGACGCCTGGATGGCTGCGGAACGCGGGATTCAGGGGTGTTTCATGGCCGGTTCACAGCGGAATCCCAGGGAGATCCGATCGGATACGAATGGATTCGCAAGGATTAGGCCGTCTTGGGGGCACATCGGCGAGTTGCCGGAAGTCCCTCCGATGGGCTACTCGGTCAGCGAACGGTGACGCGGCCGCCCCGCTGCGGCACCGAGCGAAGATCATCCGGTTTCACGGCACCGCGCAGCCCCCTCCACCGCGCGGTGCCGCCCACGCAGCTTTGCTGACGCGAATTACCTTGGTCTGAACTTACGTGACAGGTGAGACGCATGTGAACACGCGTCGATAACGATGTGGAAACTCCGGGAAAACTCCCGGCGAAGAACTGGGGCCGAGCCTGTCCTTATATCCCCTTCACCCGTTCCGCCGGTTTCCCCGCCGGTCCGGTTTGCGTACGTCGAAGAGGTGCCGGGCGCTGTGCGCGACGAAGGGGCCCTCCCGCTCGATCCGCTCGTGCAGCGCGCGGAGTTGGGGCTCGTACGCCTCGACGGTGAAGCCCGGCACCATCCACACGACCTTGCGCAGGAAGTGGACGACCGCGGCGATGTCCTGGAACTCCATCCGCAGCCGCTCCGAGCGCAGGTCCGCCACCGCGAGCCCGGCCGCCTCGGCACCGGCCCGCTCCCGCTCGGGTGCGCGGGCACCGCGCACCTCTTGCGGCTGGGGGCCGAGGAAGTACTCGACCAGTTCGAAGACGCTGCTGGGCCCCACGTGCTGGGCGAAGTACGTCCCGCCCGGCCGCAGCACCCGGGCGATCTCGTCCCAGTACGGGCGCACCGGATGCCGGCTGAGCACCAGGTCGAACGCCTCGTCGGCGAACGGCAGCGGCGCGTCGTCCGGGGCGGCGACCACCACGACGCCGCGGGACCGCAGCAGGGCGGTGGCCTTGGCCGCGTTCGGCGGCCAGCCCTCGGTCGCCGCGAGCAGCGCCGGCCGGGCCGGCTCCGCCCGGCCGAGCGCGAAGTCCAGCACCTCCCCGCCACCGGTCTGGATGTCGAGCGCGGCCTCGGCACGGGCCAGCCGCGCCCCCGCCGACCGGGCGTACCCCCACGACGGCCGCGCCTCGCTCGCCCGCCCCTCGAACCAGGAGAAATCCCAGCCCTCGGTGGGCGCGGCGACGCCCTCGGCCACGAGGTCCTCGAAGGATCGGTGCGTACTCATACGGCCATGATCGCAGCGGAGCGCCGCCGGATCCTGCTAGTTTCCGCGCGCATGACGACCTCTGAAGCCGGCCGCACCGCCGACGAGAAGGACATCCTGCACGCGAGTCTGGACCGGCACCGGGACGCCGTCCTGTGGAAGCTGGAGGGACTCGACGACGAGCAGCTGCGCCGCCCGATGACTCCGTCGGGGACGAGCCTGCTCGGCCTGGTCAAGCATCTGGCCGCGGTCGAGTACGGCTGGTTCGTGCAGACGTTCGGTCACGAGATGGAGCCCCTGTGGTTCGACCCGTACCAGAACGAGGACATGCGGATCGCTCCCGGGGAGACGAGCGAGCGGATCACCGCCTTCTACGGCCGCGCCCGCGCCGCCGCCGACCGGGTGATCACCGATCTGCCCCTGGACGCGCCGGGCCGGCCGGCGGGGCGCGACCTCGCCGTCTCGCTGCGCTGGGTCCTCGTCCACATGGTCGAGGAGACCGCACGGCACGCCGGGCACATGGACATCCTGCGGGAGCTGATCGACGGGACGACGGGAGATCACCGGCCGGCGGACGGGGTGGACTGAGCGGGCGCCCGTGCCGGGGGGCGGCTGTCAGCCGTGCGCCTGCGGGAGCTCCCCCGGCCCGGCGCCGAGAGCCAGCAGCACATGCTCGTCCTCCCCGTGGACGAGCGTTCCGGCCCGCTCGAAGCCGTGTCTCTCCAGGAGCCGCACGGAGGCGGTGTTGCCGCTGAACGGATCGGCGTACAGCGGCCGCACCCGCTCGAGCTCCAGGAAGAGGCCCAGCGCGCGGGTGCCGATGCCGCGCCCCCAGTACGGCCGGCCGAGCCAGTAGCCGATGAAGCGCCGCTCGCCCTCCGTCCAGGACACGACGCTCCCGGCGACCTCCCCGTCGACGACGACCGTCCGCACCAGGCAGTCGGGGTCGCTCAGCACCCGCTCGCGCCAGTGCCGGAAGAAGGCCTCCCGGGGCCGGGGGGTGAACCGGGAGCGCCGGACGGCCTCGGGGTCGTGCTCGTAGGCGAAGAGGGCCTCCAGGTCGTGGTCCGTGACGGCGCGCAACGACACTGCGGTGCGCAACCCCGTCCCGACGCTCTCGCCGTTCCCGTCGCTCTCGCCGTTCCCGTCGCTCTCGCGGGGCCTGTCGCTCTCTGCGGTCATGCGGGGAAGTGTGACACCCGCCACTGACAACGCCCCCGACCAGCGGTGATGCCCCCGCGCCCGTCACGGCACCAGGGGCCGGACCTCCTCAGCGGCGAAGCGCACGAAGCCCTCCGGGTCGGGCTCGTCCGCCGTCGGCTGCAGGACGACGGTGTCCGCGCCCGCCTCGATCAGCCGCCGCACCGCCCCGGCCACCGCGTCCGCGTCCCCGGCGACACCCACGTCCGCACCCGGCTCCAGCCCCTCGGCGGCGAGTTCGGCACGCAGCCGGGCGTCGGCGCCGGCCCCCGTGGCGGCGAGGAGGTAGACGACGACCCGGTGCGCACCGCCGCGTCCGGCCGCCCGCCGCCCCTCCTCGACGAGTTCCCGGGCCCGCCGTACGCCGTCCGCCGTCGTGGCGGCGGTGAGCAGGGTGCCGTCGGCCTTCTCGCCGGAGAGCCGGAGCGTACGGGGCCCGGTGCCGCCCGCGAGGACGTCGACCGGGCGCCGCGGGGGCCAGTCGAGGGCGACGTCGTCCAGGCGGACGTACCGCCCGCGCACGCTGAGCCGCTCGCCGCGCAGCAGGGCACGCAGGGCGTCGAGGTGCTCGCCGAGCAGGCCGAGCGGTGAGGCGGCCCGGGCGCCGACCTGTCCCATCCAGTCCTGCACGCCGTGCCCCACGGTCAGGACGGCCCGGCCGGGGAACATACGGTCGAGCGAGGCGGCCTCCATGGCGGTGACGGCCACGTTCCTGAGCGGCACGGGCAGCAGCCCGATCCCGACCCGGACGCGTTCGGTCCAGGCGAGCGCGGCGGCGGCGGTGGAGACGCCGCCCTCCAGGAAGCAGTCCTCCCACAGCCACAGCTCGTCGAGCCCCGTGTCGTCCGCGACGCGGGCGACGGCCCGCAGCCGCTCGGGAGGAAGCTGGGGACGGAATACGACACCGAGTTCTGTCATGGCGCCCTTCCTAGTGGGGAGGACGGAAAAGAACAACGCGGCAATCGGCTGGGTGAGTTGGCGCCGAGTTGGCGACGGCGTACGGGGAGGACGGGCATGGGGCGCTGGCGGGACGGACGAGGACGGCTGATCGTGCGGGCGGCCTCCGGTGAGGTGCTCGCCGACTCCGTACCGCTGGAGATCTCGGCCTCCTACCGGGCGCGGACCAAGGGGCTCCTCGGCCGGGACGCGGTCGCCGGGGCGATGCTGCTGTCGCCGGCGAGCGGGGTGCACACGTTCGGGATGCGGATCCCGGTCGACGTCGCCTATCTGGACCGCCGCCTGGCCGTCATCGCCGTCCGCACGATGGTGCCGGGCCGCCTCGGCCTGCCGCGCCTGCGGGCGCGGCACGTACTGGAGGCGGAGGCGGGGGCGATGGCGGGGTGGGGGCTGCGGGCGGGGGTACGGGTGGAAGTGGTGACGGCGGCGGCGACTTGAGGCGGGCGCGGTGGCGGCTCACTGCTGGGTGCGGGGGAAGGTGACCTCGACCCGGCGGTTCTTCTTGCGGCCGGCCTCGGTGGAGTTGTCGGCGATCGGGTACTGCTCGCCGTAGCCGCGGACGTCGAAGGTGACGGCCGGGGAGTTCAGGTCCTGGTCGAGCACGGCCTGTACGGCGTTGGCGCGCTGCTTGGAGAGGGTGTCGCCGTGGGCCGAGGAGCCGAGGTCGTCGGTGAAGCCGAAGACGCGGACCCGGGTGGCGTTCTGCTTCCTGATCTCCTCGGCGATGGTGGAGATACGGGCCTTGGCCTCCGCGCCGAGCCTGGCGCTGTCCTTGCCGAACAGCACCTCGGCCTGCAGTGCGAAGGTCACGTCGGCGTTGGTGTCCTCACGCCGCTCGTCACCGCTCTGGTCCTCGACGACCGACTTGATGTCCAGCACCTTGGCCTGGGCGAGGGTGGCCCCTTCGGGGAGCTTGAGATCGGGGTCGGTGGGGTCGACCTTGACGGGGGCGGTGGCGGTGGGTTCGGTGCCGGGGGGTTCGCTGGGGCCGGTGTCGTCGGCGACGGCGCCGGCAGCGGGCAGATTCACGACGAGCAGCAGGACTGCGGCCGTGAGGGCGAGGCGGGGGTAGGTGGTGGTCACGGGGGCCTCACCCGGAGATCTCGATGGGGGCGCTGGCGAAGGTGGGCAGTTGGAAGGTGACTTCCGTCGTTCCGGTCGGCGGGGCCGGGAACTGCATGAAGACAGGAATCGTGTCCCCCACCCTGACTCCCTGGACGCCGACCGTGGTCAATGGCCGCCCATCGGTATCACGCAGTACGTAGTAGCGCTTCCGTGCCTTCGAATCAACAAGTGTGGCTCCGCCGAAAGACTGCCCGTTCTTCATGATCTCGGTTTCGTTGCCGGTCAGCTGCGACGAGAGGACTGCATCCTTGCTGCCGTCATTCTTGAGCTGCGCGTTGACGGTGATGAAGCCACCGGAGTCGCGCTGGGCCGACATGATCTTCAATGTCAGCCCGTCAGGGCCCCGCAGTTCAGCCAGTGGTTGTACGGACTGACCTTCCTGAGGACTAGCATCAGAACCGCCTCGCTTGGAAGCGGATGCGGAAGCGTCGGGCTTCTTGTCGTCGCTGCCCCCGCTGCCACAACCGGCCACACCGACGGCCAAGCCGACAGCAATGGTCATGGCCACCATTCCGCTGCGAGCCTTCGCAGTGAACCGCATGCTCATCGCGCTGCTTCCCTTTTCCATCGCCGCTCGCTTGTCAGTCGGCGGCCAAGTGGACATCAAAAAGGTCTTCTGCTCCTGGTAGGTCCTCAGGGTCATCCGGGTTCGGCTTCCAGACCTCGCCGTTGCAGTTGAGTTCGGGCAACGGGGCTTCCTCGGCAGCGGGGTCTCCGTCGTTGTCGAAAGTGCAGATCGGTTCGACCACGGCGGTGGCGGTCCCACTTGACCTGATGTCCTCGACGCCCGGGACGACAGACTTCCCGACCCTCTTGTTCGTCGTGACTTCGACCGTGACTTTCATCGGCCGGGAGTCGTCACACTCGTCGACGCGGCCGTCGTTCTGCGCGGCCAGTTGGTAGGCCCGCCAACACGACGGACCCACTTCCACATCGCCATGGAAGACATCCCGCCACTTGGTCGGATCCTTGAGGATCTCCAACCACTTTCCCGTCAGGTATTCCCGTCGATTCTGAGCCGCTGCCAGAGCGGCCGCATCCGCCGCCGTCTGCGCGTCACTCCTGTTCACTGCGGCTTGGCCGACTGCGAGATAGGCGAACGCAAGAAAGAGCAGGCCCGCCACCACCGTGATGTAGATGGGGAAGGCCTGCCCAGAGTCGGCGCTCGTGCGCCGGAAGATCAGGTGATCTCCGTGATCTTGGACTTGATCTTGTCCAGGATCGTCTTGCCGATGTCCGTGCCCGTGATCGCGAGAACGATCGCAACCACCACCGCGATAATGCCCAGGTACTCGACCGCGGTCTGCCCGCGATCGCCACCGCGGCGGCGCATCGCCTCGACCGTGGTGTTCTTCCAGCCGTTCACGCGAACCTTGGTCGCCACAGCCGTCTTCAGCAACAGATCGCTCACGGTGCTCCCCTCCGGGCTTGCTTCCGACCGACGAACCGTAGGGCGCCCTCTCAGGCCGGTCCGAGGGCCCCAGGGCCCAACCCCAGGCCCATTCCCGAGCTTCGCTTGTCGGGTGTCGGCGCATATCAGGCCACCCCCAGCCACTTGGCCGTCGCCTGGGACCTCGTTGTGGTGTGGAGCTTGGCGAAGATGCGGTTGATGTGGTTCTTGACCGTCTTCTCGCTGATGAAGCAGGCGGCGGCGATCTGCTGGTTGGTCATGCCGGACGCGATGAGGTCCATGATCTCCGCCTCCCTCGTACTCAGCCGGAACTGTGAACGGAACGACTGTCCCACAGATGGTTGCAGTTGCGAAAGAGATGGGGGGGTGAAATCGGCTTCAATAGGGGGTTGTTGGAGAGCCGCGTGTGCAGGTGCATCGCCGCGCAGGGTCGTGAGCAGAGCCCTCGCCGCCCCGGGCGTCACATGCGGCCGCCCCTCCCGTACGTCCCGCACCGCCCGTACCAACTGCTCCGTCGTGAACTCGCCGTGCACCAGATATCCCCCCGCTCCCAGCCGCAGCGCCTCCCGCACGGTCTCCGTCTCATGGCTGTAGGTGAGCATCATGACGGGGGCCAGCCGCACCAGGTGGGGCAACGCCGAGATTCCGTCGACTCCGGGCATGCGGACGTCGAGCAGGATGACGTCGGGCCGGTGCCGGACCGCCGCCTCGTACGCCGCGCGGCCGTCCGCGGCCTGTGCCACCACCGTGGTGTCCGGGCGGCCCGAGAGCAGGGCCGTCAGGCCCGCGCGGACCACGGGATTGTCGTCGGCGACCAGCAGCCGCAGCGGCGGGGCGGCCGGCACCGGAGCCGGGAAGTCCGGCCGGGGAGCGCTGTGCGATGGGCGCATGGTGCCTCCTCTCAGGCTTTCGGGGGGTCGGGGGGCGGCAGCGGGACGTCCAGGCGTACCTCCGTGCCGCGTTCGTGGGCGCCCCTGCCGATCCGGATGCGGGCACCCGCCTGCGCGGCCCGTTCGACCATGCCGAGCAGGCCGAAGTGGCCGGAGTCGCGCAGCTTTTCGAGGCTGGTGCCGGGCGGCAGGCCCGTGCCGTCGTCGTGGATCGTGAGGCTGAGCAGATGCCCGTCGACCGCCGCCCGGACCGTCACACGGGTCGCGGAGGCGTGCCGCTGGGCGTTCTCCAGCGCCTCGGTGGCGATGGAGAGGACGTGCCGGGCCACGGGGGCCGGCACGGGCGGGAGCGCCGACGGGTCGCCGTCCGGCCAGTGGCAGGCGGCCGGCAGGCCCGTGCGCCGGGTGAAGTCGGCCGCGCTGTCGGCCAGTTCCCGCCAGAACGGGGGCTGCTCCGACGTCGTGGCCCGCCGGTCGCGGCGCAGGTCCGTCAGCAGTTCCCGGGACTCCGCCGCCGCCCTGCGTGCCGAACGGGACACCAGGTCCGCCTGCTGCCGGATGCGGGCCGGGTCCGGGGCGCCGGCCGAGGCCGTGGCCGCCAGACCGTCCGCCGCCAGCGCCACGCCGTACAGGGTCTTGGCCACGGAGTCGTGCATCTCACGGGCGAGCCGGGCCCGCTCCGCGCTCACCGCCTCCGCGGCGGCGAGCCGGGCCTGCACCGCCGTCAGGGCCTGGGTCGCGGCCCCGAAGCGGAGCATCAGGTTGCGCAGGGTCGAGCCCATGGCGCCGGCGATGACGCACAGGCCGGGCAGGAGCAGGGCCTCGGCGACGGGCGCGTGCCGGTCGGCGTTCAGGGTGGTGTGCACCAGGAGCAGGATCAGGGACTGGAGCGAGGCGAAGCAGGCGGCGCCGCGCCAGCTGTAGACCAGGCCGGCCAGCAGCGGGGTGCAGACACTGACGTAGGCGAGGGTGGTGTCCGGGCCCGCCGAGATCAGCAGGAACGAGCCGAAGAGGGTGTCGGCCGCCAGGAGGCTGGGGTGGCGCAGCAGGAGGGGGCCGAAGCGCTCCCAGTCGCGGAAGAGGACGTAGGACACCATGAAGGTGACGACCACCGCCGCGCCGGCCAGCCGGGCGCCCAGGCCGGGAGCGGCGTTGAGGAGGGCCGCCGGGGCCGACACCACGATCATCGCCAGGCGGAAGCCGAAGACCTGGCGGCACATCGCCTGCAGGGCACGGATCTGGAGCTTCTCGGACGGCTCGGACGGCTCGGCGAGCGCGGATGGCACGGCTGCCGCAGATGGCACGGCGGGCGGGGCGGGCGCGGCGGGGAGCACGGGCGCGGGTAAGTCGCCCGAGTTTCCCGGTCCGTGCACATCAGCCCGCTCAGCCCGCTCAACCCGCTCGTCCAGCGGGCCCAGCCGGTCCGGCCGGTCCGGCCCGGCCCCCCGTCCGAACCACCCGCCCGCGGTCCACCCGCCCCCGAGTCTCCCGCCCACCCCCCGCAGCCACGCCCCGAGGCGTGCTCCGCCCTCCCGTCCGCCGCGTCCCGTCAGTCCCGTCGCCGTCACGGCCGTCCTCACTTCCCCGTGAGGGAGCCGAAGTCCACCCCGGAGCCGAGCAGCAGGCCCGCGCCCAGCAGGAGCATCGTCGCCGGGACCATGAACGTGGTGATCATCAGCGTGGCCTTGGGCACCGCGCGGGCGGCCTTGCGGCGGGCGTTCTGGGCGTCGGTGCGGCGCATGTCCTTGGCCAGGGAGACCAGGGTGTCCACGATCGGGGCGCCCAGCTCCTCCCCCTGCTGCAGCGCCGTCACGAACATGGCCACCTGTTCCGAGTCGTTCCTGCGGCGCAGCTCGGCGAAGGCCTGGCGGCGGCTCATGCCCAGGTCCATCTGGCGCAGGGTGATGCGGAGTTCGTCGGCCCACGGGCCCTCGTAGCGGGAGGCGACCCGGTCCAGGGCCTGGCGGAAGCCGAGGCCCGCGCTGACCACCACGGCCAGCACGTCGAGGAAGTCGGGCAGGGTGCGTTCGATGACGTCCCTGCGGACCCGCATCGCCGACCAGAGGCCCACCTCCGTCCAGAACGCGCCGAAGAGGAGCAGGAGCACGGCCACGACCCACTGGCCGCGGAGCAGGAAGACCAGGAAACCGACGCCGCCGAGCGCGCCGTAGACCGCGCGGCGGGCCGCGTACCGGTCGATGGTCAGGCCCCCGGGGTTGCCCGCGAGGTCGATCTTCCGGCGGTACCTGGCCACCAGGCGCGGGCCCATCAGGCGCAGCACGGCCGGGGCGTAGCGCATGCCCATGCGGTCGACGACCGAGCCGACCGCGCCGGTGCGGGTGGCGCCGACCTCCAGGGCGACGGCGAGATCGCCGGGAAGCCTGGCGTCCGCGCGGTACATGCGGACGCCGGCGAACACGCCCCAGACGCCGAGGCCCATCAGCAGGGCGAGCAGGAATGCCATCGGGTCACCTCCCTCACACGTCGATCCGGCTCATCCGGCGGATGAGGACGAAGCCGACGGCGTACATGGCGAACGCGATGATCACGCACGCCTGGCCGACCGGGGAGCCGGTCATACGGTCGAGTGCCCCGTCCTTGACGCCGTTCATCAGGAACAACGCGCCGACGCCGAGGACGGGCACGGCGTACGACGTCATGGTCACCTGGGAGAGCTGGGTGCGGATCTCGCGCCGGGTCTCCTTGCGCTCCTCCAGGGTCTCGGTCAGATTGCGCAGGGCGGAGACCACCTGGCCGCCCGCCCGGTTCGACAGCACCAGCGTCGTGACGAGGACGACGAGTTCGCGGGAGGGCAGGCGCCGGGCGAGTTCGCCGAGCGCGTCGTCCAGCGAGTGCCCGATGGCCAGCTGGTCGGCGACCTTGGCCAGTTCCTCGCCGGCCGGGGCCTCCAGCTCCTCGGCGGCCATGCCGATCGCGGTGCGCAGGGCGAGTCCGGCCTGGGTGGCGTTGGCCAGGATGCGGGCCAGCTCGGGGAGCTGGTTGATGAAGCGTTCGATGCGCTTCTGGCGCTGCCAGTTGAGGAACTGCACCGCCGCCCAGATGCCGAGGAGCCCGGCGAGCGGACCGAAGAAGGGGGCCAGGGTGGCCTGGCCGATCAGCCAGAGCGCGGCGACCGCGGCGAGCATCCCGGCGAAGAACTCCCCCGGGGTGACGTCCAGGCCGGTCGCCGCGAGGCGCAGCTCGAGCCAGCGGCCCAGGCGGGTGCGGCGCAGCCGCCGGTCCAGGGTGCGCAGGCGGCGTCTGCGGCCGGTCGCCGGGGAGGCGCCGGTGTGGGCGAGGCGGTCCACGAGTGCGGCGCGCTGGGCCCGCCCGGAGGCGTAGCTCTGCACGCCGGCCACCGCGAGGACGCAGGTCAGCAGCGCCACTCCGGTGGTCAGCTGGACGAGGGTGTGCAGTTGCATGTCGGGGCCTACCTGGCTTCTCGGGTGGCGAGCTGGTCGGCGCTACGGGCGACACCGAAGGCCTGCGGGAGGGGCTGGCCCGCCATGTAGAGGCGGTCGGCGGTACGGCGGGGCAGCGGGAAGTACCGGAAGGCACCGTGGACGCGGCCGTCGGGGGTCATGGGCCGGGCCTCGAAGCGGGCGACGGACGCCAGCCGGTACGGCTCCCCGCCATGGCTGTCGAGCAGCGCGATCTCGGTGATCCGGCGGGCGCCGTCGGCGAACCGGGTGAGCTGGACGATGACGTCGACCGCGCTGTTGATCTGGTCGTGCAGGGCGACGAAGGGGACCTCGACGTCGGACATGGAGGCGAGGGTCTGGAGCCGGGTGAGGGCGTCCTCGGCGCTGTTGGCGTGCACGGTGGCGAGGGATCCGTCGTGGCCCGTGGACATCGCCTGGAGCATGTCGAGGGACTCGCCGCCGCGGACCTCGCCGACCACGATCCGGTCGGGGCGCATCCGCAGCGAGTTGCGCACCAGGTCGCGGATGGAGACCTGGCCCTTGCCCTCCACGTTCGGCGGGCGCGACTCCAGGCGGACCACATGGGTCTGCTGGAGCTGGAGTTCGGCGGAGTCCTCGATGGTGATGATGCGCTCGTGCGACGGGATCAGCCCGGACAGGGCGTTCAGCAGGGTGGTCTTCCCGGTGCCGGTCGCGCCCGAGACGATGATGTTGAACTTCGCCTGCACCAGGCCCGCCAGCAGGTACACCATGTGCTCGTCGAGGGAGCCGAAGCCGATCAGCTCCTGGAGGGTGAAGGAGCGCGGGAAGCGGCGGATGGTGAGGATCGGGCCGGTCAGGGACAGCGGCGGGATGATCACGTTGACGCGCTCGCCGGACGGGAGGCGGGCGTCCACCATCGGGTTGGACTCGTCCACCCGGCGGTTGACCGTCGACACGATCCGCTCGATGGTCTGCATCAGCTGGTCCGCGGAGACGAACCGCAGCGGGAGCTGCTCGACGCGTCCGCCGCGCTCCACGAAGATCGCGTCGGGGCCGTTCACCATGATCTCGGTGATCGAGGCGTCCTCCAGGAGCGGTTCGAGGATGCCGAGGCCTAGCGCCTCGTCCACCACCCGGCGGATCAGCTGCGAACGCTCCGCCGTCGACAGCACCGGGCCCTCGCGGCTGATGATGTGCCCGAGCACCCGCTCCAGACGCGCCCGGCGCTCGGCGGCGGCCAGCGCGCTCATCTCCGCGAGGTCGATCTCCTCCAGCAGCTTGGCCCGGTAGGAGGCGACCAGATGCCCGTCCTCGCCCCGGCCGGTGTTCTCCTCCGGGGTGCTGATGCGTGCGCGCAGGCTCATACGGTCTGCACCTCCTCGGTCAGTGGTCGAGCGGCATGGTGGCGGACTTGGTGGCGGTGCCGAAGTTCCAGAGGACCTTGGGGATGGTGACGCGGGCGGTGACGGTGACCGACTCGCCGTCGCCGCCGGTGCGCCCGCACTCCACGTCCAGACTCACCGCCCGCGCGCACGCCTCCCCCTCGCTCTGCCCCAGCGAGGCGGCCCGCGCCCCCGCCCGGGCCGCCGTACCGGCCTGCTCGGCGGCGTAGGCGACGGCCCCGATCTGGATGCCGGCCAGTCCGACGATCAGCAGGACGGGGATGAACCCCAGGTACTCGATGGCCACTTGGCCCCGGTCGCGTCCACGGCGGCTGGGCATCTCAGTGCTTCACCTCCTCCACGGCGCCGGCGTGGCCGTGCACCGTGACGGGGAAGTCGATGAGGCCGGGGAAGAGTACGGGAACCTTGATGGCCACGTCGGCGGTCACGAACCCGGTACCGCCGCACTGCTCCACGCTGGCACCCCCTCGCCACGCGCCCGACAGATGCTTGAGGGCGGCCTGTTCGCACACCCCCCACCGTTCCCCGCGAGGGGCGGCCGTTCCCGCCCGTACCCCCTCGTCGGCGGCATTCCCCGCCAGCGTGTACGCGTACCCCGCCAACACGGCCTGCCACATCAGCACCAGCGTCAGAACGATCAGCGGTGTCATCCCGAGGAACTCGATGCTGACCTGTCCCCGGTCCCCGTCCGGCCGTTTCACGGAGCACTCACTCCTTCCGCCGCCGAAAGCCCACCGGGCTCCGCCCGGCGCCCCGGTGGGAGCCCCCGTCGTCCTGCGCCTTCACCAGTCCCAGCTCCCCCGCGAGCCCCCACAGGGCCTGCTTCACGGTGCTCTTGGCGTCCAGCTCGTGCACCCGCCCGGCGTCCACGACGCCCTGCAGTTCCTTGAAGTTGGCGGGGACGGCCGTGCGCGCCAGTGCCGTACCGGTGATCCGCTGGATCAGGGCCGGCTGGATCTCCGTACCGCGCGTGTGCCGGTTGACGACGACGGTCGTCTCCTCGGCCTTGCGGATCTGCAGCCGGTCCCACATCCGCACGGTCCGTTTGGCGGCGCGTACGGCGATGACGTCCGGGGTGGTGACCAGCAGCGCGGTGTCGGCCATCTCGACGGCCGCCGCGCCGGCCCCGCCGAGCTGGGCACCGCAGTCGATGACGACGACCTCGTAGCGCGAGCGCAGGGCGCTGACCAGCTGGCGGGCGGCTCGGTCGGTGACCTCCTCGCCGCGTTCGCCCTCGCCGGGTGCGAGGAGCAGGGCGAGGCCGGTGTCGTGGCGGAAGACTGCGTCGGCGAGGACGCGGGGCGAGATGTCGGTGATGGCGGCCAGGTCGGCCACCGACCGGCGGAACTGGATGTCCAGGTAGGAGGCGATGTCACCGGACTGGAGGTCGAGGTCGACGAGCGCGGTGGCGCGTCCTGAGGCCTGGGCGGCGAGGGCCAGCTGGACGGCGGTGAGCGACGCGCCCACCCCGCCCTTGGCGCCGCTGACCGTGACGACGGTGCCGCCGACCCCGGTGAACACCTCGGCGCCGTGCCCGAGGTGCCGTCGTACCCCGGTGGACCACTGGGCGACGGCCTGGACCCGGCTGGCGAGTTCCTCGTACGACAGCGGGAGCGCGACCAGGCCGCGGGCGCCGGAGTCCATGGCGGCGGCGAACAGGCCGGGGCTCGCGTCCGTGGTGACGAGGATGACGCCGACGGCCGGGAAGCGCAGGGCGACCTCGCGGATCAGTTCGAGGGCCGGGACGGGCCCGATCCGCTCATGGACGACGACCACTTCCGGCAGCTCGTCGACGGAGTCGGCGGCGAGCCGGGCGAGGGTGTCGGCCAGCTGGGTGGAGTCGGTGACCGGGGGCTGCGGCTCGGCGTCGGGGAGCTGGCTGAGCAGGGTGGTGAGGGAGCGGACGGCGTCCGGGTCCGCGCCGGCCGGGAGGATCCTGATGGGCATGGCCGCCTCTCACTTGTCCGTCGCGAGTTCGTAGGTGCGGTCCTTGTCGGGGACGGTGGTCTCGCTGCCGGGGGCCACGAGCGCGAGCCGGACGCGCTGGGCGAAGGACTCGGCGTAGGTGACGCGCTGGGCGTCGATGGTGGAGAGCGCGAAGGTGATCGGGACGGCTTCGGCGGGCTGCCGGGTCTTGTCGTCGTCGGGGTCGAGGGCGGTGATCTGGCCGACGTCGAGGACCCGGGCGTTGGTCACGATGATCTTCGACTGGTCGGGGTCGCCCTCCTTCTTCCCCTCGAAGGTGGCGTAGACGTTGACGCGCGAGCCGGGGGTGATCTTGCCGGCGACGCCGGTGGCCGCGTCGATCATGATGGCGACCTCCTGCTGGCCGGGCTGGAGGGCGGGCTGGTCCACGATCATGTCGGTCTGGAGCAGGGAGCCCGGGCGCAGGGTGGTCACGGCGATCTTGCCGTTGATCTGCCGGAGGTCGGTGACGGCGTTGTCGGACAGCCACCGCTTGGGCATCTCGGTCTTCTCGAACTGGTCGGTGTCCAGGGCGGTGTACGGCTTGACCTCGGACTTCACCCGGTAGGCGGTGACCTCGGGGCCGACCTTGGAGTTCGCGTCGTGGACGACGGAGAGCACGCCGGCGAACGCGCCCAGAGCGCACAGGACCGACAGGATCAGGAGTATCACGCCGCGGCGCTGACGGGAGTTCATGAACCGTGCAACCTCATCGGTGGGATCGGTCGAGGGGGGTCACTGCTCGGGGTCACTGCTCGGGGTCACTTTTGGGGTCTGTGCTCGGGGGTCGCTGCGGGTGCGTCAGGCGGGCGTGCGCGGCTCCGGGGCGCGGGGGGCCGGGGGTTCGTGGACGGGCGGTCCGGCGGAGCAGAAGACGCAGCGGTCGCCGATGACGTCGATGCCGCACCAGTGGCAGCTGGTCTGCCGTACGGAGGTGACCAGCTGGTAGAGGACCGACAGGTCGGCGAGGTAGCCGCAGAACTCGACCATGCGGCCGGTCCCCCACCACACCGGGGACTCCGCGGGCAGCGGGACCTCGCGCTGGCCGTGCGCACCCCACCGGCTGCCGAGGCCCGCGGCCCAGTCGCCCGGCAGCTGACCCTTCGCGAGCAGCAGCCAGGTGCTGAATTCGGGCCCCTTGAGGGTGATGTCGGGACCGACCTTGACGAGCTGGGGCTCGGGGTGGGCGACGACGGCGAACTGGCTGCCGGGCACCCAGGACCTGGCGTGCGCCTTCAGTCCGACGGGGACCCGGTCGAGCCGGGCGACGGAGCCGAGGACCGCGCCGGCGTGGATGTAGTGGACGAGCAGCCGGCCGGCGGAGGCGAGCACCCCCGGGCTCAGGTCGCAGGAGGCGAGCTGGCGCAGCTGCCGGGCCAGGACGGCGATGCCGAGCGGCGGCAGCTCGGGCCGGAACAGGGCGATGCGGTCGCTCTCCAGCAGCGAGCGCAGGGTGTGCAGCCGGCGGACGACCGGCTCCGGGGTGGCCTGTGAGCAGACCACGACCAGATATCCGTACTGCTCGGTGAGGGTGTGGAGTTCGGTGAGGGCCTCGTCGAGCGGCTTGCGGTCGAGACCGGCCAGCACGACGGCGGGCACGGTCCGTTCGTCCTGCGCCGGCAGCGCCATGTCGGCGCTGGTCACGGCAATGGCAGTTGGCACGCGCAGCTCCCCGCTCTTCACACCCGCCGGCCCACCGGGGTAACTCCCATGCGCCAGGACGACTTCATTGCGTGACTACCTGAGCACTGTAACCACGGCCGTATGACCGGAGAACAGCGTTTGTGAAGCCGGTGTGGAACTCTCCCGGAGCAAGTCCCGCCAAACCCGGACAGGTTGAGCCGGCGAGCGAAAACGGTTTTGGTCTGGACCTCTTGACACCCGGATTGGTCTGGACCAACTTGTAGGGCAAGCGATGGCCACCGCCCTCTCCCTTCCTCCCCCGTGCTCCCCTTCTCTCCCCTCTCCCCTCTTCCCTCTCCCCGCAGACTTCCCCACCGGAGGCTTCAGTGGACCGCGCACCAGGCATACCCAGACCTCGCAGACGGCGGCTCGCGGCATGGTCCGCCGCCACCGCCCTGGCCCTCTCGGTCGCGGGCCTCGCCGCCGCCTCCCCGGCGTCCGCGGCGGACGTCAACAACGTCAAGAACGCGGGCTTCGAGTCCGGCCTGGCCAACTGGACCTGCTCGGCGGGCAGCGGCGCGACGGTCTCCTCCCCGGTGCACGGCGGTGCCACCGCGCTGAAGGCGACCCCGGCCGGCCAGGACAACGCGCAGTGCACCCAGACGGTGGCGGTCAAGCCCAACTCGACGTACACGCTGAGCGCGTGGGTCCAGGGCGGCTACTCCTACCTGGGCGTGACCGGCACCGGCACCACGGACGTCTCCACCTGGACGCCCGACTCCGCGTCCTGGAAGCAGCTGACGACGACGTTCACGACCGGCGCGTCGACCTCGTCCGTCACGGTCTACACCCACGGCTGGTACGGCCAGGCGGCCTACTACGCCGACGACCTCTCGGTCTACGGCCCCGACGGCGGCGGTGGCGGCGACCCGGCCCCGACGGTCCCGGCGACCCCGGCCGGCCTCTCCGTGTCCGGTACGACCTCCTCCTCGGTCTCCCTGTCCTGGTCCGCGGTGTCGGGCGCGACGGGCTACAACGTGTACCGGAACGGCACGAAGATCACCGCGGTGACGGGCACCTCGGCCACGGTGACCGGACTCGCGGCCGCCACGTCGTACTCGTTCCAGGTCACGGCCACCAACGCGGCGGGCGAGTCGGCCAAGTCGACGGCGGTGACGGGCACCACGACCTCCGGCTCGGGCGGCGGCGGGGGCGGCACGGTCCCCAAGCACGCGGTGACCGGCTACTGGCAGAACTTCAACAACGGCGCGACGGTCCAGAAGATCTCCGACGTCCCCTCCGCCTACGACATCATCGCGGTGGCCTTCGCCGACGCGACGTCGACGCCGGGCGCGGTGACCTTCAACCTGGACTCGGCCGGGCTCGGCGGCTACACGGTCGACCAGTTCAAGGCCGACATCAAGGCCAAGCAGGCGGCCGGCAAGAAGGTCATCATCTCGATCGGCGGCGAGAAGGGCACGATCTCGGTCAACGACTCCTCGTCGGCCGCGAACTTCGCCAACTCGGTCTACTCGCTGATGCAGACGTACGGCTTCGACGGCGTCGACATCGACCTGGAGAACGGCCTCAACGCGACGTACATGACGCAGGCGCTGCGCTCGCTGTCGTCGAAGGCGGGCTCGTCGCTGGTCCTCACGATGGCCCCGCAGACGATCGACATGCAGTCGACGTCGAACTCGTACTTCCAGACGGCGCTGAACGTGAAGGACATCCTCACGGTCGTCAACATGCAGTACTACAACAGCGGTTCCATGCTGGGCTGTGACGGCAAGGTCTACAGCCAGGGCTCGGTCGACTTCCTGACCGCCCTCGCCTGCATCCAGCTGGAGGGCGGCCTCTCCCCGTCCCAGGTCGGCCTCGGCCTCCCGGCCTCCACGAGCGGGGCGGGCAGCGGCTACGTCTCCCCCACGGTCGTGAACAACGCCCTGGACTGCCTGGCCAAGGGCACCGGCTGCGGCACCTTCAAGCCGTCCAAGACCTACCCCGACCTGCGGGGCGCGATGACCTGGTCCACCAACTGGGACGCCGCGTCGGGCAACGCGTGGTCGAACGCGGTGGGCGCGCACGTGCACGCCCTGCCGTGACCTGACCCTCACCTCCCCACGGCGCCCGGACCCCGGCGGTCCGGGCGCCGCCGTATGCCCGCCCAGGCCCCGTACGGGCCCGCCGCTGGCCGGACATGACCGCCGAGGCCGCTGTCACGTTGCGACCGGCAATTTCCCGATGTGAGGACCCCGCTTTCGCGAACGTCGTACGCTCCGTCAGCACCTGCGATCAGGAATTCCGCCTCAAGGCTCTTTCAGACTTCGAACTCATCGTCCGGCATCTCCAGCAGATTCCAGCACCGGCAGATCGGCCCCAGACCGGGGGACTCTGATTCTCCCGAACCCTGTTGGCCACTTCGCGATGCTGCCACGAGAGCCAGCATTCCTCACATAAGCGGACATTGCCGTAGAGAGTCACAGATATATCCGCGAATCGTAACAGCGCCCGCGCTTCCTCGATCCGCACCGCCCCCCCGCCGCACAGTGTGGGCGTGCGGCCGATCGGTCGCCGTTCACACCTTGTGAAGGAGGGCCTCGTGTCCGCTTCCGTTCTCGTCAGCGTGCGCCGTGCCGCCGCCGTCGCCGTCGCCGCCGCGGCCGTCGTGGGCTCCGTGGCGCTGCCGGCCTCGGCCGTCGATCACGATCACGGCCGCGCGCACCGCCCGGCCGTCGGTCATGATCACGGCCGCGCGCACCGCCCCGACGTGGTCATCGGCGATGTGCAGCACCAGGCGCCGGTCCGGCACGGCGGTTACCGCGCCGCTCTCAACAAGGAGTGGGTCGAGGTCAGCAACGAGGGCGGCCGGGCCGTGAACCTGGACGGGTGGACGCTGGCCGACGAGGGCGGTCACGTCTACACCTTCCGGAACTACCGGCTGGGCGCCGGCCAGACCGTGCGGGTGCACACCGGGGTCGGCCGGGACCGCAAGAACGACCTCTACCAGGACCTCCGCCGGTCCGTGTGGGACACCGGCCACGACACCGCGATCCTGCGCAACGGCCACGGCCGCTACATCGACTCCGTCTCATGGGGCTACGAGCGCCGCGACCACCGCGGGCACCGGGACGGCGGCCGGTACGGCCGCCACCACTGAGCCCCCAGCGTCCCGACAGTGCGCCACTCGCCCCGGAGTGGCGCACTGTCGCCGTGCCGGCGCTTTTCGGCCGCGCTTCCCCTTTTTGGTTGACCGGGTCATGACATGGGCGGACCATGGAGCGCCACTCGCACAGCGGACTCACAGGTCCGTGCCCGCACGTCGCACCAGAACACCCCCACCTCCACCCCCAAGGAGCGTTCATGCGACTTCGTATCCGTGGCTCCGGCGCGCGCGGCGGCAGACGTACCGCCGCTCTCGGCGCGCTGCTGGCGCTCGCCCTCGCCGCCCCCGTCTCGGCCACCGCCACCCGTGCCGGCGCCGAAGGCGCCGTACGGGCCGCGCCCGCCGGGGACGGCGTACAGCAGTACGAGATCCATCAGCGGACGAACGCCGTCAGCCGTACCGCCCTCCAGGCCGCCGGGGTCACCGTCGACGAGGCCGACGAGGAGACCGTCGTCGTGTCCGGACGGGCGGAGCAGATACGCGAGCTGCGGCGGCTGGGGTATGACGCCCAGCCCCTCGGTGCCGCCCCGCGGCGGGCCGGGACGCGGCTGTACGACTTCCCCAGCGCCGACTCGAAGTACCACAACTACGCCGAGGCGAACGCCGAGATCGACCAGCGGATCGCCGCCTACCCGGGCATCATGAGCAAGCGGGTGATCGGCAAGTCGTACCAGGGGCGGGACATCGTCGCCATCAAGGTCAGCGACAACGTCGGCAGCGACGAGGACGAGCCCGAGGTGCTGTTCACCGCCCATCAGCACGCCCGGGAGCACCTGACCGTGGAGATGGCGCTGTATCTGCTGCGTGAACTGGGCGCGGGGTACGGGTCGGACCCGCGGATCACGAACATCGTCGACGGCCGGGAGATATGGATCGTGCCGGATCTGAATCCGGACGGCGGGGAGTACGACATCGCCAGCGGGTCGTACCGGTCCTGGCGGAAGAACCGGCAGCCGAACTCCGGTTCCTCGTACGTCGGGACCGATCTCAACCGGAACTGGGACTACAAGTGGGGCTGCTGCGGCGGGTCGTCGGGCTCCAAGTCGTCCGAGACCTACCGCGGGGCCGCCGCCGAGTCCGCGCCCGAGGTGAAGGTCGTCGCCGACTTCGTGCGGAGCCGGGTCGTCGGGGGCAAGCAGCAGATCAAGGCCGGTATCGACTTCCACACCTACGCCGAGCTGGTGCTGTGGCCGTTCGGGTGGACCTACTCGGACACCGCGACCGGCATGACCGCCGACGACGCCGCCGCGTTCAAGGCCGTGGGGCAGAAGATGGCCGCGAGCAACGGGTACACCCCCGAGCAGTCCAGCGATCTGTACATCACGGACGGGTCCATCGACGACTATCTGTGGGGTACGCAGAAGATCTTCGACTACACCTTCGAGATGTACCCGGCGTCCGCGTCCAAAGGCGGGTTCTACCCGCCCGACGAAGTCATCGAGCGGGAGACCTCCCGTAACAAGGACGCCGTGTTGCAGCTGCTGGAGAACGCGGACTGCATGTACCGGTCGATCGGCAAGGCCGCCCAGTACTGCGCTTAGCGGCTACGCCTCCTCGAAGTAGGCGTCGAGCACGGCGTCGAGCTGCTCGTCCCACTCCTGGAAGCGCGCCCTGGCCGCCGCCTCGATCTCGATCGGGTACCAGCGGCGGTCAGGGGTGTGCACGGTGATCGTGTACCGCTTGCCGAAGCGGGGCGACTCCGTCTCCACCGCCGCGATCTCCTCCCAGCGGAACTCGCAGGCCTCCTCGTCCAGGCTGAGGCGGACGCCCTTGCGGTCGGCCACTATCCTCGCCCGGCGGTCGGACGCCTCGAAGACCGGGCCGTCGCCGGCCTCTTCGCCGGCCTCCTCATCGGCCTCGTGGTCCGTCTTCTCGTCGGTCACGTCGCTCTCGTCGGTTTCCGCGGCGGCCGCCGGCCCCGCGTCCTCCGGTTCGGGGGACGACGACGGCGCGGCGTCCTCGGGCGCCGGTTCCTTCGTCACCGGGCCCGTCGGTGCCGGGCCCGTGATCCCCGGGATGAAGGCCGGGTCGAAACCGGCGCCCGTCACGGGCTCGGCCTTCAACGGCTCGGCCTTCGACGGCTGGCTGCTCGATCCTATGCGCTGCTCCACGGCGGCAGTATGGACGACGTACCTGTGCCGGAACCAGTCAGCTCACGAACACGCTGACCACCGCGGCCACCACGAACCCCGCCAGTGACAGCACCGACTCCAGGACCGTCCAGGTCCGCAGCGTGTCCCGCTCGGTGATGCCGAAGTACTTGGAGACCATCCAGAAGCCGCCGTCGTTGACGTGCGAGGCGAAGATGGAGCCCGCCGAGATGGCCATGATGACGAGGGCGGCGAACGCCTGGGAGTGGTGGCCCTCCGTCAGGAGCGGAGCCACGATGCCCGCCGTCGTCACGATCGCCACCGTCGCCGAGCCCTGGGCCACCCGCAGCACCAGCGAGATCAGGTACGACAGGACGATCACCGGAAGGCCCACGTCGTGGAAGGTGTCCGACAGGGCCTGGGCGACCCCGCTGGCCTTCAGGACGGCGCCGAAGACGCCGCCCGCGCCGACCACCAGCAGGATGTTGCCGACCGGCTTGAGGGACGCGGTCGACACCGCCTCCAGGGACGTGCGGGACCAGCCGCGCCGGATGCCGAGGAGGTAGTAGGCGAGGAGCAGGGCCAGGGTCAGGGCCACGAACGGGCTGCCGAAGAACTCCAGGACCGAGCGGGCGGACAGGGATCCCCCGTGCTCGGAGCTCGGGGGAGGGTCGAGGGCGATCGAGGAGAACGTCGAGGCGAGGATCAGCAGCAGGGGCGTGCCGATGATGACGAGGACGGTGGCGAGGGGCACCGGCTTCTCCGGCGGTGTCACCCCCTGGGCGCGCTGCTCGTCCAGCACCGCCCGCTTCGCCTCCTGTGCCGCCTCGGCCATGTCCTGCGGTACGGCGACGAAGACGCGCCGGCCGATCCAGGCGGCGTACGCCCAGGCGGCCAGCACGGCGGGTATGCCGCAGACGATGCCCATGAGGACGACCCAGCCGAGCTGGACGTGGAGGAGGCCGGCCGCGGCCACCGGGCCGGGGTGCGGGGGCAGGAAGGCGTGGGTCATGGAGAGGCCGGCGAGGAGCGGCAGGCAGTACAGCAGGATGGACTTGCCGGAGCGCTTCGCCGCCGCGTAGACGATCGGGGCCAGGACGAAGATGCCGACGTCGAAGAAGACCGGGATGCCGAAGACCAGGCCGGTCAGGCCCATGGCGAGCGGGGCCCGGCGTTCGCCGAACAGGGTGAGCAGGCGCGAGGCCAGGACCTCGGCTCCGCCGCTGACTTCGAGGATCGCGCCGAGCATGGTGCCCAGGCCGATGATGATCGCGACATGGCCGAGGATGCCGCCCATGCCGGACTCGATGGTGGAGACGGCGTCGGAGCGCTGGACCGTGCCGAAGAGTTCGGTCACCGAGAGGCCGGCCAGCAGGCCGACCGTGATGGAGACGGCGAGCAGGGCGACGAACGGCTGGAGCCGGGCCTTGATGATCAGCAGGAGCAGCAGGGCTATGCCGAGGCCGGCGACGATGAGCAGGCCGGGCGTGCCGTCGACGAGCAGGAGCAGGCCGCCGGTGTGGGGCGGGGCGGCGGGGGCGGGGGCGGCGAGCGGAAAGGACATACGGGGGTCCTCTTCGTAAATGCATGGTGCTTTCGGGCAGGGGGGAGCGCGGCACGGCACCCGCGGGGGTGCCGCGCCGTGCGGGACGTACGGGAGGGAGGAGAGGCGCCGTCAGCTCAGTACGGCGAGCGCGTCGATCTCGATGAGGAGGCCGGCCGGGAGTCCGACGTAGACCGTCGTGCGGGCGGCGGGCGGCTGGGTGAGGCCCTGCTCGCCGAAGTAGGTGTTGTAGATCTCGTTCATCTCGGCGAAGTGGTCGACGTCCGTGAGGTAGACGCGGATCATCATCACGTCGTCCCAGCTCGCGCCGCCCTCCTCCAGGATCGCCTTGACGTTGGCGAGGGTCTGGAGGGTCTGCTCGCGCAGGGTCGGGCCGGCCGGCGTCGGGGCCTCGCCCTCGACGGCGGGCAGGAAGCCGACCTGGCCGGCGACCTGGAGGATGTTGCCCTTCCGCACGCCGTGCGAGAACTTAGCGGGCGGGGTGGTGTGGGTCTTCGGGGTGAGCGCGGTCTTCTCGGTCATGCGGGGGTGCCCTTCACTGGCGTTCTTCCGGAGTACTCGCCGCTGATCGCGTCCGCCGTGCGGCGCACCAGCGGGAGCAGCGTGAGGAGTTCCTCGCGGGTGACCACCACGTTCGGTGCGGACACCGACATCGCGGCGACCACCCGGCCGTCGGCGCCGCGGATGGGGGCGCCGACGCAGTTGATGGACTCCTCGTGGCCACCGAGGTCGGTGGCCCAGCCCTGTTCGCGCACCGAGGCGAGTTCCTTCAGGAACGCCTCGGCGTTCGGGGTCGAACGGGCCGTGTACAGGGGGTAGTCGAGCTGCTCGGCGACGGCGCGGCGCTCGGGTTCGGGCAGGTCGGCGAGGAGCAGCTTGGCCACGGCGGCCACCGTGATGGCGACCGGCTTGCCGATCCGCGAGTACATGCGGACGGGGTAGCGGCTCTCCACCTTGTCGATGTACAGCACCTCCCGCTCCTCGTACACGGCGAGGTGGACGGTGTGCCCGCACTGCTCGTTGAGCCGTACGAGGTGGGGGTGGGCGATCTCGCGGATGTCCAGGTTCTCCATCGCCTCCTGGGCGAGGGCGAAGAGCCGGGCGCCCAGGCGGTAGCGCTGGTCGGACTGGCGGTAGACCAGGCCGTGCTCGTGCAGGGTGCGCAGCAGGCGCAGGGCCGTGGACTTGTGCACGCCGAGCCGGCCGGCGACCTGCCCGAGGTCGGCGGGGCCCTCGGCGAGCAGCGGCAGGATGCTCAGGGCGCGGTCGACGGTCTGACTCATGGGGTGTTCGCCTCCTCGGGGGCCGCGTCGGCTTGCGTCCAGCCGGGGCCGAGTCGAAGTCTCCCCCATGCGTCGTCGTCCAGGGCGGCGAGGCGGTCGGCGTGGTGGCGGGAGGGGGGCGGCGCGAGGTCGCCGGGGGTGGTGAGGGCGGCGGCGGCGAAGAGGTGGCCGTACCTCAGGCGGGTCTTCACCGGCAGGTCGCGCAGGGTCGCGGAGAGGAAACCTGCGGCGAAGGCGTCCCCGGCGCCGGTGGTCGCCACGACGTCCGTGTCCAGGGCCGGTTCGCGGGCGGCCGGCGGGTGCGTGCCGTCGCCGGCCGGGCGCGCGAACGCGGTCGCCCCGCGCGCGCCCCGCTTGACCACCAGCAGCGCCGGTTCCGGCAGGGCCGCGCGGATCGCCTCCGGGCCGCCGGTGACCCCCCACGCCTCCTCGGCCTCGTCCTCGCCCACGAACACGATGTCCGCGCGCCGGGCCAGGCCGAGCAGGACCCGGCCGCCGCCGGTGTCGCGCCACAGCCCGGGCCGGTGGTTGACGTCGAAGGAGACCAGGGGGCGTCCCGGGCGGGGCGCCGTCAGCTCGTGCAGCAGGTCGCGGCAGTCCGCCGACAGCGCCGCCGTGATCCCGGACAGGTGCAGGACGCGTCCCGCCCGTACCGGTCCCGGGTCCGTGTTCCGTACCGACATCGCCGACGCCGCCGATCCCGCCCGGTAGTACGCCACCTCGTGCGCGCCGGTCCCCCGGTCGCCGGCCGTGCGGAAGTACACGCCGGTCGGGCGGTCCGGGTCGCGGTGCACGGCCGTCACGTCGACGCCGTACCCGGCGATCCGCTCCACCAGGTGGTCGCCGAAGCCGTCCGCGCCGACCCGGCTGACCCAGCGGGCCGGGTGCCCGAAGGCGGCCAGGGCGCAGGCCACGTTGGACTCGGCGCCGCCGATGGCCCGGTCGAAGGAGGGCACGTCGGCGAGGCGGCCGGGGCGGGTGGGCAGGAAGGTGACCATGGACTCGCCGAGCGCGACCACGTCCACGACGTTCAGCGGACGCGCAACGGCCGAGGCGTAAGCAGCGTCGTTGATGATGACTCCTGTCATGACCGGACGGGGGCCGGAGAGGGCCGGACGATGACCGGTCGGCGGACTCCGTTGACCCGGTGTTCGGCGAGATGCTAGACACCAGTAAGCAATACATGCAATGGCTGTTGCATATGGCGCAACGGCCGAGAGAGGGGCGCCATGAGCACCGCACCGCTCGCCCGCCTGGCCGCACAGCGCCTTGCCGGCCTGGCCGAGGAACGTGTCGACCACCGCTTCAAGGGCCTCCCGCCGGACGCCGACGGACTCACCGTCGGCGAGCTGGCCGCCCAGCGCCGCAACCTCTTCCGGGACGGCGACGGGTTCACCACCCCCGTCCTCGCCCTGTCCGCCGAGCGCCTCGAACACAACCTCGCGCTGATGGAGACGTACGCCGCCCGGCACGGTCTGGCGTTCGCCCCGCACGGCAAGACCTCCATGGCCCCGCAGCTCTTCCACCGCCAGATCGAGCACGGCGCCTGGGGGATCACCCTCGCCGTGCCCCACCAGGTGCGGGTGGCCCGGGCGTTCGGCGTCCGGCGGGTCTTCCTCGCCAACGAGCTGGTGGACGCCGCCGCCCTGCGCTGGATCGCCGGCGAGCTGGCCGCCGACCCGGAGTTCCGGTTCGTCTGCTACGTCGACTCGGTGCGCGGGGTGGAGCTGATGGACGCGGCGCTCAGGGGCGCCGCCCGCCCGGTGGACGTGGTCGTGGAGCTGGGCGCGGGCGAGGGGGCGCGGACCGGTGTGCGCACCGAGGAGGAGGGCACGGCCGTCGCCCGGGCCGCGGCCGCCGTACCGACCCTGCGCCTGGTCGGGGTGGCCGGCTACGAGGGCGAGGTGCCGCGGGCCGATCCGGACCGGGTGCGCGCGTATCTGCGGCGCCTGGTCGGGCTCGCCGCCGGCCTCGACAAGGACGGGCTGTTCGCCGGGGCGGAGGAGATCGTGGTGAGCGCGGGCGGCAGCGCCTGGTTCGACACGGTCGCCGACGTCTTCGCCGAGGTGCCCGCGCTGTCCCGGCCGGTGCTGAAGCTGCTGCGCTCGGGGGCGTACGTCTCGCACGACGACGGGCACTACAGCAGGCTCACCCCGTTCGCCCGGGTGCCCGAGGAGGGCGCCCTGGAGCCCGCCTTCCGGCTGTGGGCGCAGGTCGTCTCCCGGCCCACCCCCGAGCAGGCCTTCGCCAACGCGGGCAAGCGCGACGCGGCCTACGACCTGGACCTGCCGGACGCCCAGGTGGTGTGGCGCGACGGCGCGGAGCGCCCGGCCGACGGGGTCACGGTGACCGGTCTGTCCGACCAGCACACCTGGCTGCGCACCGGGCCCGGCGCCGATGTCGAGCCCGGTGACTGGATCGGCTTCGGGCTGTCCCACCCGTGCACGTCCTTCGACAAGTGGCAGCTGATCCCGGTCGCCGAGGCGGACGGCACGGTCGTCGACTACATCCGCACGTTCTTCTAGGAGGCCCCCGTGGAGGACCTGGTCATCCGGGACGCCGACGTCGTCGACGGCAGCGGGGCGCCGTCCTGCCGCGCCGATGTCGTGATCGACGGCGGCCGGATCGTCTCGATCGTCAAGGAGGCCGCGGCGGCGGGCTGCCAGCGCCCGCGCGCCGTGCGGGAACTGGACGCGGAGGGCCTGGTCCTCTCCCCGGGCTTCATCGACATGCACGCCCACTCCGACCTGGCCCTGCTGCGCGACCCCGAGCACAGCGCGAAGGCCGCGCAGGGGGTCACGCTGGAGGTCGTCGGGCAGGACGGACTGTCGTACGCGCCGGTGGACGACCGCACGCTGGAGGAGGTGCGGCGGGCGATCACCGGGTGGAACGGCTACGGCGACGACATCGACTTCGACTGGCGGACCGTCGGCGAGTACCTGGACCGGCTGGACCACGGCTTCGACGGCCGCGGGATCGCCGTGAACGCGGCCTATCTGATCCCGCAGGGCACCGTCCGCGCGCTCGCCGTCGGCTGGGAGGACCGCGCGGCCACCCCCGCCGAGCTGGACCGCATGCGGCGGCTGGTGGCTCAGGGGCTCGAACAGGGCGCGGTGGGCATGTCCTCCGGGCTGACGTACACGCCCGGCATGTACGCCGAGGACGCCGAACTGACCGAGCTGTGCCGGGTGGTGGCGGCCTACGGCGGCTACTACTGCCCGCACCACCGCTCCTACGGCGCCGGCGCCCTGGAGGCGTACGCCGAGATGGTCGACCTGACCCGCGCGGCGGGCTGCCCGCTGCACCTCGCGCACGCGACGATGAACTTCGGGGTGAACGAGGGCCGGGCACCCGAGCTGCTGGCCCTGCTCGACCGGGCGCTGGACGCGGGCGCCGACATCACCCTGGACACCTATCCCTACACCCCCGGCTGCACCACGCTCGCCGCGCTGCTGCCGAGCTGGGCGAGCGAGGGCGGCCCGGAGGAGGTCCTGGCCCGGCTCACCGACCCGGCGACGGCCGCGCGCATCCGGCACGACCTGGAGGTCACCGGCTCGGACGGCTGCCACGGCGTGCCGGTGGAGTGGGAGACGATCGAGATCTCCGGGGTGGCCGATCCGGGGCTCGGCGACCATGTGGGCCGTACCGTGCGCGAGTCGGCGCGGCTGCGCGGCGAGGAGCCCTGGGACACGGCCCGGCGCCTGCTGGTGGACGACCGGCTCGGTACGACGATCCTCCAGCACGTCGGCCACGAGGAGAACGTCCGCGCGATCATGCGGCACCGCGCGCACACCGGGGGCTCCGACGGCATCCTGCGGGGCACCAAGCCGCATCCGCGCGCGTACGGCACCTTCCCGCGCTATCTCGGCCACTACGTGCGGGAGCTGGGCGTGCTGACGCTGGAGGAGTGCGTGGCCCGCCTCACCTCGCGGCCCGCGGCACGGCTGCGGCTGCCCGACCGCGGGCTGGTGCGCGAGGGGTACCGGGCCGACCTGGTCCTGTTCGACCCGCGGACGGTGGCGGCCGGCGCCACGTTCGCCGAGCCCCGGGTGCTGCCGGCCGGGATCCCCTACGTGCTGATCGACGGCCGGTTCGTCATCGAGGACGGCCGGCGGACGGACGTGCTGGCGGGGCGGGCGGTCCGCCGTACTCCGGTGTGACCGCCCGCCGGGCGGCTACGGCTTGGGCAGGGTGCAGCCGGACGCGTTCAGGTTGAGCTTGTTGCCGGTGGTGAAGCAGGCCGGGATGTTGTAGATCTCCTGGGCGTAGTTGATGCCCTGGCGGACGGTGACCGTGCCGTTCGCGTCGACCTCGCACGGGTTGTTCACCGTGCAGCGCTCGCCGTCCTCGTTGCCGGTGTTGTTGACGGCGACGACCTTGCCGGTGGCGGTGTCGACGACCGGCGAGCCGGAGGTGCCGCCGATGGTGTTGCAGGCGGAGGTGTAGCGGACGGAGTCCTTGAAGGTCCAGTCACCCTCCTTCAGCCGGTACACGAACCCGTCGACGTTGCAGCTGTAGATGCGCTTCCAGTAGCCGGAGACCACCTTGATGGCGGTGCCGGCGGTGGGGTGGGTGTCCTGCACGGTGAGCGGGCTGATGCCGTACGAGCTCTTGATCGCCGCGTAGGTGGTGGTGGTGCGGTAGATCGTGACGTCCGTGTCCGTCATGGTCGAGTAGACGACCTGGTTGGCGCGGAGCGTGGCGACCTTGCTGCCGGCGGAGTTCAGCAGGCCGAAGGTACGGCTGGAGGACTGGCCGGTGATGACCTCGCCGGCGTCGGGCATGCCGGTCTCCAGGCAGTGGCCGTTGGTCAGGACCAGGGCCGGGTCGGAGTCGGCGGAGTTGGGGAAGCGGATGACGGAGCCGGAGCAGTTGCTGAGCGAGACGGTGCCGGCGAAGTCGACCGTGGCCTTGGCGGCCTTGGCGGCCTTGGCCGAGTGCGCGGCGGGGGCCGGGGAGGCGGTGTGCGGCGCGGCGATCGCCGGGGTCGCGCCCAGCCCGGCTATCGCGAGGGCGGAGAGTGCGGCAAGGAGAGGCTTGTTCATGTGGGGGTCCCCTCTTACGACTTGGGCGACCGGAGGTGTCCGGCCGCCCGCATGGTTGTCATGCGCATTGTCGACAGGTAAAGGGGGCGGGGACAAGGAGCCGGGCCGGGCCATAGGGGTTTCCCTGTGTCGTACGACGCCTGACGCACGCCCCGGCCCGGCTCGGTGACGACGGCTCAGCACAGCGCGGGGGCCCTGCCGGGCCGGCCGAGCGACTGGCTGACGGCTGACGGGGCGGCGGGCTGGCGGGCCGGCGGGGAGGCTCGTGACCGGGGCTCGCCCTGCCGCCACCTCCCCGCACCGCACCCTTCCGCGTGACCGCCGCCTCTCCCGCCACCAGGACGGCCTGCGCGGCTGCGCGGCCCGCCGGCCGCGGTCGGCGGCGGGGCCGGGTCCTCGCCGGACGTACGCCAGGGGGGCGGAGCCGGGCCGGGACGGGGAGCGCCGGGGGGCGGTCCGCCCGCCGTGGGCATGCCAGCGGATTCCGGGGCGCGCGGGACGGCCGAGGCGGTCAACGGCCATACCCGGGCAAATCTTCGTGTCTCACGTGGCGGAAAACACGGCCCATGACGCAATACCGGGCCGTAAGCTCACGGGCATGCAGGTGATCCAGTCGACCAAGCTCGCCAACGTCTGTTACGAGATCCGGGGTCCGGTACTCGAAGAGGCCATGCGGCTGGAGGCGGCGGGCCACCGCATCCTCAAGCTCAACACCGGCAACCCCGCCGCGTTCGGCTTCGAGTGCCCCCCGGAGATCCTGGAGGACATCCTCCGGAACGTGTCGTCGGCCCACGGCTACGGCGACGCCAAGGGCCTGCTGGCCGCCCGCCGCGCGGTCGTCATGCACAACCAGACCCTCGGCATCGAGACGGACGTCGAGCACGTCTACATCGGCAACGGCGTCTCCGAGCTGATCGTGATGGCGATGCAGGGGCTCCTGGACGACGGCGACGAGGTGCTCGTACCGGCCCCGGACTACCCCCTGTGGACGGCGGCCGTCTCCCTCTCCGGCGGTACGGCGGTGCACTACCGCTGCGACGAGCAGTCCGACTGGATGCCCGATCTCGCCGACATCGAGCGCAAGGTCACCGACCGCACCAAGGCGATCGTCATCATCAACCCGAACAACCCCACGGGCGCGGTCTACGACGAGGCCGTGCTCAAGGGACTGACGGACATCGCCCGCCGGCACAACCTGCTGGTCTGCTCGGACGAGATCTACGACAAGATCCTCTACGACGGCGCCACGCACACCCCCACCGCGAAGGTCGCCCCCGATCTGCTCACCCTCACCTTCAACGGCATGTCGAAGGCGTACCGGGTGGCCGGCTACCGGGTGGGGTGGATGTCGATCTCCGGGCCGCGCGCGCACGCCGACTCCTACATCGAGGGCCTGACGATCCTGGCGAACATGCGGCTGTGCGCCAACATGCCGGGCCAGCACGGTGTCGTCGCCGCGCTCAGCGGGCGCCAGACGATCAACGACCTGGTGCTGCCGGGCGGCCGGCTGAAGGAGCAGATGGACACCGCGTACGAGCTGCTCACGCAGATCCCCGGGGTGAGCTGCGTACGGCCCAAGGGCGCCCTGTACCTCTTCCCGCGCCTCGACCCCCAGGTCTTCAAGATCAAGGACGACCGGCAGATGGTCCTGGACCTGCTCCGCCAGGAGAAGATCATGGTCGTCCAGGGCACCGGCTTCAACTGGCCCGAGCCGGATCACTTCCGGGTGGTCACCCTGCCCACCGCCGGTGACCTGCGGGACGCGGTGACCCGGATCGGCACCTTCCTGGACGGGTACAGCCAGCCGTAGTCGACGGACTTCATTCTGTGACTCTGCTCAACTTTAGACGAAATCTAAGCTAGGATGGTTTCCTGCCAGGGCACAGGAGGCCGTCCACCATGTACGAACCGATCCGCACCAAGTCGGTCCACAGCACGTCGGCCGACACCCTCCCGGACTTTCCGCACCGCTCGCGCGAGGAGGAGCTGGACATCCAGCTCGCCGGGCACCTCGCCGCGCTGCTCGCGGTCACCGACGAGCTGCGCGGGTCGCACCCGTCGGCCGACCTGGACACGGCGGGGGAGCGCCTCGCCGCGCAGGTGACCCGGCTGCGGGGCGGGCGTGCGCCCGTGCGGGCGACGCCGGCCTCGGCGGGCGACCCGTGCGCGCTGCACCAGCGGGCGCACGCGCTCGCCGGCCGCGCGCTGGTGGTCGCCGCGTCGCGTGCGGACACCGCGGCGGCGATCCTCGCGGCGGAGCGGATGGACGCGCACACGGCCGCGCTGGCCGACCCCAGGGAGCTCAGCGCCGCCCACTGACCCCCGCGGGGGTCTCCTGATCGGCCCCGGTCCGCGTGCACCCGCAGCGACGCGCGGACCGGGCGCCACAGCACTGCGTCGGCCTTGGCGGGCGGCGCCGCTCGCCGCGGGGGGCTGTGTCGTTCCGCGGCCGACCCGCCGTCGGGGCCTGTCGCCCCCCGGGGGCGTTGCAGTGCCGGGGCCGGTATGTCACCGCCCGTTCATGGGGTGCCTCAGGGAATGTTGGGTTCCGGGGAGCACGCTCCCCGGCGTGAGACGAATCGCTGGAATCGTCCTCGCCGTACTGCTGATCGGTGGCGTGGTGGCCGCCGTCGTCGCGGGACGGCAAGGAGAGGACAAGGGCACGGCAACGAAGACCGTGCGTGGCGTGATCGGCTCGGAGAAGGCCGACTTCTTCGCCGATCCCGATGTGGTGAAGGCCCTGGCCGCCAAGGGCTACACCGTGAAGACCGAGGCGTCCGGGTCCTGGGCCATGGAGGGCCTCGACCTCAAGGGCTACGACTTCGCCTTCCCGTCCAGCCAGGCACCCGCCGACCAGCTGGGCGCGAAGTACCACGCGCGCCAGCCGCTGCCGCGGCCCTTCTACTCGCCGCTGGTCGTCGTCGCCCACCGCGGCGCGGCCGGCGTGCTCGCCGCCAACGGGCTCGCGGTGCTCGACGGCAAGAACCGCGGCACGCTGAGGATGGGCGCCTATCTGGACGCCGCCCGCCGCGACCGCACCTGGCAGCAGCTCAAGGGTGCCGAGGCGCACGGGGAGCTGACCGGCACGCTCTACATCGCCAGCACCGACCCGGAGACCTCCAACTCGGGCGCGCTGTACCTCGCCGCCGCCTCCTACGTCGCCAACGGCGGGAAGGTGGTCACGGACAAGGCGGACACCGACCGCACCGCTCCCCTGCTGCACAAGCTGGTCAGCGTCCAGGGCGCCCAGCAGTCCAGCTCGGACGCGGTGTTCCGGGACTTCGTCAGCGGCGCCGGGAACCCGCTGGTGCTGGTGTACGAGTCGCAGGTCGCCGCGCTGCTTGAGGAGCAGCACACCGTGGACGACCTCGTGGTGCTGTACCCGGACACCACCGTCAACAGCGACCACACGGTCGTACCGCTCGACGCCGAGGGCCGCGCGCTCGGGGAACTGCTCAGCACCGATCCGACCCTGCGCATGCTCGCCGTGCGCCACGGGTTCCGGCCGCAGGGCGACGCCGCCGAGTTCCTCGGGCACACCTCAGGCCGCACCGCCTACCTCAACCAGAAACTGACCGGCGTCCGGCAGGCGCCCGTGCCCACCTCGGCGGTGCTGCACGAGATGGCCCGCCGGGCGCGTGGATGACACGGGGGACCCGCCGATGAACGACACCGATTTCCTGCTCAGCCCGCCCGAGCCCGTACCGCCCGTGCCGAAGGACAAGGCCGGCGGTCTGGTGCCCGTCGAGGACGGGGTGCGTAGCGACATGGCCCGCAAGGCCGCCTCCTTCGTCGAGCAGCTCGCCGCGCTCGACGCCCGCTCGCCCGAGTTCGCGGGCAAGGTCGGCGAGATCACCGCGCTCGGCGCCGGCGAGATGCGCACCGCCGCCGCCCAGTCCAACCGGATGCTGGAGCGGGCCGTGCGCAGCCTGCCCGGCAAGGGCGGCGACGCCCAGGCCAAGGTCGCCGGATCGCTGGTGGAACTCCGCCGGGTGGTGGAGGACCTGGATCCGCGCGACCTGCCCGCGAGCAGGGCCCGTACGTTTCTGTCCCGGCTGCCCGGCGGCAACAAGCTGCGCGACCACCTCGCCAAGTACGCGTCCGCGCAGGGCAACCTGAACAAGATCGTGGGCGCGCTGCGCGGCGGCCAGGACGAACTGCGCCGGGACAACGCCGCGCTGCAGACCGAGCGGGGGCGGCTGTGGGAGACCATGGGCAGGCTCCAGGAGTACGTCGTCCTCACCCAGGCCCTGGACACCGCCGTGGAGGAGCACGTCCTCGCCGTCGCCGATCCCCAGGAGGCCGACGCGCTCCGCGCCGACGTGCTCTTCCCGGTCCGGCAGAAGAACCAGGACCTGCTCACCCAGCTCGCCGTGTGCGCCCAGGGCTACCTCGCCATGGACGTCGTGCGCCGCAACAACGAGGAGCTGATCAAGGGCGTGGACCGGGCCGCCACGACCACCGTCTCGGCCCTGCGCATCTCCGTGATGCTGGCCTCCGCGCTGGACCGCCAGAAGAAGGTCGTCGAGCAGGTCGACGCGTTGCGCGGGACCACCGAGGAACTCATCCGGAACAACGCGGAGATGCTCGCCACGCAGAGCGGCGAGATCCAGCGCATCGCCGCCGACCCGGCCGTCGGCGTGGAGACCCTGCGCGCCGCGTTCCAGCAGATCTACCGCACGCTGGACGCCATCGACAGCTACAAGGCCCAGGCCACGGAGGTCATGGCGAGCACGGTGCGGTCACTCACGGACGAACTGCACGGCGCCTCCGCCCGTCTGGAGCGCAGCCGCTCCCAGGGCGCTCTGGAGGGCGGGCTCGGATGAGACGACGCGTACTGGCCCTGGCCGTCGCCGCGGCGGCCCTGCTGACCGGCTGCACGGCCGGCGAGCGGCACGAGGACGACCCGGCCGCCCCGAAGCCCGGCACCCTGCGGATCCTCGCCTCCAGCGAACTCAGCGACATGACCGCCGTCTTCGACCGGGTCCGCGAGGACACCGGTATCACCGTCCGGCCCACCTACATGGGCACCCTGGACGCCGTCGACCTGCTCGCCCGGGGCAGGGCCGACGGGGCGTACGACGCGCTGTGGCTGTCCTCGGACGACTATCTGCGGCTGCGGCCCGACGCGGCGAAGAGGGTCGTGTCCGAGACGCCGGTCATGTCGAGCCCGGTCGCCATCGGCGTCAAGCCCGGCACCGTCGAGGCCCTCGGCTGGAAGCCGCGGGACGTCACCTGGTCCCAGGTCGAGCGGGCCGTACGGGAGGGCAGGCTGACCTACGGCATGACCGACCCGGCCCGCTCCAACTCCGGCTTCGCCACGCTGGTCTCGGTGGCCTCCGCCCTCTCCGGCGCCCAGTCCGCGCTCACCGACGCCGATGTGGCGAGGGCGGCGCCCCGGCTGAAGGAGTTCTTCAAGGGGCAGAAGCTGACCTCGGGTTCCTCGGGCTGGCTGGCCACCGCCTACCAGCGGCGCGGCACCGTCGACGCCCTGCTCAACTACGAGTCCGTCCTCAAGGGCATCCGCGGCCTCACCGTGATCCGCCCCCGTGACGGCGTCGTCACCGCCGACTACCCGCTCACGTCGCTCGCCGCCACCGACGCCCGCACCCGCGAGGACGTCCGCAGGGTCACCGCGGACCTGCGCACCGCCGCCGTGCAGAAGCTGATCACCGACACCACCCGGCGCCGCCCGGTCGTCGCCTCGGTGCACCCCGCCGCCGGTCTCGACACCGGCAGGCGCCGCGAACTGCCCTTCCCGGGCACCCGCTCGGTCGCCGACGGCCTGCTCGACTCGTACGAGAACGAACTGCGCCGCCCCTCCCGCACGGTGTACGTCCTGGACACCTCCGGCTCCATGAGGGGCGGCCGGCTGAAGGCGCTGAAGGCCGCGCTGACCGGTCTCACCGGCGACTTCCGCGAACGGGAGGAGGTGACGCTGATGCCGTTCGGCTCGGCCGTGAAGAACGTCCGCACCCATGTCGTCGAGCCCGCCGACCCGAAGGCGGGCCTGGCCGGCATCCGCCGGGACACCGAGGCGCTCAGCGCCGACGGCGGCACCGCCGTCTACACCTCGCTGGAGCAGGCGTACGACCACCTGGCCGGCGGCAGGGACGCGTTCACCTCGATCGTGCTGATGACCGACGGCGAGAACACCGCGGGCGCCGAGGCCGGCGACTTCGACGGGTTCTACCGCGCTCTCACCGGCCCCCGGCGGGACATCCCGGTCTTCCCGATCCTGTTCGGCGACTCCTCCCGCGCCGAGCTCCAGCACATCGCCGAGCTGACCGGCGGCCGGCTCTTCGACGCCCGGCAGGGCTCGCTCGACGGCGCCTTCGAGGAGATCCGTGGCTACCAATAGGGTCCTCGGCTACCTGGAGTCCCGGAAGAACCTCGCGGGCGGCGCCTGCGGGATGGCCGGCCTGGTGCTGACCTTCACCGGGCTCGCGGGACCGTACTGGCCGGTGGTGATCGCCGGACTGTACGGGGCGGGCGCGCTGATCGCCCCGCCCGAGCGGCCCGCACCGCCCGGCTTCCCGAGCCCGTCGGAGCGGCTGGCTGAGATCCGGGCCGACTTCGGCGAGCTCGGCGGCTATCTCGCGGACGTCGATCTGCCGCCCGCCGCCGCCGCCCGGCTCACCGAGCTGACCGAGCTGCTGGCCGCACTGCTGGAACCGGGCTGGGTCGCCGAGGCGCTCGCCCGGGACCCGGAGGGCGTGCACGCCGTCTCCCGGACGGTACGGCAGGACGTCCCGGAGGCCGTGGACGCCTTCGTCCGCACCCGCTGGTGGACGCGGCTGACGCCGGGCACCGAGTCTCCGGAACGGCATCTGGAGCGCCAGCTGGGGCTGCTGCACGAGGAGGCCGGACGGCTGGCCTCGGCGCTGCGGGACGCCGAGCAGCGGCGGCAGGAGTCGCACACCCGGTATCTGGAGGACCGCCGGCAGTGAACGCGAGGGGCCCCGCACGCCGTTGTGCGGGGCCCTTCGGGTCGGTTCCACGGCCGGTCGTGACGATCGCTGGTCAGGGCACATCCCGCCCGGCCGTGGAGTCTCGTACGGGGCTCAGCCCAGGCGCTCCACCAGCGCCCGGTACTCGTCCCACAGCTCCTTCGGGGTGTGGTCGCCGAAGGTGTCGAGGTGCTCGGGGACCAGGGCGGCCTCCTCGCGCCAGACCTCCTTGTCCACGGTGAGCAGGAAGTCGAGGTCGGACTCGGCCAGTGCGAGGCCGTTCGTGTCCAGCGCCTCGCGCGTCGGCAGGATGCCGATCGGGGTCTCGACGCCCTCGGCCGTGCCCGCGAGGCGTTCCACGATCCACTTCAGGACGCGGCTGTTCTCGCCGAAGCCCGGCCAGACGAACTTGCCCTCGTCGTTCTTGCGGAACCAGTTGACGTAGTAGATCTTCGGCAGCGTGGACTGGTCCCGGTCCTTGGCGACGTCGATCCAGTGGGCCATGTAGTCGCCCATGTTGTAGCCGCAGAACGGCAGCATCGCGAACGGGTCGCGGCGCAGCTCGCCGACCTTGCCCTCGGCGGCGGCGGTCTTCTCGGAGGCCACGTTGGCGCCGAGGAAGACGCCGTGGTTCCAGTCGAAGGACTCCGTGACCAGCGGCACGGCGGTGGCGCGTCGGCCGCCGAAGAGGATCGCCGAGATCGGCACGCCCTTGGGGTCCTCCCACTCGGGCGCGATGATCGGGCACTGCGAGGCGGGCACGGTGAAGCGGGCGTTGGGGTGGGCCGCCGGGGTCCCGGCGTCCGGCGTCCAGTCGTTGCCCTTCCAGTCCGTCAGGTGGGCGGGCGACTCCTCGGTCATGCCCTCCCACCACACGTCGCCGTCGTCGGTGAGCGCGACGTTGGTGAAGACCGCGTTGCCCCACAGGGTCTTCATCGCGTTGGCGTTGGTGTGCTCGCCGGTGCCGGGCGCGACACCGAAGAAGCCGGCCTCGGGGTTGATCGCGTACAGCCGGCCGTCCTCGCCGAACCGCATCCAGGCGATGTCGTCGCCGATGGTCTCCACCGTCCAGCCGGAGATCGTGGGCTCCAGCATGGCGAGGTTGGTCTTGCCGCAGGCGGAGGGGAAGGCGGCGGCGACGTACTTGGCCTCGCCCTGCGGCGGGGTCAGCTTCAGGATGAGCATGTGCTCGGCGAGCCAGCCCTCGTCGCGGGCCATGACGGAGGCGATGCGCAGCGCGTAGCACTTCTTGCCGAGCAGCGCGTTGCCGCCGTAACCGGAGCCGTAGGACCAGATCTCGCGGCTCTCCGGGAAGTGCGAGATGTACTTGGTCTGGTTGCAGGGCCAGGGGACGTCCGCCTGGCCGGCCTCCAGCGGGGCGCCCAGCGTGTGGACGGCCTTGACGAAGAAGCCGCTGTCGCCCAGCTCGTCCAGGACCGCCTGGCCCATGCGCGTCATGGTGCGCATGGAGACGGCGACGTACGCGGAGTCGGTGATCTCCACGCCGAGCGCGGAGAGCGGGGAGCCGAGCGGGCCCATGCAGAACGGGACGACGTACATCGTGCGGCCCCGCATCGAGCCCCGGAACAGGCCCTTCTCACCGGAGAAGATCTCCCGCATCTCGGCGGGGGCCTTCCAGTGGTTGGTCGGGCCCGCGTCCTGCTCCTTCTCGGAGCAGATGAAGGTCCGGTCCTCGACGCGCGCGACGTCGGTCGGGTCGGAGGCGGCGTAGTAGGAGTGCGGGCGCTTGATCGGGTCGAGCTTCTTGAACGTTCCCTTGGCGACGAGTTCCTCGGCGAGCCGCTCGTACTCGGCCTCGGAGCCGTCACACCAGACCACGCTGTCCGGCTGCGTCAGTTCGGCGATCTCGTTGACCCACGAGATCAGTTCCTGGTGCTTGGTGGGGACGCCGGTGGGAGCCGCGATGTCGCGCGCCACGATTGCTCCTAAATGAGGGTTTTTGTGTGTTGTTCGCCCCGTGGGGGCCGCGACCCGGACGCTTCGTAGCTGCTCATCCGGTGCCGACCGCACTCATTTGATCATCCGATTCTAGTGCCCATCTGTCCAGAGGGCATCACAGGTGAGCGACGTGAGGAATCCCACGATGTCCTCGACTCTTTGCGTCCACGTTGGGTTCAACTGAAGGATTTTTTGCCTCCGCACCGTCGATCGCACCGATCTGACGGGTGACTTACGGCGGCGTAGGTACCATGCGGCCATGACTGCGTCCGCCTCCGACGCGCCCACGGACACGCCGGCCGCCGGCCGCGGTCCCGTCGCGCTCTCCCTGCCGCATCCGGTCAAGCCCCGGCTGCGCGGCTGGCTGCATCTCGGCATGTTTCCGGCCGTGCTCATCGCGGGCCTCGTGCTCACCGCGCTCGCCGACTCCGGCAGAGGCCGCATCGCCTGCGGCATCTACGTCCTGACGGCGTGCCTCCTCTTCGGCGTCAGCGCGCTGTACCACCGGGGCAATTGGAGCCCGCGGATGGACGGCGTGCTGCGCCGCCTCGACCACGCCAACATCTTCCTGATCATCGCGGGCACCTACACCCCGCTGACCCTGCTGCTCCTGCCCACCGGGAAGGGCCAGTGGCTGCTGTGGGGCATCTGGGCGGCGGCCGCGGCCGGCATCGTCTTCCGCGTCTTCTGGGTCGGCGCCCCGCGCTGGCTCTACACGCCCTGCTACATCGCGATGGGCTGGGCCGCCGTCTTCTTCCTCCCCGACTTCCTGCGCACCGGCGGCATCGCCGTCCTGGTCCTGGTGGTCGTCGGCGGTCTGCTCTACAGCGCGGGCGGCGTGATCTACGGGATCAAGCGCCCGAACCCGTCACCGCGCTGGTTCGGCTTCCACGAGGTCTTCCACTCCTTCACGCTGGCCGCGTTCGTCGTCCACTACGTCGGCATCTCGCTCGTGGCGTACCAGCACGCGTGACCCCCTCCCCCGCCCGCTTCGCGGCCACGGCTCACCCGAGCCGTGGCCGCTTCCCAGTTCATGACATCCCCAGTTCATTGACAGAAGCTCGCTTTCGAGAGTTGCTTCCACTCCGGCGCCGCGATCACCCGCCCGCCAGAGGCGCCGACCGTGGCCGGCACCAGGGCGGATACCGGACAATGACCGCTATGACGGCCGCGCACCCACCCACCGCCTCCTCCCCCGACGGGCCCCGCCTCGGCCTGCGGGAACGCAAGAAGATCAAGACCCGGGAGGCGATCCGCGCGGCGACGTACGCGCTGATCGAGGAGCAGGGCTACGACGCCACGACGATCGACCAGATCGCCGACCGTGCCGAGGTGTCGCCGTCCACCGTCTTCCGGTACTTCCCGACCAAGGAGGACATCGTCCTCACGGACGCGTACGACGGGCTCATCCTGGAGGAGATCCGGCAGCGGCCCCTGGAGGAGCCGTGGACCGAGACCATCCGCTACGTGATGCGGCGGGGCGTCCGGCTCGGCATGGAGGACGACTCCCGTGCGGCCCGGCTGCGCACCCATCTGATGGTCCAGGTCCCCGCGGTGCGCTCGCGGATGATGGAGAGCATGTCGGTCACCGGCCGCATGCTCTGCCAGGCCATCGCCGAGCGCACCGGCCGCGACCCGGACGGCCTGGAGGTCCGCGTCTACGCCATGTCCCTGATCGGCGGCCTGATGGAGACCTCCATGTACTGGGCCGAGCAGGGCCACCGGGACGACTTCGAGAGCCTCGTCGACCGCACCCTCGACGTCCTGGAGCACGGTCTGCCCAGGGAGAACCCCTGAGGTCCGGGCGGCGCCCCGTGCGATGCTGACGGGGTGAACGGACCCGAGATCCACGTCGAAGTCGCCCCCGCGCTCCAGCTGTTCGTGCCGCCGGCCCGCCGCGGCGCGGCCACGGCCCTGGCCACGGACGGCGTCTCGACCCTCGGCCATGTCGTCGAGTCCCTCGGGGTCCCGCTCACCGAGGTCGGCGCCCTGGTCGTGGACGGCCGCACGGTGCCGCCCTCGCACATCCCGGGGGCGGCCGAGCGGGTCGTCGTCCGGCCGGTGGAGCGCCCCCAGCGGGTGCCCGGCGCACCCCTGCGCTTCCTCCTCGACGTCCACCTCGGCACGCTGGCCCGCCGGCTGCGGCTGCTCGGCGTGGACACGGCCTACGAGTCGACGGACATCGGCGACCCGGCGCTCGCCGCCCGCTCGGCGGCCGAGAAGCGGGTGATGCTCAGCCGCGACCGGGGCCTGCTGCGCCGCCGGGAGCTGTGGGCCGGAGCGTACGTCTACAGCACCCGCCCCGACGACCAGCTCCAGGACGTCCTGGACCGCTTCGCCCCCGAGCTGCGCCCCTGGACCCGCTGCACCGCCTGCAACGGGCTGCTGGCGAAGGCCACCAAGGAGGAGGTCGCCGACCAGCTCAAGGACGGCACCCAGCGGTCGTACGACGTCTTCGCCCGGTGCACGCGGTGCGGTCGCGCCTACTGGAAGGGCGCGCACCACGACCAGCTCGAAGCCATCGTGGAGCGCGCCCTGAAGAGGCGTTAGCGCTTCGTCACGTCTCCCTTCCCGCAGGCGATGCCGTCCTTGTTCCGGTCCAGGCGGTGCCGGTCCCGGCCGTGCACCGCCAGGCGGCCGTAGCCCTTGGCGAGCAGCCAGTCGCACCGCTGGTCCTGCTTCATCGCGGGGAACGTCCACGGCACGCACTGGTTGATCCGGCCGTAGGCGTGGTCGCAGCCGTCGAAGCCCTCGGCCACCTTCACGCCGGGGTGCCGGCGGGCCGGCCCGTGCGCCATGCCGCTCATACCGTTCGCGCCGGCCGCGGTCTTCGCGCCGCCGGCGGCCGGCTCGCTCGCCTTGAGCTCGTCGGCGAAGGACTGCACGCGGGCCGCGGCGATCTGGCCCTCGGAGCCGACGCGCACCCACGCGGACACCGACGGCACGCCGTTCGCGTCGACCACCGACAGCATGTACCAGCCGGGCGGTGCCAGGTTCGGGTTGCTGGTCAGGCTGAGGTCGACGGTGTCGCCGTCGACGGTCATCGGCAGGTCGACATAGCGCTGGTTGGGGTCGGAGGAGTGGGTGACGGCGGCCGGGCGGATCAGCGAGGCCTTCACCACCGGCTTGTCGACGGTGATCCGCTGTGTGGTGCCGTACGTCCAGCGGGTGCTCGCGAGCGAGGTGATCCGCGGCCGGGCGCCCTTGAACAGATACGGCGGCTGGTAGATCGACACCCGCTGGTCGAAGGAGCCGTCGCCGGGGTTGTTGCCGATGCTGAGCACCCGGCCGTCCGGCAGCAGCGTGGACGAGGAGTGGTAGGTCCGCGGGACCGGGTCGGTGTCCAGGCCCGCCTGGAAGGTGTTGGTGGCCGGGTCGTACAGGGACGCCTCGAAGACGGGGTCCTCGCGGTAGGTGTGCAGGGCGCCGCCGGTCTCCAGGACCTTGCCGTCGGGGAGGATCACCGCGGAGACGTAGACCTTGCCCTGGGCGCCGGTCTGCGGGCTGCCGTCGGTGTAGCGGCCCTGCGGCAGGTCGGGGCCCGCCGCGTACCGCGGCGACGCGGCCTTCATGTCGATCAGGTCGACCAGCCGGTGGGCGTCCGGCGCGACGGTGTGGTTGCCGCCGCCCATGGTGAGGACCTTCTGGTCCTGGGCGGGCGGCAGCAGTACCGACATGGACTGGTCGCGCTCGTCCTTCTTGCGCAGCCCGGGTACGTCGCTGATGGTCCCGGCGTCGTAGTCGTAGACCGAGGCGCCGGCACCCGGCAGGCCGCCGCCGAAGACATGGCTCCCGGTGTAGAAGAGGCGGCCGTCCTGGAGCAGGATCATCGACGGGTACAGCCCCCAGAAGGACCAGGCCTGCTTGGCCTCGCCCATCGGCAGCCACTTGTTCTGGGCGTAGGAGAAGTGCTCGTTGACGACCGTGCCGGCGGAGTCCTCGCCGAGGCCGCCGAGCGCGATGACGTCACCGTTGCCCATCTCGGTGGCGGACGGGTACCAGTGCCCGGCCAGCAGGTCGTTGACCTTGAGGTACTTGTTCTGGGCCGGGTCGAAGACATAGCTCGTCCTCAGGCCCTTGTAGCCGACGCTGCCGTCCGGGGAGGCGTAGTCCTTGTTGCCGCCGACCACCAGCACCCGGCCGTCCGGGAGCTGGACGTGCCCCGCGCAGAAGAAGTCCGCCGGGGTCGGGATGTCGGTGTAGCGGCCGGTGGCGGGGTCGAACAGGCTGGTCTTGAAGGTGCCGGCGGCGAACGCGTCCCGGTCGTTGCCCGAGCCGGCGATCAGCAGCACCTTGCCGGTGTGCAGCAGCACGGAGTGGATGGCGCGCACCGGTGAGTCGGTCGCCTGCACGGTCCACTTCCCCCGGCACTCCGGCCCGGTGCCGCCCGTCGCGCACGGGTCGGGGGCGGCGGGCACGGTGGCGTCGGTCATCGCGTAGTCGTCGGTGGTGAGGGTGCCGACGCCGTACAGGGCGCCGCCCCAGGTGATCTGGTCGGTGTTCGGCGGGATGACCGGGGTGCGCACCTCGGTGCGGGTCCAGCCGGCGGACGGGGGCAGGGTCTTGAGGTCGGTCCAGTAGACCCAGCCCTGGACGGTGTCGTGCCGGAACAGGGTGAAGGCGACGTCCGGTGTGCTGGACTCGTACCAGAACGACAGGTCGTACTGGTGGGCCGGAGTGACCTGCGGGGCGCAGGAGTTCTCCAGCATCATCGTCTTGCGGTCGCCGTCCCCGCGCCGGGTCAGCTGGATGCGGACGGCGCGGCTGCCGCTGTGGGCGTCGTCGGTGACGGCGAAGGAGAAGTCGTTGTCGCCCCAGCCGGACTTCTCGAAGCACTGCGGGAAGCGGGCCGGCCCGTCGAGGACCTCCAGGCCGGGGTTGCGCACCAGATTGCCGGCGGCGCTGGCGCTCTGCGCGCCGAGCGGGCCGAGACCGAGCGCGGCACCGAAGAGCAGCAGCGCGGTCAGCAGCAGGCGGGTCCGGGCCGGCCGGGCCCTGGACGGTCTGTCCGAGCGGTACGGCATGACGGTGTACGGCATGAACGGGTCCCCCCTCGTTCGGTGGCGGGCCCTCCGGGGCCGGCCGGCGCGGCCGGCCCCGGAGGATGTCCCCTTCCGGCCGGCCGGCGCGGCCTGACCGGAGGGCTCCCCTTCCGGTCAGCCGGCGCGGCCGATCCGGAGGATGTCGATCCGGCCGCCGCCCTCCCCGAAGGTGGCGACCGGGGTGCCGTGCGCGAACAGCGCGCGCAGCGTCGGCAGGTGCGCCCGCTCGCCGCGCAGGGCGGGCGTGGACACCACGTAGTCGATGTCCCGCCAGCCGTGCGGCAGCGTCCTGGTCACGGCCGGGTCCTGGTCGAGCTTGTAGTGCCAGATGACGCCGGTGCCGGGCCGGTATCCGGCGTCGACGGCGTCCAGCCAGAGCACGCCGTCGGTGACCAGGCGGACCTTGTCGCGCTCGCCGGTGTCGGTCTCGCGCAGCCAGCGGGCGGCGTCGCGGTAGACGCGGTTGTCGTCGGCGGTGGTGGCCAGCCGGTCCTGGCGGTACCAGGCGGGCCCGGCGACCACCGCGGCGGCGAGGACCGCGGCGAGCACGGCGGCGGGCCGCAGCCGGGGCCGGCCGGGGAGCAGCTCGACCAGGACCTGGACGAGTCCGGCGAGGGTCAGCGCGAGGAAGGGCAGCACCTGCGCGATGTACATCTGCGGCAGGTAGCCGCCGGGCCGCAGCGCGACCAGGGCGAGCATCAGGACGGCGAGGGCGACGGGCCGCAGCCGGCGCACCGGCAGCGCGCACAGCGCGGCCACGCCACCGCCGACGAGCAGATACGGGTCGCGGGTGAGCCAGTCCGTGAACAGCTGGTGGGCGTCGGTGCCGGCCTGGAAGGCGGAGCCGCTGCCCGCGCGCCCGCCGAGCTGGAACTTGAGCGTGCCGAGCAGCGAGACGTGGCCGGCGCCGGGTAGCAACTCGCCCTTGAGCAGGGCGTACAGCGGATAGAACAGGCCGGTCAGCACGAAGCCGGAGAAGAAGCCGGCCAGGGAGAACTTGCGGGTGCTCGGGTGGCTGCCCTGCCACATCGCCACCAGCAGCACCGGCAGCAGGACGCCGATGGTCTCCTTGGAGAGCACGGCCAGCGCGAAGGACATGCCGGCCGCGACGTGGTGCCACAGATGGCGGCGCGGGGAGAGGGCGAAGGCGAACGCGGCCAGCGCCCACAGGACGGCGAAGTTGTCCAGGTAGATCTGCCGGTGCAGGACCACCGAGAGCGGCGACAGCGCGAACAGCAGGGCGGCGGCGGCAGCGGTGGGCCGGGCGAGGCCGAGCCGGCGGCCGATGACGTGGACCAGGACACAGCTCACGGCGGCCACCGGGAGCATGGCGATCCGGCCCTGGACGAAGGTGGGCAGGTCGGGCAGGAGCAGATGGGGCACCCAGGAGACGGCGGAGAGTTGTATCCAGCCGAGCGGCGGGTGGTCGTACCAGTAGGTGTAGTGCGCGAGTTCCCCGTGCCGGACGGCCCAGGCCTGCGCGAGATAGGTGCCTTCGTCGTCGTTGGGAAACGGGAAATTACCGATTCCCCAGGCGCGTACCACGAGTCCGATGATGATTACCGGAGCAACCCAGAAATAATCCGCCCGAAACATTGTGCGGTGCGCTGCGGTCCGGTCTCGTTGTGAATTCTCTGTCTCCGGCCGGAGAACGACAGCAGTCCCCATGCGGAATCCCCCACCCCCACTTATGGCCCGACTCCCCCCAGAGGCTCCCCCTCGAACCCTCCGGAAATCGGGCAGGCCGCAGCATCATGGCACAGGTCGACCAGCCCGATGTACGGAATATTAGATTCCGCTCGTGCGCGGCGGCCACATTGCAGGAGAAATACGGAACCTGCTAGCTTCGCTGGAAAGCTCGCCGCGATCGTTTTCCGATCATGCGGGAAATACCCCCGGTAAGGCCGGGGGAAGTACCGTCCGAAGGGGCCCGGGAGGACCGGGGGGTTTGAGATGGGCCCGAACGATCGCGTTCCGCTGCGCGAGCACGAGGAAGACCAGGGAACCGAGGGGGGAATTCGTGGTCTCCGCTGTCCTGTTCATAGATTCCGTTGTCCTGATGGTCGCCGCCGGCGTCACGTTGTGGTGGATGCTCCATGCCTGGCGCACCCCGGAGACGCTGGAAGCCACGGCGTTCGCCGAGCCCGACGGCAGGCCCGGCCTGTCCTTCTCGCTGCTGGTACCCGCCCGGCACGAGGAGGCCGTCCTGCGGCACACCGTGGAGCAGATGCTCCGCGTCGGCCATCCGTCCTACGAGATCCTGGTGATCGTCGGCCACGACGACCCGGGTACCGCCGCCATCGCCGAGCAGCTCGCCGAGGAGCACCCCGAGAAGGTGCGCACGGTCGTCGACACCCACGAGGTGAAGAACAAGCCGCGCGCGCTCAACACCGCGCTGCCGCACGCCCGCGGCCAGGTCATCGGGGTCTTCGACGCCGAGGACGTGGTCCACCCCGAGCTGCTCGCCCACGTCGACTTCGCCTTCCGGCGCGAGAACGCCGACGTCGTCCAGGGCGGCGTCCAGCTGATCAACTACGAGAGCAGCTGGTACAGCCTGCGCAACTGCCTGGAGTACTTCTTCTGGTTCCGCAGCCGGCTGCACCTGCACGCCCGCAAGGGCTTCATCCCGCTCGGCGGCAACACCGTCTTCGTCCGCTCCGAGCTGCTGCGGGCCACCGGCGGCTGGGACGGCAACTGCCTGGCCGAGGACTGCGACCTGGGCGTACGGCTGTCCAGCGGCGGCGCCAAGGTCGTCGTCGCCTACCACTCCGCGCTCGTCACCAGAGAGGAGACGCCCGACTCCCTCAAGGGCCTCTACAAGCAGCGCACCCGCTGGAACCAGGGCTTCCTCCAGGTCCTGCGCAAGGGCGAGTGGCGCCGGCTGCCCGGCGCCGGCCAGCGGCTGCTCGCCCGGTACACGCTGAGCACGCCGTTCGTGCAGGCCGCGACCGGGGTGATGATCCCGCTCGGCATCCTGGCGGCGCTGATCGGCGGCGTACCGCTGCCGTTCTCGCTGTTCGCCTGGCTGCCCATGCTCCCGATGGCCGCGATGGTGGTCTTCGAGGCCGTCGCGCTGCACGACTTCGGCAAGGAGTACGGCTTCCGCATCGGCTTCCGGCACTACGCCAAGCTGATCGCCGGCGGGCCCGTGTACGCGGTCGTCCTGGCCGCCGCCGCGCTGCGCGCCGTGTGGCGCGAGTACACCGGGCGCCACGACTGGGAGCTGACCTCCCATGTCGGCGCCCATCTGCCCGTGCAGACCCCGCAGCCCCAGGAGGCCCGGTGACGGCGCTGCCCGCCGATGTGTCGATCGTCGTCCCGACCTTCAACGAAGCCGGCAACATCCGGGCGTTGCTCACCCGGGTCGCGGCGGCCGTCCCGGACGGTCTGCGCGCCGAGGTGGTCTTCGCCGACGACTCCACCGACGACACCTGCGCGGTGATCGAGGAGGAGGCGGCCCACGTCCCCTTCCCCGTCGTCCTGCACCACAGGACCGAGCCGGCCGGGGGCCTGGGCGGTGCGGTGGTGGAGGGCTTCGCCCGCGCCACGGCTCCCTGGATCGTCGTCATCGACGCCGACCTCCAGCATCCGCCGGAGCTGATCTTCGAGCTGACCGGGCGGGGCGAGTCGACCGGCGCGGAACTGGTCGTGGCCAGCCGCTACGCCGCCGGCGGCGACCGCGGCGGGCTGGCCGGCGGCTACCGCAAGCTGGTCTCCAGCTCCTCGACCCTGCTCGCCAAGTCCCTGTTCCCGCGGGCCCTGAGCGGGCTCACCGACCCGATGAGCGGCTTCTTCGCCATCCGCCGTACGGCGGTCGACCGGGCCGCCGCCGAGGACGAGGGCCTGCAGCCGCTCGGCTACAAGATCCTGCTGGAGCTTGCCGTACGGTGCCGTCCGCACGGGATCGCCGAGGTGCCGTACGCCTTCGGCGAGCGGCACGCGGGCGCGTCCAAGTCCACCGCGAAGGAGGGCATGCGCTTCCTGCGCCATCTGATCACCCTGCGCACCGCCGATCCGCGGGCCCGCGCGGTGGTCTTCGGGCTGATCGGCCTGTCCGGCTTCGTCCCCAACCTCGTCCTGCTGTGGCTGCTGACCGAGTCGGCCCCCGAACTGCCGTACGCCCCGGCCGAGATCATCGCCAACCAGGCCGGGCTGCTGTGGAACTTCGCCCTGATCGACTCCTTCGTCTACCGCAACCAGCGGCGCCACCACCGGCGTTCGGTACGCCTGCTCACCTTCGCGGGGGTGGGCAACGCCGACCTGGTGGCCCGGATACCGCTCGCCGCGCTGCTCATCGCGGGCGGGGGCATGACGGCACTGCCCGCGACCGCGCTCAGCATGGCGCTGGTGTTCACGGCCCGCTTCCTGGTCGTGGACCGCTGGCTGTACCGGCGGCTGCGCGGCCGGGCGACGGCTCAGGTGGCCGTGCCGGACACGGCCGCTCCGGTACCGGACCCGGTCCCCGACCCGCTGGGCTGAGGTCTCCCGCCGTGCGCCCGGCCGGCCTGTGCCGGCCGGGCGCACGGGCCGTTCAGGGAGCCGCCAGCCTGCGCTCCAGGGCGTCCGGATCCGTCACCGGCAGGTCGCAGACGAAGCCGCGGCAGACGTACGCGGCCGGTGCGCCGTCGATGAGGGTGCGGTCGGCGAGGAGCGGGAACTCGTCGCCGCCCGGGGTGCCGCAGGCGACCACGGCCCCCGGGGCGACGCCCCGCAGCGCCGTACGGTGCAGCGCGGCCGTCCGCTCGTCGGTGAGGGCCGGTCCGACGACCGCCACCTCGCGCGGCCCGTCGAGCAGCGCCTCGGCGACGGCGAGACCCCATCCGATGAACCGGGGCACGCGCGGCCCGAGCGTCTTGACCACCCCGAGCGCCCGTTCGGCGGCGCCGCGGTGGGGTTCGGAGCCGGTGTGGGCGGCGTAGCCCAGCAGCGCGCCGGCCGCCGCGGTCCAGCCGGAGGGGGCGGCGTTGTCCGTGGGGTCCTGGGGGCGGCGGATCAGCTGCTCGGCGTCGGAGGCGGTGTCGTACAGCGCGCCGGTCTCCGGGTCGGTGAAGCGGGCGAGCACGTGGTCGAGCAGCAGTCCGGCGAAGTCGAGCCAGACGCCCTCGCCGGTCACCGAGGCGAGCGCGAGGAAGCCCTCGGCCGCGTCGGCGTAGTCCTCCAGCACACCCGCGTTGGGGCCGACACGGCCGTCCTTGCTGGTGCGGGCGAGCCGGCCGTGGTCGTCCAGGTGGACGCGGACGAGCAGGTCGGCGGCGCCGACGGCGGCCTCGACCAGATCGGCCCTGCCGAAGTAGGCGCCGGTCTCGGCGAGCGCGGCGATCGCGAGGCCGTTCCAGGCGGCGACGACCTTGTCGTCCCGGCCCGGGGCGGCCCGCCCGGCCCGCGCGCGCAGCAGCCTGCTCCTGACGGAGTCGATCCTCTCGGCGTCGAACACGCCTTCCGTCTGCGGGAGCTGGAGGACCGACTGCCCGTGTTCGAAGGTGCCCTGCTCGGTCACACCGAAGTGCTGCGCCGCGAGTTCGGCGTCGTCGTCGCCGAGGACCTCCCGCAGCTCCTCGGGCGTCCACACGTAGTACGCCCCTTCCACGTGCCGCCCGCTGCCGTCGTCGCTGTCGGCGTCGAGCGCGGAGGCGAACCCGCCCTCCCCGGTGCGCAGTTCGCCGACGATGAAGTCGGCGGTCTCCAGCGCGACCCGCCGGGCGAGGTCCGAACCGGTGGCCCGCCACAGATGGGCGTACACCCGGCACAGCAGGGCGTTGTCGTACAGCATCTTCTCGAAGTGGGGCACGACCCAGTCGCGGTCGACGGAGTACCGGGCGAAGCCGCCGCCGAGCTGGTCGTAGAGACCGCCCCGGGCCATCCGCTCGCAGGTGTCCTGGGCCATCTGGAGCGCGCCCTCGGCGCCGGTCCGCGCGTGGTGGCGCAGCAGGAACTCCAGCACCATGGACGGCGGGAACTTGGGTGCGCCGCCGAACCCGCCGCGCTGCGGGTCGTACTCGCGGGTGAGCCCGAGGAGGGCCTGCGCCAGCTCCTGCTCGCCGGGCGCCTCGGCGGCCTGGTGGCTCAGCTCCCGCTCGGCCAGATCGCGCACGATCTTCCCGGCGATCTCGCCGACCTCGTCGCGCCGCGTCTCCCATGCCTGCCGGACGCCCTCCAGCACCTGCCGGAAGGCGGGCATGCCGTGCCGCGGGGCGGGCGGGAAGTAGGTGCCGAAGTAGAACGGCTCGGCGTCCGGGGTGAGAAAGACCGTCATGGGCCAGCCGCCCTGGCCGGTGGCCGCCTGGACGGCCTCCATGTAGACGGCGTCCACGTCCGGCCGCTCCTCGCGGTCGACCTTGACGCTGACGAAGTGCTCGTTGAGATAGTCGGCGGTGGCCCGGTCCTCGAAGGACTCGTGGGCCATGACATGACACCAGTGGCAGCTGCTGTACCCGACGCTCAGCAGCACGGGTTTGTTCGTCCTGCGGGCCTCGTCGAAGGCCTCGGCCGACCAGGGCCACCAGTCGACGGGGTTGTCGGCGTGCTGGAGCAGATACGGGGACGTCTCATGGGCCAGTCGGTTCACCGTTCCACTCTCCCACGGGCTCCGGCAGCGCGTAGAAGCGCATGAGCACGGGACGCGCGCCGTCCGGCGCCTCCTCACGCGGGTGGCCGTACCGCTCCAGCAGCGCGTGGTAGTCCCGCATGAAGGCGAGCAGTTCCTCCCGGGTCATCCAGCCGCCGTGGCGCTGGATCTGGGCCCAGCCCTCGGGGCCGCGGTACTCCTCGTGGGCGCGGCGGTAGAGGGCGGTGTCGAACTCGATCTTCAGGCGGGCGAGGCCGGCCGCCGCCGCGTACTCCTCGGGTGCCATGGCGGCCGGGTCGGGCGTGGTGTGCCGGAAGGGCAGCACGCGCCACCAGCGCTCCCGGCCGCCGGACTTCTCCGGGATCTCCTCGATGAGCTGCTGCTCGGCGAGTTTGCGCAGGTGGTAGCTGGTGGTGCCGGAGCTCTCGCCGAGTTCGCGGGCGAGGACGGTGGAGTTCGCCTCGCCATGCCTGCCGAGGTAGTCGAGGATCCGGCGGCGCAGCGGGTTGCCGAGGGACTTGTAGAGGGCGGTGCGCTCCAGGCTGGTCATCTCGGGCAGGCCGTCGGTCATGGGCTCACGGTATCCCCGGGAACCCTGAGACGTCCCTGAACCGTCCCCCATATCGCCGAATTTTCTTTGCAGAGATTTCTCTGCGGCCTACGGTGGGGGCAGTGGCACGGCGCGACGGGCGACCGGGGCGGGAAGGGGGCGCGGCATGGACGGCGAGGAGATCGCGGGAGGGACGGGGACGGGGATGGGGAGGACGGCAGGGACGGGGAGGACCGGGATGGGGAATGCCGGGATGCGAAGGGCGGGGATGCGGCGGTGGACGCTGATCCTGCTGGGGGTGGCGGCGGCCCTGCTGGTGCCCTGGATGGCGGTGCTGGCACTGACCCTGCCCGGCAGTACGCGGGTCCACCACTGGCCCCTGGCCTGGATCGGCCTGGACGTCCTCCTGGCCGCCGGCTGCGCCACCACGGCCTTCCTGGGCCTGCGCGGCGACGCCCGCTTCCGCCTCACCGCCTCGGCGACGGCGAGCGTGGCGGTCCTGGACGCCTGGTTCGACATCACCACCGCCCACACCGGCACCCCCCTCCTCCAGGCTCTCGCCTGCGCGGTGGCGGAGGGGGCGGTGGCGGGGGTGTGCGTGTGGCTGGCCCTGCCCGGCAGACGCGGGCGCACGAAGTCCCCGTAGACGCGGCCCCGGCACACTTCCCCCACATCCCGCCGCTCGACACCCCCTCGCGCCGACGCCTCGCCCGAAGGACACTCGTACGCAAAGGAGTTGCCGCCGGAGGGGGACGGGACATGCGGGACGGTCATCGGGCGGAAGCCGAGCGGCTGCTGGCGCGGGCCGTGGAGGAGGAGGTGCGCCGCTCGGGCGGTCGGATCGAGGGCGGGCCGCTGCTGTCGCGGGCGCGCGCGGCCCTGGACGCGATGGCGGGCGCGGCGGACGAGGAGTACGCGGCCTATACGCGCGCGCTCGACGAGACGGAGGCCGGCCGGCTGACCTTCGGCCAGCGGTACGCACGCGCGGGCGCCGGAACGGCCCTGCTGGTGGCGGCCGTTGCCGCCGTCGCCGCCGCCGTCGCCGACCTGTCCCTCGGCACCGGCACCGGCACGGCCCTCGGTGCGGGTGCCACCGCGGCCGTGGTGGGCGCGGCGGCCACCGTGGCGAAGGTGGCCGGCGCGCATCTGCCCGCCGCCCACCACCGCGCGGGCGCGGCCGGCCAGCCCGGCGGCCCCGAGCAGCTGCGGCTGCAGTGGCTGACGGCGCTGGAGGTGCGGGGCATCCGCCCCTTCCTCGACCAGCAGCGGGTGCTCACCTCGTCGGCCGGCACGAAGAAGGGCGGCGGCCCGGCGCTGCGCGGCGCGGACAAGAGCGCCGCGGCCCGCAGGCGTTCGGTGCTGGAGCAGTCCTTCGGTCAGCTCCCGGAAGCCGACGGCGTGTTCGCGGGGCGCCGGGAGGAGCTGGGGCGGATCAGGCAGTGGGCGCAGGCGGCCCGCGCGGCCACCGAGACCCGGCCGACGGTGGTGGTGCTGCACGGCGAGCCCGGCTCCGGCCGGACCACGCTCGCGGTGCGCGCGGCGCACGAGCTGCGGGACCACTTCCGGGGCGCGGTGGTGGTCGACCTGCGCGGCGGCAGCTACCGGGGGGCGCCGCTGTCCACCCGGGACGCCCTGCTGCACCTGCTCAACCGGCTGGGCGCACCGCGCGAGCAGCTGCTGTTCCGGGAGCGCTCCGCACCGGACCAGCAGGTCAAGCGGCTCGCCGAGCTGTACCACCGGCATCTGACCGGCCTGCCGGTGACGATCGTGCTGGACGACGCCTCGGACCCGGAACAGGTGCGCGCCCTGGTGCCGGAGCATTCCGACAGCCTGGTGCTGGTGACCAGCCGTACGCCCCTCGACCTGCCCGGGGACCTGCCGGCCTGGGTGCACGAACTGCCGGTGCGGCCACTGGACGGGGCGGGCGCCGAGGAGCTGCTCGGCGCGGCGGCCGAGGACACGTCGGGGCCGTACGACGCCGAGTCGTCCGACCGGGTCCGGCAGCTGTGCGGCGGGCTGCCGCTGGCGCTGCGCATCGCGGGCTCCGCGCTCGGCCCGCGCTCACCCCGGCAGCTGGCCGTGGACCTGGGCGCGTACGGCCCGGTGGAGCCGGTGGAGCGGGTGCTGTGGCTGCGCTACACCGACCAGCCGGAGCCCGCCCGCCGGCTGCTGCGCAGGCTCGCGCTGGCGGGCCGGGCCTCGCTGGGCGCGGCGGCGGCGGCCTCGCTGCTCGCCACCGACGAGGCGGCGGCTGCCGGGCACCTGGTGGCGCTCGCGCGGGCCGGGCTGATCGACCATGTGCGCGGCAACCGCTACCGGCTGCACGACCTGGTGCGGGCCTTCGCGCACGCCCGGCTGCTGGACGAGGAGGACCCGGCCGAGCGTGCGGCGGCGCAGGAACGGCTGATCGTGAACTACGCGGAGCTGGCCGACTCGGTGCTGCGCCTGGTCGACGGGAACATGTCGACACGGTCGAACCAGTTCGGCTCGCACGGCTTCCCCTCGCTGGACGAGGCGCTGCGCTGGCTGGACGACGAGTCCAGCTTCATCACGGCGGCCCTGCGGCACGCGGAGGGCGTGGACCAGGCGGCCGTGCTGAATCTGCTCGGCGCGCTGTGCGACTACTGCCTGCTGCGCGGCGATCTGTACCGGCTCGGGGAGATCAACGAGCTGGCGCAGTCGGTGGACCAGGGGCTGCTGGTGCGCTCGGTGCAGTGGCGTACGGGGATCGCGGCCCGGCAGCTGGGCGAGCTGGACAAGGCGCGCACCACGCTGGCCTCGGTGGTGGACCTGTACCGGGAGGCGCACCACGACGCGGGGGCGGCCCGCGCGCTGTGCTCGCTCGGCATCACCCTGCACCACCAGGGCAATCTCACGGAGGCGGCGGCCAAGCTCCAGGAGGCGCTGGATCTGCAGGCCGCGCCGGAGCTGGCGACGGACCGGGCGTGGACGATGCACGCGCTGGCCGCCGTCCAGCGGGACCGGGCCCGCCCTGCGGAGGCGCTGGACCTGCTCACCCGTTCCCTGGTCCTGCACCACGAGGGCGGCTCGGTGCACGGCGAGGCCTGGGCGCACTTCCAGCTGGGCCAGCTGGCACTGCGGCTGGGGGACGTACCGCGCGCGGAGACGGAACTGCGCGCGGCCCTGGAGCGGTACGGCAGGACGCGCGACGCCCGCGGCGAGGCATGGGCGCTGACCGAGCTGGCCCGGGCCCGGATGGTGGCCGGGGAGCCCTCCGCCGCCGTGGAGGGCCTGCGCCAGGCGGTCGCCCGGCACCGGGACAACGAGGACGCGCGCGGTGAGGCATGGACGCTGTACTACCTGGGTCAGGCGCTGGAGGAGACCGGCGAGCTGGACCAGGCGGTCCGCGAGCTGGAGCGGTCCCGGACGATGTTCTCCCGGATGCGGGACGTGTACGGCCTGGCCTGTGCCCGGCATCACTCGGCGCGGGTGACCCGGGACCAGCGGGCGGCGCAGACCGGCTCGCTGCGCAACTCCGGCTTCGCCCGCCAGCTCCTGGTGGACGCGCGCGCGGACTTCCAGCGGATCGGCGTCGGCCACGGCGAGGCCTGGACCTGCCTGGAGCTGGCGGTGGTGGACGCGGGCAACGCCCGTACCCAGCAGGCGCTGACGCTGTGCGACGAGGCGCTCACCCTGTTCGCTTCGTACGGCGACCGGCGCGGGGAGGACTGGGCCCGCTTCCTGCGCTGCACCCTGCTGCCCTACGCGGCGCCCGGCGGGGTGGAGGTGGGCACGGCGGTCGCGCAGGAGGAGCTGGCCCAGCTGTCCCGCGCCACGCATCCGCTGCGGGACGAGAAGCTGGGCGACTACGTCTCGGCGTACGCCCTGCTGCTGGAGCGGGGCGTCCAGCTGGAGGCCGGCTGGCAGGCCTGGCGGCTGCGCATGACGCCGGACCGCCACGCCCGTGAGGTGATGGGGGTGGCGGTGCCGGCGGGGCGGTGACCCTGGGGTCAGCCGCGCCGTGCCGTGGAGTCGGCCGGCTCCGCGGCGGGCTCGGCCGCGGGGTCCGGGGCCTCCTTGAAGTCGACCTTCTGCATCTGCTTGTTCATCGACTTCATCAGGCCCCACACGGCCAGGGCCATCACCGCGAAGACGATGAAGCCGAGGACACCGGGGGTGACCTTGTTCTCGTCGACCTCCTTGGCGAGGGGGACGAGGTGCGTCACTGCCAGGCTCACGCTTGCGCTCATGTCAGGCATTGTCGCGGATGCCCGCGAAGAGGTCGTCCTCGGGGAGGGAGGTGTCGACGAGAGACTTCGCCAGCTCGTACTCCTCGGTCGGCCAGACCTCCTTCTGGAGTTCCAGCGGGACCTTGAACCAGCCGCCGTCCGGGTCGATCTGCGTGGCGTGGGCGATCAGCGCCTTGTCGCGGATCTCGTAGAAGTCCGCGCAGGGGACGTGCGTGGTCAGGGTGCGCTCGGTGCGGTCGTTCTCGTCCCAGCGCTTGAGCCACTCCCCGTACGGCGACTCCAGGCCGCGGTCGAGCATGGCCTGGTGGAGCGCCTCGGTGCGCGGGCGGTTGAAGCCCTGGTTGTAGTAGAGCTTCAGCGGCTGGTAGGCGGGGCCGAACTCGGACTCCGGGTACTTCTCGGTGTCCGCCGCGCCCTCGAACGCCACCATCGAGATCTTGTGGGTCATGATGTGGTCGGGGTGGGGGTAGCCGCCGTTCTCGTCATACGTGGTGATCACCTGCGGGCGGTAGGAACGGATCTTCCGCACCAGCTCACCGGCCGCCTTGTCCACGTCCTCCAGGGCGAAGCAGCCCTCGGGCAGCGGCGGCAGCGGGTCGCCCTCGGGCAGGCCGGAGTCGACGAAGCCGAGCCACTCCTGTCCGACGCCGAGGATCTCGCGGGCCTCGTCCATCTCCTTGCGGCGGACCTCGTGGATGTTCTCCTCGATGTAGGCGTCGCCCTGGAGCTTGGGATTGAGGATGGACCCGCGCTCTCCGCCGGTGCAGGTCACCACCAGCACGTCCACCCCCTCGGACACGTACTTCGCCATGGTGGCCGCGCCCTTGCTCGACTCGTCGTCGGGGTGCGCGTGAACGGCCATCAATCGCAGCTGGTCAGTCAAGACTCAATCCTCGGTAAGTCAGCGCCCCCGCGTCTTCGGGTGCGTTCGGCGGCTTCTATAGTGACCGAATCGGAAGGCGAATAATTCCGCGGAGAGGACGATCATGAGTAGCGTGAGCACGGGATTGCCCGAGGGCCGCTACAGCCGCTCCTCGGACGAGCGTGCCGACCGCAAGCTCAAGATCGCCGGCTCGGTACTGGGCGCGGCCCTGCTCGCGCTGATCGGCTACTTCGCCTACCACTACATCGCGCAGAACGAGATCAGCGCCGAGGTCATCACCTTCCAGGCGTCCGACGACGCGGTCAAGGTGCATCTGGAGGTCCGCAAGGACGCCGGCGCCACCGGCTACTGCACGCTGCGGTCCCAGTCGGCCGACGGTGCCGAGGTGGGCCGGGCCGACTTCCGCTTCTCCGGATCGGCCACCCGGATCGACAAGGTCGTCACGCTCCGTACGACGGACAAGGGGACCACGGCCCAGCTGCTGGGCTGTCACACGGGCTGACGGTCGGCCGACACGGCGCCGCTTCACCCACACGACGTAGGCCCCGGCCTGCATTGATGTATTTTTGATGGCTTATGTCCTCCCCCTTTCGCTCGTGAATTGTTAGGCTCGTGGTTTCGCCCATCCAAGAGGGAACATGCTTCTGGGTAGGGCGATGCTTTGTATCCCAGTACCGACGAGGAGCACCCTGTGACCCAGACCAGCGAGAACGTCACCTGGCTGACCCAGGAGGCGTACAACAAGCTCCGGGACGAGCTTGCGTACCTTACTGGTCCTGCGCGCACGGAGATCGCCGCCAAGATCGCCGCAGCGCGTGAGGAGGGCGACCTGCGCGAGAACGGCGGGTACCACGCGGCCAAGGAGGAGCAGGGCAAGCAGGAGCTGCGTGTGCGCCAGCTGACTCAGCTTCTCGAGAACGCCCAGGTCGGCGAGGCTCCGGCCTCCGCCGACGGTGCCGTCGCGCCGGGCATGGTCGTCACGATCGCCTTCGACGGTGACGAGGACGACACCCTGGAGTTCCTGCTCGCCTCGCGCGAGTACGCGAGCGCCGACATCGAGACGTACTCTCCGCAGTCCCCGCTCGGCTCGGGCGTCCTCGGCCACAAGGTCGGCGAGGACGCGGAGTACGAGCTGCCGAACGGCAAGAAGGCCATGGTTCGGATCCTGAAGGCCGAGCCCTACTCGGGCTGATCCCGGCTTCCTGTCCGCCCACCGCCCCCGGCCGCCCTCAGGGCCGCCGGGGGCGTCTTCATGTCCGCCGGCGTTCCGGGGCTGGTGGGGAACCGCCCGCCATACGGGACTCCAGGCACAGGTGAGCGGGCACCTTGCAGGCCGCGACCCAACGCGTCCGAGATGAACGTCAGCGGAAACAGCCGGACCATGCCGCCCGAGGTCGCCGCCTCGGGGGTGCGCACGGACAGGCCGATGAGTGCGCCGAGCCACGAGAACGCGTGACCGAACAGCAGGAGCACGCCGAATCCGGCGAGCACCTCGCCGAAATTCTCGTGCGTACGCCACCCGACGATCAGGGCGACGGCCGCCAGGACGACGAGGGTCAGCGCGGTCTGGACCAGGTCGGCGAGCGTGCGCCCGGTCAGGACCGCGCCGCGTGCCATCGGCATGCGGCCCGTCCGGTGCGGCGCCCGCCGGGCCCGGGGTCAGTCGATGACCGTGTATCCGGCGTCCCGCAGGGCCCGGCCGACCTCGGCGCAGTGCGCCGGGCCCTTCGTCTCCAGGTTCAGCTCCACCTCGACCTCCGACAGCCCCAGCCGGGGGTCGGTGCGGACATGGCTGACGTCGAGCACGTTGGCGTCGGCCGCCGACAGCACGCCGAGAAGCGTGGCGAGCGCGCCGGGCCGGTCCGTGAGCCGCAGCCGCACGGCCAGGTAGCGGCCCTGCGCGGCCATGCCGTGCCGCAGCACGCGCTGCATCAGCAGCGGGTCGACGTTGCCGCCGGAGAGCACGGCGACCACCGGGCCCGCGAAGGCGTCCGGCGCGTCCAGCAGCGCGGCCACCGGGCTCGCACCGGCCGGTTCCACGACCAGCTTGGCCCGCTCCAGGCAGAGCAGCAGCGCCGCGGACAGCCGGTCCTCGCCGACCGTGCGCACCTCGTCGACGAGGTCCTCGACGATCCTGAACGGCACCACGCCGGGCCGTCCCACCTTGATGCCGTCGGCCATCGTCGTCGGGTTCCGCAGCGAGACCGGGTGCCCGGCGGCCAGCGAGAGCGGATAACTGGCGGCTCCCTCGGCCTGCACGCCGACGATGCGGACGTCCGGCCGGATCGCCTTCACGGCCACCGCGATGCCCGCCGCGAGCCCGCCGCCGCCCATGCCGACGACGATCGTGCCCACCTCCGGGCACTGCTCCAGGATCTCCAGGCCGACCGTGCCCTGGCCGGCGATCACATCGGGGTGGTCGAAGGGGTGGATGAACACCGCGCCGGTCTCGGCCGCGTACTCCTGGGCGGCGGCCAGGGTCTCGTCGACCACCTGGCCGTGCAGGCGCACCTCGGCGCCGTACTCCCGGGTCGCGCTGATCTTGGGCAGCGGGGCGCTCTTCGGCATGAACACCGTCGCGTGCACGCCCAGCAGCGCGGAGGCCAGCGCCACGCCCTGCGCGTGGTTGCCGGCGCTCGCGGCGACCACGCCGGCCGCCCGCTCCTCGGGCAGCAGCCCGGCGATCCGGATGTAGGCGCCGCGCAGCTTGAACGAGCCGGTCCGCTGGAGGTTCTCGCACTTCAGGTACACCGGTGCGCCGACCAGCTGGGACAGGTACCGGCTGCCTTCGAGCGCGGTCACCCGCGCGACGCCCGAGAGCATCTTCTGGGCGCCGCGCACGTCGTCGAGGGTGACGGAGTGCAAGGAGTGGGCCGTGCGATAGCTCATCACTCCAGCATCGCAGTTCACCTGTGCGTACGACGGGTGTGACCAAGCTGCGAGACCGGGTTTGCGCAGCGCCGGTACGGCCCGGCGCCGGGCCGCGTACCCTGTCCCCCAACCCAGCAGCCCTTCATGAAGCGAGCCTCCGGCCATGCCCACAACACCAGAAATGTCGATGGACATGACGACCGTCGGTGACACCGGTCTCCTCGACACCCTCCAGCACGAGGTGGCGGTGTTCGCGCGCCGTGCCGAACAGACGCGGCTCGGCGGCGTCGGCCAGGTGCGCAACTCGATGGACCGCGCCGCGTATCTGCTGCTCAACCGCCTCGACAACGAGGGCCCGATGGGCGTCAAGGCGCTCGCGGCGAGCATGGGCATCGACTCCTCCACGGTCACCCGGCAGGTGGCTCCCCTGGTCGACACGGGGCTCGTCAAGCGCACCTCGCACCCGGAGGACGGGCGTGCGGTGGTGCTCCAGCTGTCGCCGCGGGGCACCGCCCGTCTCGAGGAGGTGCGCTCGTCGCGGCGTCAGCTCATGGCCGAGCTGACACACGACTGGGCGCCGGAGGAGCGCGAGCAGTTCTGCACGCTCCTCACTCGCTTCAATCGCGCGCTGTCCGCGCGCATGACGGTGCAGGGCGTTCCGGCGGCGGAGCAGCCGCCGGCCTCCTGAACCGCGCACCGCCACAGGAGAGGTCCGGAGTCTTGACCCCGGGCCGCCGCTGGCCTCATATGAGACCGGGTCCGGTCAGGACCCCGTCCGGGGGGAGGCGCGGTGCGTGATCGGCGACTGGCCCGCGATGCCCGCCGGGCCCGGGAGTTCGAGGCGTTCGTCGCGGGCGCGGGCGGGCGCCTGCTGCACGCCGCCACGCTGCTCACCGCGGAGGCGCCGGACGTCAACCCGCGCGCGCGGCGCCTGCTGACGCTGGCGCTGGCCCGGACCTACGCCCGCTGGCACCGGCTGCGCGGCGAGGACCCGTACGACTGCGCCCGCCAGTACCTCGCCACCCGCTTCGCCCACACCACCTGGCACCGGTACGGCGTCTTCGGCCGGGCCCGGCCGGATCCGCGCGGCCCGCTCGCCTCGCTCACGCCGCGCGAACGGCTGATCCTCGTCCTGCGGCTCTACGAGGGGGTGGCCGAGGAACAGGCGGCGGCCCTGCTCGGCCTCCCGGCGGAACGTGTCCACGCGATCTGCGACCGCGCGACGGCGACGGTGCTGCATCCCGCCCGGCAGGCGCCCGCACGGCCGGCGGGCGCGAAGGCGGCACCGTCATGAGCCCCACGGGCCGGTCCGCCGCGGCGCCCCGCGCGCGAGGACACGAAGGCGCCGCCGCGCGGACACGCGGGAAAAGGGCCGCCCCGCCACTCCGCCCCCGCAGCGAGGACGGCACCACCGCGGGGCACACCGCCGGATCCGGCTTGCCAGCCCCCGCGCGCGGGGACGGAGACGCCGCCGCCCTACCACGCGCAAACCGATCCGCGCCGCCATTTCGCCCCCTCAGCGAGGACGGCAGGGTCGCGGGGCACACCGCCGGTTCCGGTCAGCCAGCGCCCGCGCGCGGGGACAGGGGCGCCGCCGCTCTGACACGCGCAAACCGACCCGCCCCGCCATATCGCCCCCTCAGCCAGGACGGCACGGTCGCGGGGCACACCGCCGGTTCCGGTCAGCCAGCCCCCGCGCGCGGGGACAGGGACGCCGCCGCCCTGAGGCGCGCAAACCGATCCGCGCCGCCACTCCGCCCCCTCACCGAGGACGGCAGGGTCGCGGGGCACACCGCCGGATCCGGCTTGTCGCCCCGCGCGCGGGGGCGCGGCGGGGGTACCGGGAGGCCGTGGTGAACCGGGCCGAGCGGGAGGCGGCTGCGCGGCGGGTCATGGAGCGGGTCGCGGTGCCGGTGCCGCCGGATCTGTCCACCGAAGCGGTGCGTCGCGGAGACCGCCTGCTGCGGCGCCGGCAGCTCGTGCGCCGGGTGCTGTGGCTGCTGCTGTGCGCCGCTGCCGTCGCGTTCGCCGTGTGGGCGGCCGACGCGCACCCCTGGGTGGAGCCGCCCTCGCAGACGACTCCACCGGTCAGCGGCTGGTGACTCCGGCTGTCAGCCGAAGGCCTGCTTCAGGTCCTCCACCAGGTCGTCGACGTTCTCGATGCCGACCGACAGGCGGACCAGGTCGGCCGGGACCTCCAGCGGGGAGCCGGCGACCGAGGCGTGCGTCATCCGGCCGGGGTGCTCGATGAGGGACTCGACGCCGCCGAGGGACTCGCCCAGCGTGAACACCTTGGTGCGGCTGCACAGTTCGACCGCGGCCTCCTCGCCGCCCTGGACGCGGAAGGACACCATGCCGCCGAACGCCTTCATCTGCTTGACGGCGATGTCGTGGCCGGGGTGGTCGGGCAGCCCCGGGTAGCACACGCCGGTCACGCGCGGGTGCCGGGTCAGCATGTCGGCGATCTTCGTGGCGTTCTCGCTGTGCCGGTCCATGCGCACCGCGAGGGTCTTGGTGCCGCGCAGCACCAGCCAGGAGTCGAAGGGGCCGGCGACGGCGCCCATCGCGTTCTGGTGGTAGGCCAGCTCCTCGCCGAGGCCCTGGTCGGAGACGATCAGCGCACCGCCGACCACGTCCGAGTGGCCGCCCATGTACTTGGTCAGCGAGTGCACGACGATGTCGGCGCCCAGTGACAGCGGCTGCTGGAGGTAGGGGGTGGCGAAGGTGTTGTCGACGACGAGCTTCGCGCCCGCGTCGTGCGCGACCTGGGCGACGGCGGCGATGTCGGTGATGCCGAGCAGCGGGTTGGAGGGGGTCTCCACCCAGACGGCCTTGGTCTTCGGGGTGATCGCGGCCCGTACGGAGGCCGGGTCGCTGGTGTCGGCGACCGACCATTCCACGCCCCAGCGGGTGGCCACCTTGGCGAAGAGCCGGAACGTGCCGCCGTAGGCGTCGTTCGGGATCACCACGTGGTCGCCGGGGGTGAGCAGCGTACGCAGCAGTGTGTCCTCGGCCGCCAGGCCGGACGCGAAGGCGAGGCCGCGGCGGCCGCCCTCCAGCGCGGCGAGGTTCTCTTCCAGTGCGGTCCGGGTCGGGTTGGCGCTGCGGCTGTACTCGTAACCGCCGCGCAGCCCGCCGACGCCGTCCTGCTTGTAGGTCGAGACCTGGTAGATCGGCGGGACGACCGCGCCGGTGAGGGGATCCGCGGTGTTGCCCGCGTGGATCGCGAGGGTCTCGAAGTGCTCGCTGATATGCCTGTCGCTCATGTCCACCGAGCGTAATGCTCCTGACCGGTTCCTGACGTCCGCAATGAGGGACTCGTCATCTTCTGCCATCTCACTGTCATGTTCCGGCCCGGAGTTATCCACAGGTGGCAGAGGGGTTCGTCATTTGTCGGCGGCGTCTGGTTCGCTTGGAGGCATGGCGATTCTCTGGCTGCTGATGGCGCTGCTCATGCTGGGCCTCGTCCTGCTCCCGGTCATGCGGCGCAGGCGCGGGATGATCGAGCAGGTTCCCCCGGGACACCCGGACGCCGCCGACCCGGCGGACTACGGCTTCGTGCGCCAGGAGGAGCTGGACGTGCGCCTGCCCGGCCCCGACCAGGACCTGCTGGACGTCCTTGAGCTGGTCCAGCGCACCCGGGACCACCGGGCCGCGGCCCAGCTGCTGGCCGGCACCGAGTCCGCGGGCGAGCTGCGCTGGCAGCGGGTGCAGGCCTTCGCCGGCGCCGCCGCGCTGGAGCTGCAGGAGCGGCCGGGCGGGGTGCATGAGACGCCGGGCGGCCAGTGGCTGCGGGTGTGGCGGGCCGAGCAGCCCAAGGACGCGGGCGGCGCCGCCGTGCACGCGGAGTTCCTGGTGCAGCAGGCCTGGCGGACGGCGACGCCGGGTGCGGACGACTTCCGGATCATCATGGAGGAGGCGCGGGACGCCTGCGGGCAGGCGGCCCTGCTGGCCCCGGGCGACCCGGTGCCGTACGTCATAGAGCTGTCCATCGGGCGTGGACTGGCTTATTCCCAGGGCGAGTTCGAGCAGCTGTGGCTGAAGATCCTCGACCGTGCCCCGCATCACATGGGCGCGCATCTGGCCGCGCTGCACTACTGGTGCGAGAAGTGGCACGGCTCGCGTGAGCAGGCGTACTCCTTCGCGGAGGCCGCGGCGGCCCGCGCCCCGCGGGGCTCGCTGCTCGCCGCGCTGCCGCTGTTCGCGGTGTTCGAGCACCTCCCGGAGGTGAACCTGGTCGCGAGCTTCTACCAGAGCGAGGTCGTCACCAGGGCGATCCACGGCGCGCTGCACGCGGTGCACGCGGCCGGCCCCGACGACCCGATGCTCCCGCACGTCCGGCATCTGCTGGTCTTCTTCCTGGTCCGCGCGGAGCGCTGGGCGGAGGCCATGCACCAGCTGGTGCACGTGGACGGTCACGTCGGCGCGCTGCCGTGGACCCTGTCCGCCGACCCGGCCGCCGAGTTCGCCCTCCAGCGCGCACTGGCGGTGGCCGGCTACGAGGCCAACGGCGGCAGCCCGGCCAGTCTGCCCGGCTGACCCGGGCAACCGCGCCCGACCGGGCACACCCCGGCCGCCTCAGCCACCTCCTCCGCCACCCCGGCCACCTCAGCTACCCCGACCACCTCAGCCACCGCCCCATCCCCCCGGACCCACCCCCGCCACCCCACCCACATTGCCCTCCTGACCTGCAGTAGGGCATACTCCGCATCCCCCCACACCGCACCACCGGCACCACCCGTACCGCCAGTCGCACCACCCGCACCACCCCGCGCATCACCACCCGCACCACCCCGCGCACCACCACCGGCATCGACCGACCACCGGACTCGGCGTCGTGTCATGTCCATTTTCTACCGCTCCGTCATGTCCCTTTTCCGAGGTCCTGTGGGGGGATCTGCCCAATGGGCGCAACTCTGCGCGCGCTGCGCGCTCTCGTGCTGCTGCTCGGCTTCTATCTGCTGAGCCTCGTCCTGCTCGCCGCGCTGATCGGCGTCGACGTCCTCGTCTTCAGCTGGGGACACGGCCCGCTCACGCTCAAGGTCGGCATCATCTCCGTGCTGCTGGGCATCCCCGTCGCCCGCGGCATGCTCATGCTGCGCACGCCCAAGGGCGAGGACCCGTACGGCATCTCGGTCACCGAGGCCGACGAGCCCCGGCTGTGGGCCGTGGTCCGGGAGCTGGCCGCGGCGGCCGGCACCCGCGCGCCCCACCGGATCCTGCTGACCGGCGAGGTCAACGCGTCCGTCAGCGAGACCCCCCGGCTGCTCGGGCTCTTCCCCGGCCGGCGGCGCCTCACGCTCGGCGTCCCGCTGCTGATCGGCCTGTCCGAGGCCCAGCTGCGGTCCGTACTCGCCCATGAGTTCGGGCACTTCACCGGCGGCGACACCCGGCTCTCCGCCCTCGTCGTGCGCGGGCGTGTGCAGATCGGCCGGGTCATCGGCCAGTTCCACGCCAGGGCGGACGACAGGGTGGCCGCCGACCGGGCCCGGCAGGAGCGGGCGTCCGCCAAGCGGGTCGCCAAGGGCAAGAAGGCCAAGCAGGTCAACACCGCCGGCGTCGGAGCGACGTACCGGGCGATGGCGAAGATCTACACCGCGTACGGCAAGCTCTACCTGCGCGCCTCCCTCTCCACGGCGCGCGGCCAGGAGTACGCCGCCGACCTGTCCGCCGCCCGGATCGCCGGGCGCGACGCGACCGCGTCGGCGCTGCGCGAGATCCCGGTCCTGTCCGCCTCGCACGACTTCTACGTCGACTCCTACGCCACCCTGGGCCTGCAGGCCCGGCTGATGCCGCCGCGCGGCGAGTTCTTCGGCGGCTTCGGCCGGCTGCTGACGGCCCGCGAACTGGACCTGGCGGAACTCCGCTCGGAACTGCCGGAGATGCCGGTCGGCCCGTACGACTCGCACCCGCCGATCGCCGAGCGCGTACGCCGGATCGAGGCGCTGCCCGCCGACGGGCGCACCGACGAGGGCAAGGGGACCTCGCTCGCCCTGCTGACCGACCCGGCGCGCACCCTGGCCGCCCTGGAGGACGCCGTCCTCATCGACGAGCTGCTCGGCTATCCGCGCGCCGCCGGCTGGGAGGAACTGCTCGACGCGTCCATGACCGCGGGTCTCTCGGCCACGACGACCCCGCTGCACCAGGCGCTGACCGAGTACACCGGGCAGCCCGCGACGCTGGCCACGCTGCTGGACGTCATCGACAGCGGCATGCTGTGGCGGCTGGCGGAGAAGCTGCCCGTGTCGGACGAGGCCGCTGCCGCGAAGGGACGGGCGTTCCGCGAGTTCGTACGGCCCGGACTGCACCGCTCGCTGCGCACCATGGTGCTCGCCGAGTTCAGCTCCCGCTCGCTGCTGCACTGGGAGTTCTCCTGGTCGCGCCCGGCGTCCGTGCGACTGCCCGGCTGGGGTTCGGGAACCGCGGACGACAACCCCGAGGCCGCGCTGGAGGCGGCCGTGGAGGCGGCCGTCGCCGACCACCCCGACACCTCGCGGCTGCGCGCGCTGCTGCCGCCGGCGACCCAGAACGCCTGACAAGCCTCCCCCGAGAAACGAACGGACCGACCGATGACCGTCCTCTTCTGGATCCTGGGCATCCTGGCCGTCCCCACGCTGCTCTTCGTGCTGTGGCTGGCCTGGACGTTCCTGAAGGAACTGTTCTCCCCGACCCCCGACGACGGCTCGAAGGCCGCGGCGGCCGCCGAGCAGCTCGGCCTGCTGCCCGCCGAGCGGCAGAACACCGACTCCGCCGCGCCGCTGCCGGCGGAGTGGGGCACGGCGCTCACCGCCGTGCGGAACGGCTCCTGGCAGCCGGCCGCCGACCTGCTCGCGGCGATCGGCCGGGACTGGGACCGCCGGTCGGCGTTCGCCTATCAGCTGGCCGAGCTGGCCGCCGAGGAGGACACCTGGCTGCTGGCGTGGGAGGCCGAGCGGCGCGAGGATCCGGACGCGGCCGTGGTGCGGGCGCGCAGCACGGTGATCCTGGCCTGGAACCTGCGGGGCGCCAAGCGGGCGCAGTACACGACCAGGGAACAGTTCGACAGCTTCCACCGCACGCTGGCCTCGGCCCGCGAGGAGGTCGCGAAGGCGTCCGCGCTGAACCCCGACGACCCGACCCCGTTCATCACGGAGATCTGGGTGGCGCTCGGCCTCGGCTACCCGAACGCGGAGATGGACAAGCTGTGGGCGGAGATCACCGCCCGCGCCCCGCACCACTACGAGGCGCACTACTCGGCGCTGCAGTACTGGTGCGCGAAGTGGCAGGGCTCCAAGCGGCTGGCCTTCGAGTTCGCCGAGCGGGCCGCGGCCGATGCACCGCGGGGCAGCCTGCTGACGGCGCTGCCGCTCATCGCGCACTTCGAGCACGACGACTCGGACGACACGGCGGCCGACAACACCCCGGAGATGGTGGCCCGGGTCGAGGCGGCACTCGCGGACGCGGCGGCGGCCGACCCGGCCCACCCGCGGCTGCCGGAGCTGCGTCACCTGCTGGCGTTCTACCTGCACCTGCAGGACCGGAACGAGGCCGCGCTCGAACAGTTCAAGCTGGTCGACGGGTATGTGAACGCGCTGCCGTGGCGCTACCGGAGCGACATGGCCGGGTACTACTGCCAGGTCCGCGACTCGGTGGTGCAGGAAGCGGCACAGGAGGCGGAACGGGCCGCGGCGGCGCGGGCCTGACCGGAAATGCGGCGGCTGCGCCGGACGTTGTGGAGGTGCCGGCCGCGGAGGCGGCCGGCGACCGCCCCGACCGACAGGGAGACCGCATGCTCTTCGGCCGCACGCCCCGGCTGCCCACCCCCGAGCAGGCCCTCAAGGGCCGCCCCGCACTCCCCTACGAGGTCCCCGGCCGCCACACCGTCCTCGGCACCCCGCTCGTCGGCCCCTACCCCGAGGGGCTGGAGACCGCCGACTTCGGCCTGGGCTGCTTCTGGGGCGCGGAGCGCACGTTCTGGCGGCTCCCGGCGGGCATCCACACGACCCTGGTCGGCTACCAGGGCGGCTGCACCGAGCACCCGACCTACGAGGAGGTCTGCTCGGGCCTGACCGGCCACACGGAGGCGGTCCGGGTGGTCTACGACCCGCGGCGGATCTCGTACGACACCCTGCTGAAGACGTTCTGGGAGTCCCACGACCCGACCCAGGGCTTCCGCCAGGGCAATGACGTGGGCACGCAGTACCGCTCGGCGGTCTACACCCACACCCCGGAGCAGGCCGCCGCGGCGCAGGCCTCCCGCGCGGCCTACCAGAAGGTCCTGACCTACTCCGGCCACGGCACGATCACCACCGAGATCCTCCCGGCCGCCGGCCGCCCGTTCTACCCGGCCGAGGCGTACCACCAGCAGTACCTGGACAAGAACCCGGCCGGCTACTGTGGCCTCGGCGGCACCGGGGTGTCCTGCCCCGTAGGGGTGGCCCGGGCGGCCGGCTGAGGGTCCGCCCCCGGACCCGCCGTAGAGCGGGCAGAAGGGCGCGGGCGTCCTCCGAAAACCGGTGGCCGCCCGTGTCGGGCGGCCGCACGCTGTACGCCATGGAAGAGCTGTACGCCGTGCAAGAGCCGCATCGCGGGATCCGCGCGGACCATACGGAGTCCACGATCACCGTCTATCAGGCGTACTCCCCGGAGATCGGCCTGCCCGCCGCCCGTACCGGCCGTTTCCCCGGCGCGTGGAAGCGGGACCGGATGACGTGGATCAAGCCGTCGTTCCTGTGGATGATGTACCGCTGCGGCTGGGGCTCCAAGGAAGGGCAGGAGACCGTCCTGGCCGTCGAGATCGACCGCCGGGGCTTCGAGTGGGCGCTGCGCAACGCCTGCCTGTCGGCTTACGCGCCCGGGGTGCACCCCGACCGGGCGGCGTGGCAGCGCGAGGTGAGGCGGGCGCCCGCTCGGGTGCAGTGGGACCCCGAGCGGGATCTGCGCCTGCGTCCGCTGCCGTACCGTTCCCTGCAGCTCGGCCTCTCGCGGGAGGCCGCGCGGCGCTACGCGGACGAGTGGACGGTCGCCATCCGCGACGTGACCCCGCTCGCCCAGGAGATCCGCGCGCTCGTGGGCGGCGGCGACCTGGCGTCGGCCGCCCGCCTTCTGCCCCCGGAACGCCCCTATCCCGCCGCCGACGAACTCCTCGCCCACCTGCGCGGATGACGCCGGGCGGCCCCCCGTACGGGGCACCCGTACGGGGGTGTGCGCAGCGCGGGACGGCCGCCGGGCGGCGCGCTCACCACGCCGGCCGGCGGCCGTGTCATGCCGCGGCCCGCGGTCAGATGGTGGCGTTGTCGATCACGAAGCGGTAGCGGACATCGCTGGCCTGCACCCGCTCGTACGCCTCGTTGATCTGGTCGGCGCTGATCAGCTCGATCTCCGCGCCCAGGCCGTGCTCGGCGCAGAAGTCCAGCATCTCCTGCGTCTCGGCGATGCCGCCGATGCCGGAGCTGCTCATGCTGCGGCGATTGCCGAACAGCGACTGGAGCACGATCTGCACCGGCTCCTCGGGCAGGCCGACGTTCACCATGGCGCCGTCCGTGCGCAGCAGGGAGACGTACTCGGAGAAGTCGAGCGGCGCCGAGACGGTGTTCAGGATGATGTCGAAGGTGCCCGCCAGCTCCTCGAAGGTGTTCGGGTCGCTGGTGGCGTAGTAGTGGTCGGCGCCCAGCCGGAGGCCGTCGTCCTTCTTGCGCAGGGACTGGGAGAGGACGGTGACCTCGGCGCCGAGCGCGTGCGCGATCTTGACGCCCATGTGGCCGAGACCGCCGAGGCCCACCACGGCGACCTTCTTGCCGGGGCCGGCGTTCCAGTGCCTCAGGGGCGAGTACGTCGTGATGCCCGCGCAGAGCAGCGGCGCGGCGACGTCCAGGGACAGCCCCTCGGGGATGCGGACGACGTAGTTCTCGTCGACGACGACGTTCTCCGCGTAGCCGCCGTAGGTGGGCTCGCCGTCCTTGCCGGTGTCGTTGTAGGTCCAGGTGGGGCCGCCGCCGGAGCAGTACTGCTCCAGGCCGGCCTTGCAGTTGTCGCACGCGCGGCACGAATCGACCATGCAGCCGACGCCCACCCGGTCGCCGACGGCGAACCGCGTCACGCCGGAGCCGACCTCGGCGACGACGCCGGCGATCTCGTGGCCGGGGACCATCGGGAAGATGCCGGGGCGCCAGCCGTCCTGGGCCTGGTGGATGTCGGAGTGGCAGATACCGGCGAACTTGATGTCGATCAGGACGTCGAACTCGCCGACCGCGCGCCGCTCGATGGTGGTCCGCTCCAGCGGGGCCTTCGGTGCGGGTGCGGCGTAAGCAGCAACAGTGGTCATGCCGGGCCTCTCCTCATGGGGGGTCGCGCCCGATCGCCTTCCGGTCGGGCACATGTCCAGCCTGCCTCCGATCGCCCGCGCCACCCAGTCCACGGCTTTGCGTACGACCGCCGTGCCTACTACTGGCGGGGACAGGATCCCGGGCGTACGACCAGGTGGCACCGCCGATACTGGCGGTATGGACGAACAGCGGGAAGCAGCCGCCACCGGCCGGCCCCTGGACCGGCGGGCGGAGCTGAGCGAGTTCCTGCGCAGCCGGCGGGCCCGGCTGAAGCCCGAGGACGTGGGCCTCGCCGACTTCGGCCGGCACCGCCGGGTGCCGGGGCTGCGCCGCGAGGAGCTGGCGCAGCTCGCCGGGGTGTCGGTGGCGTACTACACGCGCCTGGAGCAGGGCAACGGGCGGAACGTCTCGGCGGAGGTGCTGGACTCGATCGCGCGGGCCCTGCGGCTGACGGACGCCGAGCACGCGCACCTCACGCATCTGGCCAAGCCCAAGGCGCACAAGAAGAAGCAGGCGGGACGGCAGCAGCAGGTGCGGCCGGCGCTGCGGCAGCTGCTGGACACCATGGACGCCGTCCCGGCGTACATCGTGGGCCGGCGCTCCGAGATCCTCGCGTGGAACCGGATGGCGGCGGCCCTCTTCGGTGACTGGGCGCAGCTGCCGCCCACAGAGCGCAACTGGGCCCGGCTGGTCTTCCTCCGCCCCGACTACCGCGACCTCTTCGTCGACTGGGAGCAGAAGGCGATCGACATCGTGTGCACCCTGCGCATGGACGCGGGCTGCTATCCGGACGACACCCGGCTGGCGGCGCTGGTGGGCGAGCTGTCCGTGAAGAGCGAGGAGTTCCGCCGGCTGTGGGCGACGCATGACGTCAAGGAGAAGAGCCACGGCCTCAAGCGGCTGCACCATCCCCTGGTGGGCGATCTCGCCCTGAACTTCGAGAGCTTCCGGCTGACGGACGGCTCGGACCAGGGCCTGGTCACCTATCACGCCGAGGTGGACTCCGCGTCCGCCGAGTCCCTGCGGCTGCTGGCCAGCTGGGGCGCGGACGCGACACGGGCGGCGACGCGATGAGGGGTGCACCGGAGGTGGTCCTCCGGTGCACCCCTCATCAGGGTGCGCTACGGCTCACCGGCCGACGTGCGCGTCCTACTTGCCGAAGTAGGCGTTGTAGATCGTGATCTCCGACGTGTTGCCCTTCTTGTCGGTGATCTTGGCGCGGAACGAGACGGCCTTGTCCTTCGCCGGGTTCTTCACGGTGATCTTGCCGCCCCGGACGTCGGTCTTCGTGAAGTGCTTGCCGTCGTAGGAGACGTAGACGGCGAGGGACTTCAGGTTGCCGCCGGCCGCTGCGCCCTCGACGGTGACCGGGAAGGTGACCTTCTTGCCAGCGGCGACCCTGCTGTCCAGGCCGGTCGTGGCGCCGAAGTGCAGCGCGGAGGCCGGCAGCTGAGTGTAGTCGTGCGCCGGCTTCTTGGAGCGGAAGGTCCAGGCCGCGTCGATCCGGGTCGAGGCCTCGGCCACCTTCGCGGACCGCTTCACCGAGGTGGTCAGCTTGTAGGCGGCGTCACCGGCCGGCACCTTGAAGGTCTTGTCGCCGAACAGCGGGTCGGTGTTGGAGCCGACCTTGGTGCCGTTGCGGTACAGGGTGGTGTTCACCGAGGTGAACTGCGAGGACCCGGCGTGCCCCGCCGAGTCGGCGAACAGCGGCAGCGCGCCGAAGATCTCGTTGCCGGAGCGGAAGAGGCCCAGGTCCTTGCCGAGGTGCGGGCCGAAGACGGCGGTGTTGACCGTCTTGGCGTAGCTCTTGCCGGCCTTGAAGGCGAACTGGCCGAGCGAGTAGCCGGCGTCGGCGACCGGGAAGCCGTCCGGGTCCACCCCGCCGTCCTGCTCGAACTCCAGCTCCCAGGTCACGCCGCCCTTGGCGGACAGGTGCAGGGTGCGGGTGCCGGGCAGGGTCTGCGGGACGCTGACGGCGGAGGCGCCGGAGCTGCCGGGCAGCCAGCCCATCGCACCGACGGAGCCCTTCTTGCCGCTCGCGGCGGCGCCCATCCCGACCTTCACCGTGGCCAGGTCGCCGGCCTTGTAGTGCTTGGTGTAGCCGGTGGCGAGCTGCTTGACGGGGCCGCCGGAGGTGACGTCGTAGCCCTCCTTGGCGCCCTTGGTCCAGTGGGCGTCCCACTGCTGCCACAGCGACCCGGCGGGCAGCTGCGGGCCCAGGTGGGCGGTGTGGAAGTTCTTGTACGAGTCGAGGAACCAGCCGTAGCCGTACTGGCCGTCGCCGACGGTCACGTCGTATTCGGGCGAGGCGAACTGGCCCTTGAGGCCCGAGGCCGGGACGGTGATGTCCACGGGCTTGGCCTTGCGCGCGTCGACGGTGATCGTCTGCTTCTTGCCGACGGTCAGCTTCGGCTGCGCGATCCAGTCGATGCCCTTGGCCGGGTCCTCCGGGTCGACGTAGACGGCGGTGTTGAGGATGTACGTGCCCTTGGGCGCGCGCACCTTCACCGTGCCGGACTTGTCGTACGGGCTCAGCGCGACGCCGTTGGCGAGGCCCGCGACACCGCTGAGGTCGGCGCCGTAGTTCGGGGCCGGCTTGCCGTCACGGCCGATGAACTTCAGCGTGACGTCGTACGACTCCACCTCGCGCTGCACCGCGGCGGCCGTGCGGACCGTCTGACCGCCGCCCGTCGCCGTCACGTACGCGGAGTAGGCGCCGTCGAGGGTGCCGCCCAGCTTGGTGTTCGCGGTGAGGTCGACCGCGGCCGTGCCGTGCGCCGGGACGGTCACCTTCGCCGCGCCGAGCTTGAAGAAGCCGGCCGGGGCCGCCGCGCCCTTGGGGTTGGTGGCGGTGCTGGCCAGGGTGAGCGTGACGGCCTTGTCGCCGAGGTTGCGGTACGTCAGCTTCTTGGTGACCGGCTTGTCGTCGGTGTGCGGCCACTGCTGGACGCCGAAGCCGACCGAGACCGGGTCGGCGACGACTGCCTGCTTGATGGCCTTGTCGACCTGGATACGGCCCGAACCCTGCTGGAAGGGGGTGTACTTTCCGCCCTTGGCGGAGCCGGTCAGGGCGCCCTTCAGCTCGGTGTAGCCCCAGTCGGGGTGCTCCTGCTTCAGGATGGCGGCGGCGCCCGCGACATGCGGGGTGGCCATCGAGGTGCCGGAGATGGTCAGGTAGCCCTCGGGCTTCTCGCCGACCTCCTGGTCGATGACGCTGCCCTTGGCCGCCGCGGCGGTGATGTCCACGCCCGGCGCGGTGACGTCGGGCTTGATGGCGCCGTCGCCGGTGCGCGGGCCGGTGGAGGAGAAGTCGGCGAGCTTGTCCTTGCCGTCGACGGCGCCGACGGTGAGCGCGGCGTCCGCGCTGCCCGGCGAACCGATCGACTGGGGGCCCTCGTTGCCCGCGGCGATCGCGAACAGGACGCCCTTCTCGGCCGAGAGCTTGTTGACCTCGGCCTCGAGCGGGTCGATCTCGGGCGTGTCGTAGCCGCCGAGGCTCAGGTTGATGACGGAGGCGCCCTGGGAGACCGCCCACTCCATGCCGGCGAGGATGCCGGAGTCGTCACCGGAGCCGGAGTCGTCCAGGACCTTGCCGTTGAGGAGCTTGGCGTCCGGGGCGACACCCTTGAACTTGCCGCCCGACTTGGCGCCGGTGCCCGCCACGATGGAGGCGACGTGCGTGCCGTGGCCGAAGTGGTCCTTGGCGTCCGCGGCGGGGGTGAAGTTCTTGGACTCGACGACCTGGTCCTTGAGGTCCGGGTGGGTGGTGTCCACACCGGTGTCCAGGACGGCGACCTTCACGCCCTTGCCGGTGTAACCGGCCTTCCAGGCGGTGGGGGCGCCGATCTGCGGCACGGACTTGTCGAGCGAGGCCTTGCGGACGCCGTCGAGCCAGACGTGCGCGATGCCGGAGGCGCTCTTGTCGCCGTTGGTGACGGCGTCCCAGAGCTGGGCGGTCTCCTTGACCGGGGTCTGCACGGCGTCCGCGTTGAGCTGGGCCAGGCTGCGGCGCAGGGTGCCCGCGTCCCGGACGTCGGCCTTGGCCGCCGCGGCGGTGCCTCGGTAGCCGACGATGACCTTCAGGCCGTTCTTCTGGGCCTTGCGGGTGGCGGCCTTGTTCAGCTCGGTGACGTCGAACAGGCGCTGGTCCAGCGTGCCGGAGGCGACCAGGCGGGCCGCGTCGACCGGGATGACCAGTGTGTGTCCGGCGGCCTTGCGGACCTGGACGGCTATGTGCTCGCGGCCCTTGGCGCGCTCCAGGCCGACGATGCGGCCCTTGGCGTCGAGGGCGACGCGGTCACCGGTGATCAGGGTGACGTGGTGCTTGGCAGTGCCCTTCGAGGCGGCCGAGGCCGCCGCCGAGGTGGGTGTGGTCTTCGCCGACGCGGGGCTGGTCATACCCGCTGCGAGGGCGACCGCTGCGGCCGTCGCCACCGTGGCCGCAGCTGCGTTTTTCACTTGTCTGCGCAAGTTCTCCCCCTGGAGATGGAGTACCGGGTGAATTCCTCATTCACCCGGCAGGGGGTGGACTCGCACATATGCACGCCGACCCCCCGGGTCACGAAGTATGCCGGGGGGTGATCAGGCGGCTCAATAGATGAGAGGACGGTGAGAAAGTGCGTCCGAAAACTGTTACGCGCCGGGTGGGACACCGTTACAGAATTGCGAAGTCCCTTGCGCGGAAACGGTGTTACCGGGCGTCAGATGCCCGGATTCTCCCGCACCGTGATCCTGCCCTTGCGCAGCGTGGCGAGGCGCGGTGCCTTCTTCGCCAGGGCGGAGTCGTGGGTGACCATGACGAAGGTCAGCCCGTGCTCCTTCCACAGGCGTTCGAGCACCTCCATGATCTCGTCCCGCATGCCCTCGTCCAGGTTGCCGGTCGGCTCGTCGGCCAGCAGCACCTTGGGCTTCTTCACCACGGCACGGGCGATGGCGACGCGCTGCTGCTGGCCGCCGGACATCTCGCCGGGCAGGTGCCCCAGGCGCTCGCCGAGCCCTACGGAGGCCAGCGCCTCGGCGGCCAGTTCGCGCCGCTCCTTCGCCTTGATGCCGAGGGGGACCAGGGCGGTCTCGACGTTCTCCTGAGCGGTGAGGGTGGGGATGAGATTGAAGGACTGGAAGACGAAGCCGATGCTCTCGCTGCGGAGCCTGGTGAGCCGGGCCTCGGAGAGTTCGGCCAGATCGGTGCCGTCCAGGACGACTTCACCGGAGCTGGGGCGGTCGAGACCGCCGAGCATCTGGAGGAGCGTGGACTTCCCGCCGCCGGTCGGGCCCTGGATGACGAGGCGGTCGCCGTCGCGGATGGTGAGGTCGATCCCGTCGAGGGCGTGGACGGTGTCCTTGCCCCTCGCGTAGCGCTTGGTCACGTTGTTCAGTTCGTACATGTGCATGGCTCCTGGGTGTGGTTCGGGGGTGCGCATCGTTCTCGGGCCGGCCGGCAGCGGACCGGCCGCGGAGCGGGGCTACTCCACCCGGCGCAGCGCGTCCGCCGGGCGCAGCCGTGCCGCCCGCCAGCCGCCGAACGCCCCCGCGATCAGGCCGCCCGCCACCGCGAGCCCCACCGCCAGGACGATCGTCGTGACGCTCACCGGGGCCGTGAGGGCCACCTCCAGGGTCTTGGCCGCCTGCCGGCCGGGGCCTCCGCCGAAGCCGCCGCCCCCGCCGGAACCGCCCCCGAGACCGCCGCCCCCGGTGCCACCGCCGATCTGCGCCTTCAGGCCGGGGCTGACCGCGGTGACGGCGTACGCGCCCGCCAGCCCGAGGGCGATGCCGAGGGCGCCGCCGACCAGGCCGTTGACCATGGCCTCGCCGATCACCTGCCGGGTCACCCGGCCGGACTTCCAGCCCAGCGCCTTCAGCGTGCCGAACTCGCGGACGCGCCGGGAGACCGCGGAGGAGGTGAGCAGGCCGGCCACCAGGAACGCGGCGACGAGCACCGCGAGGGACAGCCACTTGCCCACGTCGGTGGCCAGCGAGGAGGCCGTGGACAGGGAGCCGGAGACGGTGTCCGCGAGATCCGCCGAGGTGGTGACCGTCGTACCCGCGACGTTCCGCTGGATCTCCGACTTGACGCCGTCGATCCTCTTCGAGTCGGTCGCCTTGACGTAGACCGTGGTGACCTTGTTCTTCGAGTCGCTGAGGGTCTGCGCCCGCTTCAGCGGGAGGTACAGGTCGGCCGCCGCGTCGCCGCTGTCGGCGGTGGCGATGCCGATCACCTCGAACGTGACGCCCTTGACGGTGACCGCGGAGCCGACCTTGTACTTCTTCTCCTTGGCGTAGGCGGAGTCCGCGACGGCGACCTTCGCGTTCGTCTCGGTCGTCCGGAAGGTACGGCCGCTGGTGATCTTCGAGGAGGTCAGCGGGCCGAGGCCGGGCTTGGCGACGTCGGTGCCGTAGACGGAGTAGCTGTTGACGTCGAAATCGGCGCCGCCGCCGCGCACTTCGCCCTGCGGCGGGCCGCTCGCGCCGCCGCGCTGGTATCCGCCGGTGCCTGCCCCGCCGCTCTGCTGGAACTGGCCCCGCGTGAACTGGCCGCTGACCTTGATGACCTGGAGGCTCAGGCCGCCGACCGCGTCCGAGACGCCGGACTGCGCGCCGACCCGGGTCACCGTCGAGGCCGGCAGCGTCTGGAAGCCCTGCACCATGACCCGGTCGCTGCTCTGGGCGGAGTCGTCGTCGCCCCGCGCGTCGAACCGGAAGCGGGGCCGCTGGCTGTCGCCTGCGGAGGAGGACGCGGCCTTGGTGACCGTCATGTCCGTGCCCAGGCCGTACAGCGACTGGAGGACCTTGTCCTGGGCCTTCCCCATGCCGCCTGCGACGGAGTTGACCACGATGACGAGGGCGATGCCCAGCGCGAGCCCGGAGGCGACGACGAGGGCCGCCTTTCTGCGGCGGCGCAATTCGCGCCTCAGGTAGGTGAAGAACATGGCCGAAAGCTAGGGACGGACCGTGATGGCACCATAAGGCCGACGTAAAAGAAGCATGAGAAGGCCGCCGCCGGGCCCATAAGCCGCCAGCCGGGCCCGTAAAACGACGGTGCCGCCCCTCTCGGGGGCGGCACCGGAACAGCTGGAAAGAGAGCGTCAGACGGCCGAGCCGGCCTTCCACTGCGCCCAGTCCATGTTCCAGCCGTTGAGGCCGTTGTCCGGCGAGACCGTCTTGTCACCGGTGTGCTGGATGACCACGACGTCACCGATCAGCGTGTGGTTGTAGAACCAGGCCGCCGGGGTGGTCGCGTCGTTGGCACCCTTCTTGTCCTGGATGCCGACGCAGCCGTGGCTGGTGTTCACATTGCCGAACACCGACGGGGCGCCCCAGTAGTTGCCGTGGATGAAGGTGCCCGAGGTGGTCAGGCGCATGGCGTGCGGCACGTCCTTGATGTCGTACTCGCCCTTGCCGTCGTCGTCGGTGAAGCCGACCGTCGCGCCGTTCATCCGGGTCTGCTTGAACTTCTCGGAGATCACCATCTGGCCCTGGTACGTCTTGTTGTCGGGCGAGCCTGCGGAGATCGGGACGCTCTTGACGACCTTGCCGTCCTGCGTGATCTTCATCTGCTTGGTCCGCGCGTCGACGTACGTGACCTGGTTGCGGCCGATGTGGAAGGTGACCGTCTTCTGCTGGACGCCGTAGACGCCGTTCGCGCCCTCGACGCCGTCGAGAGCCAGCTTCAGGGTGACGGTGGAGCCTTCCTTCCAGTAGTTCTCCGGGCGGCAGTCCATGCGGTTGGCGTTGAACCAGTGGCAGGCGACCTCCTGGCCGCCGGTGGTGCTGACCGTGATGCCCTTCTGGACGGCGGCCTTGTTGGTGATCGCCTTGTCGAAGTTGATCGACACCGGCATGCCGACACCGACCGTGGAGCCGTTGTCGGGGGTGAAGGTGCCGATGAAGCTGTTGCTCGGGGAGACCGTGGTGAAGGAGGCGTTCTCGTGGGCTATGCGGCCCTCGGAGTCCTTGGCCTCCGCCGCGACCTTGTAGGTGGTCGAGCGCTCCAGCTGGGTGGTGGGCTTCCAGCTCTTCTTGTCGGTGGACAGCTGACCGGTGACGGCCTTGCCGTCCTGGGTGGTCATGGTGACACCCGTGAGCGAGCCCTTGCTCACCGTGACGGCGGCGGAGTTGTTGATCGACGCGTTGTCGGAGCCGTCCTTGGGCGTGATCGCGATCTGCGCCTCGGACGACTTCTTCGCCGCGGCCTCGTCGACCTTGGCCTGCGAGGTGTTCCCGCTCCCGCCGCTGGAGGCGTCCGCGTCGCCGCCGGAACACGCCGTGAGCACCAGCACACCGCCGAGCAGAGCGGACGCGGCCGTCAGGCCCCTGCGCCGCTTACTGTCCGTCATCACAAGCTTCTCCATCGTTGCCGAGTCGCGTTAACCCCGAAAGTCCCCCGCCACGAACCATCAACGCTACGACCGGTTCGTCCCGTTCCCCACCCCTTACCGCTGTGGGGCATCCCACGTCCGCGGACTGCCGTCCGCGCCTGGTACGGGTGGTGCGGGATTCCGTGCGTGCGCCCCCCTGGGACGACGGAACCCCGGACGGCGGTTGCCGTCCGGGGTCAAGAGTGCCCCCGGACGCTCAGCCGATGCCGTCCTCGTCGTCCTCGTCGCCGAGCCCATCATCCTCGTCCAGGTCCCAGTCCGGCGAATCAGGGTCGTAGTCGATCCGCTCGCTGGACCAGGACGCCTGCTGGAGCTCCACCCCGGGCACCTCCCTGATCAGGTCGAACGGGTCCACGAGATACGCCAGGGCCTCCGCCGTGTCCTCCGTCACAGCGGCCTCGGCCTGGGCCCGCTCCGCCTGGGGCACCTCGGAATCGCCGGCCAGCCGGCGCAGCGCGGCCTTGGTGACCTCCCCGTCGTCCTGCACCTCCAGGACCAGCTCCACTCGAAGCCGTACAAAACGTGATGTCTCTTCGGTACTCATGGCGCGAGCGTACGACCGAAACCTCCCGTGACTTTCCTGTGACCCGCGACTTTCACTAACATCGCCCCACACGGCCAATTCGCCAGCGTCACAAGGGGATCGATATTCCGTGTCATCCGCTCGCCGTCCGCTGCTGACCGCCACCGCCGCGGGCACCCTGCTCTGCGCGCTGTGGTTCGTCCCGTCCGCGAACGCCTCGCAGGACGCCCCGGCCAGAGAGACGGCAACCGCCTCCGCACCGGCGCAGATCACACAGGTCACCCAGGCAAGAGCGGTGACGGAGGCGACCACCGACGAGTCGGCCGGGGACACCGAACTGGCCGACACGGGAAGCTTCGACACCACCCCGTACGTCGTCGGCGGCAGCCTGTTCCTCGCGGTGGGTGCCGGGTTCGTCGTGTATTCGGTGCGGCGCGAACGTCTGGGTTTTTAATTTTCCTTGACGAGCGCTTGACAGCCCGTTCATAGTTCGCCCATGAAGAGATCATCGGGCGTGCGGCTGTGCGCCACCGCAGCTGTGAGCGTACTGTCGCTCGCCCTTGTCACGGGCTGTGGCGACAAGGAGTCGGCGGACTCCGGCAAGACCTCGGGCAAGGACGCGGCGAACCCGGCCGCGAAGGCGCTGAGCGCCGCCGAGTTGAAGAAGCTGATCATCGCCAAGGGCGAGGTGCCCGGGTACGAGGTGGGGCCGGTCGAGGGCGGCATCCCCGACGAGGGCAAGGTCAGCGCGGACGACGCCAAGTGCGACCCGCTGGTCCGGGTCCTGACCGGCATCGCGCCCGGCGACCCGGCGGCGAACACCAGCCGCATGGCCACCGAGTCCAAGAAGGCCCCCACGGACAAGGCCACGTCCCTGGACGACCTGGAGGACGGCAAGTTCGAGGACTCCATCAAGGACTCCATGAACCTGGACGTCACCGTGGTCACCCTGGCCTCGTACGACGGGGACGGCGCCGAGCAGGGCCTGAAGTCGGTCACCGACGCGGTCAAGGCGTGCTCGGGCGGCTTCTCCGGCGAGCAGGACGGCGAGAAGGGCAAGTTCACCAAGGTCGCCGAGGAGAAGTCGTCGGGCACGGGTGACGCGTCGCTGGCCTTCACCGCGACCAACGACGCGGGCAAGGACGGCGTCATGCCGCTGCACGCCGAGGTGGTGCGGCACGGGAACACCCTCGCCACCTACACCACGGTCAACATCGGCGCGATGATGACCAAGAAGGCGTACACGGTGCCCGCCGCCGTCGTGAAGGCGCAGGCCGCCAAGTTGAAGTGACGGCTCGGCCGTGACGTTCCGGGGCCCCGGCCGCTGCCGGGGCCCCGCTCCGTCTCACCGCAGCGGGCCGGTGACCTTCTCCACGGCCGTCACGAGGTCGCCGGCGCGCACGAAGGCGTCGGCGGCGGCCAGGTCCGGGGCCAGGAACCGGTCCGGGCCCGGGCCCTGCACACCCGCGGCGCGCACGGCCTCGATCGCGGCCCGCGAGGCGGGCGCCGGGGCCAGCCCCTCGCGCAGCTCGATGGCACGGCCGGCCGCGTACAGCTCGATGGCGATGACCCGGGTCAGATTGTCCACGGCGGTGCGCAGCTTGCGCGCGGCCGACCAGCCCATGGAGACATGGTCCTCCTGCATGGCGGAGGACGGGATGGAGTCGGCCGAGGCCGGTACGGCGAGCCGCTTCAACTCGCTGACCAGCGCGGCCTGCGTGTACTGGGCGATCATCAGGCCGGAGTCGACGCCGGCGTCGTCGGCGAGGAACGGCGGAAGACCGTGGCTGCGGTTCTTGTCCAGCAGCCGGTCGGTGCGGCGCTCGGCGATGGAGCCGAGGTCGGCGGCGGCGATGGCGAGGAAGTCCAGGACGTAGGCCACCGGGGCGCCGTGGAAGTTGCCGTTGGACTCCACGCGGCCTCCCCCGGAGCCGGGCAGCACGACCGGGTTGTCGACGGCGGAGGCCAGCTCCCGCTCGGCGACGAGCCGGGCGTGGGCGATGGTGTCCCGGCCGGCGCCGGCGACCTGCGGGGCGCAGCGCACGGAATAGGCGTCCTGGACGCGCGGGGCGTCGTCCTGGTGGTGCCCGGTCAGCTCCGAACCCTCCAGCACGGCCAGCATGTTGGCGGCGCTCGCGCCCTGCCCCGGGTGCGGCCGGATGGCGTGCAGCTCGGGCGCGAGGACCTTGTCGGTGCCGAGCAGCGCCTCCAGGCTGAGGGCCGCGGTGATGTCGGCGGACTTGTACAGGGTGTCGAGGTCGGCGAGGGCCATGACCAGCATGCCGAGCATGCCGTCGGTGCCGTTCAGAAGGGCGAGCCCCTCCTTCTCGCGCAGCTCGACCGGCTGGATCCCGTGCTCGGCGAGCAGTTCGCCGGCGGGCCGCACGACCCCGTCGGGGCCCTCCGCGTCACCCTCGCCCATGAGCGCGAGGGCGCAGTGGGACAGCGGGGCCAGGTCGCCGGAGCAGCCGAGCGAGCCGTACTCGTGCACGACCGGGGTGATGCCGGCGTTCAGCACGTCGGCCATGGTCTGCGCGACCTCGGGCCGCACCCCGGTGTGGCCCGAGCAGACGGTCTTGAGCCGCAGGAACATCAGGGCCCGGACGACCTCGCGCTCCACCCGCGGGCCCATGCCGGCCGCGTGCGAGCGGACGATGTTGCGCTGCAGCTGGGCGCGGAGCTCGGGGCTGATGTGCCGGGTGGCCAGTGCGCCGAAGCCGGTGGAGACGCCGTAGACCGGCTCCGGCTTGGCCGCCAGGGCGTCCACGATCTCCCGGGCCGCCGCGAGGGCCGCCACCGCCTCTGCCGACAGCTCGATGCGGGCACCGCCGCGCGCCACGGCGAGAACGTCGGACGCCGTGACACCGGACGTCCCCACCACCACAGTGTGCATATCCATATTCAGGAGCGTACGCATTGAATGCAGTGATGTCACTAGTGGGAACCCGGGGCACCCCTTACCGCCCGGTGTGGGCTTCGCCTCACGGCTGACGCCCCCGGAACCGGCGCCGCTCGGCGCGGGCGGGCGGCGCCTCGTCGGCCAGGCGCACCACCGGGTCGTCCGGTCCCTCGCGGCCGGCCACCACCGGCCGGTCGAGGCGCATGGCCTTGGCCCGGTACTGGGCGGCGTCCGCGAGCCGGAACAGCCGGCGGGCGTCCCGCACCCGGCCGACCGGGTCCTCGGTGGAGGCGACCCCGCAGGCGACCCCCTCCCCCAGCTCCAGCGCACCGGCCCTGCGGCACAGTTCGCCGGCCGCCTTCACCACCTCGTCGGCGGGCGGCCCGACCGCGACCAGGCAGAACTCGTCCCCGCCGAGCCGCGCGGCCAGCGCGCCCGGCACCATCGCGCCGCACAGCGAGAGCACCGAGCCGAACCGCTCCAGCAGCCGGTCGCCGACGGCGTGCCCGAGGGTGTCGTTGACCCGCTTGAGCCCGTTGAGATCACAGACCACCAGGCTGACGACCACCCCTTCCGCCCGGTGCCGCTCGACGGCCTCCTCCAGGCACACGTCCACGGCACGGCGGTTGGCGAGCCCGGTGAGGGCGTCGGTGTACGCGAGCCGGTGCGCCTCCTCCAGCCGTTCGGTCTGCGCGATCCCGGCGGCGACGACGGCGGCGAGCACGGTGGCGAAGTCGGCGTCGGCCCGTACGAACAGGGGCAGCCCGACCGCGCGGGCCACATACAGCTCGCCCCAGGCGAGGCCGTGCAGCACGACGGGGGCGACGACACAGCACCCGCGGCCCCGCCGGCGCAGCGCGGCCACCCGCTGATGGAAGTAGCCGGGCTTCCCCGCCGCCGTGCCCTCGGCGGTCTCCACCCAGGCGCTGGGCCCCCCGCCGCCCACCCACTTCTCGTGCAGGAACTCGGTGATCTCCGGGAACTGGTGCACCGGATACGCCTCGGCCTCCGGGAACTCCTCCTCGTCCTGGGCGCGCTCCCCCACGTTCACGAGCACCCGGAGCCGGCCCAGCTCGCGCTCCCACACCGACAGCGCGGCGAAGGTGCCGTCCAGCGCGCGGCAGGCACCGAGGGCGGCGGCCCGCCAGGACTCCTGCGGGTCGCGCGCCGCCGCCATCCCCTGAGCCAGCGCCACGACCGCGGCCAGCCGCTTGTCCTCACCCATCACCCCAGGTTAGGGAGGATTCACGACATTAGGGACATCGGTACGGCGATCAGGTGGCCGGCCCGGACACGCCCCCGCCTCACTCCCCCGGCCACTGCGGCTTGCGCTTCTCGTTGAACGCGGCCACGCCCTCCGCCCGGTCGGCCGAGAACGCCACCGAGCGCCAGGCCGCGTCCTCGACCTCCAGGCCGGCCCGCAGATCCAGGCCCTGCCCCAGTCGCAGGGCCCGCTTCGCCGCCCGCAGGCCGATGGGCGAGTTCGCGGCGATCCGGGCCCCCAGGGCGAGCGCCTCCTCCCGGTCCCGCCCCTCCTCCACCACCTGGTCCACCAGCCCCAGCCCGGCCGCCTCCGCCGCCTCCACCCGCCGCGCGGAGAAGATCAGCTCGGCCGCGCGCGCCGCGCCGACCCGCCGGGGCAGCAGCTGCGTGCCGCCGCCGCCCGGGATCACACCGACGGACACCTCCGGAAGCCCCACCACCGCCGTCCGGTCGGCCACGATCAGATCGCAGGACAGCGCCAGCTCGAACCCGCCGCCCAGCGCGAAGCCGTGCACCGCGGCGATCGTCGGCATCGGCAGCTCCAGCACGCCCGTGTACGCCCCCCGGGCCACCGGCCGCTGCCGGACCAGATCGGCGTCGGAGAAGGAGTTGCGCTCCTTCAGGTCCGCCCCCACGCAGAACGCCCGTTCGTGCGAGGAGGTCAGGACGACCACCCGGGCCTCCCGGTCGCCGGCGAGGGCGGCGCACGCACCCGCGAGGGAGCGGGCCATCTCGGTAGAGACGGCGTTCATGGCCTTGGGCCGGTCCAGCACCAGCTCCGCGACCGCGCCGTGCCGCCGCACCAGCACGAACTCCCCGAACCGCTCCTCGCTCATGACACCCTCCGGTTAACGCGGGTTAACACACTGTCGGCCCGATCATCGCAGCCGTACCCGATCCCGGGAAAGCCCCGAGGGGCTACGCCCGTTCGAGTGACATCCCGGCCGTCTCCCCGCACACCGCCCATGGGAGCGCATAGCGTGCGCACCGCCACAGCGCGCCTCGGGGGGTGCGGCGGGGAGGGAACCATGACACCGATATCTGCCCGGTCCGGTGCGGAGCGGGAGCGCGAACCGGGGGTGCGGCGCGGCCGGCACCGCAAACCCCGCCCCCGCAAGGTGCTGCTGACCGCGGGCGGTCTCGCCCTGGCCGCCGGCGTGCTCGGTCTGGTCCGGGTCGCACCGGACTCGGGGATGGGCACACCGGGCACGGCGGAGGCCGAGCCCCGGCTCGCCCAGGGCAGCGGGGCGAGCGACCGCCCGGCGAACACCGCGGCCACCCTCGCGGCGAGCCCCACGGCGCTGCCGTCGGCGACCGCGGTCATGGGCGGCAGGAGCCTGACACCGCAGCCGCCCGGATCCACGCCGGCGACACGGCCGCCCGGCACGGCGGCACCGACCGCGATCCCGACGGGCGCCCCCGGCACACCGGCGCGCACTCCCCGTCCCGCGCCGACGCCCGCGACGCCCCGCCCGAGGCCGCCGGCTCCGGCACCGTCCCGCACCCCCGCGCCGGACCACGGCACACCGAAGCCGGATCAGGGCGGACTGTGCGTGCCGGTGATCGGCCTGTGCGTGGACGTCTTCGACGACTGAGCCGGACGACGGGCGGCCGGAACCCGTCCCGCCGGGTCCCGCTACTCCTGGCTGTCGCGACGGGTGAGCAGCCAGGGCTCGACCACGCCGAGGCCGCGCACCGGGCGCTGCCACATCGGCTGGAGGGCGAAGCGGTAGGTCGGCGGCTCCTCCCCCTCCTTCTCGGCAGCGGCGGCGGCCTCAGCCGCCGCCGCCTCGGACGCGGGCGCCTCGCCGGTGCGGATCAGCTCCTCGGCGAAGGCGCTGTCCACCAGGACGGCGTCCCGCGGGGCTATCGAGGTCAGCCGGGAGGCCAGGTTGACCGTCGTACCGAACACATCGCCCATCCGCGTGGTGACCGTGCCGAAGGACATGCCGACCCGCAGTTCGGGCATCGTCTCGTCGTTGGCCAGCGTCTCCACGAGCCGCAGCGCGATGTCCGCCGCGATGCCGGCGTCGTCCGCCGCGTACAGCACCTCGTCGCCGAGGGTCTTGATGAGCCGGCCGCCGCGCGCGGCCACCAGGTCGGCGGCGGTGGTCTCGAAGGCCTCGACCAGCTCGCCCAGCTCCTCCTCCTCCATCCGGCGGGTGAGCCGGGTGAAGCCGACGAGGTCGGCGAAGGCGACGGCGAGCCGCCGGTCGACCATCTCCTCGTCGTCGCCGGCCTGGACGACCCGGCCCGTCGCGGCGGCCAGCTGCCGGCGCCAGACGTAGACCAGGAACTCCTCCAGTTCCGGCAGCAGCAGCTCTATCAGCGGGTACGTCACCTCGGTGCGGGTCATCCCGGGCTCGGGGGGCTCGGTCAGACCTTCCAGGAAGGAATCGATCTGCCACTCGGCCAACCGGGCGGTGGTCTGACCGGTGGACCGGGCCACCTGCACGGCCATGGCCTCGCTGAGCAGCCCCGCCTCCACCAGACCCGCCAGACGCCGCAGCGCCAGCACGTCGGCCTCGGTGAGGGCCTTGGCCTGGCCGATGTCCGCGAAGCCCATGGCCCGCCAGAAGCGGGACGCCAGCTCCATGGAGACGCCGGCACTACGGGCGGCCTGGAACGGGGTGTAGCGGCGCTCGGCGCCCAGGATGAGCTGTTCGAGCCGCAGGGCCAGCGGGTCCTCGCCGTTCTCGGGAGCGTGGGGATCCACCCGGCCGTCCCCGCCCGCGCCGGAGCCCGTGTCGTCGACGGTCACGCCTGCTGCCCTTCCGATCTGCCGCGGTCAGGTATCGACCGGCCTCAACTCTACGGCAGGTGTGCGCCAGCTCACTCCGTCGGGTTCGGCCCGACAGAACACCCGCGCGACACAGCGCCGTACCGGCCCTCGCACCCATCGTGGCTGGTGGCACAGTTCCCCGCGCTCCAGGAGTCCATGGCCACCCGCGGCGGGAAAGGAGCGGAGCCGGCGGTGCGGGGGCCGCCCGCGGCGGGAAGGGGACGTGCCGGGGGGTGTCCGCCCGCAGCGGCCGGCGCGTCGGCACGGGCCCCTTCCCGGTGCCGGGTTCCGCACCGCTCCGAGGACGGACCCCACCCGGCCCGGGGCGCGACGCGCACCCCCACGCGGAGCCCCGCCTCACACCGGCCGCAGGCGTACGGCGCCCCGCCTCACACGGGCCGCAGATGGACGACGTCCCCCGCACCCACCGGCTCCTGCACCCCGTCCTCGGTGGCGATGACCAGCCGTCCGTCCCCGTCCAGCGCCACGGCCTCCCCCACCAGGTTCCGCCCCCCGGGCAGCTCCGCCCGCACCCTCCGGCCGAGAGTCGCGCAGCCCGCCGTGTACGTCTCCTGCAAGCCGCTGGCCGCGGCGTCGCCCCCGGCGTCCCGCCACCGCACGTACCAGTCCTCCAGCGACCGCAGCACCGACCTGAGCAGCGGATCCCGGTCGGTGCCCGCCGCCCCCGCCAGCACCAGCGACCCCGCCTGCGGGACCGGGAGTTCGTCCGCCCGCAGGGTGACGTTGATGCCGACGCCGATGACGACGCCGTCCTCGCCGGCCCGCTCGGCGAGGATGCCCCCGGCCTTTCGCTCCTCGCCGCCGACGGTCACCAGCAGGTCGTTCGGCCACTTGAGTGCCGTGTCGACGCCCGCGGCCCGGGCCAGCCCGGTCGCCACCGCCACACCGGTCAGCAGCGGCAGCCACCCCCAGCGGTCCACCGGCACCCCGGCGGGCTTCAGCAGGACGGAGAAGAAGAGCCCGGACCTCGGCGGCGCCGTCCAGCGCCGGTCGAGCCGCCCCCGCCCGGCCGTCTGCTCCTCGGCCACCAGCACCGAGCCCTCCCCCGCCTTCCCGGCGACGGCCAGCGCGACGAGGTCGGAGTTGGTGGAGCCGGTCTGCTGCACCACGTCGATCCCGCGGTACAGGCCCTGCTCCCTGACCATCCCGCGCCGCAGTGCCGCGGCGTTCAGGGGCGGCCGGTCCAGGTCGGACCAGCGGCTGTCGTCTGATGGATTGTGCGGCGTCATGCAAGCCACCCTAGGTGTGGTAAACGACGCAGTGCTGATCGGTGGGCCCGCCACTACGCTACGGATGAGTAACCGTCCCCCCTTTTGAGCAGGCAGGGAGCCGCATCCCGATGTCCGAGCCGGAAGAGCGTCACGAGATCCACGAGACCCAAGGGATCGACATCCACACGACCGCGGGCAAACTCGCGGATCTCCAGCGTCGCATCCACGAGGCGACGCACGCCGGCTCCGCGCGCGCCGTCGAGAAGCAGCACGCCAAGGGCAAGCTGACGGCCCGTGAGCGGATCGAACTGCTCCTGGACGAGGGCTCGTTCGTCGAGCTCGACGAGTTCGCCCGGCACCGGTCGACCAACTTCGGGCTGGACGCGAACCGCCCGTACGGCGACGGCGTGGTCACCGGGTACGGCACGGTCGACGGCCGCCCCGTGGCGGTCTTCTCCCAGGATTTCACGGTCTTCGGCGGCGCACTCGGCGAGGTCTACGGCCAGAAGATCGTCAAGGTCATGGACTTCGCGCTGAAGACCGGCTGCCCGGTCATCGGCATCAACGACTCCGGCGGCGCCCGCATCCAGGAAGGCGTCGCCTCCCTCGGGGCGTACGGCGAGATCTTCCGCCGCAACACGCACGCCTCCGGTGTGATCCCGCAGATCAGCCTGGTCGTCGGCCCGTGCGCGGGCGGCGCTGTGTACTCACCCGCGATCACCGACTTCACGGTCATGGTCGACCAGACCTCGCACATGTTCATCACCGGACCGGACGTCATCAAGACGGTCACCGGCGAGGACGTCGGCTTCGAGGAACTGGGCGGCGCCCGCACCCACAACGCCGCCTCCGGCGTGGCGCACCACATGGCGGGCGACGAGAAGGACGCCATCGAGTACGTCAAGCAGCTGCTGTCGTACCTGCCGTCCAACAACCTCAGCGAGGCCCCGGTCTTCCCGGAGGAGGCGGACCTCGCCGTCAGCGCCGAGGACCTGGAGCTGGACACGCTGGTCCCGGACAGCGCGAACCAGCCGTACGACATCCGTACGGTGATCGAACACGTCCTTGACGACGCCGAGTTCTTCGAGACCCAGGCGCTGTTCGCACCGAACATCGTGACCGGCTTCGGCCGGGTCGAGGGCCACCCCGTCGGTCTCGTCGCCAACCAGCCGATGCAGTTCGCCGGCTGCCTGGACATCGACGCGAGCGAGAAGGCGGCCCGCTTCGTGCGCACGTGCGACGCCTTCAACGTCCCGGTGATCACCTTCGTGGACGTGCCCGGGTTCCTCCCCGGCGTCGACCAGGAGCACACGGGCATCATCCGCCGCGGCGCCAAGCTGATCTTCGCGTACGCGGAGGCGACCGTCCCGCTGATCACGGTGATCACCCGCAAGGCCTTCGGCGGCGCCTACGACGTCATGGGCTCCAAGCACCTGGGCGCGGACCTGAACCTCGCCTGGCCGACCGCGCAGATCGCCGTGATGGGCGCGCAGGGCGCGGTCAACATCCTGCACCGCCGGACCATCGCGGAGGCGGAGACGAACGGCGAGGGCGCCGAGGCGACCCGCGCCCGTCTGATCCGGGAGTACGAGGACACCCTCCTCAACCCCTACATCGCGGCCGAGCGCGGCTACATCGACGCGGTGATCATGCCGTCGGACACCCGCGCGCACATCGTCCGCGGCCTGCGCCAGCTGCGGACCAAGCGGGAGTCCCTGCCGCCGAAGAAGCACGGCAACATCCCCCTCTAGGCCCGCCGACCCTGGGAGCGGTTCATGAACATCAAGGTCGTACGAGGAAACCCGACCCCGGAGGAGCTGGCCGCCGCACTGGCGGTGGTCCGCGCCCGCGCCGCGGCGGCGGCGACGGTGCCGTCCGGCGCTCAGGGCCCGAGGGACGCGTGGTCCGACCCGTCGCGGATCGCGGCGGCCCGCCTGCCCGGGCCGGGCCCTGCGGCGTGGACCCGCACCTACTGGCCGGGCTAGCCGCCGGGGGCGCCGCCGCCCGCCCCGCAAGTTGAGTACGAATACTCAGGCACCCGGCACCCCCCAGGCCGCACGCTGGGGGAATGCTGTGGTCAGACCCGGAGAACGAGCCGCCGAAAGAACTGCGCGACATGCAGAGGATGCTGCGGCGGCTCGGTCTCCTCATGGCTCTCGCCATGGTCCTGATCATGATCGTCACCGGCCTGAGGTGAACCGGGCGGCACGCCGTGACTAACCTGACGGCATGACTGCAAAGCGCCCCAGGCGGCTCGTGCTCGCGTCCCAGTCCCCCGCCCGGCTGGGCCTGCTCCGCCAGGCCGGACTCGCTCCGGAGGTGATCGTGAGCGGCGTCGACGAGGACGCCGTCACCGCCCCCACCCCGGCGGAGCTGGCGCTCGCCCTGGCCGAGGCGAAGGCGTCGGTCGTGGCGGCGCGGCCGGAGGTGCAGGGCGCCCTGGTGATCGGCTGCGACTCGGTGCTGGAGCTGGACGGGCAGGCGCTCGGCAAGCCGGCCGACGCCGAGGAGGCCACCGCCCGCTGGAAGTCCATGCGCGGGCGGGCCGGGGTACTCCAGACGGGTCACTGCGTCTGGGACACGCAGGCCAAGCGGTACGTGTCGGCGACCGCGTCCACGGTGGTCCGGTTCGGCGAGCCGAGCGACGCCGAGATCGCCGCCTACGTGGCCTCCGGCGAGCCCCTCCACGTCGCCGGGGCCTTCACCCTGGACGGCCGTTCGGCGCCGTTCATCGAGGGCATCGACGGCGACCACGGCAATGTGATCGGCATCAGCCTGCCGCTGGTCCGCAGGCTCCTCGCGGAACTGGGCGTGGGTATCACGGAGTTGTGGTCGCCGGAGCGGTGACACCGGCGGGGGCGGCGTCCTGCGGCCCCTCGTCCCCGTCCTGCGGCTCGTCGGCGCGGCCCGCCGGCGCACCCGCGCCGGCCGGGACCGCCGCGGCCGCCGCGCCCGGCTCCGCCCGTGCGGCGGGTCCGGCGCCCTGCCCCGGCGCACCGCCGGACGCGGCGCTCTCCGGGCCGCCCGCACGGTCGTACGTCATCAGGAGCAGCACGATCAGCCCGAGTACGACCACCATGGACGCGAACGCCGTCCAGCCGACCAGGCCCCAGGCGAACGCGCCGAGCAGGCCGTGCACCACGGCCGCGCTGATCAGCAGGACACGCCCGAAGCCGGCCGGGGCCCGGTCGCGTATCGCGACGAGCGCGGCCACCAGGGCGCACAGGGCGAAATAGCCGCCGAAGACGATGCCGCCGATCTTCGAGGACATCGCCATCGTGGACGGGTCGAGACCCGCCAGGGACATGTCCTGCCGGTCGACGACCACGCCGAGGAACCAGTTCAGCGCGGCGATGAGGACGGCCTCCGCCAGGAGGACGACCGCCACGACCCATGCCACCGGTCTGCGCACCACCGGTCCCACCCACTCTCAAGCCAGCAGCCTGTTACCTCAGGTACGTTCGAGACAGCGCGAACGCTACTAACGGGTAAACCCAGGGACAAGGGTTCGGGCAGCAGCAAAGAATCATTGGGCCATTCGTAGGGACTCGACAAAGAAACAGAGTGGGGCGCGGCACGCCTTCACAGAGACCTTGACCACATGACAGGGCTAGGGTTTTCCGAAGGAGTCCTGCGTACCGAGGTGCGACAAGGACTTTCGCGGGTCGAGCGGGCCTCGTATCACGCTCCGTGTGGGCAAGCTCACCACTGGGGACGGGTCGAAGTGTCGTGTCGGCAGTCCCTAAACTCGGCTTGTTTCAAGGAGGGAGCCTCAATCGTGCGCAAGGTGCTCATCGCCAACCGTGGCGAAATCGCTGTCCGCGTGGCCCGGGCCTGCCGGGATGCCGGGATCGCGAGCGTGGCCGTCTACGCGGACCCGGACCGGGACGCTCTGCATGTCCGCGCCGCGGATGAGGCGTTCGCCCTGGGCGGTGACACCCCGGCCACCAGCTATCTGGACATCGAGAAGGTCCTGAACGCGGCTCGTGAGTCCGGTGCTGACGCCGTCCACCCCGGATACGGCTTCCTCTCGGAGAACGCCGAATTCGCGCAGGCGGTCCTGGACGCGGGCCTGAACTGGATCGGTCCCCCGCCGCAGGCCATCCGCGATCTGGGTGACAAGGTCGCCGCCCGGCACATCGCCCAGCGCGCCGGCGCCCCCCTGGTGGCCGGCACCTCCGACCCGGTCTCCGGGGCCGACGAGGTCGTGGCCTTCGCCCGGGAGCACGGCCTGCCCATCGCGATCAAGGCCGCCTTCGGCGGTGGCGGACGCGGCCTGAAGGTCGCCCGCACCCTCGAAGAGGTCCCCGAGCTGTACGAGTCCGCCGTCCGTGAGGCGGTGGCCGCCTTCGGCCGCGGCGAGTGCTTCGTGGAGCGCTACCTGGACCGTCCGCGGCACGTGGAGACGCAGTGCCTGGCGGACAAGCACGGCAACGTGGTCGTGGTCTCCACCCGTGACTGCTCGCTGCAGCGCCGTCACCAGAAGCTCGTCGAGGAGGCTCCCGCGCCGTTCCTGTCGGACGAGCAGGTCGCGGAGCTGTACCGGGCGTCGAAGGCCATCCTGAAGGAGGCCAGCTACGAGGGTGCGGGCACCTGTGAGTTCCTGGTCGGCCAGGACGGCACGATCTCCTTCCTGGAGGTCAACACCCGCCTCCAGGTCGAGCACCCGGTGACCGAGGAGGTCGCCGGCGTCGACCTGGTCCGCGAGATGTTCCGTATCGCCGACGGCGAGGAACTGGGTTACGGCGACCCGGAGCTGCGCGGTCACTCGTTCGAGTTCCGTATCAACGGCGAGGACCCGGGCCGCAACTTCCTCCCGGCCCCCGGCACGGTCACCCGGTTCGCCCCGCCGTCCGGCCCCGGCGTCCGCCTGGACGCGGGTGTGGAGTCGGGCTCGGTCATCGGCCCGGCCTGGGACTCCCTGCTCGCCAAGCTGATCGTGACCGGCCGTACCCGCAAGGAGGCCCTGGAGCGGGCCTCCCGCGCCCTGGAGGAGTTCCAGGTCGAGGGCATGGCCACCGCGATCCCGTTCCACCGCGCGGTCGTCACGGACCCGGCGTTCGCCCCGGAGCTGACCGGCTCCGAGGAGCCTTTCACGGTCCACACCCGCTGGATCGAGACCGAGTTCGTCAACGAGATCAAGCCCTTCGCCGCCCCGGCCGACGCCGAGGCGGAGGAAGACCTGGGCCGCGAGACGGTCGTCGTCGAGGTCGGCGGCAAGCGCCTTGAGGTCTCGCTGCCCTCGTCGCTGGGCATGAGCCTGGCCCGTACGGGTCTGGCGGCCGGTGCCAAGCCCAAGCGCCGGGCGGCGAAGAAGTCGGGCCCGGTCGCCTCCGGCGACACCCTCGCCTCGCCGATGCAGGGCACGATCGTGAAGATCGCGGTCGAGGAGGGCCAGGAGGTCAAGGAGGGCGAGCTGATCGTCGTCCTGGAGGCCATGAAGATGGAGCAGCCCCTGAACGCCCACAAGGCGGGCACGATCAAGGGCCTGACCGCCGAGGTCGGCGCGTCCATCACCTCGGGCGCCCCGATCTGCGAGATCAAGGACTGACCCGGACGGCACACACGCGCACGCGCCCGGCGGACCGCCACGGTCCGCCGGGCGCGGCGTTCTCCCGGCACGCCTTCCCGTACGGCCGCACACCGCCCCGCGGCCCGGAAATCCGTTCACCGGGACCGCGCGAGCCGACGGAACGATTCACCGGCGCCCCGGCCACCCGCCGGCCCGTTTCCCCACGGGCGGGGAACTCACAGCGGAGAACTCACGGCGGGGAACTCACAGCCGGGAACCGCGGGGATCCACAGCAGCGATCCCACAGCGGCGACCACACAGCGGTGACCGCCCGCGACGAGGAACCAGCACACGGAACCACCACCCGGATCCGCGACGAACCACCCGTACCCGGAAGCACGACGAGAGACTGCCGGCCGGCCCCTCGGGGCCGCTTCAGGGACCAAGCGCAGGGACTCGCCCCAGAGACCGCTCAGGGACCACTCAGAACCGCCCCTGGGACCACTCCCGGGAACCACCCCAGGCAACCGCCCCAGGAACCCCAGGCAGGAACCAACCGCCCCAGGAACCCAGGCAGGAACCAACCTCCCCAGGCACCTCTTCCCAGGAACAGCCCCTGGGGGCCGCCGGCCGGGCGGGCGCCCGGACTCGGCTCCGGCGGTCGCCTTCGCGCCGCGGCGGTCGTCCCTGCCGTGGCGCACCGCAGGCGATGCGTCGGCGGCGGGCCCTACCGCCGCCGCAGGTCGGCTACCCGCCCCCGGTCGGCTGCCGTGGGCTCCCCGAGCCCTCCGCCCGAGCGGAGCGCCACATGCCCCCGTCGCGGTCCCGGCAGCGGAGCGCGGCGGCCCGCCGGGACCTGTTCACCCCCCGGGTTCCCGGTCGCCCCGGTGACGGCGATCTGCACCCCCTGGTCGGCGAGCGCCTGCAGCTCCGTGACGGCTCGGTCGTCGTGGGCCGGCGGCTCGTCGGTGACCAGCCGGGTGATGAGGTCCGTGGGCACCGTCTGGAACATGGTGTCCGTGCCGAGCTTGGTGTGGTCGGCGAGGACCACGACCTCCGCCGCGGCCTGGACCAGCGCCCGGTCGACGGAGGCCGAGAGCATGTTGGAGGTGGAGAGCCCGCGTTCGGCGGTCAGACCGCTTCCGGACAGGAACGCCTTGGACACCCGCAGGCCCTGCAAGGACTGTTCGGCGCCGGAGCCGACCAGGGCGTAGTTGGAGCCGCGCAGGGTGCCTCCGGTCATCACGACCTCCACCCGGTTGGCGTGGGCCAACGCCTGCGCCACCAGGAGGGAGTTGGTGACGACCGTCAGGCCCGGCACGCGGGCGAGCCGGCGGGCCAGCTCCTGCGTGGTCGTACCGGCGCCGACCACGATGGCCTCGCCTTCTTCGACGAGGCCCGCGGCGAGGTCGGCGATGGCCGTCTTCTCCGCGGTCGCGAGATGGGACTTCTGCGGAAAGCCGGACTCTCGCGTGAACCCGCCCGGCAGTACCGCACCGCCGTGCCGGCGGTCGAGGAGTCCTTCTGCCTCCAGTGCGCGCACGTCCCGCCGTACGGTCACTTCGGAGGTCTGGACGACGCGGGCGAGCTCACGGAGCGACACGGCACCGTTCGCTCGCACCATTTCGAGGATCAATTGGCGACGTTCAGCAGCGAACACGAAACTGACAGTAACCCCAGCGACCGTCTGCTTTCAGCAGTTTGCGCCGAATAACAGAAGTTGTTCGCATGGCAGGGCGGCAGATGGTATAGGACCTCCGCGCCCCGACTATGCCGCCCGCACACGCCGCAACTCCCCGTGACCAGCGGGAAGTTGCCGCAGGTCTCAGCCCTCCGCGCTCGCCTTGCGGGTGTGCAGCTGCCGGGCGACCTCCGCGATCGACCCCGAAAGGGAGGGGTACACCGTGAACGCGTTCGCGATCTGTTCGACTGTCAGATTGTTGTCGACGGCGATCGAGATGGGGTGGATCAGTTCCGAGGCGCGGGGGGCCACCACCACACCGCCGACGACGATCCCGGTGCCGGGACGGGAGAAGATCTTCACGAAGCCGTCCCGGATGCCCTGCATCTTGGCGCGCGGGTTGCGCAGCAGGGGCAGCTTGACGACCCGTGCGTCGATCTTGCCCGCGTCCACGTCCGCCTGCGTGTAGCCGACGGTCGCGATCTCGGGGTCGGTGAAGACGTTGGAGGAGACCGTCTTCAGGTTCAGCGGGGCCACCGCGTCGCCGAGGAAGTGGTACATCGCGATACGGCCCTGCATGGCGGCCACGGACGCGAGGGCGAAGACACCGGTCACGTCACCGGCCGCGTACACGCCCGGGGCGGTCGTGCGCGAGACCTTGTCGGTCCAGATGTGACCCGACTCGCGCAGCTTGACGCCGGCGTCCTCCAGGCCGAGGCCCGCGCTGTTCGGGATGGCGCCGACGGCCATCAGGCAGTGCGTGCCGGTGATGACCCGGCCGTCGGCCAGCGTCACCTCGACCCGGTCGCCCACGCGCTTGGCGGACTGCGCGCGGGAGCGGGCCATGACGTTCATGCCGCGGCGCCGGAAGACGTCCTCCAGGACGGCGGCGGCGTCCGGGTCCTCGCCGGGCAGCACCCGGTCGCGCGAGGAGACCAGCGTGACCTTGGAGCCGAGGGCCTGGTAGGCGCCGGCGAACTCGGCGCCGGTCACGCCCGAGCCGACCACGATCAGCTCTTCCGGCAGCTCGGTGAGGTCGTAGACCTGCGTCCAGTTGAGGATGCGCTCGCCGTCGGGCTGGGCGTCGGGCAGCTCGCGCGGATGACCGCCGGTGGCGATGAGGACGGCGTCGGCGGTGAGGGTCTCCTCGGTGCCGTCCGCCGCGGTGACGACGACCTTGCGGGAGCCGTCGAGGGACTGCATGCCGTCCAGCCGGCCGCGTCCGCGCATGACGCGGGCGCCGGCCCGCGTCACGGACGCCGTGATGTCGTGGGACTGGGCGAGCGCGAGGCGCTTCACCCGCCGGTTGACCTTGCCGAGGTCCACCCCGACCACCCGGGCCGTCTGCTCCAGCGGAGGGGTGTCGTCCGCGACGATGATCCCCAGCTCCTCGTACGAGGAGTCGAAGGTGGTCATCACCTCGGCCGTAGCGATAAGAGTCTTCGACGGCACGCAGTCGGTCAGTACCGACGCTCCGCCCAGACCGTCGCAGTCGACGACGGTCACCTCCGCGCCGAGCTGGGCGGCCACCAGGGCCGCCTCGTATCCGCCGGGTCCGCCACCGATGATCACGATCCGAGTCACGTACTCCATTGTCCCGCACGCTTCAACGTGCCACTGCCCGGGGGCGCCACCGGGGTCACCCCTGGGGCGTCCGAGGCGTGTGGGGCGGCTGCCGTACCCTCTGTGCATGTCGCTCTATGCCGCGTACGCCGGCAACCTCGACGCGCGGCTGATGTCCCGCCGCGCCCCCCACTCCCCGCTGCGCGCCACCGGCTGGCTGAACGGCTGGCGGCTGACCTTCGGCGGCGAGCAGCTGGGCTGGGAGGGCGCGCTGGCGACGCTCGTCGAGGACCCGCTGGCCTCGGTCTTCGTCGGCCTCTACGACATCGCGCCCATGGACGAGGAGGCGCTCGACCGGTGGGAGAGCGTGGGTCTGGACATCTACCGGCGGGTACGCGTGCGCGTGCACACCCTGGACGGCGAGGAGTCGGCCTGGACGTACGTCCTCAACACCTACGAGGGCGGGCTGCCGTCGGCGCGCTATCTGGGCGAGATCGCCGACGCGGCGGAGTCAGCGGGGGCCCCGCACGACTATGTGATGGAACTCCGCAAGCGCCCCTGCTGAGCCGGTCCACCCCCGCTTCCTGCGGTTTTCCCCCTGCCGAACCCCCGGTTCGTGGGAAACCACAAGACCCCGGAGGCAAACCCGTTGGCTCTGTCATCTACGCGCGTAGGCGAAGAGCGGTTACCCTCATCGGCGTGAACGCATCTCTTCTTCCGGACGACATCCAGGGCGACCCGTACGCCGCCGCCGACGCCGCCGCCGCGCGCCTGCGCGAACTGACCGGCGCCGAGACCCACGACGTCGCCCTCGTGATGGGCTCCGGCTGGGCTCCGGCCGTCGACGCCCTGGGCGCACCCGACGCCGAGTTCCAGGTCACCGAGCTGCCGGGCTTCCCGCCGCCGGCCGTCGAGGGGCACGGCGGCAAGGTCCGCTCGTACTCCTTCGGTGACAAGCGCGCCCTGGTCTTCCTGGGCCGTACGCACTACTACGAGGGCCGTGGCGTCGCCGCCGTGTCGCACGGCGTGCGCACCGCCGTCGCCGCCGGCTGCAAGACCGTGGTCCTCACCAACGGCTGCGGCGGCCTGCGCGAGGGCATGCGCCCCGGCCAGCCGGTGCTGATCAGCGACCACATCAACCTCACGGCGACCTCCCCGATCGTCGGCGCCAACTTCGTCGACCTGACGGACCTGTACTCGCCGCGCCTGCGCGCCCTGTGCAAGGAGATCGACCCCTCCCTGGAGGAGGGCGTCTACGCGCAGTTCCCCGGCCCGCACTACGAGACCCCGGCCGAGATCCGCATGGCCCGTGTCATCGGCGCCGACCTGGTCGGCATGTCCACGGTCCTGGAGGCCATCGCCGCCCGTGAGGCCGGCGCCGAGGTGCTGGGCATCTCCCTGGTCACCAACCTGGCCGCGGGCATGACCGGCGAGCCCCTCAACCACGAGGAGGTCCTCCAGGCCGGCCGTGACTCGGCGGCCCGGATGGGCCAGCTGCTGACGCAGGTGCTCGGCCGCATCTAGGCGGGTATCCCCAGGACGCTGGGCGGGGCGCCGCCGCCGGTGGCGGCGCGGCCCCGCTTCCGCGCCGTCCGGCCCGCCCGGGCCGGGCGGGCCGGCGGGCAAGACGGTAGACACAGGAGAGGTTGATCCCAAGGTGCACGACGATCTCATCGCCCGGGCCACGTCCTGGCTCGCCGAGGACCCGGACCAGGAGACCCGCGACGAGCTGGCGAAGCTGATCGACGCCGGTGACGTCGAGGAGCTGTCGGCCCGCTTCAGCGGCACCCTCCAGTTCGGCACCGCCGGTCTGCGCGGCGAACTCGGGGCCGGTCCGATGCGGATGAACCGCAGCGTCGTGATCCGCGCCGCCGCGGGCCTCGCCGCGTACCTGAAGAAGAACGGCCAGGACGGCGGGCTCGTCGTCGTCGGCTACGACGCCCGGCACAAGTCCGCCGACTTCGCCCGGGACACCGCCGCCGTGATGACCGGCGCCGGCCTGCGCGCCGCCGTCCTGCCGCGCCCGCTGCCCACCCCCGTGCTGGCCTTCGCCATACGGCACCTGGGCGCGGTCGCCGGCGTGGAGGTCACCGCGAGCCACAACCCGCCCCGGGACAACGGCTACAAGGTCTACCTCGGCGACGGCTCCCAGATCGTGCCGCCCGCCGACGCGGGGATCGCCGCCGAGATCGACGCGATCGTCTCCCTGGACGACGTACCGCGTCCGGAGGCCGGCTGGGAGATCCTCGACGAGTCGGTCCTGGACGCCTATCTGGCCCGTACGGACGCCGTCCTGGACGCCGGCTCGCCGCGCACCGCCCGCACGGTCTACACGGCGATGCACGGCGTCGGAAAGGACGTCCTGCTGGCCGCGTTCGCCCGCGCCGGCTTCCCCGAGCCGGTGCTCGTCGCCGAGCAGGCCGAGCCCGACCCGGACTTCCCGACGGTCGCCTTCCCCAACCCGGAGGAGCCGGGCGCGATGGACCTGGCGTTCGCGCGGGCCCGCGCGAGCGACCCGGACCTGATCATCGCCAACGACCCGGACGCGGACCGCTGCGCGGTGGCCGTCAAGGACGGCGGCGACTGGCGCATGCTGCGCGGCGACGAGGTCGGCGCCCTGCTCGCCGCCCACCTGGTCCGGCGCGGCGCCCGGGGCACCTTCGCGGAGTCGATCGTGTCCTCCTCGCTGCTGGGCCGGATCGCCGAAGCGGCGGGTCTGCCGTACGAGGAGACCCTGACCGGCTTCAAGTGGATCGCCCGTGTCGACGGCCTGCGCTACGGCTACGAGGAGGCCCTCGGCTACTGCGTGGACCCGGAGGGCGTGCGGGACAAGGACGGCATCACCGCGGCGCTGCTGATCACCGAGCTGGCATCGGGGCTGAAGGAGGCGGGCCGTACCCTTCTCGACCTGCTCGACGACCTCGCCGTGGAGCACGGCCTGCACGCCACCGACCAGCTGTCGGTGCGCGTCCAGGACCTCTCGCTGATCGCGGACGCGATGCGCCGCCTGCGCGAGCAGCCGCCGACCGAGCTGGCCGGCCTGGCGATCACCCGGGCCGAGGACCTGACGCGGGGCACGGACCGGCTGCCGCCGACCGACGGCCTGCGCTACACCCTCGACGGCGCCCGGGTCATCGTCCGCCCGAGCGGCACCGAGCCGAAGCTGAAGTGCTATCTGGAGGTCGTCGTGCCGGTCGCCGAGCACGCCGGGCTGCCGGCAGCGCGCGCCCGCGCGGACGAGCTGCTGGCGGCGGTCAAGCGGGACCTGTCGGCGGCTGCCGGCATCTGAGCCCGTTCGCCGGACGCCGGGCGCGTCCACCGGGCGCCGGGCGCCGGGCCGCCGCATGCTCCCCGGCCGCCCTCCGCCGTCGCCTCCGTACCACCCTGGAACACGGGTACGGATGTTCTCCCGCCCCCCGGGAAACGTCCGCCCCTGGCGCCCCGCCGGCCTTGCCCGGCGGGGCGCCTTGCCGTGGCGCCACCGGGTCGTCCCGGCGGCGGCGCTGCGGCCGGCGCCGGACGCGCCTGCCCGGAGCGGCCGTTCGGACGCGCCTGTCCGGAGCGGCCGTTCGCGCAGTCCGCGGCGCGCGGGTTCCTGGGGCTGCCGCACAGCGCTTCCGTGGCGCCGTGTCCGACGACGGCGCCCGGGGTGTCCCTGCTCGGCGAGGGGGGCACGGGCCGAGCGCGGCTCGTCCATGAGCAGGCCCCCCGACGAGCGGCGCCGGGTGTCCCCCGTGGGAGGCCCGGCGCGCTGGGCGGGGCCGGCCGGCGAACGCACCCGCTCGCCGGCCGGTCCCGGACTCAGCCGTTCGTAGCCAGCAGGATCGCCAGCAGCACCGCCCCGGCCACCGCGGGCGCGATCACCTCGTAGGCCCAGCGCACGGTGACCTCGCCCTGGGCCGGCCCGTCGCCCGCGTGTTGCTCCCGCAGGTCCCGCAGGTCGTCCATGACCTTGTCGGTCGCGGCCCGCGTCGGCCCGGTCTCCGGACCGCGCAGACCGCCGAGGCCGCCGAACCCGCCGAGGCCGCCGCCCCGGCCCCCCGGCGTCACCCCGCGGGCCGCTTCCGCCGCCGCCCGCTGCTGCCGGCGGACCGCCTTCTTGCGGCCCCGCAGCGAGACCGGGACGGCCCACAGCTGGTACTTGGCGCCGGAGGCGACGACGACCTCGTTGGAGTAGCCGGAGCGCAGCTCGCCGACCTCGCCCCAGGGCACGGTGATCACCCGGAAGGGGTTGCGGACGCGCAGCCGCTCCGCGCCGGCGAAGACCGCCGGGCGGAGCGTGAAGGCGGAGATCAGCGGCACGGCCAGGATCAGCCCGGCGAGCGCCAGCCACGGGGTCCGGCCGTGGCCCTTGAACATCGCGTCGAAACCCAGCCAGAGGATGAGCGCGAGCAGCAGCACGCCGCCCGTCAGCCCCAGGGGCGAGCGGTAGATCCGGTCCTTGGCGGCGGGTGCCGGAGGCGGGGACGCGGGTGACGGGTGGTCCGGGGTGGTCATGGGCCGATTCTGCCCGACGCCCCGCGCCGCGCGACCGCGCGCCCGGGAACCGGCGCTCATCCGTGATCTCCGGACCCGGGATGAGCAGCGGGGGTGTACAGCCGCTACGCGCGTAGATATGCTCATCTGGTGACCATGCCCAGTACTGCATCAGCTGCGTACTCCCCCACTGCTGAACGCGTGGGCGGTACCCCCATCGGCGACGTCGCCGCTTCCGACAGCACGCTGCGCCGCTTCCTCCACGGACTGCCCGGTGTCGACGCGGTCGGCCTGGAGGCGCGCGCCGCCTCCCTCGGCACCCGTTCCGTCAAGACCACCGCGAAGGCGTACGCCATCGACCTCGCCATCTCGATGGTCGACCTGACGACGCTGGAAGGCGCGGACACCCCGGGCAAGGTCCGGGCGCTCGGCGCCAAGGCGGTCCATCCGGACCCGACCGACCGGACGGCCCCGACCACAGCGGCCGTCTGCGTCTATCCCGACATGGTGGCCGTCGCCAAGGAGGCCGTCGCCGGCTCCGGCGTCAAGGTCGCCTCGGTCGCCACCGCCTTCCCGGCCGGCCGGGCCGCGCTCGGCGTGAAGCTGGCCGACGTGCGGGACGCCGTCGCCGCGGGCGCCGACGAGATCGACATGGTCATCGACCGCGGCGCGTTCCTCGCCGGCCACTACCTGAAGGTGTACGACGAGATCGTCGCCGTGAAGGAGGCCTGCGGGACGAGCGCCCGGCTGAAGGTCATCTTCGAGACCGGCGAGCTGTCGACGTACGACAACATCCGCCGGGCGAGCTGGCTGGGCATGCTGGCGGGCGCGGACTTCATCAAGACGTCCACCGGCAAGGTCGCCGTCAACGCGACCCCGTCCAACACCCTGCTGATGCTGGAGGCGGTGCGCGACTTCCGCGCGCAGACCGGCGTCCAGGTCGGCGTGAAGCCGGCCGGCGGCATCCGCACCACCAAGGACGCGATCAAGTTCCTGGTGCTGGTCAACGAGACCGCGGGCGAGGACTGGCTGGACAACCACTGGTTCCGCTTCGGCGCCTCCTCGCTCCTGAACGACCTGCTGATGCAGCGCCAGAAGCTGGCCACCGGCCGCTACTCCGGCCCCGACTACGTGACGGTGGACTGATCCATCATGGTTTTTGAGTACGCACCGGCGCCCGAGTCCCGCTCCGTCGTCGACATCGCCCCCTCCTACGGCCTGTTCATCGACGGCGAGTTCGCCGAGGCGGCCGACGGCAAGGTCTTCAAGACGGTCAGCCCGTCCACCGAGGAGGTCCTCTCCGAGGTCGCCCAGGCCGGCGAGGCGGACGTGGACCGCGCGGTGAAGGCCGCCCGCAAGGCGTTCGAGAAGTGGTCGGCGCTGCCCGGCACCGAGCGCGCCAAGTACCTGTTCCGCATCGCCCGGATCATCCAGGAGCGCAGCCGCGAGCTGGCCGTCCTGGAGACGCTGGACAACGGCAAGCCGATCAAGGAGACCCGCGACGCGGACCTCCCGCTGGTCGCCGCGCACTTCTTCTACTACGCGGGCTGGGCCGACAAGCTCGACCACGCCGGGTTCGGCGCGAACCCGCGTCCGCTGGGTGTCGCGGGCCAGGTCATCCCCTGGAACTTCCCGCTGCTGATGCTGGCGTGGAAGATCGCCCCGGCCCTCGCGACCGGCAACACGGTCGTCCTGAAGCCGGCGGAGACGACCCCCCTGTCCGCCCTGTTCTTCGCGGACATCTGCCGCCAGGCGGGCCTGCCCAAGGGTGTCGTCAACATCCTTCCGGGCTACGGCGACACGGGCGCCGCGCTCGTCGCGCACCCGGACGTGAACAAGGTCGCGTTCACGGGCTCGACGGCCGTCGGCAAGGCGATCGCGCGGACCGTGGCGGGCACCCGCAAGAAGCTCACCCTCGAACTGGGCGGCAAGGGCGCCAACATCGTCTTCGACGACGCCCCGATCGACCAGGCCGTCGAGGGCATCGTCACCGGCATCTTCTTCAACCAGGGCCAGGTCTGCTGCGCGGGCTCCCGCCTGCTGGTCCAGGAGTCGGTCCAGGACGAGCTGCTGGACGCCCTCAAGCGCCGCCTGTCCACGCTGCGCCTCGGCGACCCGCTGGACAAGAACACCGACATCGGCGCGATCAACTCGGCCGAGCAGCTGGCCCGGATCACCGCGCTGGCCGAGCAGGGTGAGGCGGAGGGCGCCGAGCGCTGGTCCCCGGCCTGCGACCTCCCCGAGAGCGGCTACTGGTTCGCCCCGACGCTCTTCACGAACGTCACCCAGGCGCACACCATCGCCCGCGACGAGATCTTCGGCCCGGTGCTGTCGGTCCTCACCTTCCGCACGCCGGACGAGGCGGTCGCCAAGGCCAACAACACCCAGTACGGCCTGTCCGCCGGCATCTGGACCGAGAAGGGCTCGCGCATCCTGGCCGTCGCGAACAAGCTGCGCGCCGGTGTCGTCTGGTCCAACACGTTCAACAAGTTCGACCCGACCTCGCCGTTCGGCGGCTACAAGGAGTCGGGCTTCGGCCGCGAGGGCGGCCGCCACGGCCTGGAGGCGTACCTCGATGTCCGATAAGACCGACAAGACCGAGCAGCAGCGGCTCACGGTCTTCAAGACCTACAAGCTGTACGTCGGCGGGAAGTTCCCGCGATCCGAGAGCGGCCGGGTGTACGAGGTGACCGACGCAAAGGGCACGTGGCTGGCCAACGCCCCGCAGTCCTCCCGCAAGGACGCCCGTGACGCGGTGGTCGCCGCGCGCAAGGCGTTCGGCGGCTGGTCCGGCGCGACCGCGTACAACCGCGGCCAGGTCCTCTACCGCGTCGCGGAGATGCTGGAGGGCCGCAGGGAGCAGTTCGTCCGCGAGGTCGCGGACGCCGAGGGCCTGTCGAAGTCGAAGGCGGCGGCGGTCGTCGACGCGGCCGTGGACCGCTGGGTCTGGTACGCGGGCTGGACCGACAAGATCGCCCAGGTGATCGGCGGCGCCAACCCGGTCGCGGGCCCCTACTTCAACCTGTCCTCCCCCGAGCCCACCGGTGTGGTCACCGTCCTGGCCCCGCAGGAGTCGTCCTTCCTCGGCCTGGTGTCGGTCCTCGCCCCGGTGATCGCCACCGGCAACACGGCGATCGTGATCGCCTCCGAGAAGGCCCCGCTGCCGGCGCTGTCCCTGGGCGAGGTGCTGGCCACCTCCGACGTCCCCGGCGGTGTGGTCAACATCCTGTCCGGCCGTACGGCGGAGCTCGCGGCGCCGCTGGCCGCGCACCAGGACGTCAACGCGATCGACCTCGCGGGCGCCGACGAGGTGCTGGCGAAGGAGCTGGAGATCGCGGCGGCCGACAACCTGAAGCGCGTACTGCGTCCACAGGCTGTGGATTACTTCGCGACGCCCGGGACCGACCGCATGACGGCGTTCCTGGAGACGAAGACGGTGTGGCACCCGACGGGCTCGCTGGGCGCGTCCGGCTCGTCCTACTGACGGCGGACTCCGGCCCGTCCGGCACAGAAGGCGGCGCCCCGCTCACGCGCACGCGGCGGGGCCGCCGCCGACCGGGGGCGGGGTGCCCGCCGCCGGCCGCGCCGCGCCGCCGTCAGTGGCTGACGACGGCCAGGGCCTGCCCGACCACGGGCAGGGTCCCGAGCGACCGCGCCTGGGACAGCGGGGCGGTCACCGTGCGGGAGCCGACCGGCTTGAAGTCGGCCAGCTGCGTGCCCACTCCGTTGTCCAGCGGGTCGACGCCCGTACCCGCGAGCGGGTTGGGCTTCAGCCCGGCGACCGGTCCGGTGACGTAGCGGACCGAGCCGGTGGCGACCGCGAGGCCCGACTCCGGGTCGACCTTGCCGAGTGCGGTGGGCCGCCAGGGCACGTCCACGAGCTGCGGGCCGTTGTCCGCCGCCTGTGCCGTGGCCGCGCCCGCGCCCAGGGCCGCCCCGGCGGCCGCGAGGGCGATCAGCGCGCGCTGCGCGGCGGGGTGCTGGGAAGAAGTGTGTCGGGCCATCGCTGGTGCCACCTTTGGGTGCGCAGGGTGATGATGTCGACACGTAGGGTAGTTGAGGTGAGACTCACGCTCAAAAGCCGACCCGCGGGGTCGGCAGGACGCCCCCCATGCATCAAACTGGTGTTCCGTGAGCATTCATCCTCCGTCCCCCGCCCGCGTCGTGCTGCTGTGCGGCCCCTCGGGTTCGGGCAAGTCACTCGTAGCCGCCCGTGCCGGGCTCCCCGTGCTGCGCCTCGACGACTTCTACAAGGAGGGTGACGACCCGACCCTGCCGCTGGTGCCGGGGAGTTCGGACATCGACTGGGACCACCCGCAGTCGTGGGACGCCGACGTCGCGGTCGCGGCGATCACCCGGCTGTGCGCCACGGGATCGACGCAGGTACCGGTGTACGACCTCGCGCGCAGCGCCCGTACCGGCGAGGAGACCCTGCACATCGGCCGTACCCCGCTGTTCATCGCGGAGGGCATCTTCGCCGCCGAGGTCGTCGAGCGCTGCCGCGAACTGGGGGTGCTCGCCGACGCGCTGTGCCTGACCCGCGGCCCCGTGACCACCTTCCGGCGGCGCTTCCTGCGCGATCTGAAGGAGGGCCGCAAGTCGGTGCCGTTCCTGCTGCGCCGCGGCTGGCGGCTGATGCGCGCCGAGCGGTCGATCGTCACCCGCCAGGTGTCCCTCGGCGCCCACCCGTGCGACCGGGACGAGGCACTGGGCCGGCTCGCGGCGGCCGCCGCCGGACGGCACGTGGGCGCGCGGAGCGCCGCGACCGTCGAATAGGGCGGGAACGAGTGAGCGGGACCGGTCGGCCCCCCGGCCCACCAGTCCCGCTTCCCGTGCTCCCCCGTGTTCGCGGGCCCACCCCCCAGTGGTCCCCCGATTCCCCCGTGCTCCCCCCGTGTTCCCCCGTCCCCCCGGACCTTCAGGCGACCAGTTCGCCGAAGGCGCTCTCCTCGTCACGGCCGAAGCTGAGGACCTCGTCCTCGCGCAGCCGGCGCAGCGACCGCCAGATGCTGGACTTCACCGTGCCGACACTGATGCCGAGTATCTCCGCGATCTCCGGGTCCGTGCGGCCCTCGTAGTAGCGCAGGACCAGCATGGTGCGCTGGAGTTCGGGCAGCCGGGACAGCGCCTGCCACAGGACCGCGCGCAGCTCGGTGCCGCGCATCGCGTCCGTCTCACCGGGCGTCTCCGGCAGTTCCTCGGTCGGGTACTCGTTGAGCTTGCGGCGCCGCCAGGCGCTGATGTGCAGGTTGGTCATGGTGCGGCGCAGATATCCGCCCACCGCCGCCTTGTCGCTGATCCGCTCCCACGCCTTGTACGTCGAGAACAGCGCGCTCTGCAGCAGGTCCTCGGCCTCGAAGCGGTCACCGGTCAGGTGGTAGGCGGTGGCGTACAGGGAGGCGCGGCGCTCCTGGACGTAGGCGGTGAACTCCGCCTCCGTCAGCGAGCGGCGCTCCCCCGATTCCTCCCTGTACGCGGCTCCCCCGTGCGCTTCCCCCGTGCGCCCGTCAACCACCGTCATGTAGACGGCGTGCTGACGTCCGGCGCCGCGAGCGCACCCCCGCCCGCTCACGGCACCGGACTTCTCCGATCCCCGGTGCCCGTCGTGCAGACGCGTGACAACTGCGCTGGTGCTGATGCTGTGCAGCGTGTTCATCTCGCGCTCCCCGTCGTGGACTTCCGGTGACTCCGACCTTGCCCGGGCCGGCCGCCTCAGGCCGCCTGCCCGTGACCAAAAGACTGCCGGGGCCACTTCATGGCCGTGTCCGTCGACTGTCACAGACCTGTCACAGGGGCCCTGCTCAGGCCGGTCACAGAGTGCGCACAGGCGGTCGCGCTACAGAAGGCATGGCCACGGCAGGTCGTCCGACGGCCGGTCCATGGGCCAGAATGAGCCCGTGCCTTCCCTGTTGCTGATCGAGGACGACGACGCCATCCGCACGGCCCTGGAGCTCTCCCTGACGCGCCAGGGACACCGGGTGGCCACCGCTGCCAGCGGCGAGGACGGTCTGAAGCTGCTGCGCGAGCAGCGGCCGGACCTCATCGTGCTGGACGTGATGCTGCCCGGCATCGACGGCTTCGAGGTGTGCCGGCGCATCCGGCGCACGGACCAGCTGCCGATCATCCTGCTGACCGCGCGCAACGACGACATCGACGTCGTGGTCGGGCTGGAGTCCGGCGCCGACGACTATGTCGTCAAGCCGGTGCAGGGGCGGGTGCTGGACGCCCGGATCCGGGCCGTGCTGCGGCGCGGGGAACGCGAGTCCAGCGACTCGGCGACCTTCGGCAGCCTCGTCATCGACCGGTCGGCGATGACCGTCACGAAGAACGGCGAGGACCTCCAGCTGACCCCGACCGAGCTGCGGCTGCTGCTGGAGCTGAGCCGGCGGCCCGGTCAGGCGCTCTCCCGCCAGCAGCTGCTGCGGCTGGTGTGGGAGCACGACTACCTGGGTGACTCGCGCCTGGTCGACGCGTGTGTGCAGCGGCTGCGCGCCAAGGTCGAGGACGTCCCGTCGTCCCCCACCCTGATCCGTACCGTCCGTGGTGTCGGCTACCGCCTGGACGTTCCTCAGTGACCGATACGCACGGGGGGCTGCGCGGCTGGGCCGCGGGGCGCAGGGGAAGCGTGTCCAGGCTGCGGTTCACCAGCCTCAGACTGCGGCTGGTCGTCGTCTTCGGCCTGGTCGCGCTCACCGCGGCGGTGTCGGCCTCGGGCATCGCCTACTGGCTCAACCGGGAGGCCGTGCTCACCCGCGCCCAGGACGCGGTGCTGCGCGACTTCCGGCAGGAGATGCAGAACCGGGCGGGCGCGCTGCCCGAGCACCCGACACAGGACCAACTGCAGCGGTCGGCGGGCCAGATGGCCGCCAGCAGCCAGCGGTTCAGTGTGCTGCTGGTCGCCGAGGACGCCGACGGCAAGACGGTGTACGGCAACTCGGGCGGCATCAACGGCTTCTCGCTGGAGGACGTGCCGAAGTCGCTGCGCGCCGCCGTGACCAAGCGGCACCGGCCGACCGAGGCCGCCAAGGAGCCGTACCACCTGTACTGGCAGCGGGTCACGGACCACGGCACGCCCTATCTGGTGGCCGGTACGCGCGTGATCGGCGGCGGTCCGACCGGCTACATGGCGAAGTCGCTGGAGCCGGAGGCGAAGGACCTCAACTCGCTCGCCTGGTCGCTGGGGATCGCCACCGGGCTCGCGCTGATCGGCGCCGCGCTGCTCGCGCAGGCCGCCGCCACGACGGTGCTGAAGCCGGTGCACCGGCTCGGCGTGGCCGCGCGGAGGCTCGGCGAGGGCAGGCTCGACACCCGTCTCCAGGTGTCCGGCACCGACGAACTCGCCGATCTGTCCCGGACGTTCAACAACGCGGCCGAGGCGCTGGAGCAGCGGGTGGCGGAGATGGCCGGCCGGGACGACGCGTCCCGCCGGTTCGTCGCCGACATGTCGCACGAGCTGCGGACCCCGCTCACCGCCATCACCGCCGTCACGGAGGTGCTGGAGGAGGAGCTGGAGTCGGAGGCCGGCGGCATCGACCCGATGGTCGAGCCCGCCGTACGGCTGGTGGTCAGCGAGACCCGGCGGCTGAACATCCTGGTCGAGAACCTGATGGAGGTCACCCGCTTCGACGCGGGTACCGCCCGGCTGGTCCTGGACGACGTCGACCTCGCCGACCAGATCACCGCGTGCATCGACGCCCGCGCCTGGCTGGACGCGGTCGAGCTGGACGCCGAGCGCGGCCTGCACGCCCGGCTCGACCCGCGCCGCCTCGACGTCATCCTCGCCAATCTGATCGGCAACGCGCTCAAGCACGGCGGGTCGCCGGTGCGGGTGTCGGTGCGGGAGGCCGAGGAGGCGGGCGCGGAAGTGGTGATCCAGGTCCGCGACCACGGCCCCGGCATCCCGGAGGACGTCCTGCCGCACGTGTTCGACCGCTTCTACAAGGCGAGCGCCTCCCGGCCGCGCTCCGAGGGCAGCGGGCTCGGCCTGTCCATCGCCCTGGAGAACGCCCATATCCACGGCGGCGAGATCACCGCGGCCAACTCCCCGGAGGGCGGGGCGGTGTTCACGCTACGGCTGCCACGGGACGCCTCGCGGCTGACCGAGGAGGACGGCGCGGGCACCGACGACAGCAAGACCGACCGGAACAGTCCGGGAGAGGAGGGGTCATGACCGTACGACGCCTGCTGGCGCTGCCCCTCCTCGGCGCGCTGCTCGCCGGCTGCGGCATCCGGGCCACGGAGGTGCCGACCGACTTCGGGGCGGCGCCCTCCCGGGTGCCGTGCTCGCTGGCCGGGCCCGATCTGGCCACGCAGTCCTCGCGCGGGGTGCCGGTGCAGGTCTTCCTGCTGTGCGGGGCGTCCCTGGTGGCCGTGGACCGCGCGGTGCGGGTGCCGGAGGGCACCCCGGACGCCCGGCGCCGGGTGATCGTGGCGCAGGGGCTGCTGGACCAGCTCGCCGCGTCGCCCTCGGCCGCCGAGCGCGCCGCCGGCTACACGACGTACGTGCCGGGCGCCCTCTCGGTGAGCGGGCCGGGACCGAAGGACCCGGAGGAGGCGCTGCGGCTCGGCACCCCGCCGAGCCGTCTGACCTCGTACGCCCTGGCCCAGCTTGTCTGCACGCTGTCCGACTCGGCCGCCGCCGAGGGGGACGGCTCGGTCATCCTGGGCGGCCCGGACCAGGGGCGGCTGCGGCGCTACGAGTGCACCGACGACGTCCGCGACCGCCCGGGAACGACGCAGCCGCCTTCCAGCGACATCGCGGGGCCGTAGCGGGGTCCGGCGTCGTGCCGGCGCACCCGCGGCACCGGGGCCGGTACGGCGCGTCGCGCCAAAACGTTTCCACAGCGGAACCAATCGCACCCGCCGCCGCGTCTTGGGGGTCGTGCAGCGTCAAGGCTCCATCGGCGGCAGCGCCGCGTCCCGCATCCGTGTGACAGGAGGTGTCCTCCTCGTCGCGCATCTCGCCCTAGTCGCCTGGCTGATGCTGCGCCCCCTGGACGTCCCCTGGGTGATGCCCCCGAATCTGCGCCCGCTGGCCGGCGTCCGGGCCGATCTGGCGCTCGGCTGGCCGGGGGCCGCGAGACCGCTCGGCGAGGGGCTCGCGCTGCTGGCGCCGCTGGGCGTGCTGCTGCCCATGGCGCACGGCAGGCTCACCGTCTCCCCGCTCGCCTCCCTGGTGCGTACGGCCGCCGCGGGCACCCTGATCTCCCTGGGCATCGCCCTGCTGCAGACCGGTGTGCCGGGCCGGGTCGTGGACGTGGACTCGCTGCTGCTGAACACGGCGGGCGTCGCCCTGGCCCACCTGGCCGTCGTGCCGGCGGCCCGGGCCCGGCTGCGGCGCCGGGAGGCGGGGGAACCCGGCAGGGCCGGTCAGGTGGTCACCGTCCAGGAGGAGCTGTCTCAGGGCCGTACCCCGACGATTCCCAGGGTCGGGATCGCCCCGTAGAGCGACGCTTCGCCCCCTTCGTCTCCGTACCGTGGAAGACAGCTGAGGGACCCCGGCCGGGGTCCCGCCACCGGCTCGGGAGCGAGCCGACGACCACGGAGGAGCCGACATGACCGCCCTCGTTCGCCCCACTCACGGCCGCATGATCGGCGGAGTCTGCGCCGGCCTCGCGCGGCGCTTCGGCACCTCGGCCACGACGATGCGGGTGATCTTCCTGGTGTCCTGCCTGCTGCCGGGCCCGCAGTTCCTGGTCTACATAGCGCTGTGGCTGCTGCTGCCCTCCGAGGACAAGGCCCGTACCGCCTGGTGAGCCGGTGCGCGCACGCGCGTGTACGCCGCTGGGGCGCCCCGGTCCTTCGGGGGCGCCCCAGCGGCGTCGTCGTACGGCGGCGGTGTCAGCCGAGCGGGATGCCGTTCACCGGCACGCCGTGCGTGGGCAGGCCGGTCTTCTGCACCGGCAGTCCGCCGATCAGCCGGGCGGCCGGCGCGGTCGGCCCCTCGGCGAGGGCCTGCTGCACGGCGGGCCGGGCGGCGGCCACCCCGGCGCCCACGGCACCCTGCCCATGCGTCACGGCGCGCTGCCCCTGGGAGAGCGCCTGTCCGGCGCCCGGCAGCGCCTTGCCGACGTGCTCGGCCGGCAGCGTCTTGGTGACGGCGTCCAGGGCCTGGGTGGCGTCGGGGACCGCCGGGGCGGCGTTGGCGGCGCCCGCGCCGACGGCGGCGATGGCGGCACCGAGGGCGGCGACGCCCAGGCTCTTGACGGCAGACTGCTTCATTTAAATGCGTCCTTGAATGCGGAGACGGGTGATCAAAAATGATCTGAGCGGTCCACGACCGTAAACATGCCGGACCGCCCGCCGCAAACACCGAAATGCGGACGGCTTGTGAAAGCGCGTCCGCATTCCGTACCGGGAGCAGTCGGCGGCTACCCCTCCGAGCGGTCAGAACCGCTGGTGGAGGCGGTCTGCCGGAACAGCCATTCGGATTTCAGCTCGGCGTATCCGGGCTTGATCACGTCATTGATCATCGCGAGTCGTTCATCGAAAGGAATGAACGCTGATTTCATCGCATTGACGGAGAACCACTGGAGGTCGTCGAGCGTGTAACCGAATGCGTCGACGAGGTGCTCGAATTCGCGGCTCATACTGGTGTGCGACATCAGCCGGTTGTCGGTGTTCACGGTGGCCCGGAAGTGCAGCCGGCGCAGCAGCCCGATGGGGTGCTCGGCGTACGAGGGCGCGGCCCCGGTCTGCAGGTTGGAGCTGGGGCACAGCTCCAGCGGGATGCGCTTGTCCCGCACATAGGAGGCGAGCCGGCCCAGCGTGACCGAGCCGTCCTCGCGGACCTCGATGTCGTCGATGATCCGCACGCCGTGGCCGAGCCGGTCGGCGCCGCACCACTGGAGCGCCTGCCAGATGGACGGCAGACCGAAGGCCTCGCCGGCGTGGATGGTGAAGTGGTTGTTCTCGCGCTTGAGGTACTCGAACGCGTCGAGGTGCCGGGTGGGCGGGTAGCCCGCCTCGGCGCCTGCGATGTCGAAGCCCGCCACGCCCGAGTCCCGGTAGCGGTTGGCCAGTTCGGCGATCTCCAGGGAGCGGGCCGCGTGCCGCATGGCGGTCAGCAGGGCGCCGACGCGGATCCGGTGGCCGTTCTCCCGGGCCAGCCGCTCGCCCTGCCGGAAGCCCTCGTTGACGGCCTCGACCACCTCTTCCAGGGTCAGTCCGCCGTCGAGGTGCTGCTCGGGCGCGTACCGCACCTCGGCGTAGACGACCCCGTCCTCGGCGAGGTCCTCGGCGCACTCCCGGGCGACCCGGATCAGGGACTGCCGGGTCTGCATGACGCCGACGGTGTGCCGGAAGGTCTCCAGATACCGCTCCAGCGAGCCGGAGTCGGCGGCCTCCTGGAACCAGATCCCCAGCTTGTCCGGGTCGGTCTCGGGAAGTTCGGCGTAGCCGGACTCCCGGGCGAGGTCGACGACGGTCCCCGGGCGGAGTCCGCCGTCGAGATGATCGTGCAGCAGTACCTTGGGCGCCCGGCGGATCTGGTCCGGCGTCGGAACGTGTGCCGGCACGGGCGCCGGGACGGCCCCCGTCGGTGCAGTCTGGCTCGTCATTTCCGCACTCTAACTCCTACGCGCGTAGAGCGCCCGGTGCGTGCGTCAGCTGTTTTCCGGCGCTTTTCCGTCGATACGCAACGGTGACCCCATGGACGGGTTTCGTACACCGCCGCTTCTGACACTGTTCTGTCATGGGACAGCAAGCGACGCCGGTCCGAACGGCCAGGCTCGGAAGGGCAGTCGGCCAGGGGCCGGCGCCGGTGAGCGGAGCGGTGCTGCTGCTCCCGGGCGGCGAGGAGGTCTCCGGCCGCCGTCCCTCCCCCGTCTGGTCGATGACCCTCATCCGCTCCCTCGGCCGCGCGCTCGCCCGCGCGGGCCGGGCCGAGGGGCTGGCCGTCCACCCCGTCCAGTACCGCTACCGCGGCTGGAACGGCAGCGAGGCGCATCTGGCCGGGGACGCCGAGTGGGCCGCCGACGAGGTCGTACGGCGGTACGGGGACGTGCCCGTGTGCCTGGTCGGCGTGGACATGGGCGGACGCGCCGCGCTCCGGGCCGGCGGGCACGAGGCCGTCAACTCCGTCGTCGCGCTGGCCCCCTGGCTCCCGGAGGACGATGTCGCGGCCCCCGCCGAGCCGGTGAAGCAGCTGGCCGGCCGCCGGGTGCTGATCGCGCACGGCACGAACGACGAACGGACCGACCCCGAGCTGTCGTTCCGCTTCGCCGCGCGGGCGAAGAAGGCGAACCGGGACGTGTGCCGGTTCGAGGTGCACTCCGACGGGCACGGCCTGCACGCCCACCGGGACGAGGTGCTCTGCCTGTCCGCCGACTTCGTGATGGGGGCGCTGTTCGGCTGCCCGGTGTCGCGCCCGGTCGAGGACGCGCTGGCCGCCCCGCCGCCGATCGGGTTGCGGATGCCGCTGGCGGCGGGGTTCGGCAAGTCGTTGCAGCGCTGAGCCGGGCCGCGGCGCCGCTGCCGTGATCACGCCCACGGCACCGCCCGCCGCGGCTGCCCGGTGCTCAGCGAGGGGCGTTCAGGGCCTCCGGGGCCCGCTCGCCGGCCAGGGTCTGCAGGAGGGCGCGGATGACGTCCGTCGCCGCCCGCTCCTGGGCTTCCCGGGTGCTGGCGCCCAGATGCGGGGTCACCGTCACGTTGTCGAGCCCGAGCAGGGGCGAGTCGGTGCACGGCTCCTCGTCGAAGACGTCGAGGGCGGCGCCCGCGAGGCGGGACTCCCGCAGGGCCGTGTGCAGGGCCGCCTCGTCCACGATGCCGCCGCGGGCGACGTTGGCGAGATAGGCCGTGGGCTTGACCAGGCGGAGTTCGGCCTCGCCGATCAGGCCCGCGGTCCGCGGCGTCCGCGGTACGTGGACGGTGATGAAGTCCGAGCGGGACAGCAGCTCGTCCAGGGCGACCAGCTTGATGCCGTACTGGTCCGCCGTCGCCGCCGTGGCGTAGGGGTCGTGGCCGAGGACCGTCATGTCGAAGGCGGTCATGCGCCGCGCCACGGCCAGGCCGATGCGGCCGAGCCCGACGATCCCCAGGGTCTTGCCCGCGAGTTCGGTGCCGACATGGGTGCTGCGCCGCCAGATGCCCGCCTTCACCTCCCGGCCCGCCGACTGGATGTCGCGGGCCGCCGACAGCAGCAGCCCGCACGTCAGCTCGGCGGCGCTGACGACGTTGGCGGCCGGGGCGTTGACCACCACGACGCCGGCCGCGGTGGCGGCGCCGACGTCGATGTTGTCGACCCCCACCCCGGCCCGTCCGACGACGGCGAGCCGCGGCGCCGCCGCGAGGACCTCGGCGTCCACGGTCGTGGCGCTGCGGACGAGCAGGGCGTGGGCCTCGCCCACCGCGGCCAGGAGCTGCGCGCGGTCGGCGCCGTCGCAGTGGCGCACCTCGTACCCGGGGCCGAAACGCTCCAGGGCGGCCGCCGGCAGGGGGTCGGCGACCAGGACGACACGGGAAGACATCGGTATCTCCGTAGGTGTGGGGGCTGCTGGGCTCTGTGCGGGTGCCGTGCGCCCGGGGTTCAGCTCTCGACCGCCATCGCGATACCGAAGGCGATCATGACCGTGCCCGCGGTGGCGTCGACGGAGCGGCGGACCGAGCGGCGCTTCATCCAGGTGCGCAGACCGTGGGCGCCGAGGCTGATCAGGCCGTACCAGGCCACCGCCTCAAGGGCGTTGACCGCGGCGAGGGCGCTGCCCATGAGCGCGGGGGACGCGTCGTCGGGGATGAACTGCGGGATCGTGGCGCCGTAGAAGACGCCGACCTTGGGGTTGGCCAGGTTGTTCAGCATGCCGCGGCCGAAGGAGCGCCACAGCGAGGCGTTCTCCGGTTCCAGGTCGGTTTCCCCCTCCTGCCCCGAGCCGATGGCCCGCGCCGAGCGCCACAGCCCGATGCCCAGCCAGACCATGTAGGCGGCGCCGACGATCCGGAACACGGTGTAGGCCGTCTCGGAGGCGTCCAGCAGCGCCCCGATGCCCACCGCGATCGCGCCGCCCCAGATGATGGCGCCGACGCCCACGCCGACGCCGGTGACGAAGCCGTGGAGCCTGCCGCGCGCCACGGTGTTGCGGATGACCAGTGCGGTGTCCACGCCCGGCATGACCACCAACAGGGCGGACACCAGGGCGAACGAGACCAATGCCTGAAGGATTGACACCCTTACACTCCTGACTTGTCGGCCGTGATCTCGGCCAGCGGGATTCCGTCGCGCGTGAGGCCACGCAGCCAGTTCCGGTAGAGGATCCGTCCAGGTTCCTGCCAGTTCTCCACCGGGGCCGCCGACGGGTCGTCACCCGGAAAATAGTTCACCGGGAGGGCGATGTCCGCCCCCTTTGCCCGATCGCGGCGGAACTGGCGCAGCAGAGTGTCGACGTCGTACTCCGGGTGCCCGGAGACGTACAGCTCCCGGCCGTCCCGGCTGACCGCGATGTGCACCCCGGACTCGGGCGACTCCACCAGGATCCGCAGCTCCTCGGTCTTCTCGAAGTCGGCGCGGAGGTTCTCGGTGTGGCGCGACTGCGGCACCGCGACGACCGGCTCGAAGCCCGCGAGCAGCGGGGAGGACGGGTCGGTGAGCCGGTGCGGGAAGTTGCCGAACAGCTTGGCGGGCAGCTCGTGCTTGGGGATGCCGTACCGGTGGTAGAGCGCGGCCTGGGCGCCCCAGCAGACGTACTGGGCGGAGGTGACGTTCCGCTGCGCCCAGTCGATGATCCCGCGCAGCTCGTCCCAGTACGACACCTGCTCGAAGGGCAGCAGCTCGACGGCGGCGCCGGTCACGATCAGGGCGTCGAACCGGCGGTCGGCGACGTCCTCGTGGGTCTGGTAGTGCTCCTTCAGGTACGCCTCGGGCGTGCTCTTGGAGATGTGGTCCCGGGGGCGCAGGAGGGTGACGCGGACGGGGAGCCCGGCACCGGACAGCAGGCGCAGCAGCTGGGTCTCGGTGACCGGCTTGTCCGGCATCAGGTTGAGGATCGCGAGTTCGACGGCCGGGGTCGTGGTGCCGGCCGTACGGGGCTCGACGGTGACCGTGATGCCTTCCTCGGCGAGCTGGTCGACGGCGTCGATCCGGGTGTGCACGATGAGAGTCACTGCGTGGCGCTCCTGGTGGTCTCGGGCTCGGCTGCGGCGGCGAGTTCGGCCAGTACGGCGATGACGCACCGGTCGGCGTCCGCCAGCGCGCGGTTGCGCCCGCCGGGTGAGGGGACGTAGTGGTTGTAGAAGGTGGCCCCCTCGCAGAGCGGGCCGAGGACGCGGACCTTCCGGTCGGGCCTGCCGTCGGCGGCGACGGGGTGCTGGTCCGCCGTGATGTCGACACCGCGGCTGCTGCGGGCGCCGGCGCGGTGCCGGCGGGCCCGGCCGCTCGCCACGAGGTCCGCCAGCAGCGGGCTGCCGGTGGCCTCCACGTCGGGCTGGCCCGAGGTGGCGTACGCCAGCCAGTCGGCCGGTGCGCCGTGCTCGGTGCCGAGGCGGGTGGAGGAGAGCCGCCACGCCGTCCCGTCCCACTCGACGCGCGGGGCGGGCCCGAAGGGCACGCTGACGATCCCGGCCTCCAGCAGGGCGAGCAGCTCCTCGTGCCGGTCGAGCTGCGGGCCGGTCACCGAGCGGTTGAGGGTGGCGGTGAAGGAGCCGTAGAACGCGTCGTGGGAGTCCTCGTCCAGGCCGCCGAAGTCGACGGCGTGCCGGACGACGTCGCGCAGGTCACGCAGGACTTCGAGGCCGGCCTTGACGGGGCTGCCGCCGAGGCCGAGCCGGGCCTCCACCAGGTCCGAGCGCAGCCGCTCCTCGTACCACTTGCGGTAGGCGTCGCTCGAGTCGAACTCGGCGCTGTCCGGGAAGAGCAGCTCCTGCGGGTCGAAGTGGCCGAACCGCTCGGCGTGCTCCAGGTCCAGGGCGCGCAGCTCGTCGTCGAGGGTGCCCGCGCCGGCCGCCGCGCCCAGCCGCCCGGTCAGGGCGTGCTCGGCGTCGGCTCCCCCGACGAGGCCGGCGGCCCGGCGGTGGAAGGCGACGCGCATCTCGGTGCGGATCAACGGGAGCAGGTCGCCGTGCAGGTTCAGGAGGCGGCCGTCCCCGGCCGAGCGGAGGCCGTCCAGGGCCTCGGGGGTGAACACCAGCGGCTGGTACGGGCCGCCGGTGCGGTTGGCGGCGGGCCGGGCCCGGAAGGGGATGCCCGTACGGGAGAACAGCAGGACGCGCGGCTCCCGTCCGCTGGGCAGGTAGCGCAGACCGCCCTCGGCCGCCTCGTACCTGCCGCCCCGGCCCAGGGTGAGCGAGGCGAGGACGTCCATGCCCGACAGGCCGGTGCCGCCGAGGGCGACGGTCTGGCCGGGGGCGACGTCCACGAAGGCGGCGGCGGGCGGGTAGATCGCGTGGATGCGGCGGGCCGCTCCCGGCGCCCCGGGGTCGGGGGCGGCCTGCGGGGTGTGCCCGGTGGTGAGGAAGACCGTGTCCACCCGCAGGGTCTCGCCGGTGTCCAGGGTGATCTGCCGGGAGTCGCCGGGGCCGTCGGACAGACGGGTCGCCGCGGCGCGGTGCAGCCGTATCTCCACGTTCTCGGGGGCCCGGTCGAGCAGGCGCCGCAGGAACCAGCCGAGGTACTCGCCGAGCACCCGCCGCGGCAGATAGTCGTCCGGCCGCACCGGCCGGCCCTCGGCGCCGAGCGTGTAGCCGTCCTCGGCCACCTTCAGCCCCCGGGCCGTCACCCACTCGTACAGGTCGGGGCCCCGGTCGCCGACGGCCGCGCCCACCGTGGCCTCCTCGGGGAAGAGGCTCACCTGGGCGCAGACGGTGTTGAGCAGCAGATGGTCGGGCTGGTCCACGGCGTGGATGCCGACGCCGGTGCCGTCCGGGTCCACCACCTCGACCACGAGCCGGCGGCCCGCCCACTCCGGGCGGGCGGCACGGGTGACGAGGCGTTCGAGGACGCCGATGCCCCGCGAGCCCAGGCCGATGATCCCGACGGTGCCCGCGACCGGCGTCTGCCGGAGAGAAGTCGTCACCACCGCTCGGTCTCCCCGAAGAAGTCGGTGATGGCGGTGGTGCGGCCCGACTCGGCGGCGACGCGGTGCACTTCGAGGCCCACGGCGAGGTCGAGGACGCCCAGGCCGAACGGGGAGAAGACGACCGGCTTGTCCGTGCCGACCGCGGCCTCTCCGTTGATCACCTCAGCGAGGGTGCCGGTGATGAAGTCCCGGTTGCCGTACTTCTGTTCGGCCAGGTGCGGGGAGGTGTTGGCCTTCAGGCAGTGGTCGACGTCGTCCAGCACGTTGTAGGAGCCGGCGATCAGCTCGGGGCCGATGTCCCGCAGGGAGATGTTGAGGACGATCTGGCCGGGGGCGAAGGCGTCGGTGTCCAGGACGTACGGCTCGCCCGCGGTGGTGGCGAAGACGACCAGGTCGGCGCCGGCGGTGGCCTCCTGGAGGGTGCCGGCGTAGGACGCCGGGTAGCCGAGCCGCTCGGTGGCGTGGGTGGCCAGGGCCGTGCCGTACTCCGGGCTCAGGTCGTGCACCACGACCTGCTCGAACTCCCACTGCTCGGCGTGGAAGAACTCCAGGATGTTCCGGGCGATGATGCCGGCGCCCACCACCGCGAGCCGGCCGCTCTTGCGCCCGCCGGCCAGGACGTCGGCGGCCAGGACGGCCGACGCCGCGGTGCGGGCGGCGCTGATCTGCGAGGCCTCCAGCAGTGCGAACGGGTAGCCGGTCTCCGCGTCGTTCAGCACGAGCGTGGCCGAGGCGCGGGGGATGCCGCGCTCGATGTTGGCCGGGAAGCTGGCTATCCACTTGATGCCCGCGACCTCGCGCTCGCCGTCGAGGTAGGCGGGCAGGGCGATGATCCGGTCCGCGGGCTTCTCGGGAAAGCGGAGGAAATAGCTGTCCGGGTTCACGGAGCGTCCGGCGTGGTGGGCGAGGTAGGTGTCCCGGACGACCCGGACGATGTCCCGGCGGCTGTCCCGGACGATGTCCTGGACGGTACGGCCGCCGACGACGTCAAATTCGAACATGGGTGGCTCCTTCAGATCCTGGCTGCGTTGCGCGGTGGTGCGGAGGACGACAACGTCGTCCGGGTCAGTCGTCGGCGGCGCCGAAGCGCTCGCCGACCCAGTCGTCGTCGTAGATCGTGTCGAGGTAGCGCTCGCCGAGGTCCGGGCTGATGGCGGCCACGGACGCGCCCTCGGGGATGTCGTGGCTGGTGGCCGCGACCGCGGCGAGCACCGAACCGGTCGAGCCGCCGGCGAGGATCCCCCGCCGGGTCGCGAGCCCCCGGCACATGCGCACCGCGGCGGACTCCGGCACCATGACGACCTCGTCGACGAGCCCGTCGCGGTAGATCTCCGGGCGCCGGCTGGTGCCGAGGCCGGGTATGTGCCGGCGGGCCGGGGCGGCGCCGAAGGTGACCGAGCCGAGGGTGTCGACGGCGATGATGCGGGTCCCGGGCGAGTACTCGCGGAAGTACTCGGCGCAGCCCATGAGCGTGCCGGTGGTGCCCGCGCCGATGAAGACGATGTCGAACCCGCGCTCCTTGAGCAGGGCGGGGGCGGTACGCCGGTAATGGGCCTGCGGATTGGCCTCGTTGGCGTACTGGTTGGGCCAGACCAGGCCGGGGTCCTCGCTCAGCCGGGCGTGGATGTGGTCGATACGGGACTGGAGGAAGCCGCCGTTGGCGTCGCGGCGGTCGACGATGACCACCTCGGCGCCGTACGCCCGCATCAGACGGACGCTGGTGCGCGCGGTGTTGGGGTCCGCGACGCAGGTGAAGCGGTAGCCGCGGGCCGCGCAGACCGAGCTGAGCGCGATGCCGAGGTTGCCGGAGGAGGACTCGATGACCCGGCCGCCCGGCTTGAGCACGCCACGGCGTTCCAGGTCCTCCAGGAGGCCCACGGCCGCCTTCAGTTTGATGGATCCGGCGAGGTTGAGGCCCTCGACCTTGAGGGTGAGGTCGACGCCGGGGATGAAGTCGCCCAGGTCGAGGAAGATGTCGTCCAGTACCAGGTCGTACGCATTGCGAAAGATCATCGAGCACCTTCGGAAACGGGATGAGCGTGACGGAGGTGGTACGAGTGGTGCGGTGGCGGCACGGCGACGGCGGCCGGGCGCACGAGGGCATGGGTGTGCCCGGGGCGCCGGTCATGGCCGTCGTGGGACATGCCGCGGACGTGATCCGGAGGGTGCCGACGAGGCGCTGCTCACCTCGTCCGCCGGATGTCAGGCCGGCGCGGCCTCGGAGGCGGAATGTGTCCGCGCACCGGGGAGCCGCTGGGCATGACAGAGCGAGGGACGCGCCCGGCGTTCTCCGGGCGGACACGGAGCGGGCCGGCCGTAGGCGGAAGAGCCTTTCCCGGACTCGGTGCGACGCCGGTGTCTCACCGGGCGGGTCGCGGGAAGTGCGCGGCGACGACATCGCTCGTCGCGGCGCGAATGCCGGCGTCTCCGGTCATGGATACGGGAGTTCGCCCGCCGGACCGGCGGAGATTCGACAGGTGCTAAGTGATCGTCCGTCTGCTCGCCGACCGATGCCCCCGACGGCCCGGAGTGGCTTTCCCTCGGTGCGACGACCGCACGCGTGACGTGCACGCCTTTCCCCTTCCCCCGTTGGTGCCACTGGTGTTGCCGTTGCGTCACGAACTGCCGGTCCGGCGACAGCGCGTGATCTTGCGGAAACTGTAACCCGCGCTCTGTGACACGTCTATGACAACGGGATTAAGGGGCTATGCGATTCGGTTCTCTCCAGCCAGAAGCCTCTCCCCAGGAACTTTATGACACTCCGTCATATTCCTTGATTTCAGGCGCTGTTCATCAAGGCCGACGGGGAGATGAGACGCGAACCTATTCCGAAACGGTGAATAAGCGCCATTCTCGTCCGCGTCGCGGACAGCCGCCGCACAGGGAGAGGCGGAAATGGGTGTACGCCCTCAGGGAAGCAGACTCCCCCGCCGTGAGAGCAGGAACTTCTTGAAGGCGGCCACCGGGGGTGTGTCCGGGCGGTCGGCCAGCCAGGCGACCCCGATCTCGCGGGCCGCCCTCGGGGCGGTGACCGTCAGCTCCACCACCCCCGGGCGGGGAACGGTCGGCGGCGGCAGGAGGGCCACTCCGAGACCCGCGGCGACCAGACCCCGCAGGGTCTCCGCCTCCTCCCCCTCGAAGGCGATACGGGGCTTGAAGCCGGCCTCGCGGCACAGCGCGTCGGTGATCCGCCTCAGGCCGTAGCCGGGCTCCAGGGTGACGAAGGTTTCCTCGGCCGCCTCGGCGAGCCGGATGCGGCGGCGGGCGGCCAGGCGGTGCTCGGCGGGGACGACGAGGCGGAGCTTCTGCTCGTCCAGCCGGCGGGCGACCAGATCGGGGGCGTCGGGGACCGGCGAGGTGAGGCAGAGGTCCAGCTCGCCCGCCCGGAGCCGCTCCAGCATCGCCTCGCCGTAGTTCTGCACCAGGCTGAAGCGGATGCGCGGGTGGTCGGCGCGGAAGGCGTGCAGCAGTCCCGGTACCGTCTCGGCGCCCATGGTGTGCAGAAAGCCGAAGGCGACCTTGCCGGTGGCCGGGTCGGCGTCCGCGCGGACCTCCTCGGCAGCCCGCTCGACCTCGGCGAGGGCCCGCTCGACGGAGGCGAGGAAGGTACGGCCCGCGGTGGTCAGCGAGACGGTCCGGCCGTGCCGGGCGAACAGGTCGACACCCAGGTCCTGCTCCAGACGGGCCATCGCGCGGGAGAGGGTGGACTGGGGGACGTTCATCTCCCGCGCCGCCCGGGTGACGTGCTCGGTGCGGGCGACCCCGGCGAACCAGGCGAGCCGGGGCGCGAGCACCCGCACCACCTCGCTCATGTCTTCTGTGTCACCAAACGGTGACAGCCGCCCCTGTGACCTCTGCTGATGCGCCATGGGAACGATTATGGCGATTCCATGCATTGGACGGATCAGAGGTGCCGTCCCTACGGTCGAAGCATGTCTCCCGCCAGTACCGGGGCGTCCACCCGTGTGGACGCCGTTGCCCCGGCCCCCGCAGTCCCCGCCCCCGACTCCGACTCCCGGATGGCCCCGGGCGACCCCGGCTACGGCCGGATGCGGCTCGCCCTCTTCCTCGCCGGAGTCGCCACCTTCGCCCTCCTCTACTCCACCCAGGCACTGCTGCCGCTGATCTCCGGCGAGTACGGGGTCACGGCGAGCGAGGCGAGCTGGACCGTGGCGGCCGCGACCGGCGGACTGGCCCTGTTCGTCCTGCCCATGAGCGCCCTGTCGGAGCGCTTCGGCCGCCGAGCGGTGATGACGGGCTCGCTGGCCGTCGCCGTCACCATCGGCCTGCTGGTGCCGTTCGCGCCGTCGATCGGCGCGCTGGTGGTGCTGCGCGGGCTGCAGGGTGCGGCCCTGGCCGGTCTCCCGGCCTCGGCGCAGGCGTATCTGGCCGAGGAGGTGCGGCCGAAGGCGCTGGTCACGGCGATCGGCCTGTTCGTGGCGGGCAACAGCGTCGGCGGGATGAGCGGCCGGGTGATCACCGGCTGGGTCGCGCAGGAGTGGGGCTGGCGGGTCTCGGTCGCGGTGATCGGCGTGCTCGCGGTCGCGTGCGCGGTGGCGTTCCGGCTGCTGCTGCCGGCACCCCGGCACTTCACCGCGGGCTCGCTGCGCCCCCGGGTGCTGCTCGGCACGGTCCGCGGCCACCTCTCGGACCCGCTGCTGCGCCGCCTGTACGCGATCGGCGCGCTGTTCATGACGGTGTTCGGCGGGGTCTACACGGTGATCGGCTACCGGCTGACGGCACAGCCGTTCGGACTGCCCCAGGGCATCGTGGGCTCGATCTTCCTGGTCTACCTGGTGGGTACGGTCTCCGCGTCCACCGCCGGCCGGCTGGTGGGCCGCCTCGGCAGGCGCGGCGCGCTGTACCTGGCGGGCGGCACCACGGCGGCGGGTCTGCTGCTCTCGCTGGCGCCCGCGCTGCCGCTGGTGCTGCTGGGCCTGGTCCTGATCACGGCCGGCTTCTTCGCCGGGCACGCGGTCGCCTCCTCGGCGGTCAGCAAGACCGCCACCCACGGCCGCGCCCAGGCGTCGGCCCTCTACCAGTCCGCGTACTACATCGGCTCAAGCGCCGGCAGCACGGCGGGCGCGATGGCCTTCCACTCGGGCGGCTGGGCCGGCACGGTCGGCGTGGGCGTCCTCGCGGTCCTCGGCGTCGTCACGATCACGGTGCTCGGTTCCCGGGCGGCCCGGGCCGCCGCCCGCCGGGAGCCGGTCGCGGCACGGCCGGTCGCGGCCCGCTGACGCCCGCGGGACCCCCTCACACCTGCCGGACCCGCCGCGCCTGCCGGACCCGCTGACCCGCCGGTCCGGCCCGCTGGTCCGGTCCGCCGGCCCGCCGTTGCCGCCGGTCCGTCCTCGGCGCCCCGGACGGGCTCCCCCCACGTCTCGGAAGCGACTGGTCCGAGCTGCGTGTTTTCGCACTCCGGGGGCCATTGTCGGTGCGCTGCGGTAGCTTCCGAAGTGCTGGGGCGCGAGGGCGCGCTTACGGGACGGCCACAGGGGTGGGTGGACGATGGGCAACGGCACGGCGACGGCGGATCTCGACGTCGTACTGGAGAAGCACCGGACCGAGCTGACGGGGTACTGCTATCGCATGCTCGGCTCCTCCTTCGAGGCCGAGGACGCGGTGCAGGACACCCTGGTGCGGGCCTGGCGCGGCTACGACACGTTCGAGGGCCGTTCCTCGGTGCGCTCGTGGCTGTACCGGATCGCGACGAACGTGTGCCTCGACATGCTGGCGGCGGGCAACAAGCGGGCCAGGCCGGTGGACCTGTCCGAGTCCACCCCGCTGGCGAGCTACGCCCTCTCCCCGCGCCCGGACCACACCTGGCTGGAGCCGATGCCGGACACCCGGGTGCTGCCGGCGCTCGACGACCCGGCCGAGGCCGCCGTCGCCAAGGAGTCGGTGCGGCTCGCCTTCATGGCCGCCCTCCAGCAACTCCCGCCCAAGCAGCGGGCGGTGCTGATCCTGCGCGAGGTGCTGGCCTGGAAGGCGGCCGAGGTCGCCGCGCTGCTGGACACCACGGTCGCGTCGGTCAACAGCGCCCTCCAGCGGGCCCGGGCGACGCTCGCCGAGCGCGACGACAAGGGCGCCCGGGCGGCGGTCTCCGACCCCCTGGACGAGGAGCAGCGCAAGCTCCTCGAACGCTATGTGGCGGCGTTCGAGGGGTACGACATGACGGCGCTGACGGCGCTGCTGCACGAGGACGCCATCATGACGATGCCGCCGTTCGAGATGTGGCTGACCGGCGCCGGCGACATCACGGGCTTCATGACGTCGATCGGCCACGAGTGCGAGGGCTCCCGTCTGCTGCCGGTCGAGGTGAACGGCCTGCCGGGCTTCGCCCACTACAAGCCGGACCCGGAAGCGGGCGGCCTCTCGCCGTGGTCGATCCAGGTCCTGGAGATCTCAGCGGGCCGCCTGACCGGGTTCCACTTCTTCCTCGACACCAAGCGCCTGTTCCCGCTGTTCGGCCTGCCGCTCCATCTCGAAGCGGAGTCCGACGAGGTCGAGAAGGGCGGGTAGCGCGGGATCGGCGCCCCGCAGCCTGATCCGCCCGCCGGCCCGGCGGGCGGCCAGCTCCAGCCGGGCGAGCAGATCGACGGCGGCGAGACCCGGCGGCCCGAGCCCGCCCACGTCGCACACGACCACGCCGGCCCCGCCGGTCTCCAGCAGGGCCCGCACATCGGCGCAGAGCCCGGGCACCTCGTCACGGCGGACGGACCCGGGCAGCACGAGCACGGCGGGGAACTCGGCATCCACGTGCGGTAGACCGGCCCGGCGCCCGGAACTCATCGCGGTCGCCCGCGCCGTCCGGCACGGATCACATTGACCGGCCCGCCCCGGTCACCGGAGGGTTGGCCGTGTGACGGGGGTGCTGAGCGGGTTCGCGGTGATCGCGGTCGTGATCGGGGTGGGTTATGTGCTCGGGCGGCGCGGGACGCTCGGCGAGCAGGGGCGTGCGGTCCTGACCGGCCTCGCCTTCACCGTGGCGGGCCCGGCGCTGCTGTTCACGACCCTGGCGCGGGCCGACCTGTCCACCGTCTTCTCCCGCCGGCTGCTGGTGACGGCCCTGAGCACGGCGGCGGTCGCCGGGGTCTTCGTGGCGTTCGGCGTACTGCGGCGCTGGGGCGTGGGCCGTACGACGATCGGCGCCCTGTGCTCCGGCTACGTCAACTCGGGGAACCTGGGCATCCCGATCGCCGTGTACGTGCTGGGCGACGCGTCCCTGGTGGCTCCGGTGCTGCTGTTCCAGGTCGTCCTGGTCACCCCCGTCGCCCTGACGGTCCTGGACCTGTCCGGGGCGGGCGGTAAGGGCACGGTGGCGCGGCGGCTGCTGACACCGCTGCGCAATCCGATCGCCGTGGGCTCCCTGTCCGGGGCCGTCGTGTCGGCGGCGGGCTGGCAGCTGCCCGGCCCGCTGCTGAACCCGCTCACCCTGATCGGGGACATGTCCGTGCCCGCCGCCCTGCTGGCCTTCGGCATGTCCCTGCACGGCAGCGCGGCCCCGGGCCGGGGGCGGGACCGCGGACCCGTCCTGCTGTCGGTCGCGCTCAAGTCGGTGGGGCAGCCGCTGGTGGCCTGGGTACTGGCGACAGCCGTCTTCGGGCTGCGCGGGGCCCCGCTGCTGGACGTGGTGGTGACCGCGGCCCTGCCGGGCGCCCAGAACCTGTTCACCTACGCCAGCCGCTACCGGGTGGCGGAGTCCCTGGCCCGCGAGTCGGTCCTGCTGTCGACGGTGGTGTCCGTGCCGGTGCTCGTGGGGGTGGCGGCGGCACTGGGGTGATCCCTGGTGCGGCCGGGATGACCGTGCACAGGGCCGTCCCTATCGGGGCGTCACCGGTCCCAGCATGCCGAACGGGACCGGCGCCAGTCCGCCGGTCCCGTTCACCCGCATGGGAAAACCGCAGGTCAGGAGATGCGCTCCAGCACGACCGGGGTCGCCTCGAAGGCGGTGCCCGGGGCCGCGATGTCGTACGAGCCCGCCACCGCCTCCAGCGCGTACGCGAAGCGGTCCGGGGTGTCGGTGTGCAGGGTGAGCAGGGGCTGGCCCTCGGTCACCGTGTCACCCGGCTTGGCGTGCATCTCCACGCCCGCCCCGGCCTGCACCGGGTCCTCCTTGCGGGCGCGGCCGGCGCCGAGACGCCAGGCCGCGATACCGATGTCGTAGGCGTCGAGGCGGGTGAGGACACCGGACGACGGGGCCTTGATGACGTGCTGCTCCTTCGACGTGGGCAGCTCGGCGTCCGGGTCGCCGCCCTGGGCCGCGATCATGCGCCGCCAGACGTCCATCGCGGAGCCGTCGGCCAGGGCCTTGGCCGGGTCGGCGTCCTTGATGCCCGCCGCGTCCAGCATCTCGCGGGCCAGCGCGACCGTCAGCTCCACGACGTCCGCGGGGCCGCCGCCCGCCAGGACCTCCACCGACTCGCGGACCTCCAGGGCGTTGCCCGCGGTGAGGCCGAGCGGGGTGGACATGTCCGTCAGCAGCGCGACCGTCTTCACACCGTGGTCCGTGCCGAGGCCGACCATCGTGGAGGCCAGCTCGCGGGCGTCCTCGATGGTCTTCATGAAGGCGCCCGTGCCCACCTTCACGTCCAGCACCAGGCTGCCGGTGCCCTCGGCGATCTTCTTCGACATGATCGAGGAGGCGATCAGCGGGATCGCCTCGACCGTGCCGGTGACATCGCGCAGCGCGTACAGCTTCTTGTCCGCGGGGGCCAGGCCGTCGCCCGCCGCGCAGATCACCGCGCCCGTGGTGTCGAGGACGTGCAGCATCTCCTCGTTCGAGAGCAGGGCCCGCCAGCCGGGGATCGACTCCAGCTTGTCCAGGGTTCCGCCGGTGTGGCCGAGGCCCCGGCCCGACAGCTGCGGGACGGCCGCGCCGCAGGCCGCGACCAGGGGGGCCAGCGGCAGGGTGATCTTGTCGCCGACGCCGCCGGTGGAGTGCTTGTCGGCCGTCGGACGGGACAGCGACGAGAAGTCCATGCGCTCGCCTGAGGCGATCATGGCCGCGGTCCAGCGGGCGATCTCGCGGCGGTTCATGCCGTTCAGCAGGATCGCCATGTTGAGCGCGGCCATCTGATAGTCGGCGACCTCGCCGCGGGTGTACGCGTCGATGACCCAGTCGATCTGCTGGTCGGTCAGCTCGCCGCGGTCCCGCTTGGTGCGGATGACGGAGATGGCGTCCATGGCCATGGCTGAGGGCTTCCTTCCGGGAGGTGCGATGTGTACGGCCCCCCTGAGCGGATCAGGGGGGCCGTACGGGAGTTACTTGGTGAGATGTTCCGGGCCGAAGGCCTGGGGCAGCATCTCGGAGAGCGGGACGATCCCCGCGGGGGTGTCCAGGAGCAGGCCGGGGCCGCCGAACTCGTACAGGAGCTGGCGGCAGCGACCGCACGGGACCAGCAGGGCGCCGGCGCCGTCGACGCAGGTGAAGTGGGTCAGCCGACCGCCGCCCGTGCGCTGGAGCTGCGAGACCAGACCGCACTCGGCGCACAGGCCGAGACCGTAGGAGGCGTTCTCGACGTTGCAGCCGGTGACCGTGCGGCCGTCGTCGGCCACGGCGGCGGCACCGACCGGGAAGCCCGAGTAGGGGGCGTAGGCGTGGGACATGGCCTCCCGCGCCTCGGCGCGCAGCGCCTCCCAGTCGAAGCCGGTGCCCTGCCTGGTCACTTGCCCTGGCCCTTCCGGTACCGCATGCCGTCCGCCTTCGGCATCCGCAGGCGCTGCGCGGACAGCGACAGCACCAGCAGCGTGACGACGTACGGGGTGGCGCCCACGAAGTCGCTCGGGACCTCGTCGGTGAGCAGGTACCAGACCAGGACGAGCGCGGCCATGACGGCACTGACGACGCCCTGCCACATGGCCTTCTTGTACATCTTCCACCCTGCCAGCAGGGCGAGCAGGACGACCAGCAGCAGGAGCAGCGCGTGGACCGTGACACCGCCGTTGCGCAGCTGGAGCGCGTCGGAGTAGCCGAACAGTCCGGCGCCCATCGCCAGGCCGCCGGGGCGCCAGTTGCCGAAGATCATGGCGGCGAGACCGATGTAGCCGCGGCCGCCGGTCTGGCCCTCCAGGTAGGTGTGCGAGGTGACCAGCGCGAGGAACGCGCCGCCGAGGCCGGCGAGGCCGCCGGAGACGGCCACGGCCGCGTACTTGTACCGGTAGACGTTGACGCCGAGCGACTCCGCCGCGGTCGGGTTCTCGCCGCAGGAGCGCAGCCGCAGACCGAACGGGGTGCGCCACAGCACCCACCAGCTGCCGATGAACAGCAGCACGGCGAGGATCGTCACCACGGACAGGTCGGTGACCAGACCGCCGATGATGCCGGCCAGGTCGGAGACGAGGAACCAGTGGTGCTTCTCGATCGAGGCGAGGCCGTCGGAGAGGCCGGGGATCGTGATGTCCGGCAGCGAGTCCGCGGGCGGGGACTGCTTGGGGTTGCCGCCCGCCTCCGCCGCCTTGCCGCCGGCGAAGAACAGCTTGGCGAGGTACTGGGTGGCGCCGAGCGCCAGCAGGTTGACGGCGACACCGGAGACGATGTGGTCGACGCCGAAGGTCACGGTGGCGACGGCGTGCACCAGGCCGCCGATGACACCGAAGCCGATGCCGCACAGCAGGCCGAGCCAGGGGCTGGACTGCCAGCCGATCCAGCCGGCGCCGAAGGTGCCGAGGATCATCATGCCTTCGAGGCCGATGTTGACCACACCGGCCCGCTCGGACCACAGACCGGCGAGCCCGGCGAGGCCGATGGGGACGGCGAGGCCGAGGGCGGCGGCGACCTGTCCGGCGGAGTCGAGCTGGTTGGAGCCGGTGACCATGCGCACGGCGGCGACAAGCAGCAGTGCGCCGGCGACGATCACGAGGATCTGGCCGAGCGAGCGGCCCGAGCGCTGAGGCGCGTCGCCCGCTTTGGGCGCCGCCGGCGGCGGCGCGTCGGTCATCGTGGCAGTCATCACGCCACCTCCTGCTTCTTCGTCGGGGCGGCGGCCTGGGCGGCGAGTTCGGCGCCGACGCGCTGCTGCTGGCGCTTGAGGCCGTAACGGCGCACGACCTCGTAGGCGATGACGACGCACAGGACGATGACGCCCTGGATGACGCCGAGGATTTCCTTGTCGTAGCCCTGGAACTCCAGGTGGTTGGTGGTGCGCTCGAGGAAGCCCCACAGCAGGGCGCCGAGCGCGATACCGACCGGGTTGTTGCGGCCGAGCAGCGCGATGGCGATGCCGGTGAAGCCGATGCCGGCCGGGAAGTCGTTGCTGAACGCGTGGCTGTCGTTGAGCAGGGTCGGCATGCCGATCAGACCGGCCACCGCACCCGAGATGACCATGCTGGTGGCGACCATCTTCTTCACCGAGACGCCGCTGGCGCTGGCCGCGCTCTCGGACTGGCCGACGGTGCGCAGGTCGAAGCCGAAGCGGGTGCGGCCGAGCACGAACCAGTAGGCGACACCCACCAGGACGGCGATGAAGAGGAAGCCCCACAGCTCACCGGCCGGGCCCGCGTTGATCGTGAAGAAGTACGAGGACGAGGGCAGCGGCTTGGTGGAGACGACGGTGCCGCCCTGTTCGAGCCGGGCGAGCTTCCCAGGCTGCAGCAAGTAGGCGATGATCGCGGTGGCGATCGAGTTCAGCATGATGGTCGAGATGACCTCGCTGACGCCCCGGGTCACCTTGAGGATGCCGGCGATGGCGGCCCAGAGGGCACCGGTCACCATGGCCGCGATGATGATCAGCGGGATGGCGAGCCAGCCCGGCACGGTCAGCGCGCCGCCGAGGACGGCGGCGATGAACGCGGCGAGCCGGTACTGGCCGTCGACGCCGATGTTGAACAGGTTCATGCGGAAGCCGATGGCCACCGAGACACCCGCGAGGTAGTACGTCGTCGCCTTGTTCAGGATGTAGACCTGGCTGTCGCTGGCGAAGCCGTAGGTCAGCATGTCGTTGAAGGCGGCGCCGGGGTTCTTGCCGGTCGCGAGGATCACCAGGGCGGTGACGAGGAGCGCGGCGACGACCGCCAGTACCGGCGCGGCCACGCCGAGGAGCATCCGCTCCTTGTCGATCCGTGAGGTCAGTTTCTTCATCGCTCGTCGTCCTCTGTGTGCTCCAGGTGGCCGGTGGCCGCACCCGTCATGGCGGAGCCCAGCTCTTCGGGGGTGATCGTGGCGGGGTCGGCGTCGGCGACCAGGCGGCCGCGGTACATCACCCGCAGGGTGTCGGAGAGCCCGATCAGCTCGTCCAGGTCGGCGGAGATCAGCAGCACGGCCAGGCCCTCGCGGCGGGCCTCGCGGATGTAGTCCCAGATGGCCGCCTGGGCGCCGACGTCCACACCGCGGGTGGGGTGGGCGGCGATGAGCAGCTTGGGGTGGTGGCTCATCTCGCGGCCGACGATCAGCTTCTGCTGATTGCCGCCGGACAGAGAGGCCGCGGTCACGTCGATGCCGGGGGTGCGGACGTCGTACGCCTGCACGATCCGCTCGGTGTCGGCGCGGGCCGCCTTGATGTTGAGGAGCCCGCCGCGGGAGTTGGGCTTCTCGGTGACATGGCCGAGGATGCGGTTCTCCCACAGCGGTGCTTCCAGGAGCAGCGCGTGGCGGTGGCGGTCCTCGGGGATGTAGCCGATGCCGGCCTCGCGGCGGTCGCGGGTGGGGGTCCCCGAGATGTCGGCGCCGTCGAGGGTGACGGTGCCGGTGTCGGGCCGCCGCATGCCCATGATCGCTTCGACCAGTTCGGACTGGCCGTTGCCCTCCACACCGGCGATGCCGAGGACCTCGCCCTTGTGGATGGTCAGGGAGATCTCGTCCAGGATGATCCGCTCGATGCCGTCGAGGTCGGTCTGCGACAGGTGCAGGCCGTCCAGCTTCAGCATCGGGACGTCCGTGACCGTGGACTCCTCGGTCTCGGGGGTGGGCAGCTCGCTGCCGACCATCAGCTCGGCGAGCTGCTTGGGGGTGGTGCCCCGCGGCTCGACGGTGCCGACGGTGGTACCGCGCCGGATGACGGTGATCTCGTCGGCGACGGAGAGCACCTCGCCCAGCTTGTGGGAGATGAAGATGACGGTGAGGCCCTCGGCCTTCAGCTCGCGCAGGTTGTCGAAGAGCGCGTCGACTTCCTGGGGCACGAGGACGGCGGTGGGCTCGTCCAGGATGAGGGTCTTGGCGCCGCGGTAGAGGACCTTGAGGATCTCCACGCGCTGGCGGTCGGCGACGCCCAGCTCCTCCACGAGCACGTCGGGCCGGACGTTCAGGCTGTACGCGTCCGAGATCTCCTTGATCCTGGCGCGGGCCTTGCCGCCGATGCCGTGCAGCTTCTCCGCGCCGAGGACGACGTTCTCCAGCACGGTGAGGTTGTCGGCGAGCATGAAGTGCTGGTGCACCATGCCGATGCCGCGGGCGATGGCCTCGCCGGGGTTGGCGAAGGTGACCTGTTCGCCGTTGATCGTGATGGTGCCCTCGTCCGGCTGCTGCATGCCGTAGAGGATCTTCATCAGGGTGGACTTGCCGGCGCCGTTCTCACCGCAGAGGGCATGGACGGTGCCCGTGCGGACGGTGATGTCGATGTCGCGGTTGGCCACGACGCCGGGGAAACGCTTGGTGATGCCGCGCAGTTCGACGGCAGCGGGAGGGCTGGACGCGTTGATGGCGCACTCTCCTCGGGGAAAGGGGCTGCTTAGGGGAGGTGGCAGGCGTCGGCGACGCTAGCGCGGCAACTCCGTGCTACACGCGTAGAGTTGACACATTGTTATGGCTCGGCGGGGGGCTCCGGAAGGCGCCCCCGCGCCGAGCCACAAGTCCGACGGAATCCGTCAGATCACGGGGTGGTCTTGACCTTGACCGAACCGTCGACGATCTTCTTCTTCGCCGCGTCCAGCTTGGCCTTGATGTCGTCGATGAAGCCGCCGCTCGTGGAGAGCGAGACGCCCTCCTTCTCGAGCGAGTAGGTGTTGGTGCCGGTCAGCGGCTTGCCGTCCTTGACCGACTTGACGAAGTCGTAGACACCGACGTCGACGTTCTTGACCATCGAGGTCAGGATCGAGTTCTTGTACTTGGCCAGGCCCGGGATCTGGTACTGGTCGGAGTCCACGCCGATGGCCCAGGCGCCCTTGACGCCGTTGACGGCCTCGATCGCGCCGTTGCCGGAGGAGCCGGCCGCCGAGTAGACCACGTCGGCGCCGTTGTCCAGCATGCCCTGCGCGGCCTGCTTGCCCTTGTCGGGGCTGGCGAAGCCGGAGGTGTCCGAGCCGTGGCTGAGGTACTGGGTGTCGACCTTGATCTTCGAGTTGGTGTCCTTGACGCCCTGGACGTAACCGGCCTCGAACTTCTTGATCAGCGGGCTGTCGACACCGCCGATGAAGCCGACGTGGTCCTTCTTCGTCTTCAGCGCGGCCGCGACACCGGCCAGGTAGGAGCCCTGCTCCTCGGTGAAGGTGATGCTGTCGACGTTCTTGCCGGGCACCACAGCGTCGATCAGGCCGAACGACGTCTTCGGGAACTGCTTGGCGACCTTGTCGACGGCGGGCGCGTAGGTGTAACCGACGGCGATGATCGGGTTGTAACCGGCCTGGGCCAGGTCCGAGAGGCGCTGCTCACGGTCGGCCGGGGTGTCCGAGGACTTCGCGGTCAGCTCCTTGATGGAGCCGCCGAACTCGCCCTTGGCCTTGTCGGCACCGCGCGCGGCGGAGTCGTTGAAGGAGCGGTCACCACGGCCGCCGACGTCATAGGCGAGACCGATCTTGACGCCCTTGCCGCCGCCCGTGGAGGACGAGTCGGTGTCGTTGTCGGACGAGGTGCTGCCACACGCGGTGGCAGTCATGGCGAGAGCTGCGGTGGCGATACACGCAGCGGAAAGCTTGGCTACCCGGCGCACGGGAGGCTCCTTCACCTGACCTGAGCGCCGTGTCGGCGCTTGATGGGAGCACCTTGACAGTGCCCCAGCCGAGACGCCCCCATTGGCGTCGGCTTCGCGGCATCGTAACGCGCGTAGATGTCGCAAAAAACCCCCTCGCGAAGCCGTTATCGATTCGAGGCAAACAGCGTCTGAACTCGGAATCCCGGCCTCTGCCGCCATCCTCGCGGACAGTGCACGAATGGCTCACGGGAGTGTTGCGCCGGACAGCGGAACCTCGTCCGGGGAGGCATGCGGCCCGCTGGCGGCCCCGCCGTCCGACAGCCCGATCACGCCCCTCCTTGATCGAAATCCCTTGCACTCTCCGTGCGCAGTTGACTACGTTTCCTCGAACGACCTTCGGCATCTGACCAATGCCGATCACCAACGATGGTCCACAAGAGGGGGAACTCTTGAACTTCCGCAAGTCCATCTCGGCCGCGGTCGGCCTCGGCATCACCGCCGGCGCCGCGCTCGTCGCCTTCTCGTCGTCGCCCGCTGCCGCGGAGACGACGTGCACCACGTGGAAGTCCTCCAACGGAGGCACTGCCTACGGCAAGTGCACCGGAGGGGATACTCGATTTTCCGTGCACCGGGTCTGGGCCGTGTGCATAGGGCCGGACGGTAAGAAGTTCAACCGCGAAGGCCCCTGGGTCAATACCCGCAAGGGCCAGACCTCCAAGGCGGTGTGCAGCCCGGATCCCGGACACACCGGCATCGGCGTCTACTCGATGAAGATCGAGACCGACGAACCCGTCTGACCTGAAGTCGTTGAGTGATCTTCACCCGCGTTCCCTGACCAGGGCCGTCCGGCGCAGCACCGGGCGGCCCTGCTCGCTCCGCCGGGCGCGGCTCAGCCCTGCGCCGTGTTCGGGTCCAGGAAGACGGCCGCGGTGAACAGTTCCACGCCGACCGTGATCGCGTGCTCGTCGGCGTCGAAATCGCCCTGGTGGAGATCGCGTACGGTGCGCTCGCCGGGGCGCCGCACCCCGAGCCGGGCCAGCGCGCCGGGCACGTGCTCCAGGTACCAGGAGAAGTCCTCGCCGCCGAGGCTCTGCTCGGTGCTCTCGACGGATCGCATACCGCGCCGGGCGACCATGGCGCGGCGCAGCAGCTCGGTGGACTGCCGGTCGTTGACGACGGGCGGCACCCCGCGCATGTAGTTGATCTCGGACTTGGCCCGGTGCAGGGTGGCGACCTCGTCGATGGCCGCGTGCACGATGTCGGGCGCCTCCCGCCAGGCCTCCAGGTCCAGGCAGCGCAGGGTCCCGGACAGCTCCGCGTGCTGCGGGATCACGTTCGGGGCGTGGCCGGACTCGATGCGGCCCCAGGTGAGGGCGAGACCGGCACGGGTGTCCACACGGCGGGCGATCAGCGCGGGGACGTCGAGGGCGACCCGGGCGGCGGCGGTGACCAGGTCGGTGGTCAGGTGGGGGCGTGCGGTGTGCCCGCCGGGGCCGTCGAGCGCGATTTCCAGGCGGTCGCAGGCGCTGGTGATCGGCCCGTGCCGCAGTCCGATCCGGCCGGCGTCCACCCGGGGGTCGCAGTGCACGGCGAGGATCTGGCCCACGTCGGCCAGCGCGCCGTCCGCGATGGCGTCCAGGGCGCCGCCGGGCAGCACCTCCTCGGCGGGCTGGAAGATCAGCCGCACCGGACGGGCCAGCAGGCCCTTGGCGTGCAGCTCGGCGAGGACGAGGCCGGTGCCGAGGACGACGGTGGTGTGCACGTCGTGACCGCAGGCGTGGGCGCGGTCGGGCACGGTCGACCGGTAGGGGCAGTCGACCTTGGAGTCCGGGATGGGCAGGGCGTCGATGTCGGCGCGGAACGCGAGCAGCGGCGCGGACGGCCGCTCACCCTCCGCGAGCCCGATGTCACAGACGAGTCCCGTACCGGTGCTGAGGACCCGGGGCCTGAGCCCGGCCTGCTCCAGCCGCTCCTTGATCGCGGCAGTGGTGCGGAACTCCTGGTTGCCCAGCTCGGGGTGCATGTGCAAGTCGCGGCGGAAGGCCACGAGTTCGGCGTGCAGGGACTCGCTCAGCACGCCGGGGAGCACATCACCCGAAAGGCCGGCCTCGGACTCTAGGGACATCAATTGCTTCACCCTCTGAAGGGTAGGCCGCCCGACTGATCAACTACCCCTCGATCAACAAAAGTTCAGCCCGTTAGGGGAAGAAAATCTGACCGGCGGACGCATGGCGGCGGACTCGGATGGGTAAAACATCTGTTTTCTCCTTCCACGCATACCACGCCGCACGGGGGTCCCGCTCGCGATGTCCAGGAATCGGACCCCACCCGGGCGCCGGCCCCGGGCGGCGAGGGACGCTAGAAGTGTTCGACCTTCTGGCCGTCGGGGACCTGGTAGCAGCCGGAGACGACGTCCACGCTCAGCATCGGAGGGCTGTCCTTCGCCATCTGGACGATGTGGACACTGGCCTTCTTCGCGTCGTTGTCGGCCGTGAGCCTCAGGTTCTTGTTCTTGCTGGTGTCCGGCCCGTACTCGACGATCTTCCATCCGTGCTCCGGTAGTGCCGCCCTGAGCCGTCGCATGGCTGCCTCCAGATCACCGGAGGACGCCGGGGTGAAGCTCCACGGGTGGAGGATCCGGAAGTACGTGTCCGGGTCCTTGCCGGAACACTCCGTCACCGTGGCGCGGCTGTCGGACGTCTTCCCCTTGATCCCGATCAGGTCGTAGATACCGCTGGAAAGGGCCTCCAGCTTGTCCGCGGCGTCACTCGACGTGCTCGTGCCGGCGGACGGGATGCCGGGGCTCTTGTCAGTCATGCCGCATCCGGAGATGAGGGTGAGCGTCAGGGGCACGGCGACCGCGAGGGCGCCCAGCTTGATCTTCACGTCAGGGAGTCTCTCCAACTTCACACGCGCCCGGTAACCGGGCGGCCCGAACGTCTCGGGCGGGGGCTTCAGCTCCACGTTGTCGCCCTTCCCCACGACGACCAGCGCCTGGTTCAGCAGGCTCTTGGCGGCGGGGGCCCAGTACCCCCCGTGCCCGTGGGTGTCCGTCGCCATCTGGTCGGCGCCGAAGTCCGGGTCGCTCGGGATGACGAAGCCGTCCCCGCCGTGGCCGTAGCGGCCGATGTCCGGAACCGGGTCCGCGCCGCCCTCCTCGTTCCACACGGAGCTCCGTCGTAGCCCAGCCAGGTGATCGTGGAGACGGAGTGGCCGTCGGCCTTGGAGTGGGCCGCGTCCCAGACGTCGACCCTCCGGTTGACGGTGTGTGCCGTCGAGTGACCCGTGCGCAGATCACCGGCCGCGGCACCGCCGCCCGCCTCCTGCGGCACATGGTTCGACCGCGTCCCGGCGGACCCCGCGCGCCGCGGTGTCCGCCGTCAACCGCTCCCACTCGTCCCAGGCCATGCCTGTGGACCTCCCCCGTGTTCTAGGCGAGGCTCACCGCCGCCAGTCGGTGGACGTCCCGGGCGGTGCCGGTCACGCCGGAGAGGAAGCCCTGGGCCCGTGGCGAGGCGGTGTCCGTGAGCCAGGTGGGGTCGATGTCGCAGACCGCCACGCGGACGCCGGTACCGGCCAGGGCCAGCGGGAGGGTGTGGACGACCGTGGAGGGGAAGCTGAGGATCGTCCGGCCGATGGGGCCGCGGCGGGCGATCAGTTCCAGGGGGAGGTCCGGGCGGACTATCTCCAGCCCCGTCTCGACGGCGAGGCGGTGCAGTTTGTCGGTGCTCTCGCGGCGGTGGGCGAAGTAGCGGGTGGCGCCGTGCGCCTTGGCCAGGTTGCGGACGGCCTCCAGATAGCGGTCGCCGTCCACCACACCGGTCTCCACCAGGGAGGTGCCGACCATGTCCGCGCCCTTGGTGATGCGCGGCGGCCCGAAGCGGGCCCGGGTCCAGGCGAAGTCGTTGGCGGTGACGGTGACGCCCTCGGGGGTCTCCGTGACCGGCATGGAGGAGAAGACCTCGACGCGGCGCCGGTCGCTCGGGGTGAGGCGGCGGCGGGCCGAGGAGGAGACGGGGGCGAAGAGCAGGTCGCGGGCGCCGGGCCGGCCGCCCTTGCGGTGCCAGCGGACCAGGCGTTCGCCGCGGGCCAGCTGGGCGACGAACTCCATCGTCGCCGTGCCGTCGTCGACCACCACCAGGTCCCTGGCCCGGGTGATCGTCAGCAGCAGCTGGACATAGCGGGAGAACGGGTCTCCCATGACGATGCGGTCGGCGCGGCGGAGGGGTCCCGCCAGCCCGCCGATGGTGTGGAAGGGCGCGGTCGTACCGCCCCGCGCCTCCTCCCAGCGCACCCGGTACCCCTCGTCCCGGGCCAGGTCCGCCATGCGGCGCAGCTGGCCCCGGGTCATGGGGTCGGTCGGGGACAGGACGACGACGGTGAGCTCCGCGCCGGCCGCCGGGTTCACACCGGCCACCGTGCGCCGTATCTGCGTGGGTACGGACGGCAGGCCGTCCGGATCCGTGCTGTGCAGGCCGTGCAGGTGCGCCCACTCCAGTACGTTCAGCAGCTGGACCGGGCTCTCCACGAAGGCGAGCGTGCGGGCAGGGTGGCCGGCATGACCGGCACGGGGGCTCATCGTCGTACGACCGTCCCGTCGTAGGGCAGTTAAGGCGATCAGGGTGCTCAGACCGAGACCGGCTCGCCCGCGGCCGCGGCGATCTCCGCCTCGGCGACGGCGCCGGCGACGCGGCGCAGCTTCTTCATCGGGCCCAGCTCGGAGTCGTAGACCTTCTTGACGCCGTCGCCGAGGGAGGCCTCGATGGTGCGGATGTCGCGGACGAGGCGGACGAGGCCCTGCGGCTCCACGGAGGCGGCCTGGTCGGAGCCCCACATGGCGCGGTCGAGGGTGATGTGGCGCTCGACGAAGACGGCGCCGAGGGCGACGGCGGCCAGCGTGGTCTGCAGGCCCGTCTCGTGGCCGGAGTAGCCGATCGGGACGTTCGGGAACTCCTTCTCCAGCGTGTTGATCACGCGGAGGTTCAGCTCCTCGGCCTTGGCCGGGTAGGTGGAGGTGGCGTGGCACATGAGGATGTTGTCGCTGCCCAGGACCTCGACCGCGTGGCGGATCTGCTTCGGGGTCGACATGCCGGTGGAGAGGATGACCGTGCGGCCGGTGGCGCGCAGGGCCTTCAGCAGCTCGTCGTCGGTCAGGGAGGCGGAGGCCACCTTGTGGGCGGGGATGTCGAACTTCTCCAGGAAGGCGACGGCCTCGGTGTCCCACGGGGAGGCGAACCAGTCGATCCCCTTCTCCTTGCAGTACTCGTCGATCTGGCGGTACTCGTCCTCACCGAACTCCACGCGGTGGCGGTAGTCGATGTAGGTCATCCGGCCCCAGGGGGTGTCGCGCTCGATGTCCCACTGGTCGCGGGGGGTGCAGATCTCGGGGGTGCGCTTCTGGAACTTCACCGCGTCGCAGCCGGCCTCGACGGCCACATCGATCAGCTTGAAGGCGTTCTCCAGCTCACCGTTGTGGTTGATGCCGATCTCGCCGCAGATGTAGACGGGCTTGCCGGGGCCGACCTCGCGCGAACGGAACGTGCGCAGACGGGAGTTGGTGCTCATCAGGGGGTGTCCTTACTTGGGGAGGGAATCGAGAGAGGGGCCGAGGATCCAGCTGGCGATCTCTCGGATCGCGCCGTCACCGCCGGGGACCGTGGTGACCGCGCGTGCGGCGCCGCGTACGACGTCGTGAGCGCTCGCGACCGCCACGGGCCAGCCGACGAGGGCGAAGCACGGGAGGTCGTTGACGTCGTTGCCGACGTAGAGCACGCGCTCCGGCGCGATGCCCTGCTCCTCGCACCACTGCTTCAGCGCGAGGTCTTTCCGGTCGATGCCGTGCAGCACGGGGATCTGCAGCTTCCGTGCGCGGGCGGCGACGACCGGGTTCTGTTCCGTGGACAGGATCAGCATCTTCAGGCCGCTCCTGCGGAGGGCTGCGACACCGAGTCCGTCACCGCGGTGCACGGCGACGATCTCCCGTCCGTCGGAGTCGATCAGCACCCGGTCGTCCGTCTGGGTGCCGTCGAAGTCCAGTACGACCGCGTCCACGTCGTCGGCGGTCGGCAGCGAACCGGGGCGGTCCGCGTCGAAGAGGGGGGCCAGGGCCCGGGCCCGCGCCAGGTCGTGCGGGTCGTCGATCTCCAGCACCCGGGCTGGGTCGGTGCGGACCAGCTCGGTGTGGCCGAAGAAGCGGTGGCTGTGCTCGCGGAAGCCGGCCGCGTCCATCGCGTAGGCGGCGCCGGTCTCCAGGTAGTCCTGGGGGCGGTCCTGGCGGCGCGGGCGGTAGGACTTGTCGTGGTTGACGCCCACCCCGCCCTCGGTCTCCACCTCGGCGTCGCGCCAGATGAAGCCGTGGAAGGGGGCCACCGTGACGGCGGTGTCGGCGCCGTTCTCGGCGACCGCGGCGACGACCGCGTCGATGTCCTCGCGGATCAGGAACGGGCTGGTGCACTGCACGAGCAGGACCACGTCGACCGCCGCGCCGTGCAGCGCCTCGTGGGCGTCCATGGCGTGCAGGACCGCTGCCTCCGAGGTGGCGGTGTCGCCGGCGATGGCGGCGGGCCGCAGCACGACCTCGGCGCCGGCCTGCCGGGCGGCGGTGGCGATCGCCTGGTCGTCGGTGGACACGACGACATCGGTCACCAGCCGGGTCGCCCGGCACTCGCGCACCGCGCGCGCCACCAGCGGGACACCGCCCACGGGGGCGAGGTTCTTCGCGGGCACGCCCTTGGAGCCGCCGCGCGCGGGGATCACCGCGAGCACCCGGCGGACCGGAGTGCGTGGGCCCGCTTCCGAGTCGGTCATGGGGTCTACTCCTTGGAAAGTGGTCACAGCTCGCCCATCCGCCGGATCACGGGGGCGACCCGCTGGACGCCGTGGCGGTAGGCGCCGCGAGCGGCCCGGCGCACGATCTGCCGGACGGGGCCCGGCTCCTTGTCGGCGGCCGGGGCACCGGGCAGCGGGACGCCGTCGGGGCCGAGGTGGTGGCGGGCGAGGATGCCGGGCAGATAGCCGGGGGCGGTCTCGGGGGTGTAGTAGGGGTTCAGCGGCGGCAGGCCGCCCGGCCGGTCCAGCAGCGCGGCGATCCGCTCGCGGGCGGCGTCGAAGGCGGTCTCGTACGAGCCGTCGGCGGCGACACCCTGCCGGGCCACCCACTCCTCGTCCGCCGCCGGCCGGTGCCCGGCGTCGAGCTGGTCCCAGGAGGCGAGGCAGCCGGAACCGGTGAAGTGGTGGTTGCCGAGCACCTCGCGGACCCCGAGGTCGGTGAGGACGGCCGTGGGTACACGGCGGTGCAGGGCCTCGAGGGCGGCCGTGGAGCTGACCGTGACGAGCAGGTCGGTACGGTCGAGCACCTCGCCCATGTGCCCGTACACCAGCTGGAAGTTGGCGGGCACGTCCCTGCCCTGGACCAGCTTCTGGTACGGCAGTTCCTCGATGTGCGTGGTGTGCTCGCCGGGCTTGGAGCGCAGCTTGAGCAGCACCTCGCGCTCGGGGTGCCTGCGGGCGTGCTCGATCAGCCGGTCGAGCAGGTAGGCACGGTCGCGGCGGCTGTCCGGCACGGACGGCTGGGCCGCGAACACCACGGTGTACGGCTCGTGTTCGCCGGTGTAGGGCCGGCCGCCCAGGAAGGGCAGCGCGACCTCGGTGACCGAGGCGGCGTCGGCGCCCACTCCCTCGTACACGGCCCGGAAACGGTCCGCGTCATGGCGGGAGTTGGCGAGGACGAGGTCCGCGCCGTGGCGCAGCAGCAGCCCGTCGGCGAGCTTCTCGTAGACCACGCCGACATAGCCGGTGACGACGACGGGACGCTTCCCGGCGCCCCAGGCGGCGCGCAGTCCGTGCAGCATCGCCTGGACGCCGCCGCCCACCAGGGCTATGACGAGGACGTCGCAGGGCTCCTCGGTCATCGCGCGGAGGAACTCGACGCCGGTGACCTCGCGCAGGGAGTCGGCCTGGACGCCGACCTCCGTCAGCTGGCGGGCGGTCGGGGTGGCTCGTCCCCGAAGGAGGTATCCGTCGAGCCGGACCTCGGCAGCCGCCGGAGTGAGGCGCTGCGCGGTGAGCGCGCCCCACTTCCACCGGGTGTCGGAGTCCGCCAGGACGGCGACCCGCAGAGACTTCGTTGCACTTGCTGGCACGTCGAAGACGCTAGGAAGCGATTCCGAGGTTCCGCCCAACCCGAACACAACAAACGGTTAACAGCACATCGCCGAATGGCGAATCCGGCCCCGAATGGGGCTGGGGCAAGCCCAGTTAACAGCTTCGCCACACTTCGTTCACCTGATATAAAGGATCCCGTCAAGACGAATGACGGGCCGCCGCCTAACGTCCGTGACGTGGTCAAGCTCTCCGTCATCGTGCCGTTCTACAACGTGCAGCAATACGCGCCGGACACTCTGAGGAGCCTCAGTGCGAACGCGCGTGACGACTTCGAATTCATTCTCGTCGACGACTGTTCCCGCGACGGGACACCAGACATTCTCGCGCGCGCAGAACGCGAGCTGCCGGGGGCGGTCCTCGTCCGGCACGAGAAGAACGGGGGGCTCGCCACCGCCCGTAACACCGGCATGGACCGGGCGCGCGGCGAGTACCTGACGTTCCTGGACGGTGACGACTGGCTCGCCCCCGGCTACTACGAGCAGCTGCTCGGCGCCATCGAGGGACTGGGCTGCGACTTCCTGCGCACCGACCATGTGCAGTGCACCACACGGGCGCGCAGTGTGCACCGGGTGCCCGTGGGCCGGCGCAACGTGGTGCTGGACCCGCGGGAGGTGATCCTGCCCGCCGACCGCTCGACCTCCGTCGACTACGCCTTCGCCTGGGCGGGCGTCTACCACCGCCGGCTGCTGGACAAGGGCCTGCTGCACTTCACCGACGGGCTGCGCACGGCCGAGGACCGGCCGTGGATCTGGAAGCTGCACCGCGAGGCGGAATCCTTCGCCGTGGTGAACCTGCTGGGTGTCTTCTACCGGCGCGGCGTCGCCTCGTCGCTGACCCAGATCGGTGATGTCCGCCAGCTCGACTTCATCCGCGCGTTCGATCAGGTGATCGAGGAGACCGCCACGGACCGGGATGCCGACGCCCTGCTGCCGAAGGCCGTCCGCACGTACTGCGCCATCATTTCCCATCACCTGGGATCCATCGAAAGGTTCGAGCCCGCCGTGGCGAAGCAGCTGAAATCCATGAGTGCGGATGCGCTGCGGCGCATGCCGCAGGCCGTGCTGGACGACGCGCTGGACTCGATGGACCTCCAGCGCGCCACCAAGCTGCGCCGGCTGCGCCGCCGGGCCGCCGCCGCGGGAGCCGCCGCATGACCACTCAGATCTTCCAGGCGTCGACGCTGTACGGCACGGCCACGCTCGCCGCGGCCCTGGACTCCGGCCGCTTCGCCGCCGCCGACCGGCGGATCCTGCTGGTCTGCAACAACGCGGCCACCCCGGAGACGACCCCCGCCCTGAACGAGATGCCCGGCTTCGAGCGGCTGCGCGACCGCTTCGACGACGTGATCTCGTACAACGAGACCATCTTCCCCTTCCACCCCGGTGGCTGGGCGCCCCGCGCGGACGATCTGCCGCTGTGGGAGCGCTTCCTGCGCCACGAGTGGGAACTGGGCGACGACGACGTGCAGTTGGCCGTCGAGTCGATCCAGGTCAACCCCTCGCTCGCGCTCGCCCAGATCTTCGTCGGCGCCCCGGTCACGGTCTACGCCGACGGCCTGATGAGCTACGGCCCGACCCGCAACAAGATCGACCCGCTGGTCGGCACCCGCGTGGACCGCGTGCTCCACCTCGACCTGGTACCCGGCCTGAAGCCGCTGCTGCTGACCGAGTTCGACGTGCCCGCCGAGGTCCTGCCGACGGCCGACTTCCTCAAGACGCTCGCCGAGCTGGCGCCCCTCGGTGACGACCTGCCGCCGGTCGAGGAGCCGGCCCTGCTGCTGGGCCAGTACCTCTCCGCACTGGACATCCTCACCGCCGAGGAGGAGGAGGACCTGCACGTGCGGATGCTGCGCGGCGCGGTCCGGCTCGGCCACTCGAAGGTGGTGTTCAAGCCGCATCCCTCCGCCCCGGCCCGCTTCACCCGCTCGCTGGAGCAGGAGGCGGACAAGCTCGGGGTCGGCCTGACCGTCCTCGACACACCGCTCCTCGCCGAGGTGCTGTACCAGCGGTTGCGCCCGGCGCTGGTCGTCGGCTGCTTCTCCACCGCCCTGCTGACCGCTTCCGCGCTGTTCAACCTGCCCGTCGCGCGCGTCGGCACCGAGCTGCTGCTGGAGCGGCTGACGCCGTTCGAGAACAGCAACCGCATCCCCGTCACCATCGTCGACGCGCTGCTGCCCGACCTGGGCGACGCGGCGGCGGTCACCGAGCAGCGCCAGGGCACGGACGTGACGGCGCTGGGCAAGCTGGTGCGCGCCGTCGGTTTCGCGATGCAGCCGAAGATCCTGCCGAGGCTGCGCGAGGAGACCGAGGAGTTCCTCGCGGCCCACCTGAACGTCAAGACGCTGCGCTACTTCAAGCGCAGGCGTCTGACCTCGCTGGCGCTGCCGGGCGGGCTGCCCGCCCAGATGTCGTTCATCCCCCGCAACGCCACCGTCCGCCGGGTGGCACGCAAGGCGCGCAACCTGCGCCGGTCCGTCCGCCGCTGACCTCTTTCCCTCTCCCCGGGGCGGGCCCGCGACCGGGCCCGCCTCCCTTTTTTGCCCGACCGTCGGCCCCGTTAATTCAAAGTGACTTGACGGCAAACCGATCCGAACGGGCAGGAGAACAGCTGGAATATCGATCACGTTCTATTCCGTGATTCACCCAAGTGACGGCTGCCCGATCCCTCACTCCAGGGATATTCACAAGAATTCTCTAATGGTCAGCGCATGTTCGGGTAAGCGCCGAACACCATGTCTGCCGCATCCCCCGCTTTCGTCGCCCCCGCCCCCGCCCCCGTGCCGGCGGGAGCCACCGCCCGCTCCACCGAGGGCCGCCCCGCCCCCGGCGGACGCCGCAGCCGCCTGCTCGCCCTCGACGGCCTGCGGCTGCTGGCCGCGCTGATGGTCTGCGTCTACCACTACACCGGACGCGGCGGCACGGTCTCCGAGTCCTGGCACCGGACGCCGTCCCAGCTGTTCCCGACCCTGTCCCAGGGGGCCGTCTACGGCTGTCTGGGCGTGCAGTTCTTCTTCGTCATCAGCGGATTCGTCATCTGCATGAGCAGTTGGGGCCGCACGCTCGGCGACTTCTTCCGCTCCCGGGTCGCCCGCCTCTACCCCGCCTACTGGGTCGCCCTGGCGCTGATCACCGCCGCGTCCCTCGCCTGGCCGGCCGTCACTCGTGCCGTACGGCCGGACGAGTTCCTGGTCAACCTGACCATGTTCCAGCAGCCGATGGGCGCACCGCGTGTGCTCGGCGTGTGCTGGACCCTCTGGGTCGAGGTCCGCTTCTACGCGCTGTTCGCCCTGCTCGTCGTCGTGCGCGGGGTCACCTACCGCCGGGTGGTGCTGTTCTGCGGCGGGTGGACCCTGGCGGCCGTCCTCTGCCGCACCGCCGGCAGTGAGCTGCTCGACCAGCTCGTCATGCCCGACTACGCCCCGTTCTTCATCGGCGGTCTCGCCCTCTACCTCATCCACCGCTTCGGCAGCGACCTGCTGCTGTGGGGCCTGGTCGTCACCTCCTGGCTGCTCGGCCAGTACACCGCCACCAGCGGACTGTGGCACGAGGGCGCCCACGGCGGGTCCGTGCGCAGCCCCTACGTCATCCTGCTGATCGTCACCCTGGCCTTCGCCGCCGTCGCCGCCGTGGCCCTGGGCTGGACCGGCCGGGCCAACTGGCCCTGGCTGGCGACGGCAGGCGCGCTGACCTACCCCTTCTACCTGGTCCACGAGCACCTGGGCTGGTTCGTCATCCGCGCCCTGCGCCAGGAACTCGGCCTGGCCGCGTGGCCGACGCTCGGGGCGACGGTCACCGCCATGCTGGCGCTGGCCTGGCTGATGTACCGCTTCGTGGAGAAACCGTTCGGCCCGCGTCTCAAGAGAGCGCTGAAGAGGTCCCGTCCACCCGGCTCGCGGCTGTAGTTCCCGAAGGGGCGTTGCGGCCGGGCTCTCTCCTGGGGGGCGCCGCGACCGTGCTCAGCCGGTCCCGTACCGCGCCCCGATGCCCGCGATCAGCAGGGCGAGTCCCTCCTCGAACTGCCGGTCGTACCCCTCGAAGAGCAGCTGCCCGGCCTCCGCGGCGAGCGGGTAGCCGGCCAGGCGCCGGGCGCGCTCCTCGACGTCGTACCCCTCGCGGCGCTCGCCCGGCAGCGGCTGCACGCCCTGCTCCTCGATGACGAAGCCGACGGTGTACGCGTGCGCCGCGCGGCCCGCGTCGACCGCCTGGGCGAGCGTGAAACCGGCCCCCGTCAGCAGGCGCAGGTTCGCCTCCAGCTCACCGGCGTGGTCCGCGCCCGTGAAGCGCGAGCCGCTGAAGACCCGGGCGCCGTCCCGGTAGCCGAGCAGCGCGGTCCGCAGTCCGCGGTTGGACTTCAGCAGCCGTTCCTGCCACGTGTCGGCGGGGTCGAGCGTGACGCCGGCGACCATCCGCCGGTACATCTCCGTCGCCATCTCGTCCAGCAGCGCCTGCTTGTCCTTGAAGTGCCAGTACAGGGCGGGCGCCTTGACGTCCAGTTCCTTGGCGATGGCCCGCAGGGTCAGTCCCTCCAGGCCGCCTTCGTTCAGCAGCCGCAACGCCGTGTCGGCGACGCGTCCGCGGTCCAGGGGTGCGCGTTTCTCGGGGCTCACACTTGACAGCTTAACAGCGTTAAGGGCACTCTCGTGGACGACGGCACTTAACGGCGTTAAGGAGATATGGCATGAACGTCGCGGATGTTCTGATCGTCGGCGCGGGCCCGACCGGCCTGGCCCTCGGCATCGACCTCGCCCGGCGCGGAGTGGAGGCGCTGGTGGCCGAGCGGGGGGACGGCCTGTTCCCCGGCTCGCGCGGCAAGGGCATCCAGCCGCGCACCCAGGAGGTCTTCGACGACCTCGGCGTCCTGGACGCCGTCCGCGCGGCCGGCGGGCCCTACCCGGCGCGGATGTTCTGGAAGGACGGCGAGCGCCTGGAGGAGCAGCAGCTGTTCGAGGAGATCCCGGCGGACGAGGGCACGCCGTACACCGAGCCGCTGATGGTCCCGCAGTGGCGGACCCAGCAGGTCCTGCACGCGCGGCTGGCCGAACTGGGCGGCCGGGTGGCCTTCGGGCAGGAGGTGACGGGCCTGGCGCAGGACGACGAGGGCGTGACCGTGCGGTTCGCGGACGGCACGGCCCGGCGCGCGCGGTACGTGGTCGCGGCCGACGGCGGACGCTCGGTGGTCCGGCGCGCGCTGGGCGTGGGCATGACCGGGGAGACGGTCGACCCGGCGCCGTTCCTGGTGGCGGACGTGCGGGTGCGCGGGCTCGAGCGGGACAACTGGCACACGTTCGCGGCCGACGACGGCACCGGTCTGATGCTGTGCCCGCTCCCCGGCACGGAGGACTTCCAGCTGGCCGCGCGGGTCGCGGACGGCGAGCAGACCGATCTGTCGCTGGACGGCCTGCGCGGGCTGGTCGACCGGTACACGCACCTGGCCGCCGAGGACGTGACGGAGCTGCACTGGGCGTCCGACTTCCGGCCGCGCGCGGCACTGGCGGACCGGTTCCGGGTGGGCCGGGTCCTCCTCGCCGGGGACGCGGCGCATGTGCACTCACCGGCCGGCGGGCAGGGCCTGAACACCAGCGTGCAGGACGCCTACAACCTGGGCTGGAAGCTGGGCGCCGTACTGCGGGACGGTGCGCCCGAGGCGCTGCTCGGCACGTACGAGGAGGAGCGGCGGGCGAACGCCGCGGCCATGCTGGACCTGTCGACGGGCGTGCACCGCGGGGAGGTGCGGCGCGGACGGGCGACGGTCCAGCTGGGGCTCGGCTACCGTGAGTCGTCGCTCAGCGCGGACGCCCGCACGGCCCCGGCCGGGCTGCGCGCGGGCGACCGGGCGCCGGACGGCACGGTGGCCGGCGTACGGCTCTTCGACGCCTTCCGGGGGCCGCACTGGACGCTGCTGGGGGCCTCGGCGCCCGGGGTCCGCTCGCTCCCGGCGGCCCCGGACTCGTACGGCCGGGGCGTCTTCCTCGTCCGGCCGGACGGGTACGTGGGCTGGGCCGGCGACACGGCGGCCGGACTGGACGCCTACCTCGCCCGGGTCGGCCGCCGCTGAACCCCTCGCGCTACGTGCTCGCGAGTGACAGCTTCACGGCGAAGCCGAGGAACAGGGCACCCGCCGCCGAGGTCGCCGTCGCCGACAGCCGCTTGCGGCGGCGGAAGGCCGCGGCCAGGCGGGTGCCGCCGAATATCAGCGCGCTCAGGTAGAGACAGCTGGCCAGCTGGGCGAAGGCGCCGAGGACGACGAAGGACAGCGCCGGATAGGCGTATCCCGGGTCCACGAACTGCACGAAGAAGGCGACGAAGAAGAGGATCGCCTTGGGGTTGAAGAGGCTGACCACGAAGGCGCGGCGGAACGGCCGCTCGTCGGCGGCCCTGGCGGGCTCCAGGTCCTCGACGGCCCGCTCCCGCCGGGTCCGCCACATGCTCAGGGCGGACCGCAGCATCCCGATCGCCAGCCACGTCAGATATCCGGCACCGGCGTACTTCACGATCCCGAACAGCACCGCGTTGCCCTGGAGCAGGGAGGCGACGCCGGCGGCGGACAGCGTCATGAGGACCGTGTCCCCGCACCACACACCGGCGGCGGCCGTGTATCCGGCCCGCACACCGCGGCGGGCGGCCACGGAAAGGACGTAGAGGGAGTTGGGGCCGGGCAGCAGGACGATCACGATCAGACCTGCGAGATAGGTGGGGAGGTCGATGACGCCGAACATGAGAAGGAGTGTCGCACGGGGGTACGACATTCCGGCCCGGAGCGGCGCCGGCCCGGGAGAGGCGGCGGCCCGGGAGAGGCGGCGGCCCGGACGGCTCAGAAGGCGTCCGACGGCACGTACGACCCCCAGACCTCCCGCAGGGCCCCGCACACCTCCCCCACCGTCGCCCGCGCGCGCAGCGCCTCCTTCATCGGGTACAGCACGTTCTCCGTGCCCGCCGCCGCCTCCCGCAACTCGGCGAGGGCCGAGTCCACCGCGCCCTGGTCCCGTCCGGCCCGCAGCCGGGCCAGCCGCTCCACCTGCCGGGCCTCGATCGCCGGGTCCACGCGGAGCGGCTCGTACGGCTCCTCCGCCTCCAGCCGGAAGCGGTTGAGGCCCACGACGACCCGCTCGCCGGAGTCCGTCTCCCGGGCGATGCGGTACGCGTTCCGCTCGATCTCGGCCTTCTGGAAGCCCTGTTCGATCGCGGCCTCCGCCCCGCCCAGGTCCTCGATCCGCCGCATCAGGTCCAGCGCGGCGGCCTCGACGTCGTCCGTCATCCGCTCCACCGCGTAGGAGCCGGCGAACGGGTCCACCGTCGCCGGCACGTCCGTCTCGTACGCCAGCACCTGCTGTGTCCGCAGCGCCAGCCGAGCGCTCTTGTCCGTCGGCAGCGCGATCGCCTCGTCGAAGGAGTTGGTGTGCAGGGACTGGGTCCCGCCGAGGACCGCGGCCAGGGCCTGGACGGCGACCCGGACCAGGTTCACCTCCGGCTGCTGGGCCGTCAGCTGGACCCCCGCCGTCTGGGTGTGGAAGCGCAGCATCCAGGACTTCGGGTTCCGCGCGCCGAAGTCCTCCCGCATCACCCGCGCCCAGATCCGCCGCGCCGCGCGGAACTTGGCGACCTCCTCCAGCAGCACCGTACGGGCCACGAAGAAGAAGGACAGCCGGGGGGCGAAGGCGTCGACGTCCATGCCCGCCGACACCGCCGTACGGACGTACTCGATGCCGTCCGCGAGGGTGAACGCGATCTCCTGCGCGGGCGACGCGCCCGCCTCGGCCATGTGGTACCCGGAGATCGAGATGGTGTTCCACTTCGGGATCTCGGCGGTGCAGTACCTGAAGATGTCGGCGGTCAGCCTGAGGGAGGGCTTCGGCGGGAAGATGTACGTGCCCCGCGCGATGTACTCCTTCAGGACGTCGTTCTGCACGGTCCCGGTCAGCCGGTCGGCCGGCACGCCCTGTTCCTCGGCCACCAGCTGGTAGAGCAGGAGCAGCAGCGCAGCGGGCGCGTTGATCGTCATCGAGGTGGAGACCCGGTCCAGCGGGATGCCGCCGAACAGCACCCGCATGTCCTCGATCGAGTCGACCGCCACGCCCACCTTGCCGACCTCGCCGTGCGCGAGCGGCGCGTCGGAGTCGTGGCCCATCTGGGTGGGCAGGTCGAAGGCGACGGACAGGCCGGTGGTGCCGTGCGCGATCAGCTGCCGGTAGCGGGCGTTCGACTCGGCCGCCGTGCCGAAGCCGGCGTACTGCCGCATGGTCCAGGGGCGGCCGGTGTACATCGTCGGGTACACCCCGCGGGTGTACGGGTACGCGCCCGGTCGGCCCAGCTTGCGGTCCGGGTCCCAGCCGGTCAGGTCGGCCGGCCCGTAGACCGGCTCGATGGGCAGACCCGATTCCGACTCATGTGCCATGGACGCCTCCGACCCGTACGACCCGTCCTCCTCACCATGCCTCCTAGTTCGGCGCCGGTCACGCGGGGAAGCATCCACGGCATGAGGATCCCGGGGAGACCTGCCGTCCTGCTCGCCTCGACCGTCGCGCTCGCCGCGCTCTGCGGGTGCACCGCGCAGCCCGCGGGCGACGACGGCAAGCACCGCCCGCCGGTGCGCGTCCAACTGCCGCCCTCCAGCCGCGCCCGCACCGACCCGGCCGGCTCGGCCGCTCCAGCCGCTCCGGCCGCTCCGGCCGCTCCGGCCGCTCCGGCCCGGACTACGCCTGCCGCGCCCACCGCGTCCGCCGCGCCCCCGCCCCGGGTGCTGTGGTCGCGCGGGGACAGCGGCCCGGGCGTCCGCGAACTCCAGGCCCGGCTCCGCCAGGTCGCCTGGCTGGCCGAAGGGCCGACGGGGACGTACGGCGGGCTGACCGAGCAGGCCGTCAGCGGCTTCCAGGGCAGACGGGGGCTGCCGCGGACCGGCTCGCTGGACACCGTCACCTGGCAGCGGCTGCTGGCCATGACGCACGAGCCGGGCCGGTGGGAGCTGTATCCGATGGGCGGTCAGCCGGCCGCCCCGCCGGACGCACGGTGCCTGACCGGCCGGGTGCTGTGCGTCGACAAGACCAGCAGGACCTTGCGCTGGATGGTGGACGGGCGCACGGTCGAGACGCTGTCCGTCCGCTTCGGCACGCAGTACACCCCGACCCGTGAGGGTGTGTTCCACGTCTACTGGAAGTCACGGCACCATGTGTCGACGCTCTACCACTCGCCGATGCCGTACGCGATGTTCTTCAGCGGCGGCCAGGCGGTGCACTACTCCTCCGACTTCGCGGCGCGCGGTTACGCGGGCGGTTCGCACGGGTGCGTCAACGTCCGGGACGAGGCGGCCATCGCTCGGCTGTTCGCGCAGGTGAGGGTGGGCGACAAGGTCGTCGTCTCCTGGTGAGACGTGCGGGGCGCGGGCGGGACCGGGGGAACGTGTCCCGCCCGCGCCAGGTGCACGAGCCGTAGGTACGGGGGGAACCCCGGCTCAGTGCGAGGCCGATGACCAGTCGGCTCACTCAGTACTGCGTCGCGGACTCCAGAAACGTCACACCTCGCGCGAAAGCAATTTCACGCAAGGTGAAACCGCAGGTCAGAGGGGTGCCAGCGGATCAGAGCGCGGTGTACGACGGGCTCGCGGACGGGAGCGGGAGCGTCCGGTCGCCGCCCGTACGGTCATGGTGCGCGGCGGAGGCGGAGGGGAGGACGGGCAGCGCACCGCCGTGGCGCCGGCCGTCGTGGCCACCGCCTCGGCCGTCGCGGCCGTCACCTCGGCCGTGTCCGCCGCCCGGGTGGTCGTGGCCCCCGCCCCGGCCCCCGTCTCCGCCCTTGCCCCCGCCCCCGTCCTTGTCCTTGTCCTCGCCGCCCTTGCCCTTGCCGTCTTTGCCGCTGCCCTCGCCGTCCTTGCCGCCCTTGCCCTTGCCGGGGGTGCCGCCGTGCGCGGTGCCGGACGTGGAGTCGCCGGAGGCCAGCAGGACCTTGCAGTACGCGGCCAGGCGCGCGGCGCCGCCCGCCAGGTGTTCGAGGCCGCGCCTGCGGCCGGGGTCCAGGTCCTTGCCGTCCCGCAGGGCACGGCAGGTCGCGGCGGCGCCGAGCCAGCCGGTGCCGGACGTCGCGGAGGGGGGTGCGGATCCGGGAGCGGTGTCCCGTCCCGTGCCGTCGTCCGTCCCCGCCGCCTCGCCCGGAGGAGTGCCGCCGGGACTCCCGCGCGTGGCGCCGTCCGGCGTGCCCGTGCCCGTACCGCTGCCCGGCGCGGCCGACGGGGGCGGGGAGGCGAGCGGATCGCCGGTGGTCGAGTCGGCGGAGACGGAGGCGCCGGGGCGGGGGTGCTCGTCACCGAACGGAGTGGGCAGCACTCCGCTGCTCGCGGCCACCGCGACCCCGCCGAGCATGCCCGCGGCCAGGGCGGCGGCGAGCGCGAGGCGCACCGGGCGGGCCCAGCGGGGGCGCCGCCGGGCCGGGATTCCGGTACGGGGCGGGGCACCGATACGGATCAGACCCGCGTCGGCGCCGGGCCCCGGGGCGCGGGTGACGGAGGGGGCGTGGGCGGCGGCGGTGCGCTCCGCATCGGCCGCCTCCCGGGCCTTGCGGAACGCGGCCAGGGCAGCCTGCTCACCAGGGAGTTCAGCGGTGGCGGGGGCCGCCTCGGCGGACAGCGCGCCGAGCGCCCGGGAGAGGCGTTCGGCCTGGTCACGGGCAGCGGCGTCGACGGCGTCCAGCGACTCGCCGCGCAGCAGACGGTCCGCTGTCGCACGGTCCAGCCACGTGTACTGCTCGTCGGCCATCACATGTCCTTCTGCGTCCGCGACCGCGTATGCGTCACAGTTGCGGACGTCACCGCGCGGCGGCGCGGTTCTCGCTGCGGCGGGAGGGCGTCGAGTCCGCCCGCCGATTCCGGATCGGCGCCGATCAGCTCCGCGAGCCGTTTCAGACCGCGGTGTGCGGCGGTACGGACGGCGCCCGCGCGTTTGCCGAGCGTCTCGGCGGCGGTCTTGGCGTCCAGGCCCACGACCACGCGCAGGACGACCGCCTCGGCCTGGTCCTGCGGGAGCCGCGCGATCAGGGAGAGGGTGCTGTCGGTGGCCAGGGCCTCGATGGCCTCGCCCGCAGTGTCGGACTCGGCGGCCCGGCCGGTCAGCTCCGTCTCGTCGCCGCCTATGGCGGGGCGGCGTCCGCGCATCCGGATGTGGTCGAGGGCCCGGTTGCGGGCGATCCGGGCGGCCCAGCCGCGGAACCGGTCGGCGTCCCCGCTGAACCGGTCCAGGTCACGGGCGATCTGCAGCCACGCCTCGGACGCGACGTCCTCGGCGTCCGGGTCGCCGACCAGTGTGCGTACGTATCCGAGCAGCCGGGGATGCACCGAGCGGTACACCGTACGGAACGCGCTCTCGTCCCCGTTCTGTGCCGCACGCACCGCGGCGGTCAGCTCCGCGTCGTCCCCCAGCACCGCACTCCCTATACGCCTGTCTTCGGTCGGCGCGAATGGCACGTTACGGCGTGAAACCTCAGCTCGTCCATGTCTGTAGAAGATGCAACTAACTCGTGACCGGGTTCGGATGTGCGCACGGTGAGCCCCGAGGTGGCCGGGTGTGACAGAAACCGCACTCATGGCGCTGAAAGGAGTACGGGTCGCGCGCGGCCCGTCCGCGCGACGGCCGGGGCCTCTCCTGTGGGGGGTGGCGGCCCCGGCCGTCTCTGGACTCCCCCCCGCTCTGAGCAGGCAGCGTTCGCCGCACGGGACCTCTGCACGACCAACGCGTGACCCCCGCGTCCTGGCGTCCGCCCGGCCTTGCCCGCGCCAGCGCCTCCGTTCGGACACTGTCCGCGCTCCGTCACCCCAGCGCCTTCGAACCCGGCGCGATCCGTCGACGCCGGCTTTACCGCCCTCACCCCCAACCCTTTAGGGCGCCTCGCACCGCCGGCACCACCGCCACCGCGCACCCATAGCCCAGCGCAGTGATGTGGGTCACAATTCGAGGCCCAGGATGGACAACCTCCTCGGACATCGCCGACACGCCCGAGCCTTCAAGCAGCGCGGATGTCGCCTCCGTGCAGCGCAGACCGACTGCGCATGCTTACACGATCAGTACAGACAGCGTCCGGCACCCCTTGGCGGACTTCGTTCCGCTGCTAATTTTGACGGCAGTCGACCGGAGGCGGCTACGGCCATATCCGGTCGACGCCGAGAGGTGACTGGAAGGAGGAATGCGCAGCGATGATGCGCAGTGCCCTCGCCAGGAATGCATCGCGAGAACCCAAGAGGAGTTTCCCGTGGAGAACGTGGACGCCGGCCGCCCCGCCACGGAGGTCGTCGAACGACTCTGGCGCGCGTACGCGCCCTTCCAAAGAGGCCGCAGCACGGACCGGGACCTCACCGCGATGCTGGCCATGCTGGCGCTCGCGAAGTTCATGGACTCGGCCCGCGATCCGGCCGAAGAACTGACAAAGCGGTGGTCCAGAGCCGTCGCGGAAGCGAGAACCGGCTATTTGCCGCTGAGGGACCTGCATCACGCGTACTCCCTCGCGACCAGTCACGCCCAGTTTCCCCTGGTCGCCTCGTGGGACACGGAGAACGTTTTCGCCACCGCAGTCGATACAGACGACCTGCCATGGACACCGGCCTTTCTCACCGCGCTCCAGGAGTTCCCTCCAGCCACCCAGGCGGGATTCGAGGAGGTCACCGACCTGCTCCTGGAGCGCTTTGTCACGGAGAGTGCCAGTCAGACGGGCGAGTTCTACACGCCGCGGGCTGTCACACGGCTGGTCGTGGAGTCTCTGTCCCCCCAACCCGGCGATCGCGTACTCGATCCCGCCTGTGGCACCGGCGGGTTCCTCACAGCGGCCGCGCAATACGTGGCCGAGCGGGGACACGCTGGTGGCGTGTCTCTTGAGGGCTACGCCATGGATCACCGCAACCCCCAGCCGGCCATGCTGAACCTGGCCCTGCACGGAATCAACCAGCCCCTGGTGCGAGCCTCCGACCCCGCGTCACTCTTTCGGGATCCAGGGGTCGGCAGGGCCGAATTCGTGATGTGCAATCCGCCCTTCAACCAGCGCGTCCAAGGTCTGGAACACCTGAACTGGCCCTTCGGGATCCCCCTCGAATCGAACGCGAACTTCGCCTGGCTCCAATTCGCGTGGACCCGGCTGAGCAACAAGGGGAAGGCAGGCATCATCATGCCTACCGGTGCCGCTTCCACACGCGGCCACGGAACGGAGATGCGCAGGGCGATACTGGCCGCTCACGCACTTCTCGGCGTTGTCGCACTACCGGCCGGGATGTTCTCCCACACCGCTGTGCCTGTGCACATCTGGCTGCTCGCCCGTGACGCGACCCATCACCTCCCGGCCGGGGAAGCCGGATCCGTGCTCTTCATCGACGCGAGCCGATCGGGCACGCAGACCCCACGTGGGGCGCGTGTGGTCGGCACGGCCGAAATCGACCGCATCAGCGCTACGTTCCGCACCTGGCTGCGGTCTCCCCATGCGAACTCCGACGCCCCTGGCTTCTCCCGCTCGGTCTCGTACGACGAGATACTGGCGAACGACGGTTGCCCCTTCGACCCCCGGTTGTACGTGGAGCCGACGCAGGAGCGGCCTGCCGCGGCGCTGGGCGTACGCCGGCTGCTCGACGACCTGGCGCAGCGGGCCAGTTCTGCGGCCGTATCGACGACCTCACTCGGCAGAAGCTTCGACCACAGCGAGCGGGCGGCACGCAGCGAGGCGGATGTTCCGCGCGAATCGCTTCGGAACTTGCTCGCCAGCACCCCGGGAGAAGGGGTCGACGCCCGGCACCAGTTGCTCGCGGGGCCTTCGGGGAGTCTGATCCGCGCCGACGACTACGTCGATATCGGCGGCGTTCCCGTCGTGATGCCGAAAGACCTGACAGGAGGCGGCTTCAGCACGGCGAGCATCCGGCACATCAGCGAGCTGCAGGCCAAAAGGCTGGAGCGCTTCCGTCTTCGCCCCGGGGACGTGGTCCTGGCTCGCCGGGGCGAGCTGGGCCGAGCCGCCGTCATCCGCGATGGACAGCGTGGCTGGGTATGCGGCACAGGTTGCTTCCTGCTGCGTCCCCCAGCAGAGCTCGACCCCGGCTACTTCGCTGCGTACCTGCGAAGCCCGGAGGCACGTGCGTGGCTGGAGGCTCACTCCACAGGAAGCATGAAAATGAAGACCATCTCGCTCGACGTTCTCAGCGACCTGCCCGTGCCAGTGCCCGCTCTCTCCGCTCAGCGCGCGATCGCCGACGCGATGGAGCGGCTGGACGAGTACGAGCGCCTGCTGGGCGAGCAGCTCGCCCTCACCCGACGTATCCGTCACACTGCGCTGGACGGAGGCATCGTTCCCGCCCCATAAGGGCGTACGGCCCGTGGCGAGACCGGTTACGGGGATCCGGGGAGCTCCCGACCTCCTGCGACCGCACCCGCTACCGTGAAGCCATGACCGCACTGCCCGACTGGATGCGCCCGCCACGCGCGGAAGGCTGGTTCGCGGAGGACCTGGATCACCTCCCCGAGGCACCGCGCCACACAGAGTTGATCGACGGAGCCCTCGTATTCATGATGTCGCCCCAGCGGTCCTGGCACGGCCGACTAATCACCGCCCTGACCACCACCCTCATGGCGCAGGCACCGACCGGCGTCGAGGTCGAACGGGAAATGACCATCCGCCTCGATGCCCGTAACCGACCCGAGCCGGACCTCTTGCTGACGGATCTGCCCTACGAACCCGACCGCACCTGGTACGCGCCTGAACACGTGAAGCTCGTCGTGGAGGTCGTCTCCCCCGAGTCCGCCCACCGCGACCGCACAGTCAAGCTCCGCAAGTACGCAGAGGCTGGCATCCCGCACTACTGGTGCATCGAAGACGAGGACGGCACGCCTGCCGTCCATGTGTATGAACTGGATGAGCCTACGGGAGCCTATGCCCCCGCCGGGATCTTCCGGGGCTCGCTTCGGCGCCCAGTGCCCTTCGAGATCAGTCTCGACCTCGACAAACTCACGCCTTCACGGAGCAGCTGAGGAGCGCTGACAGCTCAGCCTCTGGGCAAGGAACAGGCCAGACTCCGGCGAAAGACCGGACCAACCGACAACCGATTGCTCCGCTTGGGACCGCAGTGCCCGTTCAGGCACTCTCGCACGCTCAACGGAACCGGGGATGGCGGCCCCGGCCGTTGCCTTCGCGGAGCCGGCTGGCGGCCGGCGCTCGCCGTCGGTGGGCGTGCGGCGCTCGCCGTCGGCTTTCCGCTGCGGCCCGCGGGTGTCAGAGGGTCGTCCGCAGCGGGGGGCGGGTGCGGCCCGGCTGCCCGGGGCGCCAGTCGTCCCGCGACCGGGGCCGCGCGTCGTGCGCGCCCGCCTCGCGTGCGGCGCGGAACGCGGCCACGGCGGTGCGCTCCGCCTCGGGGTCGACCCCCTCGCCGCGCAGTACGTCGCCGAAGCGCGTCTCCAGACCGGAGACACCGGGGACCGCCGCGGCGACGGTGCCTTCGGGGTGCGCGGGCAGGCGACCGGGCAGCCGGTCGCCGCTGTGCCGTTCACCCATGTCCGTTCCCGCCCTCGTTCCGCCCGGAATCCCGTACGCCGTCGGAGCCGGGAGCCCGCGCCCCCCGCGAGCCGAGCCGTCGCGTGCCCTTGCATACGTCCCGCGCCCGGCATCGTTCATCCCGACTCACCCGGCGTCGGGGGATCGCCGTCCGTCACACCGTCGGCGCGCTCGTCCGCCGCGCCCTGGGCGCCGAGCCGGCGGGCCAGCCGGCGCAGCCCCCGGTACGCGGCCGTACGGACGGCGCCGGGGCGTTTGCCGAGGACGCGGGCGGCGGCCGGGCCGTCGAGGCCGACGACCACCCGCAGCAGCACCGCCTCGGCCTGGTCGCGCGGCAGCCCGCGCACCAGCTCCAGCGCGCGTGCGGTGGAGAGGGACTCCAGGGCCTGCTCGTAGGTGCTGTGCCGGCCGGGGAGTTCCAGGGCGTCCTGGTCGAGCCGCGCGGCCCGGGGCCTGACCCGCTGCCGGCGCAGATGGTCCAGCGCGCGGTGCCGGGCGATGGTCGCGGTCCAGCCGCGGAAGCCGGCGCCGTCGCCGCGGAAGCGGCCGAGGTCCCGGGCTATCTCCAGCCAGGCGTCGGAGGCGACGTCCTCGGCGTCGTCGCCGACCAGACCGCGCAGGTAGCCCAGCAGGCCGGGCTGCACGATCCGGTAGGCCACCGCGAAGGCGGTCTCGTCACCCTCCTGGGCCCGCGCGACGGCCGCGCCAAGCTCCCCGTCCCGCGGCTGCGGGCGGCGGGGTTCCCCTCCCTGGCCCAAGACCGTCCTCGTTCGTGCCGAGTTCCTGGCCACTGCGTGGCGCCTGCCTCACGGTGCGACACGCTCCGGCCGTGTCCCCCGCCCTCCACGATCATCTGCGTCGGCCCGGACGGAAGTGTCACAGCCGGGGCCGGTCAGCCCGCGGCGGTCGCGTCCCGGCACAGCAGCCGGAGCGAGCCGTGCCCGCCGTGGCAGCGGCGGGCCTCGTCGATCGGGTCCCACAGCCGGCCGCCGGGGGTGCGCACCCAGTGCTCGCCGCCGGTCGCCCACCACTCGCCGCCGGTCCGGCGGACGATCACCTCGCCCGCGTAGGCACCGAAGCCGCGCAGCACGCTCTCGACGGCGGCGTACGGTGCCCCCTCGCGGCGGATCTCGTCGATCATCCGGTCCACCCGCCACAGGCTCTGCTCCGAGTAGTCGAGCGGCACCCGCTCCCTCTCGCGCACGGCCGCCACCGCGTCCGCCGCCCACCGCACGGGCTTCGCCGCGGCGGTCGGTCTGGTCTCCTGCTGAGCTGTCACGTGCTGGGCCGTCACTTGCGTTGTCACCTGGGTTGTGGGTCGGGTTGTGGGGTGGGGTGGGGTGGGGTGTCGGGCGGGGGGTGCGATGGGCCGGGGGGCGAAGGTGTGCGATGGAGTGTCGCATCAGGGGGGCGGGCTCGGGCTTGGGGCCGTCATGCCATGTCGAATCGTTTCTTCAGTGCGTGGCCGTCCGCTGTGGAAACACGCCGTGACCGCCGGGCGAAGCGCACGGGAACTACCTCAGGCTCCGGGTTCCCCCGCGCCGCGCGCCCGGCGCGAGACCACCGCGCGCAGCACCCGGCGGCCCTCCACCGACACATCGAGCGCCCGGCGCAGCCCCTGCGCGCCATGGCCCGCGAGGAGTTCCAGGACCGCCGCCTGGCGGCGCAGCTCGGCGGCGACGAGCGGCGGCAGTCCCGCGGTGTCCCCCGCGCGCCCGGCGTCGGGGCCCTCCGGGACCGCCGGATCGGTGCCGCCGTCCGCGGCGGGGTCGAGCAGCCGGTGGATGCGCAGCGAGGCGACCGAGCAGGCGTCGGCCCAGGGCCGTACCGCGCCTTCGGTGCGCTCGGCCGGGGCCGTCTCCAGCATGCGGTGGGCGAGCCGCGCGGCCTCGTCGCCGGCCGGCTCGGCGGGGCCGAGGGCCGCGCGGGCCCGCACCAGGCTCCCGGCCCACTCCGAGCCGTCGGCGAGGCTCGCCCACAGCGGGCGCAGCAGCTCGTCGTCAGCGCCGCCGAGCAGCGGCAGACACCGATCCAAACAAGCCAACCCGCTGGCGGCCAGTCCGCGTTCGTCGGCCTGCGCGATCAGTTCCACCAGGCTCATGAATGTTCCCCTCGCCAGGGCGCCGACCGGTACGGAGCCCGTACTTCCCCTTACTGCGTGCGAGGGCGCGGGAGTGTCACAGTGACGGTTTTTCAGCCAAGTGCCGGGGCGGGCAGCTCACCGGAGAGGACCTTGCGCTCCTGCATCCCGGTCAGCCGGAGGACCACCGCGACGGCGAGGACGGCCGCCGCGATGTCGAGGGCGTCGGAGAGGAGCATCGCCCGCGCCGCGTCGCGCAGGCCGGCCGCCGTCTCGGCGTGCCGGGAGCTGGTGGCGGCGAACCGGCCCACGAGGAGGCCGACGATCCACACCGTCCACCAGGCGTTGATCAGCCCGTGCCCGTCCCGGGCGCCCCAGGGAGCGCTGGCGTCCCAGGTCTCGGCGACGATCCGGCGGGGGAACCACAGGTTCACGAGCGGGCAGAACCAGCCGCCGATCGTCCAGCCGCGCTTCATGGTGTGCCGGGAGGCGTCGAACACCTCGGCGTTCACCCGCGCCCGCCACAGCCAGCACAGGTAGACGACGGCCGCGGCCACCAGCGCCGCCCCCTGGGCGATGCCGGAGGCGCTGTAGAGGGCGTCCGCGTGGTCGGCCCGGTCGACGACGCCGGAGCCGACGGCGCCGTCGGCGATGTCACCCGCGACGTTCATCTCCAGCACGTCCGCGAAGCAGGCGAACAGATCGGTGGCGGCGACCAGCCCGAGCAGGACGACGGCGGCCCGGCCGAGCCCGGCCGGAGAGCGCAGCAGGGCGACGGGCGGCGGGGCGTACGGCGGCGCGGGCATGGGTGTGGTCATGAAGAGGTTCCCCCGAGAAGACCGAGATCCGAGACGGCGCGCGGCACTCCCCGTGCCGCGCGGACACCGGAACATACGGTCGCACGCCGCGGCCCGTCCACTCGGTTCTCAGCCCAGCCGGTCCGCCAGCGCCTTGAAGCCGGTCCAGGACAGCGCGGGCTCGCCGGAGTCCCACAGCTTCTGCGCGGTGGCCCGCAGCGGCATCCGGATCCCCGCGGCGACCTGCCCCTGCGTCTGCGCGCCCGCGAGGTCGCACCACACGGCGAACGACCCGCCGAGGATCTGCGCGTCGTAGCGCTCCGGCACGGCGGTCGTGCCGCGCAGCACCCGCGGGGTCCACTGCTCGTAGATCCGCTGCCCGGTCGGGTACACGAAGGTCTGCGGCTGCCCGAGCACGTAGTAGAGGAACTCGTCGTTGTAGTTGATGACCCGGCGGCCGGCGCTCAGGTACTCGGCGGGCGGCCGGGCGCCGATCTCCTTGCCGGTCCAGTAGGCGACCCGCAGGTCCTTGTCGGGCTGCACGGAGGTGCCGCGGAAGAAGCCGTCGTTCCAGGCCCGGGGGGTCTTGTCATGGGCGCGGACGGTGGCGGCGCGGGCGTTGAGCCAGCCGGTGGTGAGGTCGGCGACGGTCCCGCCGGCACCGTAGGCGCGCTGGGCGGCGGCGGCCAGCTGCGGATAGGACGCCTGCGGGTCCGCCACGGTCAGCGCCTGGTACTCGTCGCCGCCCAGGTGCCACTGCCCGCCGGTGAAGAGGCCGGCGTACTCGTCGAGCAGGTCGTCGACGATCTTCGCCGAGCCTTCCTTGGATATGTCGATCGCGCCGCGCGTCGCGACCCCGTTCGCGTTGCGCAGCTGGAGGTCGGGGTGGGCGGCGATGACCGCGCCCAGATGCCCGGGCGAGTCGATCTCGGGCACGACGGTGATGTGCCGGGCGGCCGCGAGGTCCACGATCTTCTTGACCTGCGCCTTGGTCAGATGGACCGGGGAGACGATCTCGGGGTGGCTGGTGGACTCGATCCGGAAGGCCTGGTCGTCGGAGAAGTGCAGGCCCAGCTCGTTGTACTTCAGGTCGCCCAGCTCACGGACCCGGTCCTCGATCCAGCTCTCGCTGAACGGCTTGCGCGCGATGTCCAGCATGAAGCCGCGCACCGGCTTGGCGGGCTGGTCGCGTACGACGCCCTCGGGGACCGTACCGCCGCCGTGCACCTCCTGCTTCAGGGTGCGGGTGCCGTAGAAGACCCCGGCCTCGCCGGGCCCGCTGATGTCGACCCGCCCGTCCCGGACGGTCATGGTGTACGACTCCTGGTTCCCGCCCCCGCCGCCGAGCGACAGCCGTACGTCGCCGGCCCGCGTGTCGGCCGCCCGCCCCGCGTACGTCAGCCCCAGCTCCCCGGCCGTCAGCCGGCCCTCGTCGGCCAGCGCGGGGTCGCTCACCACCACCCGTCCGCCGTCGCGCGGCTGCCAGCCGGGGCCGCGCGCCGGGGTGTGGGAGCCCACCGCGGGTATCGTGCGGGGCGCCCGCGAGAGCGGGTAGGAGCGGCTCGGACTGGGACTGGCCGACGGCGCGGCCGGTGCGCCGGTCTCGGCCACCCGGCCGGACGACGACTGCCGGGCGCTGCCGCCCGGCTTCCCGCCGCCCCCGTCCGAGGAGGCCCACACGCCCACGCCCGTGCCGAGCGCGACCGTCCCGACGAACGTGGCTGCCACCACCGCCCGCTTGCGTATCACCTGTCGCGCCGTGCCCCGGCGCCGATGCGTGTGCTGGGTCACCCTGCCAACGTACGTCCGATCAGCGGCCCACCTGTCACCCAGGGGTTCCGAAACTCTTCCGTCCGGGTGAAATTCAGGCATCCCTCGGACACAGCGTGACCACTCTCGATAACCTGACGACACACCTTTCACAGCATCCCCTGCCACACCACATGTGACGCGAGGACCCACGCTGCCCGCCCACCGCCTGCCGTATCTCCCCAAGCCTCTCGACGCCTTCAACACCGTTCCCGTCGACGAGGCGCGCTCCCTTCTTCTGCACTGCCTGCACAGCCGGCGCTGGTCCCACCGGCTCGCCGACCACCGGCCCTACCCCGACCTGGGCGCGCTGCTGGCGGCGGCGGACGAGGCCGCGTACGACCTCGCACCGGCCGACCTGGCCGAGGCCCTGGCGGGCGAGTCGCTTCCGGAGCTTCCCGAGGACACCTACTCGGCGGCCCACATGGCCCTGAGCGCCGCGCACGCCGCCTACGAGGCGCGATTCGGACACGCGTTCGTCATCTATCTGGGTGACGCCCCGCCGGACGAGGCCGTCGACCGCTTCCTCGAAGCGATCCGGTCACGATTGGCGAACGATCCCGAGGAGGAGCGGATCGTGACGGCGGAGGAGCTGCGGCGCCTGGCCAAGGACCGGCTGGCCCGGCTCCTGGGCGGCGCGGGGCCGCATCCACCAGCGGCTCCGCCGCGCGGCGCGACCAGCCACAACGGCGCCGCACCCGGCAGATAGCGGTACATCCCGCCCCGGCGGCGGCCCGGTGATAGCCCATCCGATGCCAGTTTGATCACACAGGTAGGCCCCCCGTAAGCCGCGCGGCGGCGCATGGATACGATGCTGGGGGCCGGTGGACCGTACCCGGCCGGGCCCGACCGACAGTGAAGCCGGCGCGGCCCTTAGTCCCCGCTCCCGGAGGGTTCTTCCGTGCCGGCTGGAACGCTGTACCGCGGCCGGGAAGGAATGTGGTCCTGGGTGGCTCATCGAGTCACCGGCGTCCTCATCTTCTTCTTCCTGTTCGTCCACGTCCTGGACACCGCTCTCGTGCGTGTCTCCCCCGAGGACTACGACAAGGTCGTAGCCACGTACAAGACGCCGATCGTCGCGCTGCTGGAGTACGGCCTCGTCGCCGCCATCCTCTTCCACGCGCTCAACGGCCTGCGCGTCATCGCCGTCGACTTCTGGTCGAAGGGGCCGCGCTACCAGAAGCAGATGCTCTGGACCGTCGTCGGCATCTGGGTCGTCCTGATGGCGGGGGCGGTCTACCCCGTCCTCGGCCACGCCGCTCGTGTTCTGTTCGGGAGCTGACGCCCATGTCCACGACTGAAACCACCGCGTCCGGAGTCGGCCCCGTCGAGGGTGCCCCGCTCTACTCGGTCGACAACCCGGCCCCGTTCATCGAGGCCCCGCGCAAGCGCACCAAGAAGACCCCGAAGTCCACGCGGGGCAACTTCGAGATGGCCGCCTGGCTGTTCATGCGCCTGTCCGGCGTCGTGCTGGTCGTCCTCGTCCTCGGCCACCTGCTGATCCAGCTGGTGCTGGACGGCGGCGTCTCCAAGATCGGCTTCGCCTTCGTGGCGGGCCGCTGGGCGTCCCCGTTCTGGCAGGTCTGGGATCTGCTGATGCTGTGGCTCGCGATGCTGCACGGCGCCAACGGCCTGCGCACGGTCATCAACGACTACGCCGAGCGTCCGAACACCCGGCTGTGGCTGAAGGGCCTGCTCTACACGGCCACGGTGTTCACCATCCTGCTCGGCACGCTGGTGATCTTCACCTTCGACCCGAACATCCGCTAGGCACGGGGCTGCGAGAATCATGAAGATCCACAAGTACGACACCGTCATCGTCGGCGCCGGCGGCGCCGGCATGCGCGCGGCCATCGAGGCGACGAAGCGCAGCCGCACCGCCGTCCTGACCAAGCTCTACCCCACCCGCTCCCACACGGGCGCCGCGCAGGGCGGCATGGCCGCCGCGCTGGCCAACGTGGAGGAGGACAACTGGGAGTGGCACACCTTCGACACGGTCAAGGGCGGTGACTACCTGGTCGACCAGGACGCCGCCGAGATCCTGGCGAAGGAGGCCATCGACGCCGTCCTCGACCTGGAGAAGATGGGCCTGCCGTTCAACCGGACCCCGAACGGCACCATCGACCAGCGCCGCTTCGGCGGTCACTCCCGCAACCACGGCGAGGCCCCGGTCCGCCGGTCCTGCTACGCCGCGGACCGCACCGGCCACATGATCCTCCAGACGCTGTACCAGAACTGCGTCAAGGAGGGCGTGGAGTTCTTCAACGAGTTCTACGTCCTGGACCAGCTGATCACCGAGGTCGACGGCGTCAAGAAGTCGGCCGGCGTGGTGGCGTACGAGCTGGCCACCGGCGAGATCCACGTCTTCCAGGCGAAGTCGGTCATCTACGCGTCCGGCGGCACCGGCAAGTTCTTCAAGGTGACCTCCAACGCGCACACGCTGACCGGTGACGGCCAGGCCGCGTGCTACCGCCGGGGCATCCCGCTGGAGGACATGGAGTTCTTCCAGTTCCACCCGACCGGCATCTGGCGCATGGGCATCCTGCTGACGGAGGGCGCCCGCGGTGAGGGCGGCATCCTCCGCAACAAGGACGGCGAGCGCTTCATGGAGAAGTACGCGCCGGTCATGAAGGACCTCGCGTCCCGTGACGTCGTCTCGCGCTCCATCTACACGGAGATCCGCGAGGGCCGCGGCTGCGGTCCCGAGGGCGACCACGTCTACCTCGACCTCACCCACCTGCCGCCGGAGCAGCTGGACGCCAAGCTCCCGGACATCACCGAGTTCGCGCGGACCTACCTGGGCATCGAGCCGTACACGGACCCGATCCCGATCCAGCCGACCGCGCACTACGCGATGGGCGGCATCCCGACGAACGTCGAGGGTGAGGTCCTGGCGGACAACACCACCGTCATCCCGGGTCTGTACGCGGCCGGCGAGGTCGCCTGTGTCTCCGTGCACGGCGCCAACCGCCTCGGCACCAACTCGCTGCTGGACATCAACGTGTTCGGCCGCCGCGCGGGCATCGCCGCCGCCGAGTACGCGCACACCGCCGACTTCGTCGAGCTGCCGGAGGACCCGGAGGCGTTCGTCGTCGGGCAGATCGAGCAGCTGCGCACCTCCACCGGCAACGAGCGGGTGGCCACCATCCGCCGCGAGCTGCAGGAGACCATGGACGCGAACGTCATGGTGTTCCGCACCGAGCAGACGATCAAGACCGCGGTCGAGAAGATCGCCGAGCTGCGCGAGCGCTACCAGAACGTGTCGATCCAGGACAAGGGCAAGCGGTTCAACACGGACCTGCTGGAGGCCGTCGAGCTGGGCAACCTGCTCGAACTGGCCGAGGTCATGGCGGTCTCCGCCCTGGCCCGCAAGGAGTCCCGCGGCGGTCACTACCGCGAGGACTACCCGAACCGCGACGACGTCAACTTCATGCGCCACACGATGGCGTACCGCGAGGTGGGCGACGACGGCTCGGAGACCGTCCGTCTCGACTACAAGCCGGTCGTCCAGACCCGCTACCAGCCGATGGAGCGTAAGTACTGATGGCTACCCCTGTTCTGGACAAGGCGGACGCGGCCGGCCAGCCCGAGCCCGGCTTCGCCGACTCCCCCTACATCACCGTCACCTTCCGGATCCGCCGGTTCAACCCCGAGGTCTCGGCGGAGTCGGCCTGGGAAGACTTCCAGCTGGAGATCGACCCGAAGGAGCGCGTCCTCGACGGCCTCCACAAGATCAAGTGGGACGTCGACGGCACGCTGACGTTCCGCCGCTCCTGCGCGCACGGCATCTGCGGTTCGGACGCGATGCGGATCAACGGCAAGAACCGTCTTGCCTGCAAGACCCTCATCAAGGACATCAACCCCGAGAAGCCGATCACGGTCGAGCCCATCAAGGGCCTGACGGTCCTGAAGGACCTGGTCGTGGACATGGAGCCGTTCTTCCAGGCGTACCGGGACGTCATGCCGTTCCTGATCACCAAGGACACGAACGAGCCCACGCGCGAGCGGCTGCAGTCCGCCGAGGACCGCGAGCGCTTCGACGACACGACGAAGTGCATCCTCTGCGCCGCCTGCACCTCCTCCTGCCCGGTGTTCTGGAACGACGGCCAGTACTTCGGTCCGGCCGCGATCGTGAACGCCCACCGCTTCATCTTCGACAGCCGTGACGAGGCGGGCGAGCAGCGCCTGGAGATCCTCAACGACAAGGACGGCGTGTGGCGCTGCCGCACGACCTTCAACTGCACGGACGCCTGCCCGCGCGGTATCGAGGTCACCAAGGCGATCCAGGAGGTCAAGCGCGCGCTGATCACGCGTCGCTACTGATCCGCCGTACGCCTGCGGCCTTTCGGGCCCCGTCCCCGGTCACGCACCGAGGGCGGGGCCCGCGCAGTGACGGTCCCTGCGGGAGCCCGCCGAGGGACCCTGGGAGCCCCACCGGAGTCCGCTCCGGTGGGGCTCCTCGCATACCGGGGCGAGGGCTCCTAATATGACGACATGTCAGATGAAGAGTCGTACGAACTGCTCGGCTTCGACAACGTGCTGCTCCCCGTCGGCGACCTCGGCGAGGCGGTCTCCTTCTACGAGCGGGCCGGGTTCGCCGTGGGGTTCCGGTTCGACGAGGCCGGGATCGCGCTGCTGAAGGTCGGCGGGGAGACGCCCGGCGTCCTGCTGCGCGCCGAGGAGGGGCTGGGGCACCGCTCGCCGCACTGGCCCTCGGCGCGGGTCTGGCTGGAGGTGCCGGACGCGCGCGTGGCGGCGCGCAGGCTGGCCGCCGCCGGCATCGAGCCGCTGGACGAGATCTGCCAGGCGGCCACCGGCTGGGCCGTGGAGATCGCCGACCCCTGGGGCAACATCCTCGGCTTCACGGACTACACCAAGCGCCCGGCGCTGGGCCGCAGAGGCTGACTCCGGCACGGCGCCGGCCATCTGGGCGGGCCCGACCGGCATGACCGCCGCGCACCCCGTGCGGGGCCGGGGCGTCACGAGCGCCCCGGTGTGCCGACCGACCGTGCCGCACGACGCCGTGGGCGGCCTGTGCACCCGTCCGCGCGACCGGCCCGGCAGCGGTTCCGGCGGCGCCGGGTGGTGCCGCCGGCACCGCTGCCGGCCGGCCCGGAACGGGTCCGCGCCCGCTCCCCCGGGCTCGACCACGCGGGCACCCCCGACGAGGGCGGCCGTCGGCGGCGACGCAGGGCAGGCCCACCGGGGGCCGCGCGCCTGGACCGTCGTCCCGCGGGCCCTGCGCGAGGACCGCCCGCTCGCCCCACCGGCTCGCCGCCCCGGCGGGCGCGCAGCCGGCCCGCGGGACCCTGCTCGCCGTCGCGAAGAGGCGGGAGGCGCGGCGGGCCGGGCACCGCGGGGAGAGGGCGGGCGTACCGCCGGGCCGACGGCCGGCCGTATCACCCGGGCACGGGCCGGTCCCGCGAGCCGCCGTCCTGTCCGGCGCCGCCCGCGCCACTCGTTAGGCTCTTCTACCGTGCCCGCGAAGAACGACGGCCCCGAAGCGGCCGGACCCCAGAGCAGCAAGTCCGAGCAGACCCGTGCGCTGATCCTGGAGACCGCGATGCGGTTGTTCCAGGAGCGGGGGTACGACAAGACGACGATGCGGGCCATCGCCACGGAGGCCGGGGTCTCCGTCGGCAACGCCTACTACTACTTCGCGGGCAAGGAACACCTGATCCAGGGGTTCTACGACCGGATCGCCGCCGAGCACCAGGCGGCGGTCCGGGAGGTCCTGGACCGGGAGACCGATCTGGAGGCGCGGCTCACCGGCGTGCTGACCGCGTGGCTCGACATCGCCCGGCCGTACCACGAGTTCGCGGTGCAGTTCTTCAAGAACGCCGCCGACCCCGACAGCCCGCTCAGCCCCTTCTCGCCGGAGAGCGAGCACGCGCGCGAACAGGCCATGAGCGTGCACCGCGAGGTGCTGGCCGGCTCCAAGTCCAAGGTGGCCCCGGAACTGCAGGACGTCCTCCCGGAGTTGATGTGGCTGTCGCAGATGGGCCTGGTGCTGTACTGGATCTTCGACCGCACGGAGGACCGCGAGCGCAGCTACCGGCTGGCCCGGCGCGGCGCCCGCCTCACCGCCCGCGGCGTCTCCCTGGCCCGCTTCCGCGTCCTGCGCCCGCTGGTCCTGGAGATCCACGAGCTGTTCACGGACTTCCTGCCGGGGATGACGAAGGTGCTGCCGGATCCGGGGCGGCAGCGGGACGAGTGACTCAGATCCAGTTCAGCCGCCACAGCCGGAACACGCCGGTGCCGTCCGTCAGGTACTGGCCGCCGCCCACGTCCTCGGTGCTGACCACGTACTCCTTGCGCTGCCACAGCGGGATCAGCGGGACGTCCCGTGCCACGTCCGCCTGGATCTGCTGGAAGTCCCTCGCGGCCCGGGACCGGTCGGCGAACTGCTGGCTGTCCAGGACGAGATGGTCGACCAGCTTGTTGCTGTAGCCGGTGCTCATCGAGGAGCCGGTGCCGACGAGCGCGGCGCCGAAGGTGTCCGGGTCGGGATAGTCGGCCACCCAGCCGACCGCCCACGCGTCCATCTTCCCGGCGGCCCAGCGCTTCTGGAAGTCGGTCCACTCGTAGCCCTTGACGTCCACCTTGAACAGGCCGCCCGCCTCCAGCTGCTTCTTCAGTTCCGCGGCCTCCTCGGCGCCCGCGCCCCGGCCGATGCCGTAGCCGAAGGTGAAGCGCACCGGCAGGCTCACCCCGGCCTCGGTGAGCAGCTCGCGCGCCGTGCGGGTGCTCGGCTTGGGGTAGTTGTCGAAGAACGACGTGGTGTGGCCGGTGATACCGGTCGGGATCAGCGAGTACAGCGGGTCGACCGTGCCCTCGTAGACCGTCGCGGCCAGCTGCTCGCGGTCGACCAGCCAGGCCATCGCCCGGCGCACCCGCGCGTCGTGCAGCGGGGAGGCCGGGCGGGTGTTCAGGTACAGGTTGCGGGTCTCGGAGCTGTCGGACTCGGTGACCCGCAGGCCGGGGTCGCTCGGGTTCAGCTCGGAGAGCATGTGCGGCGGCAGGTTCCGGGTGGCGACGTCGATCCGCTTGGCCTTCCAGGCGCTGTCGAGCTTCGCGGAGTCGGTGTAGTAGCGCAGCTCGACCGGGCGGCCGGTGCCGCTCAGATACCCCTGGTAGCGCTTGTTGGGCGCGAGGTCCGCCTTCTGGTCCTTGGTGTACGCGGTCAGCGTGTACGGCCCGGTGCCGTCGACGGCGCCGTCCGTGCGCAGGGCGTCGGCCGGGTACTTCTCCCTGTCCACGATCGCACCGGCGCCGGTGGCGACCTTCAGCGGGAAGGTGGCGTCCGAGGACGAGAGGTGGAAGGTGACGGTGTGCGCGTCGTCGGCGGTCACCGAGCCGAGCGTGCTGAACAGGGACGCCGGGCCGACATCGGAGTGGATCTTCTTGACCCGGTCGAAGGAGTACTTCACGTCCTCGGCGGTCATGCCGCGCCCGCTCGGGAAGGTGAGCCCGGAGCGCAGCGTGCACCGGTACGTCTTCAGGCCGCTGCCCGCGAAGGCGCAGCTTTGCGCCGCGTCCGGGACCGGCTCGACCCCGCCCGGCTCGAACGTCAGCAGCGACTGGAACACGTTGCTGAACAGTGCCCAGGACCCGGCGTCGTAGGCACCGGCAGGGTCGAGCGTGGTGATCGCGTCCGTCGTACCGACGGTGATGGTCCTGCCCTTGCCGCCCTGCGAGGGCAGCAGCTGCCAGCCACCGATGCCTACGACGGCCAGTACGAGCAGCGTCACGAGAATCCGCATGCGAACAGATCGCACGGTGGTGCCCTCCCCGGGCCCGTCGAGGCCCTACCCCTGGCCCAGCACGAATCGGCCACTCCCCCTGAGTGGCGCGGCTCACCTAATCACACGGGTTTCACCGTGGGGAAGGGCTTTCTGACCAGTTGTGGAAGAACTTACCGAGGCGTGGTGGACGGCGGCTTCACAGCTTCCGCACAGCCGTGGGAGCGGTTCCGCGGGGTGTCTTTTAGCATCCCCGGCCCGCCGGACGGAAGCACTTTCCTCATGTACACACAAAAAGGTGCCTTGCTCATTAAACGGTTGCCTTTGGGGGGATTCCCCCTCTGCCCGCCTCACACGAGGCGGCTGCTCCGACGAAAGGCGAACGCTCATGAGCATGTTCCAGAGCGGCAAGCTTCAGCTGAGTTCATCCAATCCCACCGCGACCACCGGCGGGGACACCTCGACCTTCACCCAGGTCGTCTTCCCGGCGGCGTTCCCCGACGGGTCCTCGGTGGTCGTGATCCCCTTCGTGCAGACGTTCAACGGCCCTGACACCCCGGGCCTGCGCATCGCCGACGTCACCACGGTGGGCTTCAAGATCCGCATCAACGAGATCCACGCGGCCGGCAAGGTCACCGCGGACGGGACGCACACCGCGGAGACGGTGGGCTGGATCGCCAGCACCGTGTGACACCCCGACAGCCGTCCGCCCCTGGCAATCGACGTGCCAGGGGCGGACGCACGCGAGTCTACGCGCCGGATCCACGCCGCCCGGGACGGGCGGCGTGGATCCGGCGCGTCCGCCGCTATGACGTCCGGCGCAGTGCGCGCAGTCCGCGCAACCCGATGCCCCCGACGACCGTCCCCAATACGAAGGAAACGACCGCCAGCAGCAGGTGCACCCAGAAGTATGCGGTCGGGTGGCCGTCGTCGAAGGCGAGCCCGCTGCTGTCCTTGACGAGATTCTTGACGAAAGTGACCCAGATGACCCAGCTCCACACTCCGAAGGCGAGCAGGAACCAGGAGACCGGGCGGCTGAGCTTCATGACACCAGTATCGCCGTCGCCCGTCCGGTTCCGTGTCGGGGGTGGGGCCGGCGGTGGGACGCCGTCCTCCGGTGCCGGTACGTTCTCGACCGTGCCCGCACCGAAAACGACCGGCCGGCGATCCCTGCTGATCACCTCCGCCACGCTGCTGTCCCTGTCCGTCACCGCGCCCGCCGCGCTCGCCGCGCCGACCCCGCCGACGAGCCCTTCCACGACTCCCTCCACGAGTCCTTCGACGAGGCCGACGGCCACGCCCCCGGCCGGGATGTCGACCCTCGGCGGGGCCCGGCTCGGGCAGCCCGGCACCCAGGTGAATCTCGCCCCCGGCGTGCCGGTGCTGCCCAAGGACCTCACCGCCCGCTCCTGGATCGTCTCCGACGCCGAGTCGGGCGAGGTGCTCGCCGCGCACAACGCGCACTGGCGGCTGCCCCCGGCGAGCACGCTGAAGATGCTCTTCGCGGACACCGTGCTGCCCCGGTTCCCCAAGGGCGACCGGCACAAGGTGGCGGCGGCGGACCTCAAGGGCGTGGGCGTCGGCTCCAGCGTGGTCGGGATAAAGGAGGGCGGCACCTACTCCGTCCGGGACCTGTGGCTCGGGGTCTTCCTGCGCTCGGGCAACGACGCCGTGCACGTGCTGTCCGCGATGAACGGCGGCGTCCGGCAGACCGTCGAGGACATGCAGAAACACGCCGAGGAGCTGCAGGCGCTGGACACCCACGTCGTCTCGCCCGACGGCTACGACGCCCCGGAGCAGGTGTCGTCGGCGTACGACCTCACCCTGTTCGCCCGCTCCGGGCTGCAGAAGAAGGACTTCCGCGACTACTGCTCGACGGTGAGCGCCACGTTCGGCTCCCAGGAGATCCGCAACACCAACCGGCTGCTGAGCGGCGACAGCGACGTCCCCGTCTACCAGGGCATCGCGGGCGTGAAGAACGGCAACACCACCCACGCGGGCGCCACCTTCACCGGGGTCGCCGAGCGGGGCGGCAAGGTGCTGCTGGTCACGGTGATGAACCCGGAGAAGGCCGAGCACAACGAGGTCTACAAGGAGACCGCGAAGCTGTTCGACTGGGGCTTCGGGGCGGCCGGCAAGGTCGCTCCGGTGGGCGAGCTGGTGCCGCCGAAGAGCGCCGTGTCCCCCGGCTCGCGGCCGAGCGCCGGCGCGTCCGCCGGGCAGGGCGCGGAGCGGACGTCCGGCGGCACCGGCGGGGCGGGCGCGAAGCCGGCGGCGAGCGCCACCGGCGCGTCCGGTTCCGGCGGCGCCGGGATCGCCCTGGCCGTCGCGGGCGGGCTGCTGGTGCTGCTCGCGGGCGGCGCGTTCCTGGTCAACCGCCGCTGGCCGCTGCCTGACCTGATGCGCCGTCGGACCCGTCCCTGAGCCCCGCCGTGTCGTCCCCGTCGGCCCGCTCGCTCGGTGTCGCCGTCCAGGAGGCGCAGAACAGCACGATCTTCGAGGTGAAGTTGATCCACAGCAGCAGGGCGACGGGGACCCCGAACGCGCCGTACATGCTCTTCGCGGCGACGCCCTGGATATAGCCGCTGAGCAGCAGCTTCAGCAGTTCGAAGCCGATCGCGCCGAGCAGCGCGGCGACCAGCAGGCGCCGGCGCGGCGGCTCGACGCCGGGCAGCAGGGTCAGGACGTAGAGCAGGACGAGGAAGTCGGCGAGCACGGCGACGGCGAACGCCAGGACGCGCAGCAGGATGCCGCCCCAGCCGTCGCGGTCGAGGCCGAGCTGCTCGGTGATCCAGCCCACCAGCGCCGAGGCGATGGTGGAGATGGCGATCGTGGCGATGACGGCTCCGCCGAGGCCGACCAGGATGCCCGCGTCCTTGGCCTTGGCCAGGAACAGGTTCTCCTCCTTGTCGGGCAGCTCCCACACCGCGCGCAGACAGGAGCGCATCTGCTCGACCCAGCCCATGCCGGTGAAGAGGAGCACGGCTCCCGCGATGACGCCGACCGTGCCGGCGTTCTGCACCAGGGAGCTGATGTCCAGCTGGTCGGAGAGGCCGGGCACCTGGTCGGCGAGCTTGCTCTGGAGCTTCTTCTGCCCGGAGTCGTCGAGCGTGGCGGCGGCGATCGCGGCGGCCAGCGTCAGCAGCGGGAACAGCGCGACGAAGCTGATGAAGGTCATCGCGGCGGCCAGCCGCGTCCACTTCACCCGGTCCAGACGCTCGTACGACCGCCAGGCGTGCGTGGTCATCAACCGGGTCACGACCGGTCCGATGCCGGGAAGCTTCTTCAGCCAGTCCATGATCCGACTGTGCCCGCTCCGAGTGGTCGTCAACACCGCGTTTCTCCGGCGATACCGGCATATAGGGGCGATACGGTCAGCTGTCATGAAGGACGCCACCGCTCCGCCCCAGTCCCTGCTCGTCCTCGGCGGCACGTCCGAGATCGCGCTGGCCACCGCGCGCCGGCTGATCGCCCGCCGCGTCCGCACGGTGTGGCTGGCCGGCCGCCCCTCCCCGGCCCTGGAACAGGCCGCCGAGGAACTGCGGGAGCTGGGCGCGGACGCCCGCACCGTCGTCTTCGACGCGCTCGACCCCGACTCCCACGACACGGTCCTCGGCAAGGTGTTCGCCGAGGGCCCGATCGACTTGGTGCTGCTCGCCTTCGGCATCCTCGGCGACCAGGCGCACGACGAACGCGACCCGGTCCGCGCGGTGCGGGTCGCCCAGACCAACTACACCGGGGCCGTCTCGGCGGGCCTGGTGGCGGGCCGGGCACTGCAGGCCCAGGGCCACGGCTCGCTCGTCGTGCTGTCCTCCGCCGCCGCCGAGCGGGCCCGCCGCGCCGACTTCATCTACGGCTCCAGCAAGGCCGGCCTCGATGTGTTCGCCCAGGGCCTCGGCGACGCCCTGCACGGCACCGGTGTGCGTGTCATGGTCGTACGCCCCGGGTTCGTCCGGACGCGCGGGACGGCGGGCCGGCCGCAGGCGCCGTTCGCCACCACCCCCGAGGCGGTCGCCACGGCCGTCGAACTCGGCCTGCGCCGCCGCTCGGAGACGGTGTGGGTGCCCGGCACGCTGCGCCTGGTGATGGCCGTGCTGCGGCACGCGCCGCGGGCGCTGTTCCGGCGGCTGCCGCTCTAGCCGCGCAGCGCCCCGCGCCCGATGCCGGCGTGGCCGGGCTGGGCCGGTACGACGGATCCGCCGAAGGTGAGTTCGCGCAGCTTGCGCCACACGCCGTCGGCGCCCTGCTCGTACAGCGCGAAGCCGGTGCAGGGCCACTGGGCGTCGTAGTCCGCCAGTTCCTCGAAGGCGCGGTCCATCGCCGCCTCGTCGATGCCGTGCGCCACGGTGACATGCGGGTGGTACGGGAACTGCAGTTCGCGCGCCACCGGACCGGAGGCGTCCCGGATCCGCTGCTGGAGCCGGGCGCAGTCCTCGGCGCCCTGGACGACACGCACGTACACCACCGGTGACAGGGGCCGGAAGGTGCCGGTGCCGGACAGCCGCATCGGGAACGGCCGGCCCGTGGCGGCGACCTCGGTGAGGTGCGCCTCGATCGCCGGCAGGCCGCTCTCGTCCACCTCGGTGGGCGGCAGCAGGGTGACGTGCGTGGGGATGCCATGAGCCGCGGCGTCGCCGAAGCCCGCGCGCAGCTCCTGAAGCCGGCTGCCGTAAGGCTCCGGGACCGCGATCGACACGCCGATCGTTACGGTCCCCACGTCGTCTCCTGTCGTCGTGTCTGTTTTCTGCTCTGCCGTCGGCTATGACTGTACGGCCACGGGTGTCCTGTGGGCAGGCGCAGCGGAAGTGATGTGCAGCGCTCCGCCCGCGCACACCCGTGCGGTTGTACGCCTCAGTGCTTGGCGGGGAGGAAACCCACGCGGTCGTACGCCTGCGCGAGGGTCTCGGCGGCGACGGCACGCGCCTTCTCCGCGCCCTTGGCGAGGACCGAGTCCAGCGTCTCGGGGTCGTCCAGGTACTGCTGGGTGCGCTCCCGGAACGGGGTGACGAACTCGACCATGACCTCGGCGAGATCCGTCTTGAGCGCGCCGTACATCTTGCCCGCGTACTCCTGCTCCAGCTCGGCGATCGAGGTGCCGGTGAGCGTGGAGTAGATGGTGAGGAGGTTCGAGACGCCCGGCTTGTTCTCGGTGTCGAAGCGGATGACCGTGTCCGTGTCGGTGACCGCGCTCTTGACCTTCTTGGCCGTGGCCTTGGGGTCGTCGAGCAGGTTGATGAGGCCCTTCGGCGTGGACGCCGACTTGCTCATCTTGACCGTCGGGTCCTGGAGGTCGTAGATCTTCGCCGTCTCCTTGAGGATGTACGGCTTCGGGACGGTGAAGGTCGGGCCGAACCGGCCGTTGAACCGGTCGGCGAGGTCGCGGGTCAGCTCGATGTGCTGGCGCTGGTCCTCGCCGACGGGCACCTCGTGGGCCTGGTAGAGCAGGATGTCCGCGACCTGGAGGACCGGGTAGGTGAACAGGCCGACGGAGGCCCGGTCGGCGCCCTGCTTGGCGGACTTGTCCTTGAACTGGGTCATGCGGCTGGCCTCGCCGAAGCCGGTGAGGCAGTTCATGACCCAGGCGAGCTGGGCGTGCTCGGCGACATGGCTCTGCACGAAGAGCGTGCAGCGGTCCGGGTCGAGGCCGGCGGCCAGCAGCTGTGCGGCGGCGAGGCGGGTGTTGGCCCGCAGCTCCTTCGGGTCCTGCGGGATCGTGATCGCGTGCAGGTCGACGACCATGTAGAACGCGTCGTGGGACTCCTGCAGGGCCACCCACTGGCGGACGGCGCCGAGGTAGTTGCCGAGGTGGAACGAGCCGGCGGTGGGCTGGATTCCGGAGAGCACGCGGGGACGGTCAGCAGAGGCCATGTCCACCATTCTCGCAGAGGGCGGAGGCGGGGACGGCCCGTGCGGGGCGGGGTGGCCGCGGAGCGCGGGGGACGGCGGTCCTGCGGGGCCGTTCGCGTGGTTCCCCGCGCTCCTGCGGGCGCGTCAGCCGAGGTCGATCTCCGGGTACAGCGGGAAGCCCGCGACCAGGTCCGTCGCCCGCTGGGCGATCTCCGCCGCGATCTTCTCGTCCAGGACGTGGGCGGCCTTGGAGGTGGCGCCCGACTTGGTGGTGCCCTGCTCGGTGCTGGTCAGGACGCGGTCGATCAGGGCCGCCACCTCGTCCATCTCCGCCGTGCCGAGGCCGCGGGTGGTGAGGGCGGGGGTGCCGATGCGGATGCCGGAGGTGTACCAGGCGCCGTTCGGGTCGGCCGGGATGGCGTTGCGGTTGGTGACGATGCCCGAGTCGAGCAGGGCCGCCTCGGCCTGGCGGCCGGTGAGGCCGTAGGAGGTGGCGACGTCGATCAGGTTGAGGTGGTTGTCCGTGCCGCCCGTGACCAGGGTGGCGCCCCGGCGCATCAGGCCCTCGGCCAGCGCGCGGGAGTTGTCCACGATCCGCTGGGCGTAGTCCCGGAAGGCGGGCTGCCGGGCCTCGGCGAGGGCGACCGCCTTGGCGCCCATGACGTGCGGGAGCGGGCCGCCGAGGACCATCGGGCAGCCGCGGTCGACCTGGTCCTTGAGGGAGTCGTCGCACAGCACCATGCCGCCGCGCGGGCCGCGCAGCGACTTGTGGGTGGTGGTGGTGACGATCTGGGCGTGCGGGACCGGGTCGAAGTCGCCGGTGAGGACCTTGCCGGCGACCAGGCCCGCGAAGTGCGCCATGTCGACCATGAGGGTCGCGCCGACCTCGTCGGCGATCTCGCGCATGATCCGGAAGTTCACCAGACGGGGGTACGCGGAGTAGCCGGCGACCAGGATCAGCGGCTTGAAGTCGCGGGCCTGGGCGCGCAGGGCCTCGTAGTCGATCAGGCCGGTGGCCGGGTCGGTGCCGTAGGAGCGCTGGTCGAACATCTTGCCCGAGATGTTCGGGCGGAAGCCGTGGGTGAGGTGGCCGCCCGCGTCCAGGGACATGCCGAGCATGCGCTGGTTGCCGAAGGCCTGGCGCAGCTCGGCCCAGTCGGCCTCGGAGAGGTCGTTGATCTGGCGGGCGCCGGTCTTCTCCAGGAAGGGGGCCTCGACGCGGTCGGCGAGGACGGCCCAGAAGGCGACGAGGTTGGCGTCGATGCCGGAGTGCGGCTGGACGTAGGCGTGGCGGGCGCCGAAGAGTTCGCGGGCGTGCTCGGCGGCGAGGGCCTCGACGGTGTCGACGTTGCGGCAGCCGGCGTAGAAGCGGCGGCCGACGGTGCCCTCGGCGTACTTGTCGCTGAACCAGTTGCCCATCGCCAGCAGGGTGGCGGGGGACGCGTAGTTCTCGGAGGCGATCAGCTTGAGCATCTCGCGCTGGTCGTGGACCTCCTGGCCGATGGCGTCGGCCACGCGCGGCTCGACGGCGCGGATCACGTCGAGCGCGGCGCGGAAGGCGGTGGACTCGGTGGAGAGGGGGGCGGCGTTCTCGGGCATCGGGGACCTCCGGACGGTGTGCGTACGGCATTCACGTTCGGCCCAGGCGCACGGCACTCTTCCCGCTCGGGCCGCTCCCTGATGGTCCGTCCCATCCCAGCGCGCCAGTCACGGCCCGCCGGCCAGCCTACCGGGCACGCCGGGTGCGGCAGATCCCGAGTCCATCATGCGAGCGGGGGCGAACGGGGGGTCCGCGAGGAGGACCGGGGCCGGGTCCGGGCGACGGAGGAGGCCGTTTCGGCGGGGGCCCGGCGGGCTGTCACCCGGCCGGGTGACAGCCGCCCCCCGGCGCACGCGGCGATGAGTCCGCTCCGGTCCGCCGGTCCCTAATGGGAAGGGGACGACGAGGGAGAAGGTGACGGCGTATGCCCGCACGTGAGCCGAGGACCGAGCTGGACGCCCGGTACAGCTCGGCGCTCAACCCGCTGCCCGGCGCCGAGGACGTCACCGCCACCGAGTGGGCCCAGGCCCGGCGGCAGCTGGAGAGCGCCGAGATCTTCTGGCTGACCACGGTCAGGACCGACGGCCGGCCGCACATCACACCGGTGATCGCCGCCTGGCACGACGGCGTGCTGTACTTCGCGACCGGACCGGCGGAGCAGAAGGCGAGGAACCTGGCGCACAACGCGCACTGCACGCTGACCACCGGGCGCAACTCGCTCACCGAGGGCCTCGACCTCATGGTCGAGGGCAGGGCGGAGCGGGTGACGGACCCGGCGGTGCGGGAGGCGGCCATCACCGCCTACGAGACGCAGTACGGCGAGCACATCACCTCGCCCGAAGGCACTTTCTTCGGCTTCGGGGACGCCCTGCGCACCGGCGAGGCGCTGCTCTTCGCGGTGGCGCCGGTGACGGCGTACGGCTTCGGCAGGGACGCGGGGCTGTTCAGCCACACGCGCTGGTCCTTCGCCTAGGGGTCACCTGAGCGGGATGTCCGCCCCGTGCTCGGCGAGGGGCCGGGGTCCGAGGATGCGCCGGTCGGCCTCGCGGATGGGCAGGTCGTTGATGCAGGCCTCGCGGCGGCGCATCAGGCCGTGCTCGTCGAACTCCCACAGTTCGTTGCCGTAGCTGCGCCACCACTGGCCGGCGGCGTCGCGGCACTCGTACTGGAAGCGGACGGCGATCCGGTTCTCGTGAAAGCTCCAGAGGCTCTTGCGCAGGGCGTAGTCGCGTTCGCGCTCCCACTTCTCGGTCAGGAAGGCGACGATCTCCTCGCGGCCGGTGACGAACCGGTCCCGGTTGCGCCACTCGGAGCCGGGTGTGTAGGCCAGCGCGACCCGGTGGGGGTCGCGGGTGTTCCAGGCGTCCTCGGCCGCCTGCACCTTCTGGCGGGCGGTCTCCAGGGTGAACGGCGGGTACGGCGGGCGGTCTTCCGGCACGGCGGCCTCCTCAGGTCGAGAACGATCGTTCTCCATCGTGGGTCTAAGGTAGAGAACGACCGTTCTCATCGTCAAGGAGCCCCGATGCCCGCCCCGATCACCGAAGAGCAGAACCGCCTGGACCGCGAGGCGCTCCTGGACGCGGCACAGACGCTGTTCTACGCGCACGGCATCCAGGCGGTCGGGATGGACCGGGTCCGCGAGGCGTCCGGGCTGCCCCTGAAGCGGATCTACCGGCTCTTCGCCACCAAGGAGGAACTGGTGGTGGCGATGCTCCGGCGGCGCGACCGGCACTGGCGCGCGAGCCTGGCCGCCCGGGTGGAGCAGGTCGCGGACCCGCGCCAGCGGGTGCTCGCGGTCTTCGACTGGCTCGCGGACTGGTTCGCCGAGCCCGGCTTCCGCGGCTGCGCCTGGATCAACGCCCACGGCGAACTCGGCTCGTCCTCAGCGCCGGTGCTGGCCGAGGTCAGGGCGCACAAGCGGGCCTTCCACGACCAGCTCGCGGCCTGGGTGGGCGCCACCGGCGTGCCGGTGGCCGAAGCGGTGTACCTGCTCGCCGAGGGCGCCATGGTCACCGCCGGCCTCACCGGCGACCCGGCCGCCGCCGGGCAGGCGCGGGCGGCCGTGGAGAGGCTTCTGGCCGGCGCGGCAGGGCCGGCCGGCGGCCCGCGGCGCGGCTAGAGGATCACATGGGGCAGGAAGCGGGCGTACTCGTCCGTGATCAGGCCCGTGGACTCGCGCAGGCCGAGTCCGGCCGGCTCGTCCCGGACGACCCAGGCGCCGAGCACGACGTGGTTGCCGTCGAAGGCGGGCAGCGGGGCGAGCGCCTGGTAGCAGCAGGGCTCGTCGCGCGGGGCGGCCGGTGTTCCCGCCGGGTGCACCGTGACGCCCTCGCCCTCGCGGCCGAGGAGGGGCTTGGCGACGTAACCGCCCGACCCGGCCAGCTCGCGGGGGCCGTCCAGATAGGCGGGGAGGAGGTTGGGGTGGCCCGGGTACAGCTCCCAGAGGACCGCCAGGAGGGCCTTGTTGCTCAGGAGCATCTTCCAGGCGGGTTCGATCCACAGGGTGGTGCCGGTGCCGCCGCCGTTGTCCAGGGTGTCCAGGACGTGTCCGGCGAAGGCGTCGGTGGTGAGCCACTCCCAGGGGTAGAGCTTGAAGACGCTGCGGATGAAGCGGAGCCGGTTGTCGACGAAGCGGCCGGAGAGGCTGTCCCAGCCGATCTCCTCCATGGAGATCCAGTCGGTGTCCAGGCCGGCCTGTTCGGCGGTCTCCTTCAGATAGGCGACCGTCATCAGGTCCTCGCCGAGTTCGTCGGCCGAGGAGTGCGCGAAGTGCAGCGGGCTGCCCGGCGGGAGCAGTCGGGCCTGCTCGCGCCAGACGTCGACCAGCCGTTCGTGCAGGGAGTTCCACTGGTCGGCGCCGGGGAAGCGGTCCTCCATCCAGAACCACTGCGGGGAGGCGGCCTCCACCAGCGAGGTGGGCGTGTCGGCGTTGTACTCCAGGAGCTTCGCCGGTCCCGTGCCGTCGTAGCGGAGGTCGAAGCGACCGTAGACGGAGGGGAGTTCGGCGCGGCGGTGCCAGGCGTCGGTGACCGCTGCGGCCACCCGCGGGTCGGTGATGCCGAGGTCGGCGAGACGGTTCTCGGCCACGATGTGCCCGGCGGCGGCGAGGCACATCCGGTGCAGTTCCTCGACGGTCTCCTCCAGCGCCTCCACCTCCTCCAGGGTGAAGACGTAGCAGGCGCTCTCGTCCCAGTAGGGGCGCAGGGAGCCGTCGGGGTGGCGGGTGAGCGGGTAGACGAGCCCCTGCTCCTCGACGGTCCGCTGCCAGCCGGGGCGGGGGGTGAGGGTACGGCGTTCCATGGTGTCGTCCGGTCAGCCGCCGGAGCTGCCCTTGCCGCCGCCGAAGCCGCCGCGGTGGACCCCGCTGTGATCGTCGTCGTACGAGCCCCCGCCGCCGGAGCCGGACCCGGAGCCGGAACCGGGCTTGGTGAAGGAGCCGCCGTCGACCCAGCCGCTCTTCTCGTCGCCGTCGTAGTACCAGGCGGCGTCGGCCTTCTTGGTGACGGTCTTCTTCTTGCCGGTCCCGGACTTGCCGCTCGTCCTCACGGTCGTGGCGGAGCCGGTCTTGCAGCTCTTGTCGGAGACGACCTTGTAGCCCTTGGCGAGGTTGTAGCTGTCGCGGTCGACGCAGCGCTTGTCCGGCTCGGACGAGCAGGCGGTGAGCGCGGCGGCCAGCAGGCCCATGCCGCCCAGGACGACCGTGCCGGAACGGAGCTGCCTTCGTGCCTGCGCCATGGTGGTCTCCCCCGTCGGATGCGATGTTCGGCGGTCAGCCTAGAGACCGCCGTCGGCGGCCGTACAGGTACCCCCGCGATCTCCCGCTCGCCTAGAGTCACTTCGTGCTTTTTGGAATGGTGTGCGCCCTGGGGGCGGCGGTCTGCTTCGGTACGGCCACGGTGTTGCAGGCGATGGCGGCGCGGGCCGCGGGTGCGGAGGAGGGGCGCGGCGGGGACGCGGCACTGCTGTTGCGGGCGCTGCGCCAGTGGCGCTACCTCGCCGGTCTGGCCCTGGACGGCGTCGGCTTCCTGCTGCAGATCGCGGCCCTGCGGTCGGTGCCGATCTACGCGGTGGGCGCGGCCCTCGCGGCGAGCCTCGCGGTGACGGCGGTGGTGGCGGCGCGGCTGCTGCGGGTCCGGCTGAGCGGCCTTGAGTGGGCGGCCGTGGCGGTGGTGTGCGCCGGGCTCGCCCTGCTGGGGCTGGCCTCGGGCACGGAGGGCGAGCGCGCCGGCCCGGACTGGCTGCCGTACGCGCTGCTCGGCGCCGCGGTGGGGGTGCTGCTGCTCGGCGGGGTCGGCGGGCGCCTGTCCGGCCGGAGCCGGGCGCTGCTGCTGGGGCTCGGCGCCGGGTTCGGGTTCGGGGTGGTGGAGGTGGCGGTACGGCTGATCGACTCGCTGCGGCCGGCCGAGCTGCTGACCGACCCGGCGGCGTACGCCCTGCTGATCGGCGGCGGCGCCGCGTTCCTGCTGCTCACCTCGGCCCTCCAGCGGGGCTCGGTGACGACGGCGACGGCCGGCCTGGTGCTCGGCGAGACGATCGGCCCGGCGGCGGTGGGCGTGTTCTGGCTCGGCGACCGCACCCGGGAGGGCCTGGGCTGGCTGGCCGCCCTCGGCTTCGCGGTGGCGGTGGCGGGAGCACTGGCACTGGCCCGGTTCGGGGAGGCGCCGGCGGCGGAGGAGGGCTGACGGCGGCCGCCTGTCTCAGTGGTCGCGCCAGGGATCGCTTCGCGCATGTTCCCAGTTCCGGAGCGCACAGATGCCCCACGAGAAACGGCGTAACCGCGCCTGCTCGACGTGCAGGGCGGTGTCGCCGTAATCCCCGTTGAGGTGGTGTCCGAGGACGACGACGGCCACGCTGCCGGCGCCCGCGGACTTCAGTGCGGCGGCTGCGGACTGGGCGTGGTTGCCGGTGGTCCAGGTGTCGTCGATGAGCAGTACGTTCTCGCCCCAGAGCGCTGCTGAGACGTAGCGCGTGGCGGACACGGTGCGACCGAGTCCGGCCGCGTCCGGCGTGGGCGTGAGCAGATCGCGGTAGCGGCCACGCGTGGCGCCGACCATGTCGGCGGCCATGGTGCGCAGCGGATGGTCCGCACGGCCGCTGGTGCTGGGCACGGTGGTGACGATGCCGAAGCCGGGGACGGCGCAGTGGTCCGCGACGCAGGTCTCGTGGACGGCGAGGAAGCGCCAGAGCACAGCGGCAAGCCCGGTGCGGAAGTACTGCTGCTGCGGGCCGACGGCGTTCTTGTAGCGCCACAGCTCGTTGGCGTACTGCTCGCCCTTGAGGGCCAGGCTCACCGGGACCACGGCATCGGCAGCACCCGTGCCCAGGACTTTGCCCGCCTCATGGCAGGGCCAGCAGGTGGGATAGCCCGCCTTCGCCGGGCCTCGGCATAACTGGCACACGCCCGGGCCGGGCAGCAGAGGGTGGACAAGGAAGTTGGCGTAGCGGGCGGAGAGCCCGACAACGGTGGCCACCCCGGATCCGCCCGTCTATGCCCAGGTCAGCTCGCCCGTGACCGGGACGAGGGAGTCGATGTGCCGGAAGACGTCCTCGGGACCGTCGATGACGGTGGTGTTGGGCCTGGCCGCGTACTCCCGCGCCCACTCGTGTGTCATCAGGGACCGCATGAGGAAGACCCGGCGGCCGTGCTCCAGAGCGAGCCGGGCCTGCATGCGGGCGCCGCTGCGGTAGGCCGCCTCGATCACGACGGTGGCCAGGCTGTAGCCGCTCATCACGGCGTTGCGCAGAGGGAAGGACGCCTTGGTGGGCGCCGCGTCCGGCCAGAACTGGGAGATCACCAGCCCTCGGTCGGCGATCTGCTGCTGGAGCCGAGCGTTCTGCGCCGGATAGGTGCGGCGCAGTCCGGTGCCGATGACGGCGACGGTACGGCCGCCGACGGCCAGCGCGCTGCTGTGGGCGGCGGTGTCGATGCCGGCGGCCAGGCCGGAGACCACGGTGACACCCCGCTCCGCCAGCCCGCCCGCGACGGCCCGGGCGTGAGCGACGCCCTCCGGGGTGGGAGTGCGGGTACCGACGACGGCTACCCGCAGATCGTCCTCCGCGGGTGCGCCGCGCAGGAACAGGAAAGGCGGGCGTTGGTGGACCAGCCGCAGGTAGAGGGGGTACTCCTCGTCCAGGATCGTCACCAGCCGCATGCCCTCCCGCTCCCACGCGGCGATCTCGGCGGCGACTGCCTCCAGGTCCGCAGCGGGCCCGGTGTCGAACAGGGCGGCCTGGCCCGACATGTCGAGCGCGTCTTCCAGCACGTCACGGGCACTGCCCACGGCCTCGACCTGATCGGTGAGATCGGGCCAGGAACGATCCCCGCGCCGCAGCAGCGCGACGAGCGCGGCTCGCTCCAGTTCCTGGTCCATGCCGAAAGTATAGGAAGCCCGCCCGCGCCGGGCAGCCGAACGGCTCGGATACGCGATCAAGGGCGTCACCGCGGTGCATTCGGCCTCCGGTCTCCGTGCCGTCAGTCCCCGGCAGGGTCGCCCGAGCCCCCCGCCAGCATCCCGAGGCACTCGTCCAGCGCCGCGTGCAACGGGCGTACCAGGGCGGCGAGTTCGATGTCCGAGGCCTCGCCCGCCTCCAGCACGGCCCCGATGACCGCCACCAGGACGGCGGCGGTCTCCAGGGCGCGCGCGTCGGCCAGCGACTCCAGGAGGCCGCCGGGGCGTGCGAACGCGAACGCCTCCTTGCCGGTGACCGGGTCGACACCGAGGCTGCGGGGGCGCCCGCTCATACGGCGGCCTCCCAGGGGGCGTAGTAGTGCCGCTCCCGTTCGTCCCGCTCGCGCTCCCAGACGACGACGTAGGGCCGGACCAGCGGCATGCCGTCGGCGGTGATGACGTCGTCCGGCGGGTTCGGCGGCGGGGTCCGGCGGGCGGGGGCGGGCCGGAGCGCGGAGGCTGACGGGCAGGCGGTGAGGGGCGGCGGCGTGCGCTCCGCGCGGGAAGACCGGAAAGGGCTCAGGATCGCGGCCAGTAGGCTGCGCATAGGTCGACTCCTGTTCAGTCGGCTCAGCCCCGGCACGGAAGCTCTCACCCTTCCCGCCGGGGCGTCTTCGTTCCCGCACTCTACCCAGATAACGGTAGTGGTGGGTAGTGGTTGGTAGTAGTGGTAGGTAATGCGTAGTGGGAAGTGGCGTTCTACGGTCAAAACGTGGACAAGATCAGCCCGGACTCGCCGCAGTACGTCTATGAACAGCTGGCCGCGATCATCGAGCGGAAGATCCGTTCCGGCGAGTACCCGCCGGGCACCCGACTGCCGGGCGAACTGACGATGACACACGAATACAAGGTCGGTCCGGGTACCGTGCGCCGCGCTCTGGACATCCTTCGGGACAGGGGGCTCGTAGTGACCGTGCGCGCCCGAGGCTCGTTCGTCGTCGACACCCTGCCGCCCTCCCCCGCCGGCTGACGTCGGCTCACGGCAGCACTCTGGTCAGCGCTTCCAGCGCGCCCGCCCACGCGCTGTCCGACGGTGTCCCATAGCCCACCACCAGCGCGTCCAGCGGGTCGGTGGTGGCCTGCGGGTGGCGGAGGAAGGTCAGGCCGTGCAGGGCCAGGCCCTGCCAGGTGGCCGCCTGGACCACCGACTGCTCCGTGCCGGGCGGCAGCCGCAGCAGCGCGTGCAGTCCGGCGGCGATCCCGGTGACCCGGACCTCCGGCGAGCGTTCGGCCACCGCGGCGGCGAGGGCGTCCCGGCGGCGCCGGTAGCGCAGGCGGGCCGAGCGGACGTGGCGGTCGTAGGCGCCCGACGTCAGGAACTCGGCCAGCGTCAGTTGGTCCAGGACACCGCAGGTGTCGATGTGGCCCTTGGCGGCGACCGCCTCCTCCAGCAGGGACGGGGGCAGCGCCATCCAGCCCAGCCGCAGGCCGGGGGCGAGGGACTTGCTGGCGGTGCCGAGGTAGACGACCCGGTCGGGATCGAGGCCCTGGAGGGCGCCGACGGGCTGTCGGTCGTAGCGGAACTCGCCGTCGTAGTCGTCCTCCAGGACGAGGCCGCCGGTGCGCCGCGCCCAGTCCACTACGGCGGCCCGCCGGTCGGGGTGCAGCGGCGTGCCCATCGGGAACTGGTGGGCGGGGGTGAGGAGCACCGCCCCTTCCGCGTCCAGGGGCCCCGGGTCCGTGCCGAGGCCGTCGTAGGGCAGGGCGGGGGTGGCGAGGCCCGCGCCGCGCAGCAGCTCCCAGTGGACGTCGAGGCCGTACGACTCCACCGCGACCGACCGAGCCCCGCGCGCCCGCAGCAGCGCGCCGAGGATGCGCAGCGCGTGCGAGAAGCCCGCGGTGATCACGATCGAGTCGGGACGGGTGCGTACGCCCCGGGCGCGGGCGAGATAGCCGGCGAGGGCGGCGCGCAGCTCGGGGCGGCCCCGCGGGTCGCCGTAGCCGAGGGCGTCGAAGGGGGCCGCGGCCAGCGCGCGGCGGGCGGCCCTGAGCCACTCGGCGCGCGGGAAGGAGGCGAGGTCGGGGGTGCCGGGGACGAGGCTGTGGACGGGCTCGCCCGGCCGGCGGCGACTGGGCGCGACGGCCGCGGGCGGGGCCACCACCCGGTCCGCGACCCGGGTGCCCGAGCCCTGCCGGGCGGTGAGCCAGCCCTCCGCGACCAGGTCGGCGTACGCCTCGGCGACGGTGTTGCGGGCGATGCCGAGGTCGCCGGCGAGGGAGCGGGAGGAGGGCAGCCGGGTGCCGGGGGCGAGCCGGCCGGAGCGGACCGCGTCGCGCAGCGCGTCGGTCAGGCCCCGGCGCAGCCCGCCCGCGCCGACCGGTTCGAGGTGCAGGTCGACACCCAGAGTGGCCCAGGATTCCGCCATGGAAATGGACCATACTCCTGGGCTGCCCCGCTCCTAGGCTCGACCGCATGAGTACTGCACAGGACACCGCACAGGACACCGCCGAGTACGCCCCCGAGCACTCCCCGAGGCTGAACTGGGCCGAGCACGCGCCCGAGGTCTACAAGGCCATGATCCGGCTGGAGACGGCCGCCAGGAAGGGCCTGGACCCCAAGCTGTACGAGCTGGTGAAGATCCGGGCCTCGCAGCTCAACCACTGCGCCTTCTGCCTCGACATGCACACCAAGGACGCCCTCGCGGCGGGCGAGAGCGTGGAGCGGATCGTGCAGCTCGCCGCCTGGGAGGAGTCGCGGCACTTCTACACCGGGAAGGAGCTCGCGGCGATCGAGCTGACCGAGGCGATCACCGTCCTGACCGACGGCTTCGTGCCCGACGAGGTGTACGCGAAGGCCGCCGAGCGGTTCGAGGAGGCCGAGCTGGCCCAGCTGATCGCCGCGATCACCGTGATCAACGCCTGGAACCGGTTCGGCGTGAGCACCCGCATGGTCCCGGGCCACTACCAGCCGGGCCAGTACAAGTGAGCAGGGCGGAGGCGTTCCGCGCGCTGCATCTGCACCGCGTCGCGGGCGATCCGCTCGTCCTGCCCGGCCCCTGGGACGCGGCCAGCGCGCGGGCGTTCGCGGCGGCCGGGTTCCCGGCGCTGGCCACGCCCAGCGCCGGCATCGCCGCCTCGCTCGGGTACGCGGACGGGCAGACCCCGGCGGACGAGATGTTCGCCGCGGTCACGCGGATCACCCGGGCGGTTAACGTGCCGGTCTCGGCGGACGTCGAGGACGGGTACGGGCTCGCGCCGGCGGAGCTGGTGGAGCGGCTGCTGGCGGCGGGCGCCGTCGGCTGCAACCTGGAGGACTCCGCGGGGGGTGTCCTCAAGGACCCGCACGCGCACGCCGAGTTCCTCGCCGGGGTACGGGCCGCCGCCGGGGACCGGCTGTTCCTCAACGCCCGTGTCGACGTCTTCGTCCACGGCGACGGCGATCCGGAACGGGCCATCGAGCGGGCCGCGCTCTACCACGCGGCCGGTGCCGACTGCGTGTACCCGATACTCGCCCCCGCCGCCGTACTGCCCCTGCTGCGGTCCGGCATGGAGGGTCCGCTGAACGCCCTGGCCCGCCTCGACGGGGACGGCCCCTCGCCCGCCGCGCTCGGCGGACTCGGGGCCACCCGGGTCACGTTCGGGCCGGGACTCCAGCTGCGCGCGACGGCCGCGCTGCGGGAGATCGCCGACGGCCTGCGGCCGTAGGGCCGGTCAGGACAGCCACTTCTTCCACACGGAGGGGTGGCTGTCCACCCACTTCTCCGCCGCCTCCTGCGGGCTCAGCTTCTGTTCGGCGATCATCAGCGAGACCTCGTTCTGGTCCTCCGTCGTCCACTTGAACTTCTTCAGGAAGGCCGCCGCCTTCCCGCCGGACTTCGCGAAGCCGGCGTTGAGGTACTTCTGCAGCGGGGTGCGCGGGTAGGCGCAGGTGATCGCGGCCGGGTCCGCGTCGCAGCCGTCCTTGTACGCCGGCAGCTTCACCTCCGTCATGGGGACCTTCTTGAACAGCCACTGCGGCGCGTACCAGTACGTCAGGAAGGGCTTCTTCTCCTTGGCGAACTGCTTCATCTGGGTGATCTGGGCCGCCTCGGAGCCGGCGAAGACGACCTGGTAGTCCAGCTTCAGGTTCTTCACCAGGGCCTTGTCGTTGGTGACGTAGGACGGGGAGCCGTCCATCAGCTGGCCCTTGCCGCCGCTCTCCGCGGTGCGGAAGAGCGAGGCGTACTTGTTCAGGTTCTTCCAGTCGGTGATGTCCGGGTGCTGCTTCGCCAGGTACGTCGGCACGAACCAGCCGATGTGCCCGGTCACCCCGAGGTCGCCGCCGGGCGCGATGGTCTTCTTGTCCTCGACGTACCGCTTCTCCTGGTCGGGGTGGCCCCAGTCCTCCAGGAGGGCGTCGACCCGGCCCTGGCTGAGCGCGTCCCAGGCGGGCACCTCGTCGACCTGGACGGTGTCGACGCGGTAGCCGAGCTTGTGCTCCAGGAGGTACTGGGCGACGGCCACGTTGGACTGCGCGCCCACCCAGGACTGCACGGACAGGGTGACCGTCTTCGCGCCGCGGGCGTTCGCGAACGGGCTGGCCTGCTTGGTCATGTCGGCGGCGCCGCAGCCGGTCAGCAGCGCGAGCGCGGACACGCCGGCGGCCATCGTCACAGTCGTACGGAATCGCATGTCACGCTCCCTTCTTCGGGCGCCGTCCGGTCGGCTGGGTCACCCGGTCGAGCATCAGGCCGAGGCAGACGATGGCGGCACCGGCGACCAGGCCGGTCGCCAGGTCGCCCTGGGCGAGGCCGAAGGCGACGTCGTAGCCGAGGGCGCCGCCGCCGACCAGGCCGCCGATGATGACGACCGCGAGGACCAGGACGACGCCCTGGTTGACGGCGAGCAGCAGCGCGCGCCGGGCCAGCGGGAGCTGGACCTGCCACAGCTGCTGCCGTCCGGTCGCGCCGAGCGAGCGCGCGGACTCCAGCGCGGCCTGGTCGACCTGGCGCAGGCCCTGCGCGGTGATCCGGACGACCGCCGGGAGGGCGTAGACGACGGCCGCCGCGACGGCGGGCGCGCGGCCGACGCCGAACAGGGCGACGACCGGGATCAGGTACACGAACTGCGGCATGGTCTGGAACACGTCCAGGACCGGGCGCAGGGCGCGTTCGACACGGTCGCTGCGGGCCGCCGCGATACCGGTCGCGAAGCCCAGCACGAGGGTGACGGCGACGGCGGCCAGCACCTGGGAGAGGGTGTCGAGCGACGGCTCCCACACGCCGAGCACGCCGATCGCGGCCATGGCGAGGACGGCGGTCAGCGCGGTGCGCCAGGTGCCGATCAGCCAGGCGAGGGCGGCGACGATCAGCAGGACCGACCACCAGGGCAGCCACTGCAGGCCGTCCCGGACGGGGTCGAGGACCCAGGTGGTGAAGTGGCCCGCCCAGTCGGCGGTGCCGCCGACGACCGGGACGCCGGAGTAGAGGTGGTTGACCATCCAGTCGACGGCGCGGTTGACCGGTTCGGCGATGGGCAGCGTCCAGCCGTCGGGCCAGTCGAGCGCGCCGAGCAGCCGGGTGGCGAGGGCGACGGCCGCGGTGACGGCCAGGGCGTAGGGCCAGCCGATGGTCCTGGCGGGCGCGGTTCCGGCGCCGGCCGCGGCGGTCACCCGGTCGAGGACGACCGCGAGCAGCACCAGCGGGATGCCGGCCGAGAGGGCCGCGCCGACGTCGACCGAGGCGAGGGCCTGGTAGACGCGGTCGCCGAGGCCGCCGGCGCCGATGACCGCGGCGATGACGGCCATGGACAGCGCCATCATGATCGTCTGGTTGAGGCCGAGCAGGAGTTCCTTGCGGGCCAGCGGAAGCCGGGCGGTCAGCAGCCGCTGGCGCCCCGTGGCGCCGAGTGACTCCACGGCCTCCAGGACTTCGGGGTCGGCGCCGCGGAGGCCGAGCGCGGTGAGGCGGGCCATCGGCGGGGCGGCGTAGACGACGGTGGCGAGGACGGCCGCTGGGACGCCGATGCCGAAGACCAGGACGACGGGGAGGAGGTAGGCGAAGGCCGGGAGCACCTGCATGGTGTCCAGGACCGGTCGCAGGGCGCGGTTCAGCCGGTCGGAGAGGCCGGCGCCGAGCCCGAGGAGCGCGCCGACGGCCACCGAGGCGAGCACGGCGACCACCATCAGGGCGAGGGTCTGCATCGTCGGGACCCACATGCCGAGGGCGCCGCAGGCCAGCAGGGCGATCGCGGTGCCCGCGGCGAGGCGGGGGCCGGCGAAGCGCCAGGCGAGGAGGGCGCCGAACGCGGTGACGCCGGTCCAGCCCGCGGCGAGCAGGGTGAGGTAGACGCCGCGTACGGAGAGGACGACCGCGTTGCTGATGTAGCCGAAGAAGTAGAGGAACAGCGGGTGGCTGTCCCGGTTGTCGATGACCCAGTCACTGGCGGAGGACAGCGGCTTGGAGAGCTGGATCGTCAGCTCGTGCGGCCAGGCGCCGTTGCCCCAGCGGGTGAGCAGGGGCAGCAGGACCGCCGTGAGGAGGGCGAGCAGCAGGAGCTTGCCCGCCGCCCGGCTTCTGAGGACGCCGGGTTTGCCCGTGCCGGAGGTGGGGACGGTGAGCGTTGCCATCAGACGGCCTCCGGACTGGTGCGGGGGGCCGGCGGGACGGCTTGCCCGCGCTTGCGGAGGGCCGCCGGCTTCGGGGCGGGCGCGTCCTTCGCGGTACGGGCGGCCTGGGCCGGGACGGCGTCCGCGTTCGGCGCGGCGGCGCCGTTCACGCCGGCGACGACGTCGAGCAGCTGCTCGTGGCCGACCACACCGAGGCAGCGGCCCTCGTCCATGACCCGGGCCGGGGCGCCCGCGCGGGCCACCGCCTCGATGGCCTCGGCGACGGTGGCCTGCGGGCGGACGGCGGGGCCGGCGGCCGTCTCCTCGGCGGACGCGGGGCGCATCGCCGTACGGACCGTCATCACCTGTTCGCGCGGGACGTCGCGGACGAACTCGCGGACGTAGTCGTCGGCCGGGGAACCGACGATCTCCTCCGGGGTGCCCAGCTGGACGACCCGGCCGTCGCGCATCAGCGCGATGCGGTCGCCGAGCTTCAGGGCCTCGCTCAGGTCGTGGGTGATGAAGACCATCGTGCGGCCCTCTTCCTCGTGCAGCCGGGTCACCTCGTCCTGCATGTCGCGGCGGATGAGCGGGTCGAGGGCGCTGAACGGCTCGTCGAAGAGGAGGACCTCGGGGTCCACGGCCAGGGCGCGGGCCAGGCCCACCCGCTGGCGCTGTCCGCCGGAGAGCTGGCCGGGGCGGCGCTTCTCCATGCCTTCGAGGCCGACCTTGGTGACGAACTCGGCGGCCCGCTCACGGCGTTCGGCCTTGCCGACGCCCTGGATCTCCAGGCCGTAGGCGACGTTGTCCAGGACCGTGCGGTGCGGGAGCAGGCCGAAGTGCTGGAAGACCATCGCGGCCCGGTGCCGGCGCAGTTCGCGCAGCCGGGCCTTGTCCATGGCGCGGACGTCCTCGCCGTCGATGGAGATCGTGCCGGCCGTCGGCTCGATCAGCCGGGTCAGACAGCGGACCAGGGTGGACTTGCCGGAGCCGGACAGGCCCATGACGACGAAGACCTCGCCCTTGCGCACGTCGAAGGAGACGTCCCGGACGGCGGCGGTGCAGCCGGTGCGGGCGCGCAGGCCGGCGGGGTCCAGCGTGCTGAGTTCCGGGTCGCCGGGGATCCGCTCCGGCTTCGGGCCGAAGACCTTCCACAGGCCGTCGACGGAGAAGACGGGGGAGTCGGTGGGGGGCTTGCGTGTGGGGACCGTGAGAGTCATCGGCCCTCACCTCCGATCAGATCGACGGCCTTTTCCCCGACCATGAGCACCCCGATCATCGGGTTCACGGCGGGCATGGTCGGGAAGACGGAGGCATCGGCGACACGGATGCCGTCGATGCCGCGGACGCGCAGCTCCGGGTCGACCACGGCGAGCGCGTCGTCGGCGGCGCCCATCTTGCAGGTGCCGGCCGGGTGGTAGACGGTGTGCGCGACCTTGCGGGCGTACTCGCTCAGCTCGGCGTCGCCGAGGATCTCCGGTCCCGGGCTGACCTCGCGCTTGAGCCAGCCGGCCAGCGGTTCGGACTTGGCGATCTCGCGGGCGATGCGGATGCCGTCGACCAGGGTCCGCGCGTCGTAGTCGTCCTCGTCGGTGAAGTACCGGAAGTCGAGGGCGGGCTTCACCGACGGGTCGGCGCTGGTCAGGTAGAGCCGGCCGCGGCTCTTCGGCTTGGGGATGTTCGGGGTCATGGAGACGCCGAACTCCGGCCGCTCGTAGCCCAGTCGCTCCGGGTTGTCCGTGAACGGGATCTGGTAGAAGTGGAACATCAGGTCCGGGCCCGCGTGCTCGGGGTCGCGGCGCACGAACAGGCCGGCGTCGGAGTCCATCGCGGAGTTCTCCGGGATCGGGCCGTGGGTCTCCCAGACGATCACCGACTCGGGGTGGTCGAGGAGGTTCTCGCCGACGCCGGGCAGGTCGTGCACGACGGGGATGCCGAGCGCCTCCAGGTCCTTGCGGGAGCCGATGCCCGAGTGCATCAGCAGCCGCGGCGAGTCGACGGCGCCGGCGCACAGCACGACCTCGTTGCGGGCCCGTATGAGGAGTTCCTCGCCGTCCTTGGTGCGCACGTGGACGCCCTCGGCACGGGTGCCGTCGAGCTCCAGGCGGTACGCCCAGGTCTCCAGGAGGATCGTGAGGTTGGGGCGCTCGTCCATCACCGGGTGCAGATAGGCCACGGAGGCGGAGGAGCGCTTGTTGTTCTCGGGGTGGTAGGCCAGGTCGAAGAAGCCGACGCCCTCGGTGAACGGCTTCTTGTTGAAGCCCTCCACCCGGGGGACCCCGAGCGCCGAGCGGGCGGCGTCGACGAAGTCGCGGGCGATGGCGTTGCGGTCCTTCTCGTCGACGGAGACGATGTTGTTCTTCAGCCGGGCGAAGTACGCCTCCATGGGGACGGCGCCCCAGCCCTCGGCGCCGGCCTCCTCCCACTCGTCCCAGTCGGACGGCAGCGGCTTGAAGGAGATCAGGGTGTTGTGCGAGGAGCAGCCGCCGAGGACGCGGGCGCGGCTGTGCCGGATGTGGGAGTTGCCGCGGGGCTGTTCCACCGTCGGGTAGTCGTAGTCCAGCTCGCCGCCGAGCAGGCCCATCCAGCGGCGCAGGGTGAGGACGTCGTCGCGGCCGACGTCGCTCGGGCCGCCCTCGATGACGGCCACGGTGACGTCGGGGTTCTCGGTGAGGCGGGAGGCGATGACGGAGCCTGCGGTGCCGCCGCCGATCACGACGTAGTCGTAGAGGTGAGGGGTGGTCTCGGACATGGGGGTACTACTCCAGGGGTGGGGAAGAGGGGCGGGGCTCAGCCGGCGAACCAGCGCACGGGCTTCGGCGCCAGGTTCTGGTAGACGTGCTTGGTCTCGCGGTACTCGGCGAGTCCCGCGGGTCCCAGCTCGCGGCCGGTGCCGCTCCTGCCGAAGCCGCCCCACTCCGCCTGCGGCAGGTAGGGGTGGAAGTCGTTGATCCAGACGGTGCCGTGGCGCAGCCGGGCCGCGACCCGGCGGGCCTTGGCGACGTCCGCGCTCCAGACACCGCCGGCGAGGCCGTACTCGGTGTCGTTGGCGAGGCGGACGGCCTCCTCCTCGGTGGTGAAGGTCTCGACGGTGAGGACGGGTCCGAAGACCTCCTCGCGGACGACCCTCATCCCGCGGTGGCAGGCGTCGAGAACGGTCGGCTCGTAGAAGTAGCCGGATTCCGGGCGGCTCTCGTCGGGTGCGGGCCGCTTGCCGCCGCAGCGCAGCACGGCGCCCTCGGCCAGCGCGGAGGCGACGTACCCCTCGACCTTCTCGCGCTGCTGGGCGGAGACGAGCGGGCCGCACTCGACGCCGGGGGCGGTGCCGCGGCCGAGCCTGATCCGCTGGGCGCGGCGGGCGAGTTCGGCGACGAAGCGCTCGCGGACGGACTCCTCGACGATGAGGCGGGCGCCGGCCGAGCAGACCTGGCCGCTGTGGATGAAGGCCGCGTTGAGGGCCTGGTCCACGGCGGTGTCGAAGCCCTCCTCGGTGGCGCAGGCGTCGGCGAAGACGACGTTGGGGTTCTTGCCGCCGAGTTCGAGGGCGACCTTCTTGACGGTGGGCGCGGCGGCCTGGGCGACCTTGGTGCCGCTGACCAGGCCGCCGGTGAAGGAGACCAGGTCGACGTCGGGGTGGTCGGCGAGCCGGGCGCCGACCGTGTGGCCGGGGCCGGTGACGATGTTGGCCACGCCGGCGGGCAGGCCGGCCTCGGCCAGCAGGTCGATCAGCGCGATCGTGGTCAGCGGGGTGATCTCGCTGGGCTTGATCACGAAGGTGTTGCCGGCGGCGAGCGCCGGGGCGATCTTCCAGCTGGCCTGGAGCAGCGGGTAGTTCCAGGGGGTGATCAGCGCGCAGACGCCGACCGGCTCGTGCACGACCACGCTGTGGATGTCGGGCGAGCCCGCGTCGACCACCCGGCCCGGGGCCTCGGCGGCGACCAGGTCGGCGAAGTAACGGAAGGCGTCGGCGACGCAGTCGATGTCGACGCGGCCCTCCTCGGCGGTCTTGCCCGCGTCCCGGCTCTCCAGCAGGCCGAGCGTCTCGCGGTCGCGGACGAGGAGGTCGGCGACGCGGCGCAGCAGGGCGGCGCGCTCGGCGACCGGGGTGCGCGGCCAGGGGCCGTCGTCGAAGGCCCGCCGGGCGGCGGCGATCGCGCGCTCGGTGTCCTTCTCGTCGCCCTCGGCGACCACGGCGAACGGCCGGGCGTCCGCGGGGTCGAGGATCTCCCGGGTCGCGCCGGAGATCGCCGTCAGCCATTCGCCGCCGGCGTGGATGGTCGCCTCGGCCTGTCGTTCCGTTCTGTCCGCCATGATCGGTATTGCCTTCCGTTCCTGATCCGTACCCCTGTGTCACAGTCGTGTCACAATCCGGGACCGCGACCGCCTGCCCCGCCGGGCGGATCGCATGCGCAATCAGCGACCGAAAGTGCGCCGCATCACTGAAAAGACGGTCGAAAACGGACTAAAAGAGGCACTGACCAGGCATGATCGGACACCTTGGGCCGATCAGGTGGGTTCCGCCCCTTGGAGCATCAGCTCCCGGACGCAGCCGCGCAGCCAGGCGTGTGCCGGATCGGCGTCGTGACGCGGGTGCCAGGCGAAGCCCAGCCGTATCGCGGGCAGCGGCAGCGGGATCTCGAAGGGGACCAGGCCGAGGGTGACGGCCAGCTCCCGGCCCGCCCGGTTGATCAGCCCGATCAGATCGGTCTCGCGCAGCACGAAGAGCGAGGCCAGATAGGTGCCGACGGTAGCCACCACCCGGCGCTCGAGACCGAGGCCGGCGAGGGCGTCGTCGATCGGACCGCGCACCCTGCCGCGCCGGGAGACGATCAGATGTGCGGCCTCCCCGGCGAACCGCTCGGGCGTCACCTCGCCGTCGAGCAGCGGGTGCCCGGCCCGCACGGCCCCCAGCATGCGGTCCTCGCACACCGTCTCCACCCGCACCTCGGGCGCGTCCGAGTCGATCACCCCGACCTCCAGGTCGGCGGTGCCCTGGCGCAGGAAGGGGGCGTCGACATGGCTCTCGCCGAGAAAGCGCAGCCGGATGCCGGGGGCCTCGCGGGCGGCGCGGGCGAAGAGGGCCGCGCCGTGGGTGGCGGCGGTCGCGTCGTGGCCGAGGATCGTGAAGGTGCGGGTCACCGTGCGCAGGTCGGTGTCCCGGCCGGGCGCGAACAGCGCCCTGGCCCGCTCCACCACCGCGCTCACCTCGGCGCGCACGGCCAGCGCGTGCGGGGTCGGCACCAGCCGCCGGCCGGCCCGGACCAGCACCGGGTCGCCGAGCGCCTTGCGGATCCGGCCGAGCGTGCGGCTCATGGCCGGTTCGGACAGATGCAGCCGCCGGGCGGCCCCCCGCACGCTCTGCTCCTCCAGCAGCACGTCCAGCGCGACCAGCAGATTCAGGTCCAGGCCCGTGGATTGCGTCATACGCAGGTATTCCTTGCAAAGGTTGCACTGGAAGACAGGTCGGTGCCGACCCTACGGTGAGAGCGCATCCCCCACCACCCACCAGCTCCCGGGAGGAGCCGTGCCCGCGCACGCCCTGAAACGTTCCACCCTGCTCGCGCTGTGCGCCTGCGTCCTGGTCGCGCAGAGCATGGTCGCCGCGATCAACCTGCTGATACCGCAACTGACCGCCTCCGCCCTGCACCCCTCGCACACCCAGGTCCTGTGGACGGTCGACGCCTACGTCATCGTCTTCGCGGGCCTGCTGATCCCGGCCGGCGCGCTCGGCGACCGCTACGGCCGCAAGGGCGCCCTGCTCACCGGCCTCGCCCTGTTCGCCGCGGGCGCCGCCACCAGCGCGCTCGCCCCCGGTCCGGCCCTGCTGATCGCGGGCCGGGGCCTGTCCGGCGCCGGGGCCGCGCTGATCACCCCGGCCACCATGTCGATCCTGGTGCAGCTCGCCGGACCCGAGCGCCGAGCCCAGGCGATGGCGTCCTGGACGCTGGCCATGGGCCTGGGCGGACTGGCCGGCAATCTGGGCGGCGGCCTGGTCGGCCAGTTCCTGACCTGGCGGGCGCTGTTCGCCGCGATGGTGCCGCTGGCCGCCGTCCTCGCCGCCGTGGTGGCGGTGACCACCCCGCGCACGGAGCGCTCCCGGCTCGGCAGCCCGGACCCGGTCGGCACCCTGCTGCTCACCGCGGGCCTGGTCGCGGTGCTGTTCGGCATCATCGAGGGCCCCGGCCACGGCTGGACCTCGGCGCGCATCCTCACCGCGTTCGGCACCGGCGCCCTGCTGATCGCCGCCTTCACCGTGCACGCCCGGCGCTCCCGGGCCCCGCTGTTCGACCCGCGCGTCTTCCGCTCGGCCGGGCTGCGCGCGAACACGCTGGGCCTTGCGACCGGATTCTTCGGCCTGTTCGCCCTGTTCTTCGTCAACTCGCAGTACCTCCAGGAGGTCAAGGGCTTCGGGCCGGCGCTGACCGGGTTCGCGATCGTGCCGCTGATCGTCGGCATGGCCCTGGTCCCGAAGTTCGCCGCCCGCTGGTCGGCCCGTCCGCGTCCGGTGATCGGCACGGGGCTCGCGCTGATCGGCCTCGGCCTGCTGGCCGCGTCCACGGCCGACGCCCACACGCCCTACGCGCTGTACGCCTGCTGGCTGCTGGTCATCTCGGCGGGCACCGGCCTGGCCATGCCCGCGCTCACCCTCGGGGTGGTCATGTCCCTCCCGTCGCACCGGGCGGGCCTCGGCTCCGGTCTCGGCACCTCGGCGCGCGAGATCGGCGCCGCCCTCGGTGTCGCCGTCGCCGGCACCGCCCTGGCGGGCCACGCGGACTTCGCGGACGGCATGGGCCCCGCGCTGCGGGTGGTGGGCACCACGGTCCTGGCGGCGACGGCCCTGGTGGTGGCCGGCCACCGGCGCTCCGGCAGCCCGGCGCGGGCGGCCCGGGCCGCCGCCGGCGCGACGGCGGCGGCCGAGGAACCGGTGGCCTGAACACGTCGCCGGGTGACCGCCGATGGCGCAGACTGCAGGCCCCGACCGAGAGGACCCCTCCGTGCGCCGCACCCCGACCTGTGTGTTCACCGACGCGGGCCCGCCCCGGGTGACCGGCGGACACGCGGTGGACCGGTACGTCCAGATCGGCTCCCTCACCAAGGCGCTGACCGGCACGGTGCTCTCCCGGATGGCGCAGGCGGGCGTGCTCGGCCTCGACGACCCCGTCGAACGGTGGCTGCCGGCGCCGCCCGGCACCGGCATCACCCTGCTGAACCTGGCCCGGCACACCTCGGGGCTCCCCCGGCTGCCGGCGGGCCTGCACGGCCGCGATCCGTACGCGGCCTTCGGCCCGGCGGAGTTGCTGCGGCTGGTGCGCGGCCTGGACACGGTCGCCGTGCGCCCGCCGGGCGACGAGGAGTACTCCAACCTCGGGTACGCCGTCCTCGGCGCGGCCCTCGCCGCCGCGGGCGGCGCCGCCTACGAGGAGCTGCTGGAGACGTACGTGCTGCGGCCGGCGGACATCACCGAGGTGAGCGTCCGCCCGTCCGCCGCGCGGCGGCTGACGGCGCCGGGCCTGCTGCCGGGCGTGCGGCGCAGGCCCTGGACGATGGACGGGGCGATCCTCCCGGCGGGCGGCCTGTGGGCGACGCCGCGTGCCGTCGCCGGTCTCGTCGTCCGGCTGCTGGTGGAGCGGCGCCTCGGCGAACCGTCCGTCAGCTGGCAGACGGCGGGGCAGCTGCGCTGGCACAACGGCGCCACCCGGGACGCTTCCGTGTTCGCCGGTGCGACGGCGGACGGGCGCTGGGTGGTGCTCCACCGGCTGAACGGGCGGCCGGAGCGCACCGACGAGGCCGCGATCGAACTGCTCGGACGGGAGAAGTGACGGACCGTAGGGCCGGGCACGACAAAGGTCCCCTCCCGTTTCCACGGGAGGGGACCTTTGTGACTGGAGCGCCGGGCAGGCCTTGCACCTGCATCTCCCCACAGGAAGTGGGGCGTCTTTCCTTGGACCACCAACGCATCACCTGGTGCCGGGTTTTCCGGCGGCCGGTGCGTGATCAACTATAGCGCACCGTCCGCCGGGGTCGCACCGCGCCGGATCAGATGAGGCCGAGACCGCGGACCGCGTCGCGCTCCTCCGCCAGCTCCTGGACGGAGGCGTCGATGCGGGCGCGGGAGAAGTCGTTGATGTCCAGGCCCTGGACGATCTCGTACTTGCCGTCCTTGGTGGTGACGGGGAAGGAGGAGATCAGGCCCTCCGGGACGCCGTAGGAGCCGTCCGACGGGATGCCCATGGAGGTCCAGTCGCCGTCGGCGGTGCCGTTGACCCACGTGTGGACGTGGTCGATGGCGGCGTTGGCGGCGGAGGCGGCCGACGAGGCGCCACGGGCCTCGATGATCGCGGCACCGCGCTTGGCGACGGTCGGGATGAAGTCCTCGGCGAGCCACTTCTCGTCGTTGACGACCTCGGCGGCGTTCTTGCCGGCGACCGTGGCGTGGAAGATGTCCGGGTACTGGGTGGCGGAGTGGTTGCCCCAGATGGTCAGGCGCTTGATGTCGGCGACCGTCGAGCCCGTCTTCTTCGCGAGCTGGGTCAGCGCGCGGTTGTGGTCGAGGCGGGTCATCGCGGTGAAGCGCTCGGCCGGCACGTCCGGCGCGGCGGCCTGGGCGATCAGGGCGTTGGTGTTGGCCGGGTTGCCGACGACCAGGACCTTGATGTCGTCCGCCGCGTGGTCGTTGATGGCCTTGCCCTGCGGCTTGAAGATGCCGCCGTTGGCCTCCAGCAGGTCACCGCGCTCCATGCCCTTGGTGCGCGGGCGGGCGCCGACCAGGAGGGCTACGTTGGCGCCGTCGAAGGCGACGTTCGGGTCGTCGGTGATCTCGATGCCCTGGAGCAGCGGGAACGCGCAGTCGTCCAGCTCCATGGCGGTGCCCTCGGCGGCCTTGAGCGCCGGGGTGATCTCCAGCAGGCGCAGCTTGACCGGCACGTCCGCGCCGAGCAGCTGGCCGGAGGCGATGCGGAAGAGCAGGGCGTAACCGATCTGGCCGGCCGCGCCGGTGACGGTGACGTTCACGGGAGTGCGGGTCATGGCGTTCTCCGTATGACAGCTGGCGGTGGGGCGTCCCTGCCCCGGGCGGATGATCGATCTCTTGGCGTCAAGAGAGATCCAGCGGTCAGGCTATCGCGCATCCGCGATGCGAGACGTCCGGGGCCGTGTGGCTCACCCCACAAGGGGATCAGCGGGGACGTATCGGCGCGCGCGGGGTCGCCGGAGAGCCGCGGAAAGGGGGGAGGGAGGCGGCCGTCCCGGCGTCCGGGGGGAAGGACGGGGACGGCCGCCCTGGGGTGACCGGCGTGCCGGAATCCCGTGGGGGTATCGTTCGCGTGCCCAGGATCCGGCCGGCTATGCGCGCCGCCGCGGAAATTCCCTCTCCTCCGGCGTGCGGCAGAGGGCTCCGACGCGGGCCGTACGGCCCGTCGTCGCCCTCCGCCGCGTCACTTCGTGCAGCCGGTCAGGCCGGAGGCGAGCGTGGCGCAGGCCCGGGCCTCGGCCGGTTTCCGCACGACGACCATCGGGGTGTAGCCGATGGTGTCCCCGGCGGCGGTGATGTCGCCCGTCTGCCGCTCCTTGCCCGCGGAGACCTCGACGGTGTCGCCCGGTGCGCCGTTGGTGATCCGGCCCCAGGCCGTGCCGCAGGCTCTGCTGTAGCGGACCTCCAGGGTGGTGGTGCCGACGGTGGCGGTCTTGGCGGTGGTCACCAGGTCGCCGCTGCACCCCATGGTCTCGGCGTCCTTGCCGACGCAGGCGGAGCCGGCGCACTTGACCCCGGGCGGCGGGCTCGTCCGCGCGGAGGCCGACGGGGACGGCGACTTGGCGGCGCCCTCGCCCTGGTGGCCGACGCCGCCCCGGTGCGTGAAGAAGAGGACGCCGCCGATGAGGACCAGGACGCCGATCAGGCCGGCGAGGAACATCGTCACCTGCTGGCGGCGCGCGGACCACCGGGCTCCTGGCGCCGGGACCTCGGGCTGGGGGCCGGGGGTGCCGGGCGCACCGGCCGGGGCCGCGGGACCTGCGGGGCCGGACGGGGCGGTGCCGGACGGGACGGACGGAGTGCCGGACGGGGTGCCGGACGGGGCGGACGGGGTGCCGGGCGGGCCCGCGGGGGCCGGCGGGCCGTCCGGGCGCCGGGTGCCGCCCGGGCGGGCGCTCGCCTGCGACGGGCCCCGGTAACCGGCGAGGCCCCAGGAGTTCCGGCCCGCCGACGCGTCACCGCCGTCCGCCGGGCCGGGCGCGGCGCCGTCGCGGGCGCCGGACTCCGGGTCCGACGGCTGGGCCGGGATCGTCGGCGACACACCGGCGGGCCCGGCGATCCCCGGTACGGCGGTCCCCCCGGCCCCCTTGCGGGCGTCCGGTCCCCCGGCCCGCCCCTCCCCCAGCGCGGCGCGGGCCTCGGAGACGCGCAGGGCGTCCATCGTCGTGTCATGCCGCATCTCCGCCCGGCTCCAGGCGCGTTCGGCCAGCTCCCACAGGGTGGTCAGATGGCCCGGGTGGGTGCCGGTGGCCTCGGCGAGCGCGATGACCGCGCCCTTGGGCGCGAGCAGCCGGCCGTCCAGGTACCGCTCCCAGGACAGCTTGCTGTAGCCGGTGCGGTCGGCCAGGACCGCGATGCTCAGGCCACTGCTGTCCACGAGTCCCCGCAGCCGGCCGGTGAATTCCGTGATCTGCGGTTCCAGATCCTCCGGCAAGGCTTTCCAACGAGGCATGGTCTTCCCCCACTTCCCCCCGGTCGTGCTGTCGTTCGCGCGCGCGGGCCCGGCCACCCGCAGAGATGCGCTGACCAAGGATCCCAGTTCCCGGGGCGGGGTGCACGCGCGCGGGGGCGGCGCGCGGCTGCCGGGGGTCAGCCGCCGGGGGTCACCAGTCCCGTCTCGTACGCCAGCACCACCGCCTGCGCCCGGCTGCCCAGGCCGAGCTTGGTCATGGTCCGGTTCAGATGGGTCTTGACGGTGGCCTCGCTGATGTAGAGGCGGTCGGCGATCTCCAGGTTGGACAGGCCGCGCGCGGTGAGCTTGAGGACCTCCGCCTCGCGGGAGGTGAGCACGCCGAGGTCGGGCGGGCGCGGGCCGCCGGCCGCGGCCCGCGGGGCCTGCTGCCGGGCGAAGGCCTCCACCAGGCGCCGGGTGACGCTGGGCGCGAAGAGGGCGTCGCCGCCGTCGACCGCGGTGACCGCCGCCAGCAGCCGTTCGGGCCCGGAGTCCTTCAGCAGGAACCCGGAGGCGCCGGCCCGCAGCGCCCCGTACACGTACTCGTCCAGGTCGAAGGTGGTCAGCACCAGCACGCGGGGCGGGCGGTCGGGGGCCTGGGCGAGGATGCGGGCGGTGGCCTCGATGCCGTTGACGCCGGGCATCCGGATGTCCATGAGGACGACGTCGGGGCGGGTCTCGGCGGCGAGCCGCACGGCCTCCTCGCCGTCCCCCGCCTCGCCCGCCACCTCGAAGCCGGGCGCGGCCTCCAGCAGGCCGACGAGTCCGGCGCGGATGAGGAACTGGTCGTCCACGACGAGCACTCTGGTCATCCCGTACGCCCGTCCCCCCGCCCCGCGTCCCCGTCACCGCTCCGCCTCCGGCGAGCCCCCGCGGCCGCGTGCCGCGGCCGTGGCCGGCAGCGTCAGCCGGACCTCGAAGCCGCCCTCGGAGCGCGGGCCGGCCGCGACCGACCCGCCGTAGAGCTTGGCCCGTTCGCGCATACCGATCAAGCCGTGTCCGCCGCGCGCCGGCACTCTGGCCGGATCCGCACCCTCGCCGTCGTCGGTGACCCGCACGGTCAGCTCATGGGGGCCGTACCGGAGTTCCACGCGCGCGCGAGCGGGTCCTGCGTGCTTGAGGGCGTTGGTGAGCGCCTCCTGGACGACGCGGTAGGCGCACAGTTCGACGCCGGGCGGCAGCGGGCGGGGGGCGCCCTCGACGGCGAGGTCCACGGGCAGGCCACCGGCCCGGATCCGGCCGACGAGTTCGCCGAGCCGGGCCAGGGTGGGCATGGGCGCGCGCTCGGGGGCCTCGGGGTCCTCCTCGCGCAGCACCTGGAGCATGCGGCGCAGCTCCTCCAGGCCCTCGGCGCTGGTGTCCGCGATGGTGCCGAGCGCGCCGCGCGCCGTGCCGGGGTCGGAGGCGAAGACGAACCGGGCGAGTCCGGCCTGCACGGAGATCACCGACATGTGGTGGGCGACCACGTCGTGCAGTTCGCGCGCGATGCGCCCGCGTTCCTCGGCGACCGCGCGCCGGGCCCGTTCGGCCTGCTCGGCGCGCAGGCGCCGGGTGAGTTCGGCGCTGCGGCGGGCCAGCTGCCCGAACCAGACGAGCACCGAGCAGTACAGCAGCGCCTGGCCGAGGACGGACGCCATGGAAGGGGTGCGGCTGACCACACCGGCGTAGACGGGCGGCCAGGCAGCAGGCCGCGGCGAGGGCGGTGCACAGCGAGCGGGCGGCGGCCACGGTGTACAGGGCGAGCAGGGGGCCGAACGTGCACACCACCGGCCAGTAGCCGAGGCTGACGTAGCCGACGGCGGCGGCCAGGACGGCGGCGAAGACGGCGCGGGGGTACCGGCCGCGCAGGGCGACCGGGAGGTGGGCGAGGGCGACCAGGACAGCGGCACGGGCGTCGAGTTCCGGCCAACCCTGGGAGCGGGACTCCCGCCCGAGCAGGAGGGCCACCACGCACATGGCCACCGCGATCAATGGGTCCACGACAATCGGGCGGGGGGTCCTCGGTCGCATCGCCGCAGGGTAGCCCGCACGGCCGGGCACCGGAGTCAACCAACGGCCGTACCGCGGAAGTTGCAGCGTGCGGACGGCACCCATCCATGGTCGTAGAGCGGTTCGGTCCATGGACGGAGGCGGTGCGCTACGCGCGGCCGTAGCGTCGGGGCGGGGGATACGGCGGTGGCCCGCGTCCCCGGGGGAGGCGCGGGCCACCGGTCGTACCGTGTGCGCTACTTGGCGAGTGTGAAGTGCAGGATGCCCTTCAGGAACGGGATCTGCAGCCAGGGGTTCGGCTGGGCCGTCATCGCCAGCAGGGTGATCGTCAGCCCGAGGACTCCGTAGGTGGCGATGTCCGTGAAGCGGGAGCGGACGGCGAGCATGCCGACGCCGGGCAGTATCCAGCGTATGACCGCCCCGGCCAGCAGGGCCGCGCCGATCAGCAGGGTGCCGTAGCGGAAGACGCCGAGCGCGGTCAGCAGCAGGCCGAGCGCGACCGTCGACAGCACGGCGAGCAGGGGCCACTGCCGGGCGGGTGCCGGGGCGTCACCGGGCGCCGCCCGGCCGCCGCCCTCGGGCCGTGCGGTGTCCCGGGTGATCCTCGGGAAGCGGCGGGTGGGCCGCCGGCGCTCCCCCGCGTGCTCGGAATCGCGGGTGAGGGCCCCCGCGCGGGCGCCCTCAGCCGACACTGCGCTCCGCCGCCTCGACCACGTTGACCAGCAGCTGCGCCCGGGTCATCGGGCCCACACCGCCGGGGTTCGGGGAGATCCAGCCGGCCACCTCGGCCACGGCCGGGTCGACGTCGCCGACGATCTTGCCCTCGGCGCTGCGGGAGACACCGACGTCCAGGACGGCCGCGCCCGGCTTCACGTCCTCCGGACGGACCAGGTGGGCCGAGCCGGCCGCCGCGATGATGATGTCGGCCCGCTTCAGGTGGGCGGAGAGGTCACGGGTGCCGGTGTGGCACTGGGTGACGGTGGCGTTCTCGCTGCGCCGGGTGAGCAGCAGCGGCATCGGGCGGCCGATGGTGACACCGCGGCCGACGACGACGACCTCGGCGCCCTTGATCTCCACGCCGTGGGCGCGCAGCAGGGTGATGATGCCGTTGGGGGTGCAGGGCAGCGGGGCCGGCTCGTTCAGGACCAGGCGGCCGAGGTTCATCGGGTGCAGGCCGTCGGCGTCCTTGTCCGGGTCCATCAGCTCCAGGACGCGGTTCTCGTCGATGCCCCTGGGCAGCGGCAGCTGGACGATGTAGCCGGTGCAGGCCGGGTCCTCGTTCAGCTCGCGGACGACGGCCTCGATCTCCTCCTGGGTGGCCGTGGCCGGCAGCTCCCGCTGGATGGAGGCGATGCCCACCTGGGCGCAGTCGCGGTGCTTGCCCGCGACGTACTTCTGGCTGCCGGGGTCGTCCCCGACCAGGATCGTGCCGAGGCCGGGCGTGACGCCCTTCTCCTTCAGCGCCGCCACGCGGGCGGTCAGATCGGACTTGATCGCGGCTGCGGTGGCCTTGCCATCGAGAATCTGGGCGGTCATGGTCCCATCCTCGCGGATGACCCGGCCCCGGTTCCAATCCGGGTGTCACAGCATGATCAGTGATGTTGCACTTGCACAACACCTGACGTATCCGGCTGGACAAGTAAGAGCCGTCTAAAGAACGATGAGCACACAGTGCCGCGGGCAGTGCCGGGGGGACGGACCGCATCTGTAGAACTCTCCTCCGAACCGTGCCGCGCGTCGTCCCCGCACTTAAGCAACGCAACGGAGGAAATCCGCCATGAGCTTTGGCGACCCGAACAACCCTTACGGCCCGCCGCAGCAGCAGGCTGCCGCTCCCCAGTACGGCTATCCCCAGCAGACCCCGCCGGGTGCGCCTCCGCAGGTTCCGGGGTATCCCCAGCAGCCGGCGTACCCCGGTTACCCGGCCGCCAACGCGCTGCCCCAGACGATGCCCGGTCTGGTGACCACCGCGCGGGTCCTGCTCTACATCGTGGCGGGCGCGCAGGTCCTCATCGGGATATTCGCCCTGCTCGGCGCCGCGACGCTCAACGACGCGTCCAACGCGAGCGAGGACACCTTCGGCAGCAACGGCTTCGCCGACATCGGGCATGACGGCGCCGGCATCGTCGCCGTCATCGCGCTGCTCTTCCTCGGCCTCTCCGCCCTGTCGATCACCTTGGGCGTGAAGTTCTCCAAGGGCGGTCAGGGCGTACGGGTCACCACCATGGTCTACGGCCTCCTGGGTGCCCTCTTCGGCGTCCTGATCCTCATCGGCGCGGCCAACGCCGGCTCCAGCGCCGCGCTGGTGTGGTCCCTGCTGTGGATCGGCTTCGGCGGTGTGATGGCGGCGGCGATGATCGCCCCGTCCGGTTCGGCCTGGTTCAACCGACCCCGGTACTGAGGCGTCAGGACTCCGAACACTTCAGGGCAGGGTCCCGTCCGGACGGACGGGACCCTGCCCTGCGCCTTTTCCTGGGCCGGCGACCGCGCTCACCGGCCCAGGAAGACGATGACGGCCAGAAACCCGGTCCGGGTAAGTCGCCCAGGGCTGACACGACAAGGCTGCAAGCGCCATTTCCGCAAAGAAGTGAATTTCCGCACGCCGCGAAAGCCGCGCATCGAGGATGCACGGCTTTTTTTGCACTCTTCCTCACCCATCCAACCATCCGCTCGGCCGGAATGCTTAATTCCACTACTGGCCACTCCCTCTCCCCCCTCAAGATCGCTTGCGCTACGAGGTGCGATGCGTGTACCTATGTCCCCGACACGGCATGCGACCGCTCACGGGGCATGCATGTGTACGCGGCTCCCCGACCAGGAGCCGCCGAGCCATACTCGGGGAAAGTTCATGAGAAATAAGAAAATGAGTACTCACTCGTACTCCATACGCGCAGCAGCATTTCTCGGCACTGCGCTCCTTTCGGCAACGACAGCGATCGGCATGTTCGCTTCGGCTCCGGCGCACGCGGACGAAGCACATGTGGATGATCCGGGGATAGCCTCCGTCAAGGATGCAACCTCATCGCACGTCTACCGATTCGACACGGTGACCCCGTCGGGCGGGAAGCTGGTGCCCGCGAAGGCGCCGCAGGGGACAGGCATCACGAGCGATGTGCTGGTCACCGACGAGAACGGCAAGGTCGTGGGCGCCTACGACTCGCCGGTGGCCTGGGATGCCACCAACCAGCCGGTCTCCGCGAGCTATCGCATCGAGGGTTCCACCCTCGTCGAAACAGTGGACTTCACGACCGAGACCAAATTTCCGGTGAGTTTCGCGCGTCCGCTGTATTCAGCCTACATGGACCCGCAGGCGGCCGACGGTGACGATGTCATCGTTGCAGCCTCATCCGGCAAGGTAACGGTTCCTTCCAACTACGTGTACAAGCCGAGCATGGGCACCTTGCACGACTACTGCACCAGTGCGCCCGAATTCTGGTCGGATGCAGATTTCCGCGGACCGTGCGCCCGGCATGACATGTGTTACGCAAAGCCCGGCGACCATAAAAAGTCGTGCGACGCCGCCTTTTTCAAGAACCTCTACCAGAACTGCAGGTACGCCTTCGGTTCCTTCAACCCCCTCCGTTACGAATGCTTCACTGTGTCCGCCACTTACTACGATGTGGTGATAGCCGCCGGACATGACCATTAGGCGTTACGCCTGAGACCTGGTTCCGGCAGGCGGAGCTCACTGGTCCAGATAGGCCAGCACCGCCAGGACCCGGCGGTTGTCGGCGTCGCCGGGGAGGAGGCCGAGCTTGGTGAAGATGTTGCTGATGTGCTTGGCGACGGCCTTCTCGGTGACGAACAGGGCCTGCGCGATGCCGGCGTTGGAGCGGCCCTGGGCGACGAGTTCCAGGACCTCCCGCTCGCGGCCGGAGAGGCTGCCGACGGACTCGTCGCGCTCCTTGCGGGTCAGCAGCTGGGAGATGACGTCGGGGTCCATCGCGGTGCCGCCCGCGGCCACCCGCTCGATGGAGTCGAGGAACTGGGCGCCGTTGGTGACGCGGTCCTTGAGCATGTAGCCGACGCCCCGGCCGCCGCTGGTGAGCAGCTCACGGGCGTAGAGGGGTTCGACGTACTGGGAGAGCAGCAGCACCGGGAGGTCGGGGTTGCGCTTGCGGGCGGCCAGGACGGCGCGCAGGCCCTCGTCGGTGAAGTTCGGCGGGAGCCGGACGTCGACGACCGCGACGTCCGGCTCTTCCCGGCTCAGCGCATCGAGCAGATCGGTGCCGTTGTCCACGGCGGCCACCACGTCGTGGCCGTAGGCCGCGAGCAGGCGGATCAGCCCCTCCCTCAGGAGGAAGTGGTCTTCGGCGAGGACAATACGCACGGGATCTCCATCGTCACCATCGTCGGCCCGTTGACCGGACTGCTCACGGCCAGCACACCGTCGAAGGTGGCGAGCCGCCGCTCGATGCCCCGCAGGCCGGTGCCGCGCGAGGCGTCGGCACCGCCGTGGCCGTCGTCGGTCACGGTGATGTGGAGCATGCCGCGATCGTAACGAAGGTCGATCCAGGCCCGGTCGGCGCCCGCGTGCTTCGCGACATTGGTGAGGATCTCGGAGATGGCGAAGTAGGCGGCGGACTCCACGGGCATCTCGGGGCGGCCCGGCAGATCGACCTGGACCTCGGTGCGCACCGGGCAGGTCATGGCCAACGCCCGTACGGCGTCGGCGAGTCCGCGGTCGGCGAGGACCGGCGGGTGGATGCCGCGGACCAGGTTGCGCAGTTCCTCCAGCGCCGCCGAGGACGACTGCCGGGCCTCGATCAGCAGGGCCCGCACGGCCTCGGGGTTGGTCTCCAGCAGGTGCTCGGCCGCGTCCAGGGTCATGCCCATGGCCACGAGCCGGGCCTGGGCGCCGTCGTGCAGATCGCGCTCGATCCGGCGGATCTCGGCCATCTGCGTGTCCACCGCGTCGGAGCGGGTGGCGGCCAGGTGCTGGATCCGGCTGGCCATCATCTCGCTCTCGCTCGGCGCCAGCATCGCCCTGGTGTACAGGGCGTGCCTGCGGACCGCGCGCGGGGCCGCCCACAGGGCCAGCGGCAGCTGGAGCAGGCCGAGGAGGCCGGCGAGGATCGCGGTGGCCTGGCCCTCGATCGGGATGAACTGGTACCACAGGCCGTCCCACTCGGTGGACAGCGGAACCCCGAAGAAGGCGAGGAAGACGCCCCAGACACCGCTGAGGATCAGCGCGAGCGGGAAGAAGGCGAGGAATCCGCCGGCGATCGGGTCGGTGAGCACCCAGACGTACTCGCGCCGGGTCTGCGGGTCGCTCATGATCCAGCGGTAGCGGGCGACGGCACCGGAGGCGCCGGCGGGTGCGGGCGGCAGCGGTCCGGGCGGGCCGGGGATCTCCACGCCCGCCCAGCGCCGGGAGAGTCCGCGCTGCTCGGCGGCCAGGTTGCGGACGCCCTCCATGGCGCGCGGCACCATGCCGAGGCCCGGACCGACCAGGGTGATCGCGGCGGACACAGCGAGCGAACGGCCAAAGGCCGCCATCGACATCCAGCACAGCGTCACCGCCCGGCGCAGGCCCGTCAGTCCGGCGGACACCGAGAATCCCCTGATCGCCTGCGGCGGGCGGATCCCGCCGAGCTGCATCGTGCGGTCGTCCATACGACTCGCTCCTTCCTGGCCTTGCTCCGCCGTGCGCGGTGCCGTACGTCTGTCGCGGGCCGAAACGCCCGCCCCTCATTGTGGTGGCCGCAGGGCGGGGAAATCGGTGGTAAAAACCCCCCTCTTGACCTCTCGGTTCAGGGGCCGACGAACAGCGAGAGCGTGTCGGCCACACAGACGGGCCGGGGCTCCCCCTCGACCTCCACCGTCATGCGGACGGCGGCCAGATGACCGGAGGGGGTCTGGCGCACGCCGCTGAGCTTCGCCCCGCCGCGCACCCGGGAGCCGACCGGGACCGGGCGCGGGAAACGCACCTTGTCCAGGCCGAAGTTGACGCCCATGTCGACCTTCTCGATGTCGAAGATGGCGCGCATCATGGCGGGCAGCAGGGCGAGGGTCATATAGCCGTGCATGATGGTGCCGCCGAACGGCCCGGTCGCCGCGCGCTCCGGGTCCGTGTGGATCCACTGCACGTCGCCGGTCGCCCCCGCGAACTGGTCCACCTGCTCCTGGGTCACCCGCAACCACGGACTGTGGCCGAGGTGTTCGCCGGCGGCGGCGGAGAACTCGTCCAGACTGGCGAAAGATCTCATGGCGTCGATTCTGTGCGGCTGCCGAAGGGCCGGACAAGGCGGTCGCCCGGCGCGCGGCCGTTCGGTCAGCGGGCCGTCATCCGTTCGTCAGCGCGCGCCGGGGCCTGGCCGGCTCCGGCGCGCACCAGGTCAGCCGTACCGCTTCAGCTCGTGGAAGAAGCCCGGCACGGTGTGCAGCTGGTCGGCGTCCCGCACGCGGTCGTAGACGTACTTGGCGACCGCCAGGTCGAGCACGCCGAGGCCGAACGGCGAGAAGACCACCGGACGGTCGGCCGGCGGGGTGATCGCGCCGGTCAGCACGTCGTACAGGGTGCCGGCGACGAAGTCGCGGTTCCCGGAGCGCTGTTCGGCCAGGTGCGGCGAGGTGCCCGCCTTCAGGCAGTGGTCGATGTCGTCGACCGCGTTCCACGCGGAGAGGATGACCTCCGGGGACAGGTCGCGCAGCGACACGTGCAGCACCAGCGGATGGTGCGCGAACCACCGCGGGTCGGTCACGTGCGGCTCGCCCGCGACGGTGGCGAAGACGACGAGGTCGCTGGCGCGGACCAGGTCCTCCGCCTTGTCGTGCACGGTGATCTCCGTGCCGTCGCCGGCCGCCCGGCGCAGATAGCCGGTGAAGCCCTCGGCGTGCTCGGCGGACAGGTCGTGCACGCCGATGGCGTCGAACGCGAACCCGGTGGCCGCCAGATAGGTGTGCAGGTACCGGGCGATCAGGCCGGTGCCGAAGAAGCCGACCCGGGTGGGCCGCGTGCCGCGCGCCCGGCTGATCCGGTCGGCGGCCAGGGCCGCCGAGGCGGCGGTGCGCGCGGCGCTGATGATGGAGGACTCCAGGCAGGCGAACGGGTACCCGTTCGCCGCGTCGTTGAGGACGAGGACGGCCGAGGCGCGCGGCAGTCCCCCGGCCACGTTCTCCGGGAAGCTGGAGATCCACTTGATGCCGTGCACGTCCACGTCACCGCCGACCGAGGCGGGCAGCGCGATGATCCGCGAGGACGGCCGGTCCGGGAAGCGCAGGAAGTACGAGTCGGGGTTGACCGTCAGCGCCTCGCCGTGCAGCCGGTAGGCGGCCTCGACGGTGGCGACGACCTCGTCCTCGGACCCGGTGAGCACCTGGTGCACCTGGGCACCGGGGATCACGGAGAAGGACGGGGCCCGGGACACCTGTGGGGTCATGGGAACACTGCTCCAGGAAGGTCGGGAGGGAAGGGTCAGCCGATGCGGGCCAGGCCCTTGGCGCGCTGCCGGGCCCGGCCGCGGGAGACCCGCAGCGGGTCCCAGCCCGCTTCGCGCGCGGGCAGCCGGGCCGGGTCGCCGAGGACCGCGCCGGACAGCACCTCGGGCAGCAGCGGGCGTCCCAGGATCCGGGAGACGGCGGCCATGCCGCCGGCGGCCACCCCGGCCATGCCGCTGCCGTGCCGGGTGTTCTGCCCGACCACGTACAGCCCCTCGACGTCGGTGCGGACATCGGGCCGCTGCCGGGACGTGCCCCAGGTGGCCATGCCGTACGGGGTTCCGCCGCTGGAGCGGATGTAGCGCTCGTGGGTGAGCGGGCTGGCCAGCTCGACATGGGTGACGCGGTCCCGGAAGGGGCCGATGACCTGCTCGGCGGTGTCCAGGATCAGCTCGGTGACCTCCCGCTTGCGGGCCAGGTAGGCGGGCCTGCGGCGGTACGGCTCGCCCGTGCGCGGGCCGCCGTCGACGCCCCAGAAGCCGTGCCCCGGCGGGAGGATCGTCATCAGCTGGAAGTTGCTGTGGCCCGGCGGGCACACGGCGGGGGCGCCCGCGTCCTTCACGGAGGCGAAGGAGAAGGCGAGCTGCCGGATGCGGGCCAGGGTGCCGGTGCGGGCGTACTCGTCGAGCATCTCGGCGTGCGCGCCCTCCATGTCGTCGCTGCCGTGCCACCAGATGTTGGCGTTGGGCAGGCCCGGCAGCTCGGTGTCCAGGGCGACGTACACCGCGACCACGGCGTCGCGCATGGTGGCCGCGCGGGTCCGGGCGACCAGGTCGGCCGGGAAGGCCGCCTCGCCGCCGCACAGGTCGAGGACGGTGCTGCGGTAGTCGGCGTTGGAGACGACCAGCGGGGCGCCGATCCGGGTGCCGTCGGCGAGTTCGACGCCGGTGGCGCGGCCCCGCTCGACCAGGATGCGGCGCACCTCGCAGCGGGTGCGCAGCTCGCCGCCGTACGCCTCCAGGGCCTCCACGAAGGCGGCCACCAGGGCCTGGCCGCCGCCCTCGGGGTAGTAGGCGCCGCGCAGGTAGTGGTCCAGCATCGTGACGTGCTCGGCGAAGCCGACGTCGGCGGGCAGGGCGCCGTAGTTGCCGGCCTGCGCGGCGAGCAGGGTGCGGCCCCTGGCGGAGAGGCCGCTGTGGTCCAGGGCCTGGCCGAGGGTGCGCCGGTTCCACCGCATGGTCTGCGGCGACCGGCGGAACAGCTCCACCATCGGGGTGCCGAGCATGCTGGCCCGGCCGGCCTCGGCGACGCCCGTGGCGAGGTCGAGGAACCGGTCGGCCGCGTCGGCCTCGGCGGGCAGCGCGGCGCGCACCCGGGCGCGGTAGCGGTCCCAGCCGGCCGGTACGTCGAGCCGGGCGGTCGGGGTGATGATCCGGTCGAAGCCGCCCTCGTTGTCCAGCGGCCGGAACGGCACCCGGTCGGCCACGCCGAGCCCGGCGAGCACGGCGGGCAGCAGTCCGCCCGGGCCGCAGTCGCCGATGTAGTGCGTGCCGACGTCGAACTCGTACTTGCGCCGGCGGCGGAAGACATGGGCGTTGCCGCCCGCCACGTCGTGCTGTTCGAGGACGAGGACCCGGCGGCCGTCGGCGGCCAGATAGCCGGCCGTCACCAGGCCGCCGACGCCGCTGCCGACCACGATCGCGTCGTAGTGCTCGCCCGCACCCACCATCTGGTCCCCCATCAGAAGACGCCGCCCCCGTGGATCTCCACGACCGAACCGGTGATGTACGCGGCCCGGTCCGACACCAGGAACGACACCAGGTCCGCGACCTCCTCGGCGCGGCCGAGCCGGCCGAGGGGCACGCCCTTCAGCTGCCGTTCGAGGGCGGCGGCCGGCATGCCGCCGACCATGTCGGTCTCGATCAGTCCGGGGGCGACGACGTTGGCGCGCACGCCCCGCGGGCCCAGCTCCTTGGCGAGGGACTTGGTGAAGCCGATGATCCCGGCCTTGGAGGCGGCGTAGTTGGCCTGCCCGGCGTTGCCGTAGACACCCGACACGGAGGACAGGTTGACGATCGTCCCGGCCCGGCGCTTGCTCATGGAGAACGCGGCGGCCCGGCACACGTGGTAGACGCCGTCCAGGTTGGTGCGCAGCACCCCGTCCCAGTCCTCCTGGCCCATCAGCACCAGCGGCCGGTCCCGGGTGATGCCCGCCGAGGTGACGACGGCGTCGACGGGGCCGAGTTCGCGTTCGGTGCGCGCGTACCAGGCGCGCACGTCCTCCGCGTCGGCGACGTCGCAGCGCACGGCGAGCACCCGGGTGCCGGACTCGGCGGCCTCCTTGGCGAGTTCCTCGGCGGCGTCCTCGTGGGAGCGGTAGCAGAACGACACGTCGTAGCCGTCCCGCGCGAGGCGGCGTACGACGGCCCGGCCGATGCCCCGGGAGCCGCCGCTGACCAGTGCGATCACGCGTCCTCCCCGAGCAGGCGGAGCACGGCGGCGGCCACGGCGCCGTCCCGGTCGACGGCGGTCACCAGCGCGGCCCGGCCGCGCGAGGCCGGGTCGGCGGCGGCGATGGCGAGCACCGCGCCGATCTGGAAGGAGGCGGCGGCGGCACTGGTGTCGCCGAGCAGCTCCATCGACGGCACCCGGCCGAGCGCCTCGGCCGGCACCAGCGCGGTGAGCGCCTCGTGCTCGGCGCGGCCCGCCGCGCCGGCCGCCGCGCAGGGGACGGCCGCCCAGACCTCGTCGGCGGTGACCCCGGCCCGGTCGAGGGCGCGGCGGGCGCAGGCGCCGACCGCGGCGTACGGGTCGTCGTCGATGTCGACGCGGGTCTCGATGCTCAGCACGGCGGCGAGCGCCGGGCGTTCGGCGGTGCCGGCGGGCTCCACGAGGAAGAGTCCGCAGCCCTCGCCGAGCAGCGGGGCGGCCTCGCCGGTCCCGGCGGCGGTCGCCTCGTACCAGGCGTGCGCGGCGGAGAACTCCTCGGCGGAGCCGGCCACGTACTTGGTGGCGCGGCCCTGGGCGAGCAGCCGGCGGGCGTAGTTCAGGGCGAGCAGTCCGCTGACCCGGCCGCCGGCGACGGTGGTGTTGGGGCCCTTCAGACCGTGCCGGATGGCGGTGGCGCCGGCGGCGTGGTTGAGGCTGCCGAACGGGATGCGGCCGGCGTCGACGTAGAACGGGCGCTCGTTGGTGTAGGACTGGCGCAGGAAGTCGGTGACGTTCTCCAGGCTGCCCATGGTGATGCCGAGGACGACGCCGGTGAGGTCGTCGGTGGCGACCGCGCGCTCGCCGTCGGCGTCCAGCAGCAGCCCGTCGGAGGCGACCAGGGCGAGCGCGGTGAGCCGGTCCATCTTGGCGGTGCCCCGCTTGCCGAGCAGCTCCTGGATGTCGAAGCCGGGCACGGTGCACACCTCGGGCGAGGGCAGGGTGCCGAGCGCGGCGTCCGCCTTCACCGCCGTCTTCGCCCCGGCGCGCACCCCGGCGGCGAACGCGTCCCGGCCGACGCCGTACGGCGACACCGCCGACCAGCCGGTGATGACGGGCGTGTCCGGAGGCAGCGCGGCCCGCGGGACGGCAGTTGCGATGCTCATGATCGGACTCTCTCCCCGTAGGTGCCAAGGATCAGCACGGCGTTGTTGCCGGCGAAGGCACTTGAGTTGTTCTGCACGATCCGTACGTCCGCCTCGACCGCCTCGTTGGGGACCACGTCGAGCGGGCAGTCCGGGTCGGTCTCACGGTGGTTGATGGTGGGCGGGATGAAGCCGTGCTCGATGGCGAGGCCGCAGGCGATCGCGCCGAGCGCGCTGGCCGCTCCCATCGAGTGGCCCAGCATCGACTTCACGGCGACCGTGCGCGGCGGCGCGTCCCCGTACACGTCGAGGATGGCCGCGGTCTCGGTGCTGTCGTTGGCCTTGGTGCCGGTGCCGTGCGCGGAGATGAAGTCGATCTCCCGCCGTTCGACGCCTGCGTCGTCCAGGGCGAGCCGGATGCCGCGGGCGATGCCGTCCCGGTTGGGGGCGGTGGGGTGGGCGGCGTCGCAGCTGAGGCCGTAGCCGAGGACCTCGGCGTAGATGCGCGCGCCGCGGGCCAGGGCCGATTCCAGGCTCTCCATGACGAGGATGCCGGCGCCCTCGCCGGTGAGGATGCCCTGGCGGTCCTTGTCGAAGGGGCGCACCACGTCGGGGCTGAGCGCGCCGAACCGCTTGAACAGGGCGAACGCCTTGCGGCAGACGGCGTCAGCGCCGCCGCACAGCGCCAGGTCGACCTCGCCGGAGCGGATGGCGTCCAGGCCGTAGCCGATCGAGTAGTTGCCGGCCGCGCACGCGGTGGTGACGGTGGTCGCCTCCACGTTCGGCATGCGCAGTTCGCGGGCGATGGCGGTGGAGAGCCGGCCGGCGTAGATCCGGCGGGCGACCACCGGGTCCATGCCCTCGGGGTCCCCGGCGGCCAGCTCCTGCTCCAGCAGGACGGCGATGTCGTGGGACTCGCCGTCGGTGGTGCCGACGGTGACGACGGCGGACCGGTCGGCGAGGTCGGCCTCGCTCAGCCCGGCGTCCTCGACGGCCATGCGGGCGGCGGCGACGGCGAACTGGCCGGCGCGGCCCACATGGTCGAGCGGCAGGTTGCGGATCCAGCGCTCCGGCTCGAAGTCGGGGACCTCGCAGGCGGTGTTCTGCCCGAAGCCCTCGGTGTCGAAGCGGGTGATCGGCCGGGCGCCGGACCGGCCGGCCCGCAGGCCGGCGGTGTACTCCTCGACTCCGGTGCCGATGCTGGAGATCACCCCGAAGCCGGTGACGACGACCCGCCGCCGCCCGGCCCGGCCGGTGGATTCCGTGGTGGTCATCGGGGTCACCAGCCGGCGGCCTCGGCGGCCACCTGGTAAGTGGCCTCCACGTTGACCATCTTCGGCAGATCGTTCATGTCGATGACGATGGAGTACTCCATCTCCAGCGCGCTGAGGACATCGATCAGCTTCAGGGAGTCGGCACCGAGTTCGTCGATGAAGAGCGCGGTGTCGGAAAGGCGCTCCGGATCCACGTCGATGTTCTCGGCGATGATCTCGCGGATACGGATGAGGCGCTCGGGAGCGGCCGTGGTCATGGCTCGGTCCTCCGTTTTCGGATTGCCGGTCGAAGAGACGGGAAAAAGCTGGGAGAGAAAGCCGGAAGAGCGATGGGGCTGCGCGGTGAAGGGGCAGCGATGCGGCTCGGTCAAAAACCTAGTCAGCGGCGATGACTGCCCGATGACGGCCAACTGACGGCCCACTGACGGCGTCAGCGGCCGCCCGCGTGGCGGAACCCGCGCACGCCGCCCCACACCGCGGCGGCCAGCAGGGCGGTGAGCGTCACGGCGGTGACCAGGCCGGGGTGCTGGGCGGGGAAGCCGCCGGCCGACGCCGCCCGCCCGGGGTCGTTGCCCCACAGCTGCCGGCACGTGGTGATGACCGAGGTGACGGGGTTCCATTCGGCGACCGGGCGCAGCCAGCCGGGCAGGCCGCCGACGGGGACGTAGGCGTTGGACAGGAAGCTGAGGACGACCAGCACCAGGGCGCCGGTGCCGTCGATGGCCTCGATGTTGCGCTGGGTGGTGCCGAGCAGGATGCCGACCCAGGTCATCACGTAGATGAAGGCGAGCAGCACGCCGAAGCCGGCGGCGGTGCGCAGCACGCCCTCGTGCGGGCGCCAGCCCACGCACAGGCCGACGAGGCTGACCGCGGTCAGGCTGGCCGCGCCGACGGCCAGGTCGGACAGGGTGCGCCCGAGGAGCACGGCGGACGGGGCGATCGGCAGCGAGCGGAACCGGTCGACCAGGCCGTGCCGCAGGTCGAGGGCGACGCCGATGGCGGTGGGGCCGACGCCGGTCAGCCCGACCTGGATGGCGATGCCGGCCATGATGAAGTCCTCGTAGGCCACGCCGCCGGGGATGTGCATGGACTCGCGGAACAGATAGCCGACGGCGATCAGCATCACCAGCGGGTTCATGGTGACCAGCACCAGGCGGCCCGGTGAGCGGCGCAGATGGGTCAGATGGCGGCCGGCCAGGGCGAGCGTGTCGCCGAGGTGGCCGCGCACGGGGCCGGTCCGCCCGGGGCGGGCGGCCGGCTGTCCGGCGGCGGTCGGGGTGGTGGCCGTGGCCGTCACTTGGTCTCCTCTTTCCGGCCCGTGCCCGTGAGGTCGAAGAAGACGTCGTCGAGCGTGGGCTTGCGCAGTTCGAAGTCGACGGTGGGCACGCCCTTGTCGCGCAGGGCCTGTGCGGCGCGCGCGAGGTCGTCCAGGCCGTCCGTGCCGAGCTGTACGGAGACCCGGCGCGCGGCCTCGTCGGCGACCGGCGGCGGGCCGCCGAGCACGGCCAGCGCGGCGACCGCGTCGGCGAGGTGTTCGGGGCCGGCCACGGTCACCTCCAGGCGGTCGGTGCCGACCTGCCGCTTGAGGCTGTCCGGGGTGCCCTCGGCGATGACCCGGCCGGCGTCGATCACCGCGACCCGGTCGGCGAGTTCGTCGGCCTCGGCCAGGTACTGGGTGGTGAGCAGGATGGTCACGCCGCCGGCGGCCAGGTCCCGCACCACGCCCCACAGGACGTTGCGGCTGGCCGGGTCGAGGCCGGTGGTGGGCTCGTCGAGGAACAGCACCTCGGGGTCGCCGATGACGCAGGTGGCCAGGTCGAGCCGGCGGCGCATACCGCCGGAGTAGGTGCCGGCGGGCCGGTCGGCGGCCTCGGTCAGCTCGAACCTCTCCAGCAGCTCGGCCGCCCGGCGGGCGGCACCGCGCCGCCCGAACCGGAGCAGCCGGGCCAGCAGGACGAGGTTCTCGCGGCCGGTGAGGAGTTCGTCGACGGCGGCGTACTGTCCGGCGAGGCCGATGCGCCGGCGCACCTCGCGGCCCTGGCGGACCACGTCGTACCCGGCGACCTCGGCCCGGCCGCCGGAGGGCTGCACCAGGGTGGCGAGGATGCGGACGGTGGTGGTCTTGCCCGCGCCGTTGGGGCCGAGGACCCCGAGGACGGTGCCGGCCGGCACCGCGAGGTCGATGCCGTGCAGTGCGGTGTGGGAGCGGTAGGTCTTGCTCAGCCCTTCGGCGAGGATCGCGGTGTCGGAGGCGGTCACGGGTCAGTCCGCCAGCCGCTGCAGGCTGAGCGGGCGCAGGTCGGTCCAGTTGCTCTCCACGTAGGCGACGGCGGCGGCGCGGTCGGTGGCGTCCAGGGCCACGCGCCAGCCGTCGGGCACGGCGGCGAAGGACGGCCACAGGGAGTGCTGCCCCTCGTCGTTGACGAGGACGAGGAAGGTGCCCTCTTCGTTGTCGAAGGGGTTGGCCATGGCGGGTCTCCAGATCTCGGGCGGTGGGTGTGGTGCGACAGGGTCGGTTCAGCGGGCGGCGGCGCCCAGACGGCGTGCCACGGCGCGGCCGATGAGCGCCGCCGGGGCGGGCCGCAGCATCTGCTGGTGGCCCGCTGGCACGTCGTGGACCTCGGCGGGCCGGCCCAGGTACGGCTCCCAGCTCTTGGCCTTCAGGGCGCGTTCCTCCCCGGTGAGCCCCTCGGCGGCCCGGAACAGCGTCATCGGGCAGCCGTCGAAGCGCTCGGGGGTGTGCTCCCGGACCAGTTCGAGGTGGTTGCGCATGACCGCGATCAGCCGTTCGAGGGTGGCCCGGCCCAGTCCGGCGAGCGGGCCGCCGGTGCGGTCCAGATGGGCGGCGACGGCGGGCGGGTCGAGCCGGTCGAGGCCGGTGGTGTCGACGCCGGCCTCGGCGAGGAAGTCGGCGAGGAACTCCGCGTCGGTGGGGTGGACGCCGCGCCCGTCGTCCGGGTAGGCGTCCAGGTTGGCCAGGTAGGCGACCTCCTCGCCCGCCGCGTGCAGGCGGACCGCCATCTCGTGGGCGACGATGCCGCCGTAGGACCAGCCGAGCAGGTGGTAGGGGCCGTCCGGCTGGAGGGCGCGGATCCGCTCCAGGTAGGCGTCCGCGACCTCGCCGATGCCGGCGGGCAGCGGGCGGTCGTCGGCGAGGCCGGCGGCCTGGAGGCCGTACACGGGCCGGTCGGGGTCGAGGTGCTCGGCGAGCGCCGCGAACGGGATGCCGAAGCCGAGGCCGCCGTGCACGCAGAACAGCGGCGGCCGGCTGCCGGTGGTGCGGATGGGCAGGACCGGGCCGAGCAGGTCGACGGTGCCGCCGTCGGCGGCGGCGCTCGCGGCCAGCGCCTCCAGCGTGCGGTGCTCGAAGACGGCGGCGAGGCTGATCCGCAGCCCGGCCCGGGCGGCGGAGTTGACCAGCCGGATCGCCTTCAGGCTGTCCCCGCCGAGGGCGAAGAACGAGTCGTCGGGGCCGGCCGGGCCGCCGAGCACCTCGGCGACGGCCGCGCACAGCCGCCGCTCGGCTTCGGTGTGGGGCGGCCGGAGCGCGGCGGAGCCGGCGGGCCGGTCCGGGGCGGGCGGCAGGGCGGCGGTGTCCAGCTTGCCGTTGACGGTCATCGGCAGCTCGGCCAGGGGCACGCAGGCGTCCGGCACCATGTAGTCGGGCAGCGTGCGGGCCAGGTGCCGGCGCAGCTCGGCCGGCTCGGGCGCGGGCCCGCCGGCGACGGGGACGACGTAGGCGACCAGCCGGCGCCGGCCGGCGGGGTCGGCGGGGGCGACGACGGCGGCCCGGGCGACCGCCGGGTGGGCGGTGAGCCGGCGTTCGATCTCGCCGGGTTCGATGCGGTAGCCGCGGATCTTCACCTGCTGGTCGGCGCGGCCCACGTAGTCGATCCGGCCGCGGGCGTCCCAGCGCACCAGGTCGCCGGTGCGGTACATGCGCGCGCCGGGCTCGCCGAACGGGCAGGCCACGAACCGTGCGGCGGTCAGCGCCGGCCGGCCCAGGTAGCCGCGGGCGAGGCCGGGCCCGGCCAGGTACAGCTCGCCCGTCACGCCCTGCGGCACCGGTTGCAGCGCCGCGTCCAGGACGTAGGCGCAGGTGCCGTCGACGGGCAGGCCGATGGGCACGCCGGCGGGTGCGTCGGCGCCGGCGCCGGCGTCCTGGAGGGTGGCGAAGGTGGTGGTCTCGGTGGGGCCGTACACGTTGTACACCGCGGTGTCCGGCAGGGCGGCCCGCAGCCGGTCCAGGTGGTCCCGGGAGTGGGCCTCGCCGCCGGAGAGCAGGGCCCGCAGCGGGGCCAGGGCGCGCGGCCGGGTGTCGGCGACGGCGTTGACGAACTGGGTGGTGAGGAAGGCGACGGTGACCTGGGCCTGCCGCAGGAACGCCCCGAGCGCCTCGGGGTCCGCGGGTCCCGGCGGGCAGACGGCGAGCCGGGCGCCGTGCACGAGCGGGGCCCAGATCTCGAAGGTGGACGCGTCGAACGCGACCGGCGCGAAGTACAGGAACGTGTCGTCGGCGGTGATCCGCACCTCGGGCAGGGCGTGCACGAGGTGTGCGGCGGCCCGGTGGGAGACGGCCACGCCCTTGGGCCGGCCGGTGGAGCCGGAGGTGTAGATGACGTAGAGCAGGTCGTCGGGGCGGGGTGCGGGCACGTCCGGTGCGTGGCCGGGCAGGCCGGCGAGGGCGGCCCGGGTGGCGGGCGCGTCCAGGACGAGCGGTGCGGTGCCGGGTCCGGCGGCCTCGGCGCAGCGGGCGGCGAGGGAGTCCTGGGTGAGCAGCAGCCGGGCCCCGGCGTCGGCGAGCATGTCGCGCATCCGCTCGGCCGGGTAGGCGGGGTCGAGCGGCAGATAGGCGGCGCCGGTCAGGGCGACGGCGAGCAGCGCGGTCACGGTCTCGGGGCCGCGTTCCAGGCACAGCCCGACCACGTCGCCGCGGCCGACGCCCCGGGCGGCGAGCAGGTGGGCGAGGCGGCCGGCGGCGCGGTGCAGGCCGGCGTGGCTGGTCGTGGTGAGGCGGCCGGCCGGGTCCCGGTGGACCAGGGCGACGGCGTCCGGGGTGGCGGCGGCCCGGCGGGCCGTCAGTTCCGTGAGGGTGGTGGCCGGGGCCGCGGTGCGGCGGGTGCCGCGGGCCAGCAGCGCGGCGCGCTCCTCGGTGCCGAGGAGGTCGAGCCGGGACAGCGGGCGGTCCGGGTCGGCCAGCGCGGCGCCGAGGAGCCGGACGCAGGCGTCGGCGATCCGTCGGGCGGTGCCGGGCTCGAACAGGTCGGCGCTGTACTCCAGGGCCAGTTCGAGGGCCGGCTCGGTGCCGGTGCCGGTGCCCGTCTCGGTATCCGTCCCGATGCCCGCCTCGGTGCCCGTCTCGGTGAACCGGAAGAACAGGTCCCACTTGGCGGTGGCGGTCGGCACCTCCTCGGGCCGCACCGTGAGTCCGGCGGGTCCGGCCGGGGTGGCGGGTCCGGCGGCCGTGTCCCGCTGCTCGTGGGCGAACATCACCTGGAACAGGGGGTGCCGGGCCATCGACCGCTCGGGGGCGAGGGCCTCGACGAGCTTCTCGAACGGCACGTCCTGGTGCTGGTAGGCCGCCAGGTCCCGTTCGCGCACCCGGTCGACGAGGTCCCGCAGACCGGGGTCGCCGCCGGTGTCGGTGCGCAGCACGAGGGTGTTGACGAACATGCCGACCACGTCGTCGAGACGTTCGTCGCCGCGGCCCGCCACGGGGGTGCCGAGCGGGATGTCGGTGCCCGCGCCGAGCCGGGTGAGCAGGGCGGCGAGGGCCGCCTGGAGCACCATGAACGGGCTGACGTTCCAGTCGGCGGCACGCCGCCGCAGCCCGGCGGCGACCGGCTCGGGGAAGGCGGCGCGCAGGGTGTGGCCGCGGTGGCTGGTGCGGGCGCCGCGCGGAGCGTCGCGGGGCAGCGGGAGTTCCGCGGGCAGCCCGGCGAGGGCGGTCGTCCAGTACGCCAGCTGCCGGGCGAGTTCGCTGCCGGGCCGGTTCTCGTCGCCGAGCAGCTCGCGCTGCCACAGCGTGAAGTCGGTGTACGTCACCGGCAGCGGCGCCGGCTCGGGCGCCCGGCCCGCGGCGCGCGCCGCGTAGGCGGCGGTCAGGTCCCGGACCAGCGGGGTGAGCGACCAGCGGTCGCCGGCGATGTGGTGCAGGACGAGCAGCAGGACGTGCTCGTCGGGGCCGAGCGCGAACAGCCGGGCGCGCAGCGGGATCTCGGTCTCCAGGTCGAAGCCGCGGGCCGCCTCGGCGGCGAGCGCGGCGGGCAGCCCGGCCTCGTCGACGGTGCCGGCGGGCAGCGGCACGGGAGCGTCGGCCGGCGCGAGCACCCGCTGCTCGGCCGGGCCGACGCCCACCGCTTCACCGGTGCCGGGTACGGGGGGCGCCCCGGCACCGGGGTCGGCGGCGGCACCGGGACCGGTGCGCGCCGGGAAGACGGTCCGCAGCGCCTCGTGGCGGGCGACCAGGTCGCGCAGCGCCGCGTGGAGCGCGGGGACGTCCAGCGGGCCGGTGAGCCGGACCGCGAGGGGGATGGCGTAGAGCCCGCCGGGTGCGCCGAGCCGTTCGATGAACCACAGCCGCTGCTGGGCGTACGACAGGGGGACCGTCTCGGGGCGCGGCCGGGCGGTCAGCGCGGGCCGGGCGGGGGCGGCGGCGCGCAGCCGGTCCGCGAGCGCGGCCGGGCTCGGCGCCTCGAACAGGTCGCGGACCTCCAGCTCCGCGTCCAGTTCGGCGCGGACCCGGTTGACGATGCGGGCGGCGAGCAGCGAGTGGCCGCCGAGGGCGAAGAAGTCGTCGTCCGCACCGACGCGTTCGAGCCCGAGGACCGCGGCGAAGGCCGCGCACAGGGCGGTCTCCTCGGGGGTGCGCGGGGCACGGCCCGCAGCGGTGTACTCGGGTGCGGGCAGGGCCCGCCGGTCCAGTTTGCCGTTGGGGGTGAGGGGCAGCGCGGGCAGCGGCACCACGGCCGCGGGCACCATGTGGTCGGGCAGCCGACCGGCGGCGAACGACCGCAGTTCGGAGGCGAGCGCACGGTCGTCGAGCCGTTCGCCGCCCGCGCGCGGCACGACGTAGGCGACCAGGCGCTGGTCGCCCGGCCGGTCCTCGCGGGCCACGACGGCCGCCTCGGCGAGCCGGGGGTGGCCGCCGAGCACGGTGGCGATCTCGCCGGGTTCGACGCGGAAGCCGCGCAGCTGGACCTGTTCGTCGGCGCGGCCCAGGTAGACGAGGGTGCCGTCGCTGCGCCAGCGGCCGAGGTCGCCGGTGCGGTACATGCGCTCGCCCGGCTCCCCGTACGGGCAGGCCACGAACCGTCCTGCGGTCAGCGCGGGCCGGCCCAGATAGCCGCGGGCCAGGCCGGGCCCCGCCACGTACAGCTCGCCCGGCACCCCGGCCGGCACCGGCCGCAGCGCGCTGTCCAGGACGTACACCCGCAGGTCCGGGATGCCCCGCCCGATGACGCTGCCGCGTCCGGCCGCCGCGAGGTCCCGGTCCAGCTCCTGGTACGACACGTGCACGGTGGTCTCGGTGATGCCGTACATGTTGACCAGGCGCGGGGCGTCCGGGCGCCGGGTGTACCAGTCGGCGAGCCGGCCGAGGTCGAGCGCCTCGCCGCCGAACACCACGTACCGCAGGGCGAGTTCGCGCGGCCGGTCGGCGTCGGCGCGCATCAGCTGGTAGAAGGCGGACGGCGTCTGGTTGAGGACGGTGACCCGCTCGGCCGCGAGCAGGTCGAGGAAGGCGTCGGGCGAGCGGGAGACGTCGTACGGGACGACGACCAGGCGTCCGCCGTACAGCAGCGCGCCCCACAGTTCCCAGACGGTGAAGTCGAAGGCGATGGAGTGGAAGAGGGTCCACACGTCGTCCGGTCCGAAGCCGAACCAGCGGTCGGTGGAGGCCAGCAGCCGCACCACGTTCCGGTGCGGGACCACCACGCCCTTGGGCCGGCCGGTGGAGCCGGAGGTGTAGATGACGTAGGCGGGGTCGCCGGGGGTGAGGGCGGTCTCGGGCGCGGTGTCCTGGCAGGCGGCCAGTTCGGCGGCGGCGCCGTCCGTGTCGAGGTCGACGCGGAGCGGCCCCGGGACGTCCGCGGCGCGGGGCAGCCGGGTGTCCGTGGTGGTCAGCAGCAGCAGGGGGCGGGCGTCCCGCAGGGTGCGGGCGATGCGTTCGGCCGGGTGGGAGGGTTCGAGCGGCAGATAGGCGGCGCCCGCCTTCAGCACGGCGAGGACCGCGACGATCAGCTCGGCGCCGCGCGGCAGCGCGACGGCCACCAGGTCCTCCGGACCGGCCCCGCGCGCGACGATCAGCCGCGCCAGCCGGTTGGACCGCTCGTCCAGCTCCCGGTACGTGAGCCGGTCACCACCCGGCACGAGGACGGCCACCGCGTCGGGCGTACGGGCGGCCTGGCCGGCGAAGAGGGCGGGGACGGTCGTGGCGCTGGGCCCGGGGGCGTGGGGCTCGGCGGAGCCGCCGGGGGCGGGCGTGACGGGTGCGGTCGGGGCGGATGCGGTCGGGGCGGGTTCGGTCGGGGTGGTGCTCCACTCGGTGAGGATGTGGTGCTCCTCCGCCGGGTCGAGGGCGCCGAGGCGGGCGAGCGGCGCGTTCGGGGCGTCGGCCACCTCGCCGAGGACGCGGACCAGCCGGTCCAGCAGCCGCCGTGCCGCGCCGGCGCCCTCCCCCAGCGCCGACGCCCGGTACGACAGCCGCAGGCCGAGGCGCTCGCCGGGCTGCACGGTCAGGTGGAGCGGGTAGTGCGTGGCCGAGTGGACGCGGGCGGCAAAGACGGTGCCGCCGGAGTGCCGGTGCAGCTCCGCCTCGTCGAGCGGGTAGTTCTGGAAGGCGAGGACGGCGTCGAACAGCTCCCCCTGGATGCCGCAGGCCGCCTGCGCCTCGGCCAGCGGCAGATGCTCGTACGGCATCATCGCGACCTGCTGCCGTGCCAGGTCCCGGAACAGCTCGCAGGCAGGCCGCTCGGGCCGTACGTCCGCCCGTACCGGCAGGGTGTTGGCGAACAGCCCGATCATCGACTCCACGTCCGGGACCTCGGCGGGCCGCCCGGAGGTGACGGCGCCGAAGACGACGTCCTCGCGCCCGGTGAGCCGGCCGAGCAGCAGCGCCCAGCAGCCCTGCACCACGGAGTTGAGGGTGAGCCCCTGCGCCCGGGTCCACGCCCGCAGCGCGGCGGTGTGCTCGCGCGACAGCGCGGCCTCGGCCTCGACGGGCTGTTCCCCGGTGCCGACGGCGTCCGGGGCGACCCGTACGGGTCCGTCGAGTCCGCGCAGCAGCTCGGCCCAGGCGGCCCGCGCGGCGGGCTTGTCGCGGGTGCCGAGCCAGGCCAGGTAGGAGCCGAAGGGGGCGGGCGCCGGCAGTGGGTCGCGGCCCGGTGCGTCCGGGCCCGCGAGCACGGTGAGTTCGCGCACCGCCAGCGGCAGTGACCAGCCGTCGACCAGGATGTGGTGCACGGACCACACCAGTCGGTGGCTGCGCTCGCCGAGCCGGATGAGGCTGAACCGCATGAGCGGCGGGCGGGCCGGGTCGATCCGGCGCCGCAGGTCCTGCCGGGCCAGCCGGTCCGCCGCCGCCGTGCGTTCCCCGGCCGGCCGCCGGGTGAGGTCGTGCACGGTCCACTCGGGCGTCACGTCGTCCTCGCGGAGGACGATCTGCACCGGCTCGCCGTTCTTGCGGTGCCGGAAGCAGGCCCGCAGGTTCGGGTGCCGGCGCAGCAGCGCGGCCGAGGCGGAGCGCAGCCTGCGTTCCAGGTCCGTGCCGTCGCCCTCGATGTCCGCGGTGAACTGGAGGAGGTAGTGGTCCGGCGCCGCCCGGTCGTACGAGGACAGGAAGAGCAGCCCCTGCTGCAGCGGCGAGAGCGGAAGGACGGCGCTGATCTTCGAACCGGTGCTGGTCTCGGTCACGACAGGTCCTCACTGAACTCTAGTTCCAGGTCGGCGAGTTCTTCGGCGGACAGGGCGATGAGCGCGTCGGCGGGCTCCGGCGTGGCGGCGGCGTCCCCGGCGGGTGCCTCGGTCGCGGTCCGGGCGAGGTCCGTGACCGTGCGCTGTTCGAAGACGTCGCGGGTGGTCAGGGCGAGTCCGGCGGCGCGGGCCCGGCTGACCAGCTGGATGGAGCGGATGCTGTCGCCGCCGAGCGCGAAGAAGTCCTCGTCCACGCCGACCTCGGCGACCCCGAGGACCTCGGCGAAGATCCCGCACAGGACCCGTTCGCGGTCGTCGCCCGGCCCGCGCTTGGCCTCCTCGCCGGCCGGCTCCGGCTGCGGGAGCGCCTTGCGGTCCAGCTTGCCGTTGGGCGTCAGCGGCAGCGCCTCGAGCACCAGCCAGGACGCCGGGATCATGTACGACGGGAGCAGCCGGACGAGTTCGGAACGGACCTGGTCGGCGGCGACACCGGGGCCGGTGAGGTAGCCGACCAGACGGGGATTGCCGGAAGCGTCCGGGAGCACGGCGACCGCCGCGTCCGTCACCCCCTCCAGCCCCCGGACGACCGCCTCGATCTCCCCCGTCTCGACCCGGCGCCCACGGATCTTGACCTGGTGATCACGCCGCTCGATGAACTCCAGCTCACCGTCCGCCCGCTGCACCACCCGGTCACCCGTGCGATACATCCGCGTCCCAGCCGGACCGAACGGATCCGCCACGAACGTCCCCGACGTACGCACGGAGTCATGCAGATAACCCCGCCCGACACCCGCCCCGCCGACATACAACTCGCCCGGCACACCCGCCGGGACCGGCTGCAACTCGTCCGACAGGACATACAGACACGTGTTACGGACGGCGGAACCGATCGGCACCCGGGCGCCCAGCACATCACCCTCACGGATCACCGCGTGCGTGACATCGTCCGAACACTCCGTCGGACCGTACGCGTTCATCAACGGAACATGCGCATAGCGCTCGTGCCAGCGCCGGCACAGATCCGCCGGCAACGCCTCACCCGTCACCATCAGCCACCGCAGATCCGGCAGCTGCGGCGCGGACCCCTCGACGTCCCACGCGTCCAACGCCGCCCGCAACAACGACGGCACCACTTCCAGCACGGCCACCCGCTCGGCGGCCACCATCGCGAACAACCCCGACGCATCCGCCGCCAACTCCACACCAGCGACCCGGACCGTGCCGCCCACCAGCAGCGGAGCCAGCATCTGCCACACCGACACGTCGAACGTCAGCGGCGCGTTCTGCACCACCGACTCACCCGCCACCAGCTCCAGGTCACCGACCTTCGCCCACAGATGGTTCACCATCCCCGACCGCTGGACCATCGCCCCCTTCGGACGACCCGTCGACCCCGACGTGAACATCACGTACGCCAGGTCCAGACCCCCGCCGACGGCGGTCGGCAGGGCGTGGTCGGTGAGGGTGTCCTCCAGGACCAGCACGGTGCTGTCACCGGCGATCTCGCGGGCCTGTGCCGCCTGCGCGCGCCCGGCCAGCACATGGCGGGCGCCGCTGTCGGCGAGCAGGGACGCGTTGCGGGCGGCCGGAGCCGCCGGGTCCAGCGGGAGATAGGCGGCGCCCGCGCCCAGCACGCCCAGGACGCCCGTCACGAACGGCACCCCGGGGTCGGCGAGCATCGCCACCACCGAGCCGGTGTCCGCTCCGGCGGCGGTGAGGAGGGCCGAGAGGCCCCCGGCACGCGCCACGAGTTCGCCGTAGCCCACGCTCTCGGTGCCGTCGGCGACGGCGACGGCGTCGGGGACGCGGTCGGCGACGGCCCGCACCCGCTCCACCACGCCGAGGCTCTCCTCGGACAGGCCGGGGTCCCAGGCGCCGAGCAGGCCGCCGAGTTCGCCGGGCCGCCCGGGGCCGCCGAGGGTGGCCGGGGCGGTGACGTCGATCCGGGCGAGCGCCGGATCGCCGCCGTCGGCGACGGTCCGCAGGAGGTGCCTGACCATGACCGCGATCCGCTCGACGTCGGCGCCGGTGAACAGGTCGGGTGCGTAGTCGAAGCGCAGGGTCAGGGTGTCGCCGGGGAACACCGCCATGCTGAGCGGGTGGTGGCGGGCGTCCAGGGCCTCGGTGCGCAGCACGCGGGGGCCGTCGGTGCCGGCGGCCGGGTCGGCGGCGTCGAGCGGGAAGTTCTCGAAGAGGACGACGGTGTCGAAGACCTCGCCGGACAGGCCCGCCGCCTTGTGGATCTCGGCGAGGCCCAGGTGCTCGTGCGGCAGCAGCGCCGTCTGCTGGTGCTGGACCGTGCGCAGCAGTTCGGCGAGGCGGGTGCCGGGGTGCAGCCGGGCCCGCACGGGCACGGTGGTGAGGAACATGCCGATCATCGACTCGACGTCGGGGACCTCGGCGGGCCGGCCGGAGGTGACGGCGCCGAAGACGACGTCCTGGCGGCCGGTGAGCCGGCCGAGCAGCAGCGCCCAGCAGCTCTGGAGCACGGTGTTCAGGGTCAGCCCGCGGGCGCGGGCCCAGCCGGTGAGGGCCTGGGTGAGGTCGCGGGGCAGGTCGAGCCGCAGGGATTCGGGGAGCACCGGGGCCCGGTCGGGTCCCGCGTCCACGAGGAGGGTCGGCCCGTCCAGGCCGTCGAGCGCCGCGCGCCAGGCGGCCCGGGCGGACGCGCGGTCCTGCCGGGTCAGCCAGGCGAGGTAGGAGCGGTAGGGGACGGGGGCGGGCAGGGCGCCGGTGTCGCCGCCGGCCCTGCCGAGCGTGAACAGCTCGCGGACCAGCAGCGGCATCGACCAGCCGTCGACCAGGATGTGGTGGCTGGTCCAGATGAAGCGGTGCCGGCCCTCGCCGTGGGTGACGAGCGTGAACCGCAGCAGCGGCGGGCGCTCCAGGTCGAAGCGGTGGGCGCGTTCGGCCGCGGTGATCCGCTCCAGTTCGCCGGTCCGCTCCGGCTCCGGCAGGTCGCGCAGATCGATCTCCTGCCAGGGCAGTCCGGCCCGGGCCGGGATCAGCTGCACGGGGGCGCCGGCGGGCCGGGCCCGGAAGGAGGCGCGCAGATTGGGGTGCCGGTCCAGGAGCGCCTGGCCCGCGGCGCGCAGGGCGGCCGGGTCGAGGTCGCCCTCCACCTCGGCGACGATCTGCAGGGTGTAGACGTCGGTGCCGTCCTCGGCCGCCGTGTCGTAATCGGCGTGGAAGAGCATGCCCTGCTGCAGCGGGGTGACGGGCAGGACGTCGGCCAGGGTGGTGCCGGTTGCGGCGAGCTCCGCCTCGTACGCCTCGATCTCGTCCTGGGCCAGGTCGACCAGCGGCAGGTCGGAGGGGGTGAGGCCGCCGGCGGTCCGCGCGTGGCCGCCGAGCAGCTCCAGCGCCCGGAACCAGGTGCCGGCCAGGTCCTGTACGTCCTCCTCGGCCACCGCGTTCCCGGCCCACGCCCAGTTGGCGATGAGGTGCGGTCCGTCCTGGCGGTCCTCGGTCGCCGGGGTGACGTCGATCAGGTGCGGCAGCGGCATGCCCGGGTGGGCGCCGGTGCCGACGACGCCGTCACCGCCGACGGGCTCCCACGGCCGGTCCGCGCGGGCGTCGAAGCGGCCCATGTAGTTGAAGCCGATCTGGGGCCGCGGGTGGCGGGCGAGGACGCGGGCGGCGTGCGGGTTGAGATAGCGCAGCAGCCCGAAGCCGACGCCCCGGTCGGGCAGGGCGTGCAGCTGCTCCTTGATCCGCTTCAGGGCGGCGCCCAGCGCGGGGCCGCCCGCCCACAACTCGGTCCAGTCGACGGCGCCGATGTCGAGGCGGACCGGGAAGGCGCTGGTGAACCAGCCGACGGTACGGGACAGGTCCAGTTCGTCGCCGAGCTGCTCCCGGCCGTGTCCCTCCAGCTCGATCAGGGTCTGCGCGTGGTGGGTGTGGCCGTGCCTGCGGCGCCAGTCCGCCACGGCGAGGGCGAGCCCGGTGAGCAGGACGTCGTTGATCTCGGCGTGGAAGGCGGCGGGCACCTCGGTCAGCAGGGGCGCGGTGGCCTCGGGACCCAGTTCGAGACGGAGGGTGCGCAGGGTGCCGTACACGTCCCGGGCGGGGTCCGGGCGCCGGGTACCCACCAGCGGGTCGGGTCCCTCCAATTGCCGCTGCCATACGGCGAGTTCGGCGCCGCGCACCTGGGTGCGGGCCTGCTCGGCGAGGAGCGCGGACCAGCCGCGGTACGACGTGCCGACCGGGTCCAGCGCCGGGGTGCGGCCCTCGGCGAGGGCGCGGTAGGCGGCTTCGAGGTCGGGCAGCAGTACGCGCCAGGACACGCCGTCCACGACGAGGTGGTGGGCGCAGAGCACGAGGCGGGCGGTGTCCGCTCCGGGCGGGGCGGGCAGCAGCACCGCCTGGATCATGACGGCGCGGGCCGGGTCGAGCCGGGCGCGGGCGGCGGCGGCCTGCCGTTCGGCGCGGGCCGGGTCGTCCTTGTCGTCGGCTTCGGCGGTGCCGAGCAGCGGCACCGAGGCCAGCGCGCCGGGGGCGAGGACCTCCAGGTGCCACAGGCCGGGGGCCGGTTCGGTGGCCCGGGTGCGCAGGGCGTCGTGGTGGTCGGCCACGGCGTGCAGGGCGGCGTCGAGGATCCCGGGGTCGAGGCCGGCGGGTACGGCGGCGACGAGGTGCTGGCTGTACTTGACCACCGGCCCGGTCAGCGTGCCGGTCTCCTCGTGCAGCTGGGCCATGATCGGGGTGAGTTCGTACGGTCCGACCCCGTCGTCCCCGGGGGTCGCGGTGTGCGTGTCGAGGCGGCCGGCCGCCCGCGCGAGGGCGGTGACCGACTTGTGCTCGAAGACGTCGCGGGTGGTCAGGGCGAGTCCGGCGGCGCGGGCCCGGCTGACCAGCTGGATGGAGCGGATGCTGTCGCCGCCGAGCGCGAAGAAGTCCTCGTCCACGCCGACCTCGGCGACCCCGAGGACCTCGGCGAAGATCTCGCTCAGGACGCGCTCGCGGTCGCTGCCGGGTGCCCGTTTGGCCTCCTGCCCGGAGAGGGCGGGCCGGGGCAGCGCCTTGCGGTCCAGCTTGCCGTTGGGCGTCAGCGGCAGCGCCTCCAGCACCAGCCAGGACGCCGGGATCATGTAGGCGGGCAGCAACTGGGCCAGCTCGGCGCGTACCCGGACCGCGTCCACGCCGGGGCCGGTGAGGTAGCCGACCAGACGGGGGTTGCCGGAGGCGTCGGGGAGCACGGCGACCGCCGCGTCCGTCACCCCCTCCAGCCCCCGGACGACCGCCTCGATCTCCCCCGTCTCGACGCGGCGGCCCCGGATCTTGACCTGGTGATCACGCCGCTCGATGAACTCCAGCTCACCGTCCGCCCGCTGCACCACCCGGTCACCCGTGCGATACATCCGCGTCCCAGCCGGACCGAACGGGTCGGCCACGAACGTCCCCGACGTGCGTACGGAGTCGTGCAGGTAGCCGCGGCCGACACCGGCGCCGCCGACATACAGCTCGCCCGGCACACCCGCCGGGACCGGCTGCAACTCGTCCGACAGGACGTACAGACGCGTGTTACGCACCGCCGAACCGATCGGCACCCGGGCGCCCAGCACATCACCCTCACGGATCACCGCGTGCGTGACATCGTCCGAACACTCCGTCGGACCGTACGCGTTCATCAACGGAACATGCGCATAGCGCTCGTGCCAGCGCCGGCACAGATCCGCCGGCAACGCCTCACCCGTCACCATCAGCCACCGCAGATCCGGCAGCTGCGGCGCGGACCCCTCGACGTCCCACGCGTCCAACGCCGCCCGCAACAACGACGGCACGACCTCCAGCACGGCCACCCGCTCGGCGGCCACCATCGCGAACAACCCCGACGCATCCGCCGCCAACTCCACACCGGCGACCCGGACCGTGCCGCCCACCAGCAGCGGAGCCAGCATCTGCCACACCGACACGTCGAACGTCAGCGGCGCGTTCTGCACCACCGACTCACCGGCGGCAAGCTCCAGGTCACCGACCTTCGCCCACAGATGGTTCACCATCCCCGACCGCTGGACCATCGCCCCCTTCGGACGACCCGTCGACCCCGACGTGAACATCACGTACGCCAGGTCCAGACCCCCGCCGACGCAGGGGAGTTCGGCGGTGGGGGCGGTGTCGGCCGGGGCGGTGAGCGGCAGGGCGGTCAGGTCCTCGCCGGCCGGGGGCTCGTATCCGCGTCCGACGAGTACGTGGCGGGCCGCGCTGTCGGCGAGCAGGGACGCGTTGCGGGCGGCCGGGGCCGCCGGGTCCAGCGGGAGGTACGCCCCGCCGGCGGCGAGTGCGGCGAGCACGCCGGTCACGAACGGCACCCCGGGGTCGGCGAGCATCGCCGCCACCGAGCCGGGCCGGAAGCCGGCGGCGGTCAGGCGGGCGGCGACACCGGCGGCCCGGGCCAGCAGCTCCCGGTAGGTGACGCGGTCGGTGCCGTCGGCCACGGCGACGGCGTCGGGGGTGCGGGCGGCCACCGCGCGCACCCGCTCCACCAGGCCCTCGTAGCCGGCGCGCTCGGCCTGCGGGTCCCAGGCGCCCAGCAGGCCGACCGGCTCGCCGGGTGCGCGCAGGCCGATACGGGCCAGGGGCGCGTCGGCGGGCAGCGCGGCGAGGTCGGCGAGGAACGCCTCGAACCGGGCGAGGTGAGAGGCGAGTTCGGCGTCGGAGTACAGCTCGGGGTTGCCGTCGAGGTGGATCTCCATCGTGCCGTCGGGGGTGTTGAGGACGGTCATGATGAGGTCGTTGACGATGCCGGTGGAGATGTTGACCACCGTGCCCCGGCAGTCGGCGAAGGCCAGCGCCGGGTCCTGGTCGAGGACGTTGATGAAGGGGCCGAACACACGGCGGTCGTCGGTGCGCAGGCCGATGTCGCGGCGGATGCGGTCGCCGCGGTACCGCTGGTGCTTGAGGGCGCCGGAGACCTCGATCCAGGCCTGCCGCAGCAGCTGCGGGGCGGTCAGCTCGGGGCGGACGCGCACGGCGAGCGGCAGGTAGTTGGCGAGCATGGCGGGGACCGCGCGGGCGAGCGCGCCGGTGCGGCCGGTCACCGGGAGGGTGAGCAGCGGCTGGGCGACACCGGTGGCGCGCTGGGTGTAGGCGGCCATGGCGCCGACCATGAGGACCGGCAGGGTGACCTTGCCGGCCCGCGCCAGGTCGCGCAGGGCCTCGGTGGCCTGCCCGGTGAGCCGGGTGGTGTGGCGCAGGGCGCTGCGGCCGGGGGCCGGGTCGCGGTCGGAGAGCGAGACGAGTTCGGGTGCCGGGCCGTCGCCGGTGAGCCGGCCGGTCCAGTACGCGCGGTCGCGTTCGACGTGCTTCGACTCCAGGTAGCGGTGCTCGCCGTCCAGCAGCCTGTGGAAGGCCGGGATGGCGTCGGCGTCCAGGTCGGTGTCGTCCTGGCCGGCGGCCAGCCGGGTGTAGAGGGTGGCGAGCTTGGGGTAGAGCAGGGCGCGGCTGTAGCCGTCGGCCAGGATGTGGTGCATGCACAGGTAGAGCAGGTGGTGCTCGGGGCCCAGGGTGAGCAGCGCCCCGCGGAACAGCGGGAAGTCGGTGATCTCCAGGGGCTCGGCGTGGTCGGCGCGCATCCACCGCTCGGCGGCGGCGAGCGGGTCGGACTCCGCGGCGAAGTCGAGCCTGCGGAGCGGGAGCTGGGCGAGTGGCCGGATGATCTGGCCCGGGGTGCCCGCCTCCTCCACGAACTGCACGCGCAGCCCCTCGGCCTCGTGCCCCAGGCGGTGCAGCGCCCGCTCCAGCAGCCCGGTGTCGAGCGGGCCGCGCAGGTCGATGTAGTCCGCCATGTTGTAGCCGAGCGGGCCGGTGGCGAACTGCTCGTCGAACCAGATCTCGGCCTGCGCCGCGGTGAGCGGGAGGACGGCGCCTCGGTTTGTCGTCATCGCTTTGCTCTCCGTCATTGTCGAATTCCGCCCGCCCTGCCCGTTCAGTCCGCCACGGCGGTCGCGGCGGCCGGCGCGGTGGCGCCCGCGCTCCCCTGACCGGCCAGGTCCGCCACGTCAGCCAGGTCCGCCACGTCAGCCGGCTCCGCGAGGCCCGCACGACCGGTCGCCGGCTCCGCCAGCGCGCCGGGGCCGAAGGCGTCGCGCACCCACTCGTCGTGGTAGACGGTCTCCATGTACCGGTCGCCCAGGTCCGGGGAGACGGTCACCGCGGTGATCTGTTCGCGGACCCCGCCGGCGCCGTCGCCGTAGTGCTCCTCCAGCCAGCGCAGGGCGCCGGTCACCGCGGTGCCGGTGGAGCCGCCGACCGGGAAGCCGTGCCGCATCAGCGCCCGGCAGGTCCGCACGGTGGCCGCCTCGGGTACGTGCACCACGGCGTCGACCAGGCCCTCGTCGAGCAGCGCGGGACGCACACTGGTGCCGAGCCCGGGGATGTGCCGGGTGCCGGCCGGGCCGCCGAAGGTGACGGAGCCGACGCTGTCGACGGCCACCACCCGCACCGAGGGCCGCCGCTCCCGGAACCAGCGGGCGCAGCCCATCAGGGTGCCGGTGGTGCCGGCGCCGACGAACAGCACGTTCAGGTCGGGGAACTGGCGCGCGATGGCGGGGGCGGTGGTGCGGTAGTGGGCCATCCAGTTGCCGGGGCTGAGGTACTGGTTCAGCCACACCCGGCTGTCGTCGGCGGCGAGCAGCGCCTCGACGTGCCGGATCCGCGCGCCGAGGAAGCCCTCGGTCTCGTGCGGTTCGGTGACCACGTGCACCTCGGCGCCGAGCGACTCCATGGTGCGCCGGGTCACCGCGTTGCAGCGGGTGTCGGTCACGCACACGAACCGGTAGCCGCGGCCCGCCGCGAGCAGGGCCAGCGCCACACCCATGTTGCCGGACGAGGACTCCACCAGGGTCGAACCCGGGCGGAGCAGGCCGGCGGCCTCCGCCTGGGCGACCATCTCGCGGGCGGCCTTGAGTTTGATCGATCCGGCGAAGTTGAATCCCTCGACCTTCAGGAACAGCCGGCGCCCGAACAGCGGCTGAAGATTCACGAAGAGGTCGCTGACATCGAATTCATGCGACGCGGTGATAACCGGCACTGGCACTCCTGGCCTACGGCGGCGAATGGGCCTCGCCGGCAAGCCTGTCGACGTGCGCTGACCGTGGACTGACGGTTTGCTGACGGCTCCCGGCCGGATCGGCGGGGCCGTCAGGCGTCAGCTGACGGTCAGTTGTTCGTCAGCGTGCTCATGAAATCGTCGTCCGGTTGGAATCGTGCGGGCCGGAAATGCTGCCGCGCCCCTCCCCCGCTCTTCCGTGAGGAGCATGGCTTGAACCGGCAATCCGCCATCAGTGAAGTCCTCCCGCTGTCACCGCTGCAACAGGGTCTGCTGTTCCTCGCCGCCTACGACCGGGAGGCCACGGACGTCTACGCGCTGCAACTGGTGCTCGACCTCGCGGACGTGACCGACGCGGATGCGCGGGCGCTGCGGGACGCGGCGGGCGCGCTGCTCGACCGGTACCCGAACCTGGCCGCCTGCTTCCGGCACCGCAAGAGCGGCGAGGCCGTACAGGTGCTGCCCCGCTCGGTCGAGCTGCCCTGGCGGGAACGGCGGCTGCCGGCCGGCGAGTTCGACCGGGTGACCGGCGAGGAGCGGCTGGCCCGCTTCGACCTGGCCCGGCCGCCGCTGCACCGCTTCACCCTGCTGCGGGCAGCGGACGGGCGGGCCCGGCTGCTGTGGACGGTGCACCACATCCTGGTGGACGGCTGGTCGATGGCCACGCTCACCCGTGAACTGGCCGAGACCTTCGTGGCATCGCGCGGCGGCGGCGCGCTGCCCGGACGGCCGGCGGTGCCGCCGTACCAGGCGTATCTCGCCTGGCTGGGCGCGCAGGACGCGGAGGCGGCGCGGGAGGCGTGGCGGCGGGCCCTTGACGGGGTGGCGGAGCCGACCCGGCTGGTGCCGGGCGGCGGGGACACGGAAGGCGAGCGGGGCGGCGCGGCCGGGGGTGCGGCGCTGCCGCACCGGGTCGCGATCGAGGTGCCGGCCGGTGTCGCCGGTGCGCTGGCCGGCTTCGCCCGCTCCCGGGGGCTGACCGCGGGCGCGGTGGTGCAGGGCTGCTGGGCGCTGCTGCTGGCCCGGCTCACGGGGCAGGAGACGGTGGTGTTCGGGACCGTCGCCTCCGGCCGGCCGGCCCAGCTGCCGGAGGTCGAGCGGATGGTGGGCCTGTTCGCGAACACACTGCCGGTACGCGTCGACGTGAGCGCGGGGCTGACCCCGGCGGAGCTGTTCGCGCAGGTGCGGCGGGCCCGCACGGAGCTGCTGGCGCACGAGCACCTGCCGCTGGCGGAGATCCAGCAGCGGACCGCGGTGCGCGGTGAGCTGTTCGACACGGTGCTGCTGTTCCAGAACTATCCGATGGGCGGCCCCGACGCGGCACCGGCCGCGGCGGGTCCCCGGGTGACCGGCGTGGACATCCGGTCCGCCACGCACTACCCGCTGACCGTGACGGTCTTCCCCGGGGAGCCGTTCGAACTGGCCGTCGACCATGTGCCGGGGCTCGTCCCGGAGGCCGAGGCGCGGCGCGTCGGACGGTGGCTCGTACGGCTGCTGGAGGAGACCGTCCGGCGGCCGGACGAACCGTGCGGCCGGCTCGATCTGCTGGACGCCGAGGAGCGCGCCCGGATCCTGACCGGCCGCAACCACACCGAGGCCCCGGTACCGGGTGGGTGGCTGGCGCCGCTGCTGGAGCAGTGGGCCGTGCGCACGCCCGACGCCCCGGCGCTCGGCTGCGGCACCGAACGGCTGACGTACCGGGAGCTGCACGAGCGGGCGGACCGGCTGGCGGCGGAGCTGCGGGCCGCGGGCGCCGGCCCGGAGCGGCTGGTCGGGCTCGCCCTCGACCGGTCGGTCGACCTGGTGGTCGCGGCGCTCGCCGTCCTGAAGTCGGGCGCGGCCTATCTGCCGCTCGACCCCGACCATCCGGCGGAGCGGCTGCGGCACATGCTGGAGGACGCGCCCTGCGTGGTCACCCTCACCCACCGCCGTATCCGCCCCCTGCTCGACACGATGGGCACGGCGCTCACGGGCACCCTGCGGCTCCTGGACGACCCCGCCCGGCCGGACGCCGTACCGGCACCGCCGGCCGCGCCGACGTCCCGGGCCCCCGCGGCACCGGCCGGCCCGCCGGAGGCCGCCCACCCCGCCTACGTCCTCCACACCTCCGGCTCGACCGGGCGGCCGAAGGGCGTCGTCGTGCCGCACGGGGCGCTGGTGAACCTGGTCGCGGACATGGTGCGGCGCTGCGCGGTGACGCCGGCCGACCGGTTCCTCGCGGTGACCACGTTCGGCTTCGACATCGCCAACCTGGAGCTGTTCGTGCCGCTCGCGGCGGGCGCCGAGCTGGTCGTCGCCGACCGGGAGACGGTCCGCGACCCCGCCGCCCTCGCCGCGCTGATCACGGCGTGCGGTGCGACGCTGCTCCAGGCCACGCCCAGCCTGTGGCAGTCCCTGGCCGGCGGCCACGCCGAGGCCCTCGCCGGGCTGCGCGCCCTGGTGGGCGGCGAGGCGCTGCCCGGGCAGCTGGCCCGGGCACTGGCCGCGCACTGCGCCTCGGTCACCAACGTCTACGGCCCGACGGAGACGACCATCTGGTCGACGGCGGCGCCGCTGCCCCCGGAGCCGGCCGGCCCGGTGCCCATCGGCCGCCCCATCGCCAACACCCGGGTCTACGTCCTGGACCCGGCGCTGCGCCCGGTGCCCGACGGCCGCTTCGGCGAGCTGTACCTCGCCGGCACCGGACTCGCCCGCGGCTACCTGGGCCGGCCGGGCCTGACCGCCGAGCGGTTCGTGGCCGACCCGCTGGGGCCGCCCGGCACCCGGATGTACCGCACCGGCGACGTGGTGCGCTGGGCACCGGACGGCACGGCCCTGGAGTACGGGGGCCGCACCGACCACCAGGTGAAGATCCGCGGGCACCGGATCGAGCTGGGGGAGATCGAATCCGTGCTGGGCGCACAGCCCGGCGTCGAGCGGGCGGTGGTCACCGCCCGTACCGACCCGAGCGGGGACACCCGCCTGGTCGCCCATGTCGTACCGGCAGGGACCGACCGCGACCGGCTGCGGGAGCGCGCGTCCGCGGTGTTGCCCACGCACATGGTCCCTGCCGTGTACGTCTTCCTCGACGAACTGCCGCTGACGCCCAACGGCAAGGTCGACCGGAAGGCGCTGCCCGAGCCCGCCGAGCGGCGGGCGGGCACCGGCCGGCCGCCGTCCGGGCCGCGCGAGGAACTGCTGTGCGCGGTGTTCGCCGAGATCCTCGGTCTCGACCGGGTCGGGGCCGACGACGACTTCTTCGCGCTCGGCGGCCACTCGCTGTCCGCGATCCGGGTCGTCAACCGGCTGCGGGCCGAGCTGGGCGCGGAAGTGCCGCTGCGCACGCTGTTCGACGCCCGCTCGGCCCAGGCGCTGGCGCGCGCCCTGCCCGGCTCCGGCGACGAGCCGGCGCCGGGAGGCGAGCGGGGCCGGGCCCGGCCCGCGCTGCGTGCGGCGGCGCACCCGGAGGCGCCCGTGGTGCTGTCGTACGCGCAGGAGCGGCTGTGGTTCCTCGACCGCGTGGGCGCGGCGGCCAGCTACCACATCCCGCTGGCGGTACGGCTGTCCGGCCCGCTGGACACCGGGGCGCTGGGCGCGGCGGTGGCGGATGTGGTCGCCCGGCACGACACGCTGCGGACGGTGTTCGTGGCGGCCGAGGCCGGGGCGGTGCCGCTGGTGCTCGCCCCGCAGGAGGCGGACGCCGCTCTCGCGGTGGTGCCGGTCGCGGACGAGGACGAGCTGGCCGCCGCGCTGGCCGCCGAGGCCGCCGAGCCGTTCGACCTGGCCGCCCGGATCCCGGTGCGGGCGCGGCTGTTCGCACTCGCGGACGACCTGCACGTGCTGCTGCTGACGGTGCATCACATAGCGGCCGACGGCTGGTCCTTCGGCCCGCTCGCCGCCGACCTCACCGCCGCCTACGCGGCTCGCCGGGCGGGCCGCGCGCCCGACTGGCCGCCGCTGCCCGTGCGGTACGCCGACTACGCGCGCTGGCAGCGCGAGCTGCTCGGCGCCAAGGACGACCCGGACAGCCTGCTGGCGGCCGAACTCGCCCACTGGGCCAAGGCGCTGGCCGGCATGGAGCAGGAGCTGGAGCTGCCCGCCGACTTCCCCCGCCCCGCCCGGTCCTCGCAGCGCGGCGCCACGGTCACCCGGGTGCTGCCCGCCGCCGCCCACGCCCGGCTCGCGGAGCTGGCCCGGGGCGCCGGTGCCAGCCTGTTCATGGCGCTCCAGGCCGGTCTCGCGGCCGTACTGACCCGGCTCGGCGCGGGCACCGACATCCCGCTGGGCAGCCCGGTCGCCGGGCGGGCCGACGAGGCGGTGCGCGATCTGGTCGGCTGCTTCGTCAACACGCTGGTGCTGCGCACCGACACCTCGGGCGACCCGTCGTTCGCCGAGCTGCTCGACCGGGTGCGGGAGACGGACCTGACCGCGTACGCGCACGCCGAGCTGCCGTTCGAGCATCTCGTCGACGAGCTGCGGCCGGAGCGGTCCCTCGCCCGGCATCCGCTGGTGCAGGTGGTGCTCTCGGTGACCCCGGGCGGCGACCCGCTGCCCGCGCTGCCGGAGCTGACGGCCGCCGTGGAGCCGGTGCCGTCCCGCACGGCCAAGTTCGACCTGGCCTTCGAGGTGACCGAACGCCTCGGTGCCGGGGGCCGGCCGGAGGGGCTCGACATCCGCCTCGAGTACAGCGCGGACCTGTTCACCGAGGCGACCGCCGGCCGGCTCGCCGGTGCCCTGGCCGTGCTGCTCGACGACGCGGCCCGCACCCCCGGCGCCCGGCTCAGCGCGCTCGCCCTGCTCCCCGCGGACGAGCGCCGCGCCCTGCTGGGCGGGCGGCACGGACCGGTGCGGCCCCGCCCGGCCCGTACCCTGCCGGCGCTGTTCGAGGCGCACGCCGCCGCGGCACCCGACCGTGCGGCACTGGTCGTGCCCGGAGCCGCGGAGGTGTCGTACGGGCGGCTGAACGCGGACGCCAACCGGCTCGCCCGGCTGCTGCTCGGCCACGGGGCCGGCCCCGGCACCGTGGTCGCCCTCGTGCTGCCCCGCTCGGCGCACACGGTCACGGCGCTGCTCGCGGTGCTGAAGACGGGCGCGGCCTATCTGCCCGTGGACCCGGACTACCCGGCCGAGCGCATCGCCTACATGCTCGGCGACGCGGCCCCCGCCGCCGTCCTCGCCGTCCGGGAGAGCGCCGGCCGGGTGCCGCACGGCACCTCCCCGCTGGTGCTGGACGACCCGGCCACCGCCGATCTCGCCGCCCCGCTGTCCGGCGCCGACCTCACCGACGCCGAGCGGGCCCGTCCGCTGTCGGCGCGGGACACCGCGTACGTCATCTACACGTCCGGCTCGACCGGGCGGCCCAAGGGGGTCGCCGTGCCGCACGCGGGCGCGGCCCACCTGGTCGCCCACCACCAGGAGGAACTGGGGACCGGGCCGGGCACCCGGGCGCTGCAGTTCGCCTCGTTCAGCTTCGACGCGACCGTGTGGGAGCTGGCCGCGTCGCTGTTCTCCGGCGGCACCCTGGTCATGGCGAGCGCCGAGAGCCGGCTGTCCGCCCCGCTGCTCGCCGCGTTCCTCGCCGAGCAGCGCATCGACCACGCGATCCTGCCGCCGACCGTCGTCGGCCGCTTCCCGGACCCGGCCGCCCTGCCGCGCGGCCTGTGCCTGATGGTCGGCGGGGAGGCCTGCCCGCCCGCCGTGGTCGAGCGCGTCGCGGGCCGGGTGACACTGCGCAACGCCTACGGCCCCACCGAGATCTCGGTGGCCGCGACGCTCAGCGCCCCGCTCGCCCCGGACAGCGGAAGGCCGCCGATCGGCCGCCCCCTGGCCAATGTCCGGGTGTACGCGCTGGACGCGGCCCTCGCGCCGGTGCCGGACGGGGTCACCGGGGAGCTGTACGTCGCCGGCGCCGGCCTGGCCCAGGGCTACCGGGGCCGGCCGGCCACCACGGCGGAGCGGTTCGTCGCCGACCCCTACGGGCCGCCCGGCACCCGGATGTACCGCACCGGTGACCTGGTGCGCTGGCGGGCGGACGGCGAGCTGGACTACGTCGGCCGCGCCGACCAGCAGATCAAGCTGCGCGGCTTCCGCATCGAGCCGGGCGAGATCGAGTCGGCGCTCACCCGCCATCCGGTGATCGCGCAGGCCGCCGTGGTGCTGACCCCGGCGGACGGCGGCGGCCGGCTGACCGGGTACGTGGTGCCCGTACCGGGTGTGGCCGCCGTCGACGTACCGGTGCTGACCGCGTATCTGGCCGAGTCGCTGCCCGCCCACATGGTCCCGGCCGCGCTGGTGTCGCTGCCCGCGCTGCCGCTGACCGCGAACGGCAAGCTCGACGTACGGGCCCTGCCCGCGCCCGGCGCCGCGGCGCCCGCGGCGGCCGGCCGGGCCCCGCGCACCCCGTCGGAGCAGGCGCTGGCCGGGGTCTTCTGCGAGGTCCTCGGTCTCGACGGGGTCGACGCGGACGGGGACTTCTTCGCGCTGGGCGGGGACAGCCTGCGTTCGGTGGACGTGGTGAGCCGGGCCGCCAAGGCCGGGCTGACGCTGGCCCTGTCCGACGTCTTCGCGCACCGGACGGTGGCGGCGCTCGCCGCCGCGGCGGCCCCGGCCACGGCGCGGGAGGCGGCGGCCGTGCCGCTGCTGGAGATCCGGCCGCACGGCGGCGCCGCCCCGCTGTTCTGCGTGCACGGCGGCGTCGGGTTCGGGCTGCCGTTCGCCGAGCTGGCCGCGCATCTGGACCCGGACCGGCCGGTGTACGCGCTCCAGTCCGACGGTGTCGCGGCCGGACCCGGGGCCTGGGACCGGCCGGCGGACGTGGGCTCGCTGGCCGCCGCGTACGTGGAGCGGGTGCGGCGGGTGCGCCCGCACGGCCCCTACCACCTGCTGGGCTGGTCGTTCGGCGGGCTGGTCGCGCACGAGATGGCCGTACGGCTGCAGGCGGCCGGCGAGCGGGTGGCGTTCCTCGGGGCCCTGGACGCCTTCCCGGTGGCGCCCGGCGACCGCAACCCCGGTGACGAGGAGATCCGGTCGGCGTTCCTCGCCCACCACGCCCGCGGGACGGCGATCGGGGAGCGGGACCTGGACCGGCTGATGACGGTGATGCGCCATCACACGGACATCGCGCGGGAGTTCACCCCCGGGCGGTTCGCCGGACCGCTGACCCTGTTCGTCGCGACGCGCGGGCAGGCGGCCCCCACCGGTGAACTCGCCGGGCGCTGGCTGCCGTACGTGGACGGGGCGCCGGCCGTGCACGAGATCGCCTGCGATCACGAGGAGATGCTCGGCGGGGACGCGGTACGGCGGATCGGGGCGCTCGTCGAGGGCGCCCTGCGCGCGGTCTGAGCGTACGCACGGCGAAGCGCCGGCGGCAGTGGGACGCCGTCGGCGCTTCGCCGTACTCTGTCGCTGGTCCCGGCCGTCGAGCGGGTCACGACCGGTCAGCGGTCAGGGCTGTTCAGCTGTGCAGCCGTCACGGCTGTTCAGCGGGTCAGCTGGTCAGCTGGTCACAGCAGCGAGGGGTCCTGCATCAGGATCGCCTGGTAGAGCGTGTGCAGCCGCTGGCTCGGCTTGAGACCCAGTTCCTCGTCGAGCCACTTGCGGGTGCGGTGGAAGATGTCGACCGCCTCGGACTGGCGGCCGCACCGGTAGAGCGCGATCATCAACTGCTCACTGAACCGTTCGCGCTCGGGATACTGAGCCAGCAGCTGCTTCAGCTCGGCAACGACGACCCCCGCCTCGCCGGCCTGCAGTTGCGCCTGGATCAGATCCTCTCGCGCGCTCTTGCGCTGTTCATCGAGACGCAGGGCGACGGCACGGCAGCGCGGTCCGTCGCTCACGTCCAGCAGGGCGGGCCCGCGCCACATGGCGAGGGACTCGCGCAGCAGCCGGATGGCCTCGAGCGGTTCCCGGCCGACCAGACCCGCGCCCTGTTCGGCCAGGCGAAGGAAGCGGTAGGCGTCGAGGGAGCCCTCCGACACGTCGAGCATGTAGCCGTTGTCGACGGTGCGGATCACCCCCTCCTCCCCGTCCGCGAAGCCCAGTTCGGCCAGGGACTTCCGCATGCGCCGCACATTCGCCTGCAAGGCGTTCCGGGTGTTCTTCAGCGGCGCCTCGCCCCAGAGTTCGTCGATCAGTTCGTCGAAGGCGACCACTTGACCAGGATTCAACGCCAGCATGGTCAACATCACGCGAATCTTCTTCGCCCGTATGCCGATGGTCTTTTGACCGTCCCCGATCAGCAACGGACCCAATATGGAAATGTGCACCAAATTCCCGTCCCTACTCATAAAAACCGGTCACAAGCCCCCACCTCGCGACCTACGGGGCAGTCACGGAACCGTGGGTTTCGCTTTGCGGCACTCGACAGAGTGAAAACGCCAGAGAGTCAGAACTGATCAAGTATCAGTCAAGTCTGGCCGGTTTGACACTGTACCTTCGTACATGAGCAGGTGAGCCTGGGCGACGAGGCCCACCTGAAGACGGGATTCCACTTTCAGCTTCGCCAGGATATTCGCGACATGCGCCTTCACCGTACGTTCCGTCACCCGCAACCTCGATGCGATGGCGCGATTCGATAACCCTGCTCCCAGCAGCGAGAAGACCTGCCTCTCGCGCTCCGACAGCGACTCGACCTGGGCGAGCTGATACTGCCACCGAGTCGACGGCAGGCCGTCGTCACCGTGCATAGGGCCTCTCCCCCGTGATCGCCCCACTTCCCCCGTCAACGTACGCCGGAAACCTATGTCGGCTTGTTTCCGTCGAACGCGGGACCGAGTGTAGCGCTCTCCCATCCGCCACCGCAGACAAAGAAGTTCTCCGGAGAAATTCACAGCGCGGCAGGGCACGCCATGTGAAACGGCCGGGGAGACGGGATCACCCGTCTCCCCGGCCGTCGCGGACCGGAGCATTCAATTCCGCACGGCGTTCCTCAGGACACCGTGGCCCGCCCCGCCACCGCGGACGGCACGCGCACCGTCCGTGTCTCGTCCTGGTGGGCCAGGCGCGAGGGCCACCAGGTCTTCCAGCCCAGCAGCATCACCACCGAGGGCAGGACGACGATCCGGATGAGCGTGGCGTCCAGCAGCACCGCGCAGGCCATGCCCACCCCCAGCTGCTTCATCTCGATGAAGTTGAGCGAGGCCAGCAGGCCGAAGACGCAGACCATCACCACCGCCGCGCTCGTCACCACGCCGGCGGTGCGGGTGATGCCCTGCTCCACCGCCTCCCGGATGCCGAGCCCGCCGCGCGCCGCCTCCCGGATCCGGCTGATCACGAACACGTGGTAGTCCATCGAAAGGCCCAGCAGGATCACGAACAGCAGCAGCGGCAGCCAGGCCACCACCCGCCCGGTCGACTCGAAGCCCAGCAGGCCCTCCGCCCAGGTCCGCTGGAAGATCAGCGCGAGCACCCCGAAGGAGGCCACGGCGGACAGCACGTTCAGCACCACCGTGATCGCCGCCAGCACCAGCGACCGGAACGCCGCCGCCATCACCAGGAAGGTGAACACCAGGGCCACCAGCAGCACCCAGGGCATCTTCTGCACGACGTTCGCCCGGTAGTCCACGTCGTAGGCGACGTCGCTGCCGCCCACCGCCCACCGCGCGCCCTCGATCCGGCCGACGGTGGCCGGGGCTATGTCCTGGCGCAGCCGGGACAGGGACTCCTGGGCCTGCCGCGAGCTGCTGTTGAAGCGCGTGCCGACCGCGATCGTCGCCACCCGGCCGTCCCGCGAGGTCCGCACCTCCGGCGCCGGGGTGTGCACGAAGAGCCCGTCGTGCCGCACGCGGGTGACGAGCGCCCCGACGCCCTTCGCCAGCTCCGCGTCATGGCCCGCCGGCACCCGGACGGCGACCGTGTGGGTGTCCGCCTGGCTCGGGAAGGAGCGCGTCAGCCGCTCGTTGGACTGCATCGCGGGGATCGACCGGGGCAGGTCGTCGATGCCGGTGGCCTTCAGCCGCAGGTCGAGTGCGGGCACGGCGAGGGCCAGCAGCGCGCCCACGGACAGGATCAGCGCCAGCGCCGGGTGCCGCAGGGCCGGCTTCAGCATCGCCGACCACAGCCGCGGCTTGACGCCGCCCTTCTGCGTCAGCCGCCACACCAGCGGCACCCGCGGCTTGTCCAGGTAGCGGCCGAACTTGGAGAGCATGGCGGGCAGCACGGTCAGCGAGGCGAGCATCGCGATCGCGACCACCAGCACCGCACCCGTGGCCATCGACTCGAAGGCGATGTGCCCGGCGAGGTAGAGCGCGCCCATGGACGCCATCACGACCAGGCCCGAGATCATCACGGAGTGCCCGGAGGTGGCGGCGGCGATCTCGATGGCGTCGATGTTGTCGGCGCCCAGCGCCCGTTCCTCGCGCTGCCGTTTGAGATAGAAGAGCGAGTAGTCGACGCCGATGGCCATGCCCATCAGGACGATGATGTGGGTCACCGGACCGGGGTCGGGCACCAGCTGCGAGGCCACCCCCCACAGGCCGAGCCCGGCGAGCACCGAGGAGATGCCGAGCAGCACCGGGACGCTCGCGGCGACGATCGCCCCGAACACGAAGACCATCACGACCAGCGTCACCGGCAGGCTCAGCACGGTGGCCTTGCCCAGGTCCCGGTCGAGCAGGTCGTTCAGGCCCGCCTTGATGGAGCCGGCGCCGACGAGTTCGACACGTACGTCGCTGTGCGCGTCCCGGACCTTCGCCACCTTCTCCAGCAGCGGCCCGACCCGGTCGGCAGCGGTCTCGGGGTCCCCGGCGAGCGTCACGGGCACGAGCAGCGCCGAACCGTCCGGGGCGGAGACGGTCCTGCCGACGGAGGCGACCCCCTCGGCACCCTTCAGCGCGCCGACGGTCTCGCCCAGCGCCCGCTCGGCGGCGGCCCGGTCCAGGGTGCCCCGGTAGGGAGTGACCAGGATGTTCTCCACCGCGCGGTTCTCCAGGCCGCCGCTGCGCGCCAGGGCCGCCTCCCGCCCGGACTGCCCGATGGCCAGGTCCGAGTCGGTGGCGGACCTGGTGCCCGTCATGCCGCCGACCGCCAGGGCGCCCATCACGAACACCACCCAGAGCGTCATCGCCCACCACGGATGAACGGCGCTCCACCGGGCGGTCCTGGTGATCAGGTTCCTGCCTGCCACGTCTGCTCTCCCCTCCTCGAAAGAAATACCCGGATCACGGGAAACGGACCGGAGTTTCGGCATCCGGCCGGTACATTGGCGCGCTCCTCGCGACCATAAAACTAGTGAAGGGCCGAAGCGCGATCACGGGTACAAGTACTCCGATGTGGGGGGAGTTTTCTCTACTTGACACCCAATGCGTGCCACACGGAGTCAGGTTGTTCTGGCGGGATGTGATACCACACACGGCACGACACGGAAAAGGGGCCGTCGCCGAGCAGGGCGACGGCCCCCGCGTACGCACCGGGAAGCGGTACGTCCTGCACGCGCCAGGGCCCGGGCAGCGAGCCCGTGGGATCCCGGACGACGGCCTGTCCCGAGCACCGGCCCACGGGCAGCGCCATTCCCTGCGCGAGCCGGCCGCCGGCCGCTTTGACACACGCCTCTTTCCTGGTCCACAGCCGGCCGAAGGCCAGATGGCCGTCGCGGGCCACCCAGGAACTCTCCTCGGCCGGGAAGAACCGCTCGGCCAGGCGCACCGGGTCCAGTCCCGCACGCGGCTTCTCCACGTCGACGCCGACCGGGCGCGGGGCGAGCGCGAGCAGGGCCAGTTCACCGGAGTGCGACAGGCTGAAATGCGGTCCGTCCTCGTGCGCGAGCCGGGGCTTTCCCCAGCGGCCCCGGGTGAGACGCACCGATTCCGGGGCGCGGCCGAGCCGTGCCCCGAGGATGATCCGCACGGCGGCGTGCGCGACGACGAAACGCCGCCGCATTCCGCTTTCCGTACCCAGGCGTGCCCGTTCCTTCTCCTGTTCGTCCAGGATGTCTTCGAGTTCTCGCGGATATCCTTCCGGATCCGTCCCGGACTCCAGCGGAATCCGCCAGATCTCCACTTCGTCGACATCGGTCGGGCATATCGCGGGGCGGGGTGTCGGGTGCGGCGGCATCGTCAGTTCCGGCCCACTTTTCCGGTGTGGAGGCCCTGGAACAGGTTGAGTCTCTGGATGTTCCGGGCGCCTTCCATGAACTCCACGCCGCGGGCGTCCCTGGCCCACTTGTCGAGCAGCGGATGGTCGAGCCGGGCACCGGGGCCGAAGAAGCCGAGGGCGCGCAGCGTCACCTCCTCGGCGACCTCGCAGGCCCTGGCCTTCGCCGCCGACGCCAGATGGCCGGCGGAGGGCCTGCGGTCCACCGCGAGGGCCGCACGGTAGGTCAGCGAGCGGGCCGCGTCGATGCGCCGGCCCAGCTCCTCGTACGCCTCCCGCTCCGGGCCGCGCAGGAGCCGCCGGTGCTCGCCGACGTAGTCGTGGGCGGCCCGGGCGATGCCCAGGGCGATGGCGGCGACACTGGGCCTGAGCTGGTTGAAGACGCTGACGATGCTCCACATGCCGCGGCGGGTCGGCGGCAGGTGCGCGCCCAGCACCCGCTCGGCCGGCACCCGCACCCCGTCGAGCCGGATCCGGGTGAGCTGGGCGCCGCGCAGCCCGAGCGTGGGCAGCGGCTCGGCGTGGAAACCGGGGTCGGCGGTGTCGACGAGCACCGCGAGCACCCCGAGCCGGTCGGTGCCCGCGACCCGGGCGAAGACGGCACCCAGATCGGCGCGCGCGGCGTTGCCGACGTAGCGCTTCTCGCCGTCCAGCACGTAGGAGCCGTCGCCCACCGGGGTGAGGGTGCTCGTCATCTCGCCGATGGCCGAGCCGCGGTCGGGCTCGGTCAGGGCGAAGCAGGTCCAGCGGGGCCGCTCGGCGAGCCGGCCGTGGAACCACGCGCGCTGCCCGGGATCGCCGAGGACGCCGAGCAGCACCCCGCACATCGACGGGCCGGGCGAGGCCAGCATCATCCCGGCGTCGCCGCGCGCCAGTTCCTCGCTGACCAGCACCCGTTCCAGGGTGGCGAGGCCGTGCGCGGGTCCGCTGCCGGGTGCCGGGCCCGCCCGCTCCCAGTCGGGCGGCACCTGATGGCCGGCGAGGAACCGCACGGCGGGCAGGTCCAGATAGCGGTGGACGGCGTCCGGGTCCCGGTCCAGCTCCAGGGCGCACTGCCGGAGGTCGTCGGCCCAGCGGCGCACCTCACGGTGTGCCGTGGCCAGCGAGGCGGGCAGGCTGATCACGCGTCCTCCCGTCCGGTGCCGGGGCCGGCCGCGCCGTAGGCGTCGGCGAGCAGTTCGGAGGCGTGGGCGCCGGCGCCCGGTCCCTCCGCGGTGAAGCCGTACGCGCCCAGCAGCCGCAGCAGCGCCCGGTCGGTCCGGGTGATCTGCTCCTGCAGACCGGCCAGGTGCCGGTCGTCCGCCGCGGGCCGCAGCGGGCCGAGGGGGCCGGTCCGGCCGGTGCCGAGGTCGTCGAGGACGCCCTCGATCTCCAGGTGCTCCAGCAGGACGTCGGCCAGCGTGCCCTTGACCATCTGCTGCATCAGCAGGGAGGTGCCCTCGCTCTGCCGGGCGGCCAGATGGGCCAGACAGGCGTCCCGGAGCCGCTCGGACATCCCGAGCCGCAGCCAGGCCAGCGCCCATCCCCACGCGGGCGGCGCGGCGTCGGCCGCGCCCCGGGCGCCACCGTCCTCCGGCCGCAGTACGGCGAGCCCGGCCAGCGGACCGCCGTCATCGGCCGCGGCGGCGGGACGGGACGCCTCCGGAGCGCTCGGCGCCGACGGCGTCCCCGTCGTCGGCGTCGCCGGTATCTCCGTCACCGGCACGTGCTCCGAGGCCGCCTCCCTCGCCGCCGCCTCCGCCGCTTCCTTCGCCTCCTCCGCCGCGAACTCCTCCAGGAGTTCCCTCGGCAGGACCGCGTGGCCGCGCGGGCCGCGCGGCGGTGCCTCGGGAGACAGGGCGCGCACCAGCAGGGTCAGCGCGGGGACCAGGCCGTCCGTGCGCGCGCTCGCGCGGGCCCGCAGGCAGTGCTCCCGTATCTCGGGCGGTACCGTCATCGTCCGCTCACTCCCCCGTCTTCCCCGTCGTCGTCCGGCACGCGAGATCCAGCGTGCAGTGGGCCAGCACCTCGCGTTCCGGGTCGTGGTCGGCGACGACGACCCGGGCCGGGCCGCCGCCCGCGAGGTCGGCGAGGGCCGACCACACCGCCGTGGCCGGCTGCCCGGTCCCGGCCCAGGCGGCCCAGGGCCACACCCCGGGCACGGCGGAGCGCACCCCGGCGCCCGCCACCAGCGGCAGCTCCGGGTCCCACGGCACCGCGGGCCCCGGCACCCGCCAGGGCTGCTGTGCCATGCCGTGCACCGGGGTCCCCGCGCCGCGCCACTCGAACAGCAGCGCCACGGCCACGTCGGCCGTCACGGCGCCCGGATGGCCCTCCGGTACGGCGAAGGGCTGACTGCTCTGGTCGACGGCCAGCACCAGCAGCCGGCGGTAGGCGCAGCGCCGGGCGTACTCCAGCGCCACCCGCAGCGCGCTGAACGGTGCCAGCACGCCCTGGTCGGACAGGCCGAACGCCAGCGGCTCGCCCGGCAGCAGGCCCCGCACACAGGACGCGACCAGCTCGGCGTGCTCGAAGTCCGGGGCGGCACAGGCCACCACGACCACCTCGGGCCCCTCCTCGGCGGACAGCGGACCCAGCCCGGCGAGCGCGCCCCGGGCCAGCTCCACGGAGGTCCGCCGGGGCGCCGCCGCGAACCCGGCCCGGTCGAAGGGCACCCCGTGCGGGGCACCGAGCTGCCGGAAGAACTCCTCCCGGTCCGCGGCCGGCACATACGGCGTGCCGGGCCCGTCCGGCGCGTACCGGCCGGCCCGCACCAGCCGCGGCACACCCGTCCCGCCCGGCCCGCCGTCCACGGCGCCGGCCGGGGACGCGGGCCGTACGGCCGCAGTCGCGCGGAACATGCTCAGGCGCCCGCTTCCGCCGCCACGAAGTCGGCGAGCGAACCGACCGTCTCGAAGTGCGTCATCTCCAGCTCGTCGGCGTCGAACTGCACGTCGACGATCTCCTCGATGGTGATGAGCAGCTCCAGCGCGCTGCTGGAGTCGAGGCCCAGCTCGTCGAAGAGCCGGACGCCCTCCTCGGCGCCGGAGACGTCCTTGTCCAGCACCTCGGTCAGGCCCTGGCGGACGGCGTCCACGTAGCGGGCGCGGTCGGTGAGGGTGGCTGCGGTGTTCTCGGTCATGTCGTTCTCCTTGTCGGGGTCGGGAGTTCAGTGCGCGCCGGGACCGGCGTCGTACAGCCGCTGGCGGCCGAGCATCGACTCGGTGTCGTCGCGCTCCCGGATCAGATGGGCCTCGCCGTCCAGGACGAGGACCTCGGCCGGGTAGCCGTGGCTGAGGAAGTGCACCGGCGACGCGGTCGGCCCGTAGGCGCCGGAGCGCTGCACGCCGACGAGGTCGCCGGCGCGCAGCGGCGGCATGGGCACCTTCTTGCCGATGACGTCGTTCGGGGTGCACAGCGGCCCGGTGATGTTCCAGGGCTCGGTGGGCGGTTCGCCGAGGCGCTCCAGCGCGGCCATCGGGAAGTTGCGCTTGACGTACGAGCCGATGCCGACCGCCGCCATGTGGTGGTTGGTGCCGCCGTCGGTGACCGCGAAGTTCTCGCCCATGGAGGTCTTCGTGTAGCGCACCCGGGTGACGTAGGTGCCGGACGCGGCCACCAGGAACCGGCCCAGCTCCATGATCATGCGGGTGTCGGGGTGCCGGGTGCGGAAGGCCTCGACGACCGGGTTGAGCCGGGTCGTCAGCTCGGCGAGGTCCAGGTCCTTCTCGTTGTCGAAGTAGGCGATGCCGAGACCGCCGCCGATGTCGACCGTCTCCAGCGGGAAGCCGATCCGCTCCGCGACCCGCTCGGCCAGGTCCAGGATGCGCCGGGTGTTGTCCACGACGGTGTCCTCGCCGAGGATCCGGGTGCCGAGGTACACCTGGACGCCCATGAGGCGTACGCCCTCGTACCGGTCGGCGAGTCCGGGACCCTCGGCGAGCAGCTGCTCCTCGTCCATGCCGAACTGGCGGGGCTTGCCGCCCATGGTCAGGCCCGAGCCCTTCACCGAGAAGGCCGGGTTGACCCGCAGCGCCACCCGCGCGGTGACGCCCCGCTCCCGGGCGGCCCGGTCGATGAGGGCGAGTTCGTCGAGGTTCTCGCAGACGATGGCGTGGATGTCCGCGTCCAGGCAGGCGGCCAGCTCGGCGGCGCTCTTGCCGGGGCCGAGGAAGATGATGTCGTGCGGGGGGACCCCGGCACGCAGGGCCGTGACCAGCTCGGTGAGCGAGGACACCTCGGCGCGGGCGCCGCTGCGGTGCAGCAGGGCGCACACGGAGATGTTGGGGTTGGCCTTGAGGGAGTAGAAGACCTCAAGGGCCGGGTGCAGACGTTCGCGCAGGTCACGGAAGCGGCTGGTGAGTTCCGCGCCGTCGTACACGTACAGCGGGGTGCCGAACTCCTCGGCGAGCCGGCCGATGCCGAGGCCCTGCACCTCGAAGGCGTCGCTCATCTTCAGCTCCGTTCCGTCAGGGCCGCCAGGCGGCCGGTGATGTCCGTGTCCAGGGCCTCGATCCCGGCGTCGTCGGCCGCGAGGAGCACCCCGTACAGCCGGCCCTCGAAGCCGTTCTCGCCGGCGTCGGCGGCGGCGGCGTTGACCGTGGCGTAGTTGTTGACGAACAGGCCGTGCGGGCGGGCGCCGGGCTGGGTGAGCAGCAGCGGGCCGAGCAGTTCGCGCAGTTCGGCGAAGGGCAGCGGGCGGTGCGGGCGGACGGTGAAGTGGCGGGCGACGGCGACGTCGTCCGGGCCGGCCAGCACCTCGTGCACCACGGCCTGGTAGGTGGACATGTTGTTGCGGGCGTTGATCTCCACCACGGGGTAGAGGCCCTCGTCCGGGTCGACCATCGCGTCGACGCCGACGACGCCGAAGTAGCCGTCCGCCGCCAGCCGTCCGCCGAGCCGGTGCGCGGTGTCGCGGACCTCGGCCACCTGGCGCTCGGTGAGCCGCGCGGGCATGCGGTGGCCCTTGTGGACCCCGTTCTCGGTGAGCAGCTCCTTGACGAAGTCGAAGTGCACGTCGCCGTCGCGGCCGACGGTGAACTGGTAGTTGAGGTCGGCCCGTTTGGCGACCCACTCCTCGATGACCAGCGCGGTGCGGACGGCGGTGCCCGCGGCCTCGGCGGCGCGTGCGGCCTGGGCGGCGGCCATGCGGTGCAGCCGGGCGAGCGTGCGCTCGTTGTCGACGACGACGATGCCCTTGCCGGACACCCCGAAGGCGTCCTTGACGACGACCTTCCTGCCCGCGGCGAGCAGCTCGCCGGCCGCGCTGACCGCCGCCGCCAGCTCCTCCAGCGTCTCGCAGGCCCAGCCGCGCGCCTGCCGGATGCCCAGCTCGTCGGCGAGCCGGCGGCTGTAGACCTTGCTGTTGACGTGCTTGCACCGGTCGGCCGGCGGGGCGGCGAGCCGCAGCCCGGTCCGCCCGGCCAGCTCCTCCTCGACGGTGGAGATGCCGTGCGCGGTCAGCCGGGCGCCGTCGGCGGCCAGCGCGGACAGCGTGCGCAGCAGCCCGTCGTCGGCGAGGGCGTCCTCGCTGACGGTGCGCCGGGGTTCCTGCCCCGCGACCACGTGCACGGTGGGCAGGGCGAGGCCGAGCCCCTCCAGATAGGCGCGGTAGCCCTCGTCCAGGGCGGTCTTCAGGACGACGTGGTCGTCCTTTCCGCCGAGCAGCAGCGCGAACTCGTCCATCCGGTTGACGACGGCGCTGCCCGCGTGCGCGGCGACCCGGGGCAGGGCGGGCTCGCCGAGGGCCCACTGGTTCTCCACCTCGAAGTTGCCGAGGAACACCAGCGGCGTGCCCGCGTCACCGGTGACGGCGCGCTTGAGGCGGCCGGTGAAGCCGGGGGGCGGTGATTGCATATCGACCTCGTGATCTCTCGGGTGCGCGGGCTCAGTGCTCGAAGACCATGGCGGCGAAGGTCGCGCCCAGGCCGACGCTGGTCATCAGATAGCGGTCGCCGGGGCGCAGCCGGCCCAGTTCGCCCGCCCGCTGCAGGTTGATGAAGGGATCGGCGCAGAAGCAGTGCCCGGTGTGCGGCACCAGGTCGAGGAAGACCCGCTCCAGGGGCAGGCCGAGGGTGCGGCACACACCGATCCAGGACAGCCGGTTGACGTTGTGCGGCAGGACGAGGGCCACCTCGTCGAGGGTGCAGCCGGCCTCGTCGAGGGCAGCGGTGATCACCTCGCACAGGCCGGGCCCGTACCGGTCCTGGAAGTCGGCGGCGGCCTCGGCGCCCATGATGAACTCGGCGCCGAACCGGCTGTGGGTGCGGGCGGCGTAGCCGAGCATCCGGTTGCGGCCGGTGCGGTCGGCGCTGACGAGCAGCGCGGCGGTGCCCTCGCCCATGACGGTGACGTCCGGGATGGACTGGTTGTGCCCGGTGCCGGCCTTCTCGCCGGTCAGGACGAGGGCGAGGGCGTCGGGATCGGGGTCGGCGGCGAGCAGGGTGCCGGCCATGTCGACGGCGAGCAGGCCCGAGGCGCAGGCGTGCTGGGAGACGACGAATCCGGTGGCGTGGCGCAGCCCCAGCTCGTCCTGGAGCGGGCCGAGCGAGGTCATCGGGTACGGCAGCGGTGCGGGCATGGTGCGTGCCTGGAGCACGTACTTGACCCGCTCCTCCTGCCCGTACAGCTCCGCGAGTTTGGCCACGGCGCGCAGCAGCAGCCGCGTCTCGTCGGCCTCCGGGTCGCGGCACACGTCCGACAGCCCGTAGAAGCGCTGGTAGCGCCGCAACTGGACGTCCGTGAGCCCGAGTTCACGGTGGAACCGGGCGATCGGGATGGTGTCGGGAAGGCAGCTGGAGACTGCCACGATCGACGTCATGCCCACAACCCTCGCGTCCACCGCTGACGATGGACTGAAACATTGCTGACCGTTGCGCCGGGGGGCCGTTCCGGACGGACGCGGTCCGGACAGCCGTATGCCCGGACAGCCGCGGCGGACGTCCGGGCATACGGGGGTCCCGCCCGTCGGAGGACGGGCGGGACCGTAGGCGCGGCTCGGTCCGGTCCGCTCGCGCCGGCCGGCGGGAGCGGACCGGGACGGCTCAGTGGAAGAAGTGGCGCGTTCCCGTGAAGTACATGGTCACGCCCGCCTTCTGGGCGGCCTCCACGACCTGCTCGTCACGGATCGAGCCGCCCGGCTGGACGATCGCGCGGACACCGGCGGCGATGAGGATCTCCGGGCCGTCGGGGAAGGGGAAGAAGGCGTCGGAGGCCGCGTAGGCGCCGCGGGCCCGCTCCTCGCCGGCCCGTTCGACGGCCAGCTTGCAGGAGTCGACGCGGTTGACCTGGCCCATGCCGACGCCGACCGAGGCGCCGTCCTTGGCGAGCAGGATCGCGTTGGACTTCACCGCGCGGCACGCCTTCCAGGCGAAGGCCAGCTCCCGCAGCTCCTCGGCGGAGAGCGCCTCGCCGCTGGCGAGCGTCCAGTGCGCCGGGTCGTCGCCCTCGGCCTGGAGCCGGTCGGCGGCCTGGAGCAGCGCGCCGCCGTCGATCGGCTTGACCTCGACCAGCTGGGCCGGGGCGTCGGGGCAGCGCAGCACGCGGATGTTCTTCTTCTTAGTGAGGGCCTCCAGCGCGCCCTCCTCGTAGCCGGGCGCCACGATGACCTCGGTGAAGATGTCCGCGACCTGCTCGGCCATCTCCTTGGTGACCGGACGGTTCACGGCGATGACACCGCCGTACGCCGAGACCGGGTCGCAGGCGTGCGCCTTGCGGTGCGCCTCGGCGACGTCCGCGCCGGTCGCGATGCCGCACGGGTTGGCGTGCTTGATGATCGCGACGCAGGGCTCGGCGTGGTCGTACGCGGCACGGCGGGCGGCGTCCGTGTCCGTGTAGTTGTTGTACGACATCTCCTTGCCGTGCAGCTGCTCGGCCGCCGCGAGCCCGCCCTCACCGGAGGTGTAGAGGGCGGCGGGCTGGTGCGGGTTCTCGCCGTAGCGCAGGGTGTGCGCGCGCTCCAGGGTGGTGCCGAAGAACTCGGGGAAGGCCGAGTCGTCCACGGGCGCGTAGGCGGAGGCGAACCAGCCGGCCACCGCGATGTCGTACTCCGCGGTGTGCCGGAATGCCTCGGCGGCCAGCCGCTTGCGGGCGGCGAGGTCGAAGCCGCCGCCCTTGACCGCGGCGAGCACGTCGGCGTACCGCTCCGGGCTGGTCACCACGGCCACGGACGGGTGGTTCTTGGCGGCGGCGCGCACCATCGAGGGGCCGCCGATGTCGATCTGCTCCACGCACTCGTCGGGCGAGGCACCGGAGGCGACCGTCTCCCGGAACGGGTAGAGGTTGACGACGACCAGGTCGAACGGCTCCACGCCCAGCTCGGCGAGCTGCTCGCGGTGGCTGTCGAGGCGCAGGTCGGCGAGGATGCCGGCGTGCACCTTCGGGTGCAGGGTCTTCACCCGGCCGTCCAGGCACTCGGGGAAGCCGGTCAGCTCCTCGACCTTGGTGACGGGAACGCCGGCGGCGGCGATCCGGCCTGTCGTGGACCCGGTGGAGACCAGCTCGACACCGGCCGCGTGCAGCCCGCGCGCGAGGTCTTCAAGGCCGGTCTTGTCGTAGACGCTGACGAGCGCCCGGCGAATGGGCCGCTTGGTGCTCTCGGCGGTGGCGGTCACTGGATAACTACCTTTCGTCCCTCAATGCGATAGCCGTTGCGGGCGAGCCGCCCCACGACCTCGACGAGCAGCCTTCGCTCGACTTCCTTGATGCGCTCGTGCAGCGCGCTCTCGTCGTCCTCGTCCCGGACCTCGACCACGCCCTGGGCGATGATCGGGCCGGTGTCGACGCCGTCGTCGACGAAGTGGACGGTGCAGCCGGTGACCTTGACGCCGTACGCGAGCGCGTCCCGCGCGCCGTGGGCCCCCGGAAAACTGGGCAGCAGGGCCGGGTGGGTGTTGACGAACCGCCCGCCGAACCGCGCGAGGAACTCCTTCCCCACGATCTTCATGAAACCGGCGGAGACCACGAGGTCGGGCTCGTGGGCGGCCACGGCGGCGGCGAGGGCGGCGTCCCACTCGTCCCGGCCGTCGTGGTCCTTGACCCGGCACACGAACGTCGGCAGCCCGGCCCGCTCGGCGCGGGCGAGCCCCTCGATGCCGGTGCGGTCGGCCCCGACGGCGACGATCCGCGCGCCGTACGACTCGGCTCCGGTGCGCTCGATCTCGTCCAGAAGCGCCTGCAGGTTGGTGCCGGATCCGGAGACCAGCACGACGAGGCGCTTGACCGCTGGGCCGGAGGGGGTGGCGGCCACGGTGGGGCCCTTTCTCGGGTGGCGATCCATGCAAGGTCGGTTTGTACAGTCGTACGAATGCTTCGCGCCCCGGTATACGGGGAAGTCTACGAAGCGGCCGACCGCCAGCAACGATACCGGCACTCCGGAAGGGCCCCTCGGGACGGGTGCCCGCCCGGAAGGTAGCGTTCGCAAGGAATCACGAAAGAGCAGCCTCGGGAACGTGGTCGCCGTGCGGCACGTTGACGGGGTGGAAGCTCATGTCGGACTGCCGTAGTCACCTAGGGGAAGACGCTCTTTTGATGCCCGATCGCAGCCTGCGACTCCTCACGTTCCCGCCGCGCCCGGCCCAGGGGGGCGAGCGTGGCGCGGCACTGCTGCGGGAACGGCCGACCCCGCCGCCGGCACGGACCCCGCACGGCGGCGGCCCCGTCGGCTCGGCAGGTCCGGGCGGCGGCTCCGGGCAGGACGGTTCGGGGCATGGCGGCGGTGCCGGGCACGACGGTTCCGGGCACGGTGGACCGGGGCACGGTGACGGCTCCGGGCAGGGCGGGCCGGGGCGCGGTGACGGCTCCGGGCAGGGTGGGCAGCGGCAGGACGACAATCCGTTCGCGCCGCCGCCGGAGGGGACTCCGGACCGGCCGTGGCAGCCGCGGCATCCCGGGGGACCGGCCGGACCCGGGTACGGCGCGGGTCCCGGCTACGGGCCGGGCCAGGGGCACGGCCAGGGGCACGGCCAGGGCCACGGATACGGCCCGGGTCAGGGTCCCGGCACGGGGCAGGGGCAGGGGCAGGGGCACGGTCCCGGGGGCGGCTCGCCCTGGGGCAACCAGTGGAGCGACCGGCAGCCCGGCCGCTCCCCCGACGGTTTCGGCGAGCGGCCCGGCGGCGGCCCGCAGGGCCCCGGCGGCCCGCAGGGCCCGGGCATGCGCTGGGACCCGACGGACCCGGCCCAGCGCCGCGCACGGTACGCCCTGCTCTGCGGCATGTGGGCGGTCTTCTTCGCCCTCTTCAGCTGGCCGTACGTGTCCCTGCTGCTGGGCGCCCTCGCCCTGTACTGGGGCAGCAGCGCGCTGCGCGCCAAGCCGCGCCGCCCGTCCCCGGACGCCCCGGCGGCCCCCGCGGTCCCGGCCGGCCGGCCGGCGACGACGGCTGCCGTCGGCGGCCTGATCACGGCCTCCCTCGCCCTGGTCCTGGTGGCGTCGACGTTCACCGTCCAGCTGGTCTACCGCGACTACTACACGTGCGTGACCGACGCCCTCACCCACGAGGCCAAGCAGTCCTGCGACACCCTGCTGCCGAAGGAGCTGCGGGGCGTACTGGGCGCGGACGACAGCTGAGGCCGCTCACCCCCGCTCACCCGGCGGAGCCGTCCGAGCGGGAGTCCCGGGGCGGCTCCGGACGAGGTCCGGGACGGCCACCGGCGCCGGGGTCCTGGCGGGGCTCCGGCCGCGGCTCGGCCCCGGGGGTGTCCGGGGACGTCGCCGCATCCTTCAGCGCCGCCCAGCGCGAGGCGCGGGCCATGTCGTCGTGCCAGTTCTCGGGGAACTCGGTGAACGGGGTGGGGAAGGGGTCCTCGGCGGGGACGAAGTCGTACAGGTCCGCCTCGGCGGCCTCGGCCGCCCCGGCCGCCGCCTCCGGCTGAGCGGACGCTCTCCCCTTGCCGGCGCCCTTGGGCCGGCCCCTGCCCCACCCCTTGTTCCGGGCCGCCCCGCCCTCCGTGTCCCCGCCGGCGGTGTCCGCACCGGCTCCGCCCCCGCCTGCCGTGCCCCCACCGGCGCTCTTCCCTCCGGCCGTGCTCCCGTCAGCCTTGCCGCCGCCGGTCTTGCCGCCGCCGCCCTCCCCGCTGTCCGGGCCGCCGCCGTCCGTATCGCTCCCGCCGGTGCCGTCACGCTCGGCCCTGTTCCCGTCGGCCCTGTTCCCGCCGGTGCCGTCCTGGTCGGCCCTGTTCCCGTCCGTCCCGTTCGCGTCGGCTCTGTTCTCGTCGGCGGACGCGGTCACGGCCGGTACGCCGTCGGTGCGCACCGAGTCGCCGGCCGTGACCGCGTCCGCCATCGGCGCCGCCGCCTTCCCCGTCTCGCCCCGCGCTCCCGCCACCCCCGCCCTCGCCTTCGCCGCAGCCGCCTGCGGGGCCGTGCCCCCCGCCTCCGCGCCCTGCGCCGGAATCGTGCCCTGGCGCGTGCGGGCGCCGCGCAGCCGCCAGGCCCGCGCGCCCAGCGCCACCGGCAGAGCGAAGACCAGCGTCCAGACCCCGGCCGCTCCCCCGGTCTGCCACCACAGCGGGCCGAGGCGGGACAGCGCGGCCACGCCCAGGGGGCCGCCCGCCAGCGCGGCGAGCAGGGCGAGGAACACCGCGCAGACCGCCGCCGTCAGCAGCACCGCCCCGGCGGTCCGGCCGGCCGACCAGCGGGCCCGCGCCGGTTCGCCGGACTCCGCCCGCCGCACGGCCGCCCGCGCCACGAACCACCCCGCCGTCATCCCGGCCACCGCGGGCACCAGCCCCGCCGCCCAGTTCTGCGGCGTGCCGATACCCGGCTCCGGCACCGCGGCCAGCAGCGGGAACGGCGGCAGCAGGGGCGCCGGGTCGGACGCGAACGGATGGACCGCGTGTCCGGCGCCGAGGGCGAAGCCGGGGCCGAGCGCGTAGGACGCCGCCCAGACCGCCGCGTTGGGGATCAGCGCGACACCGAGCAGCAGCACGGCGCACCGCCCCGTCCAGCCCGCCGTCAGCTGCAGGAAGGACGCCCGCGCGGACTCGCCGTGCCACACCAGGGAGACCCCGACCAGCAGGGCGCCGCCGCCGAGGAGCACCGTCGTCGCCGCACCGGCGGCCCGTACGGCCGCGCCCAGCCGGGCCCGTTCGTCGGTGCCGAACACCAGCCTCCGCACCGCTGCCGGCACCACCGCCAGCGCGCTCAGCAGCGGCTCGCGCGGGCGGCCGGACGCCGCCCACACCCCGGCGCCCGCCGCGCCCGCCGCGACGAGCGGCAGACACACCGTCACCCACGGCCACTCCGGCCGCAGTTCCCCACTGGAGCAGTACAGCGCGGCGGCGCCGCCGACACCCAGATAGCCGAGGACCACGCCCGTCCACGCGGTCCGCGCCGGCACCGGCGGCGGCCCGTCCGGCTCGGCGGACGCGTCGACGGCGTCCCGCGCCGCCCGGTACACCAGCCACACCGGCACGGCGAGCAGCAGCAGCGGGGCGATCCCGAGCGGCATGGGTGTGCCGGTGAGCGTGCCGGTGCGGGTCAGTTCCACGCCGTGCGCCAGCAGCCAGAGCGCGGCGGCGACGTGCAGCGCCCCGCCCGGTCCGCTGTCCGGGTACGGCGAGCTGACCCACAGCACCATCACGAGCACCGCGAACGAGCCGAGGCCCAGGCCGGCCGCGACGGCTCCGCCCAGCAGGCTCGCGGCGAGTCCGGGGGAACGATCGCGCAGCCGGGAGAGCAGAGGCGACAACGAGGAGCGGCGGGCGGTCATCTGCATCACGCACGCCATGCTCCCAACGACACGCGCTTTCCCGGCGTAACAGGCGAACCCCCGATGTGTCGCTCAATATATGTTTATGTTCTTTTTCGTACGAAAGGGTGCATGGTGACGACACAGAACCCCGCCGGCTCGCCGCCACCGCGGAGCGAACGCCGACAGCCGGGCCGCTCCTCCTCGCTGACGTCGCCTCAGAACGCGTCCGGGCGACCGGGCTCGGACACCGCGTCCGACGGCCCCCTCCCGCTGACGCCCGCTCAGGCCTTCGACGCGCTCTACGCCTTCTGCGCACCCGCCCTCGTGCGCCAGACCTATCTGCTCAGCGGGCGCCGGGAGCTGGCCCGCGAGTCGGTGGAGCGCGCCTTCCAGCTCGCCTGGCAGCGCTGGCCGGAGGTGGCCCGGGACCGGGATCCGGCGGGCTGGGTGCGGGCGGTGGCGTACGACTGCGCGCTCTCCCCCTGGCACCGCTTCCGCCCCCGCTACCGCTCGGCGGAACCCCCGCCCGCCGACCCCGCCGACCGGGAGCTGCTGCGCGCGCTGCTCAAGCTGCCGCCGTCGTACCGGCGCACGCTCGTCCTCTACGACGGTGTGGGTCTCGACCTGCCGGAGACGGCGGCGGAGACGGAGGCGAGCACACCGGCCGCGGCGAGCCGGCTGACCCACGCGCGCGAGGCGGTGGCCGCGCGGCTGCCGGAGCTGGCCGATCCCGCCCGGCTCCATCGCCGGCTGCTCGAACTGGCCTCCGCCGAGCGGCTGAGTTCCGCCCGGCCGACGACCGTACGGACCGGCAGCGAACGCCAGAACGTCTTCTGGACCCGGGCGGCCATCGCCTTCACGGTGACGATCATCGGCGCGACGACGCTCACGCTGCGGACGGCACCGACGCGGTACGAGGCACCGGTGGCGCCCGCGCAGGCGGTGCAGGGCGTTCCGCCGGCCGGGGTCATGGGCCCGCTGTCCCCGGCGGAACAGGAGCTGCGGGCCAAGCTCCACCACGCGGAGGCGCGCGGACCGGAAAGGCTGGCACCGGAGCCACGGTGAACGCGCGGCGAGCGAGAACGCGGCAGGCCCGCCCCGGACAACGGGGCGGGCCTGCCGACGCTCAGCCGCGAGAAGCTCAGGCGCTGAGGATCTCGCGGGCGAGCTTGGCCGTCTCGGTCGGGGTCTTGCCGACCTTGACGCCCGCGGCCTCCAGGGCCTCCTTCTTGGCCTGCGCCGTACCGGAGGAGCCGGAGACGATGGCGCCGGCGTGGCCCATGGTCTTGCCCTCGGGCGCGGTGAAGCCCGCGACGTAGCCGACGACCGGCTTCGTCACGTTCTCCTTGATGAAGGCCGCGGCCCGCTCCTCGGCGTCGCCGCCGATCTCGCCGATCATCACGATCAGGTCGGTGTCGGGGTCGTCCTGGAACGCGGCGAGCGCGTCGATGTGCGTGGTGCCGATGATCGGGTCACCGCCGATGCCGACAGCGGTGGAGAAGCCGATGTCCCGCAGCTCGTACATCATCTGGTACGTCAGCGTGCCGGACTTCGACACCAGGCCGATGCGGCCCGGCTTGGTGATGTCGCCCGGGATGATGCCGACGTTCGACTGGCCCGGGGTGATGATGCCGGGGCAGTTCGGGCCGATGATCCGAGTCTTGTTGCCCTTCTTGCCGGCGTACGCCCAGAAGGACGCCGTGTCGTGCACGGCGATGCCCTCGGTGATCACGACGGCCAGCGGGATCTCGGCGTCGATGGCCTCGACGACCGCGTCCTTGGTGAACTTCTCCGGCACGAAGATGACGGAGACGTCGGCGCCGGTGGCCTCGATGGCCTCCTTGACGGTGCCGAAGACGGGTACCTCGGTGCCGTCGAAGTCCACGGTCTGACCCGCCTTGCGCGGGTTCACGCCGCCCACGACGTTGGTGCCGTCACCGAGCATGAGCTTCGTGTGCTTCATGCCGGTGGCGCCGGTCATGCCCTGGACGATGACCTTGCTGTCCTTGTTGAGCCAGATAGCCATGGTGTGTTCTGTCCTCGTCCTGAGTGCTTACTTGGCGGCGTGGGCCAGCTCGGCGGCCTTCGCGGCCGCGCCGTCCATGGTGTCGACGCGCTGCACCAGCGGGTGGTTGGCGTCCGTGAGGATCTTCCGGCCCAGCTCGGCGTTGTTGCCGTCGAGGCGGACGACGAGCGGCTTCTCGACCTTCTCGCCGCGGTCCTCCAGGAGCTTCAGGGCCTGCACGATGCCGTTGGCGACCTCGTCGCAGGCGGTGATGCCACCGAAGACGTTGACGAAGACGGACTTGACGTCCGGGTCGCCGAGGATGATCTCCAGGCCGTTCGCCATCACCTGGGCGGAGGCACCGCCACCGATGTCCAGGAAGTTGGCGGGCTTGACGCCACCGTGGTCCTCACCGGCGTACGCGACGACGTCCAGGGTGCTCATGACGAGACCGGCGCCGTTGCCGATGATGCCGACCTCGCCGTCGAGCTTGACGTAGTTGAGGCCCTTCTCCTTGGCAGCCGCCTCGAGCGGGTTGGCGGCGGCCTTGTCGTGCAGCTCGTCCCAGTCGTGACGGAACTCGGCGTTGTCGTCCAGCGACACCTTGCCGTCGAGCGCGATGACCTCACCGGAGGCGACCTTCGCGAGCGGGTTGACCTCGACCAGGAGGGCGTCCGACTTGATGAAGGTGTCCCACAGCGTGACCAGGACGTTCGCCACCTGGTCCGCGACCTCGGCCGGGAACTTGGCGGCCGCGACGATCTCGCGGGCCTTCTCGGGGGTCACACCGTCGATCGGGTTGATCGGCGTCTGGGCGACGGCGTCCGGACGGGTGGCCGCCACCTCCTCGATCTCCATGCCGCCCTCGACCGAGGCGATGGAGAGGAAGGTGCGGTTGGCACGGTCGAGGAGGAAGGAGACGTAGTACTCCTCGACGATCTCCGGCGCGGTCTCGGCGATCATGACCTTGTGGACCGTGTGGCCCTTGATGTCCATGCCGAGGATGTCCGTCGCGCGGGCGACGGCCTCGTCCGCGGAGGCGGCCAGCTTGACGCCACCGGCCTTGCCACGACCACCGACCTTCACCTGGGCCTTGACGACGGACTTGCCGCCCAGCCGCTCGGTGATCTCGCGCGCCGCCTCAGGCGTGTCGATGACTTCACCGGCCAGCACCGGTACATCGTGCTTGGCGAAGAGGTCCCTCGCCTGGTACTCGAACAGGTCCACGCGCTTCCGTCCCTATCAGTGATCTCGCGGTTCGTTGGATGCGTGGGCGTGCCGCGAAGGGCAACGTGACGTCCGCTGTCACTAGGGAGGCGCACACGGTGTCCGAGCGCGCGGCATGTCCGTCTCGCAGGTTATCGCTGCTTGCAGGGGGCCTCTAAATCGCGGGTCACACCTGAGCGGTGATACCTGTCACATGATGCCGAATTCCCTGGCACGGCGTGCCGCCCTATGAGTGTGTCGCGTGCCCCACAGGCGTTTGTACGAGGCCTCACCGGGCTGGGGTTGACCCGGTGAGACCCCCTCGACGGCCCCGGGCCTCCCCGGGACCGGGGCGCTTGATCCCCACCCCAATGGGGACCACCCGCCCCATCCGCGCGGCACCGCCCGAACGCGCCGACGGTGTTCGGCGACCCGGGTACGGCCACCGCACGGAGCTGTCCGCACCACTCACTCCCGCTACCGGGTGCCCCGCACGCCCCCCTCTCACGCGCCCCGGCACCAGGGATACGGAGACAGCCCCGACTCCCCACCCGGGCCCGAACCCGCCCCGAGCGGGCGGCCCCCCGGCTGGCCACACGCCCGGGCCGGGCTCGGGACCGGGCCCCGGGCCCGGCGTGGGGCCGGGCTCGGCGTGGGGCCGGGCTCGGCGTGGGGCCGGGCTCGGCGTGGGGCCGGGCTCGGACCGGGGCGTCGGGCCAGGCGTGGAGCCGGGCTCGGGGCCGGGCGCGGGCTCGGGGCCAGGCGCGGGCGCAGGGCCGGGCACGGGCCCGGGGTGGGGCGCGGGCTCGGGGCCAGGCGCGGGCGCAGGGCCGGGCACGGGCCCGGGGTGGGGCCGGGCTCGGGGCCGGGCCGATCGTCGGGCAGGGCTGGTCCCCCGTTCAGGCCGGACCGGTCAGGGCTCAGGCTGGGGCCGACCTCCGATCCGGTCCGATGCGGCCCTGGGCTCGGCCGGGGCTCGGGCCCGGGCCTGGCCGGGCCGTGCGGGGCTGGCTGGCCACACGCCCGGGCCGGGCTCAGGGCCGAGCCGGGCCGGGCCGGCCTCAGGGCCGGGCTGGTCCCCGGTCAGGCCGGACCGGTCAGGACTCAGGCTGGGTCCGACCTCCGATCCGGTCCGATGCGGCCCTGGGCTCGGCCGGGGCACGGGCCCGGGCCTGGCCGGGCCGGGCCATGCGGGACCGAGCCGGGCGGGCCATGCGGGGCCGTGCCGTGCGGGGCCATGCCGGGCCTAAGGGCCTGGCCGCACCGGACCGGCCGGGGCTCGGGCTCGGTCGGGGCTCAGGCTCGGTCGGGTATCGGCAGCGGTCGTTTCTCCAGCGCCGCGGCCATCACCTCGGGGAACAGGTCGGGGGTGCAGGCGAAGGCCGGTGCGCCGAGCGCGGCGAGCGCCGCCGCGTGGTCGCTGTCGTACGCCGGCGCCCCCTCGTCCGACAGCGCGAGCAGGGTCACGAACTGCACCCCGGACGCCTTCATCGCCGCGACCCGCTTGAGCATCTCGTCACGGATGCCGCCCTCGTAGAGGTCGCTGATCAGCACGACGACGGTCTCGGCCGGCCGGGTGATCTGCGCCTGGCAGTAGGCGAGCGCCCGGTTGATGTCCGTGCCGCCGCCGAGCTGAGTGCCGAAGAGCACGTCGACGGGGTCGTCCAGCTGGTCGGTGAGGTCGACGACCGCCGTGTCGAAGACGACCAGCCGGGTGCTGATCGACCGCATGGAGGCGAGGACCGCGCCGAACACCGACGCGTACACCACGGACGCCGCCATCGAGCCGGACTGGTCGATGCAGAGCACGACCTCCTTCTTCACCGACCGCGCGGCCCGCCCGTAACCGACGAGCCGTTCCGGTACGACCGTGCGGTACTCCGGCAGGTAGTGCTTGAGGTTGGCCGCGATGGTGCGGTTCCAGTCGATGTCCTGGTGGCGCGGGCGGTGGATCCGCGCGCTGCGGTCCAGGGCGCCGGTGAGGGTGGCCCGGGTGCGGGTGGCGAGCCGCTTCTCCAGGTCCTCGACCACCTTGCGCACCACCGCGCGGGCCGTCTCCCGGGTCGTCTCCGGCATCGCCTTGTGCAGTGAGAGCAGCGTGCCGACCAGGTGCACGTCGGCCTCCACCGCCTCCAGCATCTCCGGCTCCAGCAGCAGGGAGGCGAGGCCGAGCCGGTCGATGGCGTCGCGCTGCATGACCTGGACGACGGAGGACGGGAAGTAGGCGCGGACGTCCCCGAGCCAGCGCGCCATGGACGGCGCCGAGGCCCCGAGCCCCGCCGAACGGTCCCCCCGGCCCGTCTGCGGCCGGTCGCTCCTGCCGTAGAGGGCGGCCAGCGTGCCGTCCATCGCCGCGTCCCGGCCGGACAGCGCGTGCCCGGTGCCGTCGGCCTGGCCCCCGCCGAGCACCAGCCGCCAGCGCCGCAGCCGCTCCCGCGCCGGGTCGGCCGTCTCAGCAATTCCGGCCGGCCTCGACCCGGCGGCCGGCCCCGACCCGGCCGTCGTAGCCGCTGGGTGTGCCCCGTGTGCCCCGGTTGCTGTGTGTGCCGTGTGTGCCGTGTGCGTCATGTGCCCACCCCCGCGAGGCTGTCGCGCGCCGCCGTGCCGTGCGTCGTGCCGTCCGTCCTGACGTACGCCGTGTCGTACGCCGTGCTGTCGTCGTCCACGTCCGGGCCGAGCAGCAGCCGCAGCACCGGCAGCACGGCGTCGGCCCGCCCGGTGTCCGGCTCGGCGGCGAAGCCGGGCAGCGCGGTCCCCTGGGCGGCGGCACGGCCCGCCCGGTCACCGGGGCCGCGCCTGACCAGCTCACCGAGGGTTCTGCGCACCCCGGGCTCGTACGCCGCGAAAGTGCGCCGCAGCAGCGGCAGCACATCGGTGAAGGCATCCGCCGGTACCCCGGTCAGCCAGGCGTCGAGCAGGCCGAGCAACCGCTCGTCGTGCACCAGGAGCAGCCCGCCCCCGCCGCCCGCGAAGCCCTCGACCCAGGCGGCGGCAGCGGCGGGCGGCGTACCCGGCGACAGCGCGAGCCCCATCAGCCGCGCCGCCTCCTCGGGCCGCAGCGCGCCGTCGTCCAGCAACAGCCGCACGGCCCGCCCCCGGACGACCCCGTGCGCGGTGTCCCGCAGAGACAGCACCCGCAGCACGTCCCGCCACCGCGCCCGCAACCCGCCGCCCGGCCTCCCGCGGCCGGGGTGCCCCACATGGTCGCGCTGCCCTTCGTCACCGGCACGACCTGCGTCCGCTTCCCCGTCGCCGCCCGCCGCCGTACCGGCCAGGCTCTCCGTCAGCAGGCCCACCGCCGTGTGCACGGCGTCCACATGGCCGCGCATCTCCCCCGCCGCGTCCGCGTCGAGGGCGGAGCAGGCCGGGGGGAGGCCGACGAAGACGCGTTCGGCGAGGCCCGCCGCGACCTCGGCCAGCGCGCCGGTGTCGGTGCCGCGCACATCGCCGTAGCGCAGCGAGCGGACCAGGGCGGGCAGCGCCTGGGCCAGGTGGCCGACATCGGCGTCGAGGGCCGCCCGGTCGGCGAGCACCCGCATGACCAGCGGCAGCGCGTCCGACAGCCCGGCCAGCAGGCACCGCTCGGCGACCGCGGTGACCTCGCCGAGCGCGGTCGCCGCCGTCGCGTCCGCCTCGGCCTTGGCCCGCGCCGCCGCCCCTACGGTCGTCCCCCACACCCCCGCCTCGGCGACCCGCACCGACAGCTCGGGCTCCCAGCGCAGCCGCCAGGTCTCCCGGAAGGTCCCCGTGCTCCCCCGGGACCGGGCCGGCTCGCCCCAGTCGACGCCGAGCAGCCGCAGCCGGTGCAGCAGCCTGCTGCGGCCGGCGTCGGTGTCCCCGCGCAGGTCCAGCTCCAGCTCGCGCTCCAGTGCCTCGGGCTTGAGCCGCAGCGAACGCTGCTGCCGGGCCAGGTCGCGCTGGAGCGGCACGGCGGGCGCGGACTCGGGGACCTCGCCCAGGACGTCCCCGACCACCAGCCGGTCGTGCACCAGCGCCAGGGGCACGTCCGAGCCCTCGCACAGCACCGCGCGCACCGCGTCGGTGGTCTCGCCCAGCCCGGGCAGCGGGCGGCCACGCAGCACGGCCAGGGTCTCCGCGAGCCGCACGGCCTCGATGACGTGCGCCGAGGAGACGATCAGGTCCTCCTCGCGCAGCAGCCGGGCGACCTCGGTCAGCCAGCGCTCGACCGGCCGGTCGGGGGCGTGGAACAGGTGCCGGTACCAGCCGGGCGAGTCGATGCCCGCCCCGTATCCCCCGGCCCTGGCCAGCCTGCGGTGCGTCCACGGCACCCAGGTCAGGTCGGACCTGGTCCTGGGCAGGCCCCTGAGCAGCGCGCGGTCTGCGGTGACGGTGGTCCTCGCGCGCAGAGCGGGCACGTGCCAGGCCCCGCACACCACGGCCACGGCGTCCCCGAACTCCTTGCGCGCCTCCCGCAGCCGGAGCCGCATGTGCGCCTCGCGGACCAGGTCCCGCGGGCGCCCGCCGGCGCCGTACCGCTCGCGCAGCGCGCCCATGGCCTCCGCGACCGCCGCGAACGGCGCGAAGGGGTCGCGGGCGCCCGGCCCCCGGTGCTCGACGACGTCCTCCCACCAGCGCTCGGGATCGTCGTATCCGGCCGCCTCGGCGAGCACGGCGAGGGGGTCGACACGGGCCTGGTCACCCTCGGAGGCGGGCCGGGCCGCACGACCGCCGCCCTCGTCGTCCGGAGCGGCCCCGGGAACACCGGCCCCCTTCTCCCCGCCCCCGTCCCCGCCTTCCTCCCCGTCCCCGTCCCCGTCCTCGTCCTCGGCAGCGGGCCCGCCCGTCTCCTCCTCCCACGCGAGCGTGTGCGCGGCCGGCAGGTCGATGAAGCGTGCCGGAACGTCCTGTTCCACGGCCCACCGGATGGCCACCCACTCGGGACTGAACTCGGCGAACGGCCAGAACACCGAGCGGCCGGGTTCGTCCACGGCGTGGGCGAGCAGTGCGACCGGCGGTCGCAGGCCCGGGTCGGCGGCCAGCGGGATCAACGCGTCGGCCTCGGGCGGGCCCTCGATCAGCACGGCGGCCGGGCGGGCGGCGTCCAGGGCGGCCCGCACCGCGCGCGCGGAGCCGGGCCCGTGGTGCCGTACGCCGAGCAGCAGCGGCCCGGAGCCGTACGCCGCGCCCCGGTCGGCGCCGGTCATGCGCTCACCTCCCGGCACGCGCGGTAGAAGTCGGTCCAGCCCTCGCGCTCGCGGACGACCGTCTCCAGGTACTCCTGCCAGACGACCCGGTCGGCCGCCGGGTCGCGGACGACGGCGCCGAGGATGCCGGCGGCGACGTCGCCGGGGCGCAGCACGCCGTCGCCGAAGTGGGCGGCGAGCGCGAGGCCGTTGGTGACGACGGAGATCGCCTCCGCCGTGGACAGCGTGCCGCTGGGCGACTTCACCTTCGTACGGCCGTCGGCGGTGACGCCGTCGCGCAGCTCGCGGAAGACGGTGACCACCCGGCGGATCTCCTCGATGCCGTCGGGCGCGGCGGGCAGGTCGAGGGAGCGGCCGAGCTGGTCGACGCGGCGGGTGACGATGTCGACCTCGGCGTCGGCGCTCTCCGGCAGCGGCAGCACCACCGTGTTGAAGCGGCGGCGCAGGGCGCTGGAGAGGTCGTTGACCCCGCGGTCGCGGTCGTTGGCCGTGGCGATGAGGTTGAACCCGCGGACCGCCTGGACCTCCTCGCCCAGCTCGGGGACGGGGAGGGTCTTCTCGGACAGGATCGTGATCAGCGTGTCCTGCACATCGGCCGGGATACGGGTCAGCTCCTCCACCCGGGCCGTCATGCCCTCGGCCATGGCTCGCATGACGGGACTGGGCACGAGGGCGTCGCGGCTCGGGCCGTGGGCGAGGAGCTGCGCGTAGTTCCAGCCGTACCGGATCGCCTCCTCCGGGGTGCCGGCCGTGCCCTGCACGAGCAGGGTCGAGTCTCCGCTGACGGCCGCGGCCAGATGTTCCGACACCCAGGTCTTGGCGGTCCCCGGCACTCCGAGCAGGAGCAGGGCGCGGTCGGTGGCGAGCGTGGTGACGGCGACCTCGACGATACGGCGCGGCCCCACGTATTTGGGTGTGATCACCGTGCCGTCCGGCAGGGTGCCGCCGAGCAGGTACGTCGCCACCGCCCACGGCGACATCTTCCATCGGGCCGGGCGCGGGCGGTCGTCCTGCGCGGCGAGCGCCGCGAGTTCGGCCGCGAAGGCGTGCTCGGCATGCGGTCGCAACACCTCCGCGTTCGCCTCGCGGTCGGATTCGGCGGTCGTCGGTCGCACGGACACAGTCATGGCTGAGGCCCCCTCCAGCTCGGCCGGTTCGGATCTGGCACCCACCGTGCACCACGCCACTGACAATCGCTCTGACCTGCACGAACACGCTCGCCAGGCCGATTGTCAGTGGCGGGACCTACCGTCGTTGGCATGACTGAGCAGGGGGTGCGCCGGACCGTGGAGCAGGTGCTGGCGCTGGCGCCTGACGCCGCGTCACGCAAGGCGGGGAGCAGGCTCGGCGCCGCCGGGCCGTGGTCCGGGACGGGGAGCGGAGAGGGGACGGTGTGGGGACTGTGCAAGGGCAGCGGCAGCAGGCCGTACCAGACGGTGGTGGACCTGGCCGGGGCGGCGGGTCCGGCGTACAAGTGCAGTTGTCCGAGCCGTAAGTTCCCGTGCAAGCACGCGCTCGGGCTGCTTCTGCTCTGGGCGGGCGACGACGGTTCGGTGCCGGCCGCCGTTCAGCCGCCGGACTGGGCCGGGCAGTGGCTCGCGGACCGGCGCGGACGCGCCGAGACCAAGAGAGCCCGGGCCGAGGAGCGTTCGGCCGCCGGGCCCGCCGACCCGGAGGCGGCCCGGCAGCGGGCCGAGCGCCGGGCCGAGCGGGTCACGGCGGGCGCGACCGAGCTGGAGCAGCGCCTGGCCGACCTGCTGCGCGGCGGCCTGGCCTCGGCCGAACAGGCGGGGTACGGCCTGTGGGACGAGACGGCGGCCCGCATGGTCGACGCCCAGGCACCCGGCCTCGCCGCGCGCGTGCGGGAGCTGGGCGCCGTCCCGGCCTCCGGTGCGGGCTGGCCGGCGCGGCTGCTGGAGGAGTGCGCACTGCTGCATCTGCTCGACCAGGGCTGGCTGCGCCGCGACCGGCTGCCGGACGCCCTCGCGGCCACGGTCCGCTCCCGGCTCGGCCTGCCCGCGACGCCGGACGGCCCGCCGGTGCGCGACCACTGGCTGGTCCTGGCCCAGTACGACGCGGTGGACCCGAAACTGACGACACGCCGGATATGGCTGCACGGCGCCGGCTCCGGCCTGACCCGGCTGCTGCTCTCCTACGGCGCGGCGGGCCGGGCGCCGGAGCTGTCCCTGCCGGTCGGCCTGGCCGTGGAGGCGGAGCTGACGGCGTATCCGGGCGCGGGTCAGTCCCGGGCCGCCCTGGGCGAGCGGTTCGCCCCGCCCGCCCCGGCCGCGTTCCGGCCGCCGGGCGTGACCACCGCCGAGGCCGCGGCCCGGTACGGCGAGGCCCTGCGCGAGGACCCTTGGCTGGAGTCGGTACCGGTCGCCCTGGACCGGGTGATACCGGTCCCGGACGGCGACGGGTGGCAGCTGGCCGACGCCGACACGGACACAGCGCTGCCGGTGACCCGGGCCGCCCGCTCCCGGTCCGGCCTGTGGCGGCTGGTCGCCCTGTCGGGCGGGGCCCCCGTCACGGTGTTCGGCGAGTGCGGACACCGCGGTGTCACCCCGCTCACGGCCTGGCCGGAGGGGGCGGGCGAGGCGGTGCCCCTGTGCTGACCGGCGGGCGGGACACACACGCGCGTGCACGTGAAGGGAAGGGAACGTGATGAACGGGGTACCGACCGCCGGGACCGGCACGACACCGGAAGGCTCCTGGGAAGAGCTGGTCACCACCGCGCTCCTCGGCACCGACCGACGCGCCCCGGCGCACTCCGCGCCCGGCCGCCCGGCACCGGTGGCGCTGCTCGACGCGGCCGCCGTGGCGACCGTACGGCGACGGGCCGGGCTGCGCCCCGCGCGGGCGGCACCGCGGCCCGGGCGGGCACCGGCCGATCCGCGCCCGGCTCTGCCCGCACCGGCGGCGCGCAGACTCACCGCGCTGCTGGCCGACCGCTCGGGCGGCACCTCAGGCGGCCGGCGGGGCAGCTCCCCCGACCTCATGGAGCTGCTCCCGCAGTGGCTCGCGGCGGCCAACGCGGAAGGGTACGCGGCGCCCCCGCAGGCGCTGCCCGCACTGCTGGACGCGGCCCGGGGCCGTACGGACCTGCGGCCGGCGGCGCTGGCGTTCGCGGGCCCGCGCGCGCTGTGGCTGGCCAAGCTGAACCCGGACTGGCGGTTCGCCCTGCGCGCGGCCCCCGGCGGCGGCGCGGCGCTGCCCGACCCGGAGGACGCCGAGGCGGTGCACCGGCTCTGGCAGGAGGGGCTGTTCGCCGAGCGGGCGGCGCTGCTCGGCGGACTGCGCGCCCGTACGCCCGCGCTGGGCCGCGAGCTGCTGGCGTCGACGTGGGCGGCGGAGCGGGCCGAGGACCGGCTGATGTTCCTCGACTCGCTGCGCACGGGCCTGTCGGACGCGGACGAGCCCTTCCTCGAACAGGCGTTGGGCGACCGCAGCCGCAATGTCCGGGCGACGGCGGCCGAACTGCTGTCGGCGCTGCCGGACTCGGCGCTCGCCGCACGGATGGCGGTACGGGCCACGGCGTGCGTGGCCCTGGACCGGACGGGAGACCCCGAGGCGATCGTGGTGGAGGCGCCGCTCGAATGCGACCCCGGCATGGAGCGGGACGGTGTCGTGGCCGCACCGCCCGCGGGCCGGGGCGAACGGTCCTGGTGGCTGGCGCAGTTGGTGGAGGCCGCCCCGCTCGGCGCCTGGTCGGTGCGGATCGGCGGGCGGACGCCCGAGGAGATCGTGGCACTGCCGGTGGCGGACGGCTGGCAGGGCGAACTGCACGCGGCCTGGTGCCGGGCGGCGGTGCGGCAGCGGGACGCCGCGTGGTCGCGGGCCCTGCTCGGGCCGCCCTCGGCGCCGGAGGCGGGCGGCCCCGGCGCGGTGTCGCTGGCGGAGCGGGCGAAGCTGCTGGCCGCGCTCGAACCGGCCGAACGGGCGGCGTGGGTGGCCGGCTTCATCGCCGTGCACGGCCTGTCGGAGGCGTTCCAGCTGCTCGGGGTGTGCGCGGTGCCCTGGTCGGCACCGTTGGGCCAGGCGGTCGTGGACGCCCTCAACATCGCCCGGGACGCGGGCAGTTACCCCTGGAGCTTCAGCGGGGTGATGGGGCTGGCGGAACGCTGCCTGGACCCGGCGGAGGCCGTACGCCTCGAGGCGCTGCTGGCGATACCCGACGAGCGGGAGGACGCGGCGCCGGGCGCCGGCGGGTACTGGGCGGAGGCGTTCCAGCGGCTGGTCACCACGCTGCGGCTGCGGGCGGCGATGACGCGGGAACTGGCGCCGCCCGCGCAGCCCGCGGCGGCGGGGGCTCAGCCCCCGGACGCGGCCGGCTGACGCACGTTCGCCCGGACCCACTCCACGATCGACGTGGTCGTCGCCCCCGGGGTGAAGATCTCCGCGACACCCTTCTCCTTCAGCGGCGGGATGTCCTCCTCCGGGACGATCCCGCCGCCGAAGACGACGATGTCCGCGGCGTCGCGCTCCTTGAGCAGGTCGATCACCGCGGCGAACAGCGTGTTGTGCGCGCCGGACAGGATGGACAGGCCGATCGCGTCGGCGTCCTCCTGGATGGCGGTGTCGACGATCTGTTCCGGTGTCTGGTGAAGGCCGGTGTAGATGACCTCCATACCGGCGTCGCGCAGAGCGCGCGCGATGACCTTGGCCCCGCGATCGTGGCCGTCGAGCCCTGGCTTGGCGACCACCACGCGGATCGGACCGGCTGCCACACCCATCACTGCCTCCATCAAGCGACCACGGAAGCGATCGCTTCCGTCCGTACCGACAAGTACCGCACCTTCGGCGCGTTCCGCCACCGCCGTGAAGTGAACGAACGTTATCTCCAGCATCCCGCAACCGGCAGTTTTACGGTGCGCGGCGAGGGGGAAATCACATGGTGGGACATGAGGGCACACGGGGGATCGAGCCGTCCCCCGGGTGCCGACGGGAGGTCGGCCAATGAAGGTCACCTGGGTATCGCCACTCTTTCTCCCGCTCTGCCGCCGTTTCTGGCCGGGCAGACTCGCCGGACTGTCCATGACGCTGCTCAGGGCGACCGCCCTGGAGGCCGCGATCCTGGCGGGGCATGTACTGCTGTATCCGACCGGCCTGATCCAGGAGCGCCGCTCCGCCGCCCTGCCGGACACGGACGGCGCCTCCCGGCTGCCGGTCCACCCCGGTCCGCCGGTCGTGCTGCTGCACGGCTTCATCGACAACCGTTCGGTGTTCGTGCTGCTCCGCCGCGCCCTCGCCCAGCACGGCCGCCAGCGCGTCGAGTCACTCAATTACTCTCCGCTGACCTGTGACATACGCACCGCCGCCGAACTGCTCGGCCGGCACATCGAGGAGATCTGCGAGCGCACGGGGAGCGCGCAGGTCGACATCGTGGGGCACAGCCTCGGCGGCCTGATAGCGCGCTACTACGCCCAGTGCCTCGGCGGTGACCTGCGGGTACGCACACTGGTCACGCTCGGCACCCCGCACTCCGGGACCCGGGTGGCGCCGCTCGCGGACGCGCATCCGATCGTCCGGCAGATGCGGCCCGGCTCGGCGGTGATCGAGGAGCTCGCCGGGCCCGCGCCCGGCTGCCGGACCCGCTTCGTGACTTTCTGGAGCGATCTGGACTCGCTGATGGACCCGCTGGAGACGGCCTGCCTGGAACACGCCGACCTCGACACGCAGAACGTCCGGGTGACCGGCATCGGCCATCTCGCGCTGCCCGTGCACCCCGCCGTGGCGGCCGGGATACGCGACGCCCTCGACGCCCCGCGCCCCGGGGACCGCGCCACCGGCGGTCTGACGGTGGCCTGACCGCGGGCCTGACCGCGGGCCTGTCGGTGGCCTGACCGCGCGAAGGGGGCGCACAGGCCGGGCACAGCCCGCACATCGCCACTCGACATCGAACATCCTTCGAACGCAAGGCCAAAGGCGCGTCCAGGCTCCCCCGAAACACGGCCGAATGCCCGTTTCCGGCCCACGCGAAACCAGCTGAAGATTGTCGCGCCCAGGTACCGCCGGGTACAGTCGCCGCACTGCTCTGGCAGCCCCTGTTGTCGAGGCGAAAGAGAAGTTGGTGAACGACCGTCACCCGTCGGGGATCATGACCACCCCGGCCCCGGCTTCCGACGCCTCCACCGCGCCCTACGCGCCGTACGGGACACAGGAAGTCCCCTACGACGACCTCACCACGTACGGCACTTACGACGCCACCGGTTTCACCGGTGCCGCCGAAGGCACCGCGGCCTTCCACACCGACCCGCTCTTCGGCAGCCTCCCGGGCGACGAGCAGTCCACCGGTGCGTACGACACCACGCAGTGGCAGACCGGCACCGGCCAGATCCCGGCCTACGACCCGTACGCGGCCCAGCACCACGCCGCCTACGACTCCGGCGTCTACGACAGCACCGCCTGGACCGTCCCCGCGCAGGCCGCCGGCAGCGACACCAGCGGCCAGTGGGACACGGGTGCCTGGCTGCAGCCCGAGCAGGCGGCCGGCGCCGACGCCACCCAGCAGTGGGATTGGGGCACCCAGACCTTCGACACCGGCGCGTACGACGCCACGCAGTGGAACTCCGCCGGGCAGGCCGTGCCGGGGCAGCGCGAGCAGGCTGGCGAACCGTTCGATCAGCAGCCCACCGCGACGTTCGAGGCGGTCGGCGCCCCGGAGACCACGTTCGAGCAGGCGGGCGACCCGCAGGCGACCGCGGCCTTCGAGCAGGTGTCGTACGAGGAGGGCGCCTTCGACGAGCAGCCCCTCGGCGAGGGCGAGCCGGACGCCACCGGTGAACTGCCCGCCGTGACCGGCCTGCTGGACGACCAGGAAGAGATCACCCCGGCGCCGGCGACCCGCGCGGGCTCGCGGGGGGCGGCCCGCTCCCGGCGCCGTCCGCCCGCCAAGCGCTCCGCACTGCTGACCGTCGCCGTGCCGTCGGCCTGCGTGATGGGGGTCGCGGGTATCGCCGCCGCCTCGGTCGGCGCCCTCGGCGACGACTCCACGGACACCACCGCCACCGCCTCGGACGTACCGGTGTCGGTCAAGCCGTCGATCGCCAACAGCAAGCTGGACACACAGCTCAAGACCCTCTCCGCCGATGCGCATGACTTCGCCGACCGGGCGAGCCGCACCCAGGAGCGGATCGACCTCAAGGCACAGCAGGCGCTGGAGAAGAAGAAGGCTGCTGCCGCCGCCGCGCTCAAGGAGCGACTGCGCCCGAAGTTCGCGCTGCCGGTCGCACAGCACGGCCTCAGCGCCTACTTCGGCCAGGCGGGCATCAACTGGATGTCGGTGCACACCGGCATCGACTTCCCCGTCTCCTACGGCACCTCGGTCATGGCCGCCACCGACGGCACCGTCACCACCAAGTGGAACAGCGCCTACGGCAACATGCTGATCCTGACGGCGAAGGACGGCACGGAGACCTGGTACTGCCATCTGTCCAGCTACCGCGTCGCCTCCGGTACGACCGTCAAGGCCGGCGACGCGATCGCCTTCTCGGGCAACTCCGGCAACTCCACCGGCCCGCACCTGCATTTCGAGGTACGGCCGGCCGGCGGGGCGGCGATAGACCCGCTGCCGTGGCTGCGCAGCCACGGACTGGATCCGACCTAGCCCCCCGGGCCCCGCTCTTCAGCGGGGCCCTTCCCGTGGCGGGACTACAGCTTCTCCACCGGCGCGTACCGCAGCAGCAGCCGCTTCGGCTTGGCCTCACCGAAGTCGATCGTCGCCTCCGCGTTGGCGCCCGTGCCCTTCACTCCGACGACCGTGCCGAGCCCGAACTGGTCGTGGGTGACCCGGTCCCCGACGGCCAGCGCGACCACCGGCTTCTCCGCCGTACGCCGCGTCGCGAACCCGGAGGCGCCCGACGCCGAGGAGCGGGAGCGGGTCGAGGACAGCGAGGCGGCGATCCCGGACGCCGGTCCGGAGGACACCGGCGACGTGGCTCCCGTCCGCTTCCACTCCACGTGGGTGGCCGGGATCTCCTCCAGGAAGCGGGAGGGCGGGTTGTACGAGGGCTGGCCCCAGGCGCTGCGCATCGCCGACCGCGTGAGGTACAGCCGCTCCCGCGCGCGCGTGATGCCCACGTACGCCAGGCGCCGCTCCTCCTCCAGCTCCTTGGTCTGGCCGAGGGCGCGCATGTGCGGGAAGACGCCGTCCTCCATGCCGGTCAGGAACACGACCGGGAACTCCAGGCCCTTGGCGGTGTGCAGGGTCATCAGCGTGATGACGCCGTCGCCGTCCTCCTCGTCCGGGATCTGGTCGGAGTCGGCGACCAGGGCGACCTGCTCCAGGAAGTCGGCGAGCGTGCCCTGCTCGCCTTCCCCGCGTTCCTGCTCGAACTCCAGCGCCACGGCCGCGAGTTCCTGGAGGTTCTCGATCCGGGTCTCGTCCTGCGGGTCGGTGGAGGCCTGCAGCTCGGCCAGGTAGCCGGTGCGTTCGAGGACCGCCTCCAGGACGGTGGCCGGCCCGGCGCCGGACTCGACGATCGTGCGCAGCTCTTCCATCAGCGTGTTGAACCGCTTGACCGCGTTGGTGGAGCGCGCGGCCATGCCGTACGCCTCGTCCACGCGCTTCAGGGCCTGCGGGAAGCTGATCTTCTCGCGCTGGGAGAGGGCGTCGATCATCGCTTCCGCGCGCTCGCCGATGCCCCGCTTGGGCACGTTGAGGATGCGGCGCAGCGGCACCGAGTCCTCGGGGTTGGCGAGGACCCGCAGGTAGGCCAGGACGTCCCGGACCTCTTTGCGCTCGTAGAAGCGGACTCCGCCGACGACCTTGTAGGGCAGGCCGACGCGGATGAAGATCTCTTCGAAGACTCGGGACTGGGCGTTGGTGCGGTAGAAAACGGCCACATCGCCCGCCTTGGCGTCGCCGGCGTCCGTGAGACGGTCTATCTCGTCGGCGACGAACTGGGCCTCGTCGTGCTCGGTGTCGGCGACGTAGCCGGTGATCCGCGCACCCTGGCCGGCGTTGGTCCAGAGGTTCTTCGGGCGCCGGGACTCATTGCGCTCGATGACCGCGTTGGCGGCGGACAGGATGGTCTGCGTGGAGCGGTAGTTCTGCTCCAGCAGGATCGTCGTCGCGTTCGGGTAGTCCTCCTCGAACTGGAGGATGTTGCGGATCGTCGCGCCCCGGAAGGCGTAGATCGACTGGTCCGCGTCACCGACCACGCACAGCTCGGCGGGCGGGAGGTCCTGCTCGCCGGGCGGTACGCCGAGGTCCTCGGCGGCCCGTCCGCCAGTGCCGACCAGCTCGCGCACCAGCGCGTACTGGGCGTGGTTGGTGTCCTGGTACTCGTCGACCATGACGTGCCGGAAGCGGCGGCGGTAGTGCTCGGCGACGTCCGGGAAGGCGCGCAGCAGGTTGACCGTCGTCATGATCAGGTCGTCGAAGTCCAGCGCGTTCGCCTCGCGCAGCCGCGACTGGTACAGGGCGTAGGCCTGGGCGAGGGTCTTCTCGAAGCCGTCGGTGGCCTGGGCGGCGAAGTCCTCCTCGTCGATCAGCTCGTTCTTCAGGTTGCTGATCTTGGCGCTGAAGGACTTGGGCGGGAAGCGCTTGGGGTCGAGGTCCAGATCGCGGCAGACCAGGGCCATCAGGCGCTTGCTGTCGGCGGCGTCGTAGATCGAGAACGACGAGGTGAAGCCGAGCTTCTTCGACTCGCGACGCAGGATCCGCACGCACGCGCTGTGGAAGGTCATCACCCACATCGCGTTCGCGCGCGGGCCGACGAGCTGCTCGACACGTTCCTTCATCTCGCCGGCGGCCTTGTTGGTGAAGGTGATCGCGAGGATCTGGCCCGGGTGCACATGCCGCTCGGCGAGCAGGTGGGCGATGCGGTGGGTGAGCACGCGGGTCTTGCCGGAGCCGGCACCGGCGACGATGAGCAGCGGGGAGCCGGCGTGCACGACGGCGGCGCGCTGGTTCTCGTTCAGCCCCTCCAGGAGCGCCGCCGGGTCGAGCGCGGGGCGCGGGGCGCCATCGCGGTAGTAGCCGTCCCGGTCCGGCGGCACGTCGAACTTCCCGCCGAACAGATCGTCCGGAAGCGGCTCCGGAGCGTGATCGTCCTCGGGCGGCGGCGGAAGCTCCTCCTCGCGCCCGCGAGGGGCCTGGAGGTCCGCCAGGAAGCTGTCGTCAAAGAGGCTGCTCATCGCTCTCCGAGTCTAGGGTGCCCCACCGACAACCGGTCGCCGTCCCCGGAACATGGCCCGATTCCCGGACAGTCGGCCGTCGCCCCGACAGCGCCCGCGGGCCGCTCACCCAGTGGAAGCACCTGGTCACGCGCGCGTGAAACCTGCCTCAGGTCACAGAAATGTATCGGACATACCTCGCACCAACCTTCACAGAAGACACACGAGTTGGCTAGGTTTCCGTCAGGCCGCACGACCCCACTCCGGCGAACCTCGCCGGGCCGCGCGGCCTCCGCCGAGTCCGGCGCACCCCGCACGGTGCGCGGAGCCGGGGACCCACCGATCCTGGGGTGAATCGGCCGACTCCCGCCCGGGACGACGCCGTAGGGCAACCCTTCCAAGCACCCGCCCGAACCCGACAGCTAACCCGGTAGGCGGAGCACGGAAGGAGTCGCCACCCTTGGCGTCGCACCGCAAGCCGCGCCCCGGCGGAACCCACGGGGCGGGCATCCGCACCCCCGCCCTCGCCACCGCCGCCCTCACCTCCGTGGCCGTGTTCTCCCAGACCGCCGAGGCCGCGCCCGCGGCCACGGGCGGTCAGGGCAGGCCGAGCCGGGAGGAGATCGAGCGGAAGATCGACGACCTGTACCGCCGGGCGGAGTCGGCGGCCGAGACGTCCGCCACCGACAGGGAGCGGGCCGAGCGGGGCGAGCGGAACGCGCGCACCGAGCGGGCAGCCCGTACCGACCGCACCGACCGCGCCGACCGCACCGACGAGGCCGAGGCCCCGCGGCGACGCGCGGACAGCCTCCAGCGCCTGCGCGACGAGGTCGCCCGACGCGCCCGGCACCGCGCCCTGCCCACCCAGCGCGGCGCGGTCCCGGCCCAGCGGGGCACCCTGTCCGCCCCGGACACCGCCGCCGGGTCGCCCCTGCGGGACACGGGCGGGATACCGCTCGTAGGGGACACGGGCGGAATACCGCTCGCACGGGAGACAGGCGGCATCCCGTCGGTCCGGGACACGGCCGGTGTCCCGACGCTCCAGGACGCGGCGCTCGCTCCGTCGTTCCAGGGCGCCGCCGGCATCCCCTCGGCCCGGCACGCCGCCGGCATCCCGTCGGTCCAGGACGCGGCCGTCGCGCCGCCGGTCCACGGCCGGGGCGGCATCTCTACGTCCCCCCGGGGCACCGCCGTGGCCCCGCCCGCCGTGGACGCCGCCCCCGCCACCGCCGCCGGAGCGCCCGCGGACAGCCTGCCGGGGGACGCCGCGAGCGGCCCGAAGACGGCCAAGGCCAGCGTGCAGAAAAAGCTCGCCCACGCGCGCGTGCTGCTGTCGCGGCAGACCTCCCAGGCCCCCGGCACGCCTTCCGGCGCGTACGCGACCAAGGCCAGGAAGGCCATCGCCTTCGCCCGCGCCCAGCTCGGCAAGCCGTGCGTGTGGGGCGCCGCCGGTCCCGGCTCCTACGACTGCTCGGGCCTCACCCAGGCCGCCTGGAAGTCCGCCGGCGTCACCCTCCCGCGCACCGCACGCGAGCAGGCCGCCGCCGGCACCCCGGTCCCGGCCGCGCAGGCCCGCCCCGGCGACCTCGTCTTCTTCCACGACGACGTCAGCCACGTCGGGCTGTGCACGGGCGACGGCATGATGATCCACGCACCCAGACCGGGCGCGTACGTGCGGGAGGAGCCGGTCACCGCCGCCGGTGAGGCGGCCGTCCACAGCGTGGTGCGGCCGGACTGACCCCGGGGCGCGTCGAAGGACGGGGCCGGATCAGGTCCAGAGGACGGCGATGAAGATGTTGGCCGTGGTCAGCAGGCCGACCAGCCCGAAGAGGCCCTTGTCGACCCGCTCCTCGTCGCGCTTCACGTAGACCAGGCCGAGGATCACGATCAGCAGAGCCAGCTTCACGCCGATCTTGATGTTGTTGACGTGGTGGTCGTCGGCCTGGTTGAGGCCGACCAGGGCCACGCCGGTCACCAGCATGGTCAGCGCTCCGTGCAGCATCCCGGGCACGAACCGGGCCGTGCCCCGGCCCATCGCCTTCATCTGGGTGAGGAAACCGCCGAGCAGCGCGGCGATACCGATGATGTGCAGGCCGACGAAGAGATGGATGAGTACGTCCATGGGGCCGGAGCCTATTCGTGGGCAGCGGCCCCAGGGACGGCAGGGTGCCGTTCCGGGGTGTTCGAGCGATGCGGGCCGTCCCGCCCTGCCGGAGCCGGGCTCGCGAGGGCTGCGGTCGGACCGTGCGGGCGGATCCGGGCCCCGTCGCGGGCGCGCGACCCCTCCCACAGGCAGTCGGGAAAGCACTTCCACCCGGCAGGGGTGACGGGTGGTGGTGACAGGCGGTGACGGCGCCTTCGCGACGACTCCGGAGAACGTGCATATATCCGCCCCATAGCAGCCCACGGCCCTCGCCTGTCCCCCTTTCCGCGCTTCGGTCACCACGCTGCGTGAACATGTCGACTCCAGTCCGGCGACGCGATCACATCCGGTCACTTCCCGGTCCGTCGGAACCAGTTCCGTACACCGCGTTACCTTCTCGTCACCGTCCGGCCTAGCGTCCTCCCCCAGGTGACCGGCTCCCCCAGCCGCCCGGACCGGGGGCGGCAGTCGGCCGCCAGCGCCGAGAAAGCCCGGCGGCGGCCCACTCCCCCTGTGCGGGCCGCCGCGGGGCCCACTGACCGCCCGGTCGCACGGCCATCCGGCCGTGCCGACCTCCTGGTCATACGGACACTCGGTCGTACTGACACTCGGTCGTACGAGTCGCACGGAAGGACGTGACGGTCCAGGTGGCAGCGCACCGCAAGCCCTCGCAACGCCCGCTCAGCGGTCATACGGCCCGGACGGCGGCCACGCTCGCCCTGGCGGGCGCGGCCACCGCGACCGGCTTCGACGGGACGGCACACGCCGAGCCGCAGCTGACGCCGGGGCAGGTGAAGGCCAAGGTGGACACGTTGTACCGGGAGGCCGAGGCCGCCACCGAGAAGTACAACGGGGCGAAGGAGAAGGCGGACACGGCGCAGCGGCGGGTGAGCACGCTCCAGGGCGAGGCCGCCCGCAGGCAGCAGAGGCTCAACTCGGCCCGGGACGCGCTGGGTTCGTTCGCCGCGGCGCAGTACCGGGACGGCGCCATCGCCCCGGCCTGGCAGCTGGCCCTCTCCAGCGACCCCGACCGCTATCTGGACGGCGCCGCGTTCGCGGAGCGTGCCGGCGACCGGCAGGCCGCCGCCGTCTCCCGGGTGCGCCAACAGCTGCGGGAGATCGAGCGGCTGCGCGGTGCCGCGCGCGTCGAGCTGCGGTCGCTGCGGTCACGACAGGCCGAGCTGAGACGACGGAAGACGACCGTCACGGGCAAGCTGGACGAGGCCCGGCGGCTGCTGGCGCAGCTGCCCCCGCGGCAGCGCACCGAGGTCACCGGCGCCGAGGGCACGGCCGGACGCGGTTCCCGGTCGGCCGCCGGCCCGCGGGAGCCGCTGGACCCGGCCGGCTCCGTCCCGGCCCCCACCGGGCGTGCCGCGGCGGCCGTCGCCTACGCCTACGGCAAGCTCGGCAGCCCCTATGTATGGGGCGCCACAGGCCCGAACGCCTTCGACTGCTCGGGCCTGGCCCAGGCCGCCTACCGCTCCGCCGGCATCTCCCTGCCCCGCACCACCTACGCCCAGATCAACGCGGGCCGGCGGGTCTCCCGCTCCGAACTCCAGCCCGGGGACCTGGTGTTCTTCTACTCCGGAATCAGCCACGTCGGCATCTACGTGGGCAACGGCCAGATGATCCACGCCCCGAACCCCTCGGCGCCGGTCCGCCTGGCCCCGGTCGACGAGATGCCGTTCGCGGGGGCGACCCGGGTGGCCTGAGAGCCGGGGTACCGGGGGTCGGGGTGCCTGAGGGCCGGGGTGCCCGGTGTGTCAGGGTGCCCGGTGGGGCTCGGTGGCGGGTCAGACCAGTCGGCGGGCCGTCGCCCAGCGGGTCAGCTCGTGCCGGTTGGACAGCTGGAGCTTGCGCAGGACGGCGGAGACATGGGACTCGACCGTCTTCACCGAGATGAACAGCTGCTTGGCGATCTCCTTGTAGGCGTAGCCACGGGCGATCAGACGCAGCACCTCGCGCTCCCGCTGGGTCAGGCGGTCCAGGTCCTCGTCCACCGGCGGGGCGTCGGTGGAGGCGAAGGCGTCAAGGACGAACCCGGCCAGCCGCGGGGAGAAGACGGCGTCGCCCTCCTGGACCCGGAAGATCGAGTCGACCAGGTCGGTGCCGGTGATGGTCTTGGTGACATAGCCGCGGGCGCCGCCCCGGATCACCCCGATCACGTCCTCCGCCGCGTCCGACACGGACAGCGCGAGGAACCGGACGGGCCGCGCGGCGTCCGCCGTCAACGCCGCGCACCGGCGCAGCACTTCGACACCGCCGCCGCCCGGCAGGTGGACGTCGAGGAGGACCACCTCGGGCCGGGTGGTGGTGATGACCGTGACCGCCTGGTCTACGTCGGCCGCCTCGCCGACCACCTCGACCCCGGTCTCGGCGGTCTGGCCGATCTCGGCCTGGACGCCGGTGCGGAACATCCGGTGGTCGTCCACGAGCACCACGCGTACGTGCCGCCCGCCCGCACCGCCGTCGGACCGGCCGGGCCCGGCCGCTCCCGCCGTGCCGTTCGCCTCGGTCGCCTCGCTCATGACGTCTTCTCCGCCCTCTCCATCTCCAACTCGACCTCGGTGCCGCCGTCCGGCACCGACCGCAGCCGGGCCGTACCGCCGTTGCGCTCCATACGGCCGATGATCGATTCTCTGACGCCCATGCGGTCGGCGGGTATCGCGTCCAGGTCGAACCCGGGACCGCGGTCCCGCACGGACACGAAGACAGTCTTCCCCTCGACCTCGGCGTAGACCTGCACGGCACCGCCCTCGCCACCGTACTTGGCGGCGTTCACCATCGCCTCACGCGCGGCCTGCATCTGCGCCGCCGTCCTCTCGTCCAGCGGGCAGTCGCCGACGATCACGACCTCGATGGGCACGCCGTGCTTGTCCTCCACCTCGGCGGCGTTGCGCCGGACCGCCTCGGCGACCGTGTCCGGCTCGTCGGCCTCGTCCTTGCCGGTGCCCTCCGGCTTGTACAGCCAGGTGCGCAGGTCGCGCTCCTGGGCGCGGGCGAGGCGGCGCACCTCGCCCGCGTTGTCGGCGTTGCGCTGGATCAGGGTGAGGGTGTGCAGCACGGAGTCGTGGACATGGGCGGCGACCTCGGCGCGCTCCTGGGCGCGGATGCGCATCAGGCGCTCCTCGGACAGGTCCTGGGTCATGCGGACCAGGTAGGGGCCGGCGAGCAGGGTGATGCCGACGAGGACAACGAGCGCGGCCTGGAGGACCGCCCCGAGGTGGGCCGCCGAACCCTGGAGGACGAAGATCGCGGAGACACCGGCCGTGACGAGCAGGACTCCGCCGGCCGTGCGCAGCAGGGTGAGGGTGCGGCGCCGGCGGCCCGCCTCCACCCAGCGGGCCCGGCGGGCGTTGTCCGCCTGGCGCCAGACGAGGGCGACACCGGCCGCGACGAGCACGATGGGCACCAGATACGCCTTGGCCGCGCTGCCCAGGTTGACGCTGCCCACGAAGACCATGGACACGATGACCATGAGGAGCAGCGCGACGATCTGGCCGCGGTCCGGTCTGCGGGCGATCAGCCGGCGGCGGCCGTCCGGTGAGGTCTCCGTGCCCACCAGCGACGGCTTCTGGTCGCCGACGCCGCCGATGCCGAGCGGGACGAAGAACCAGAACGCGGCGTACAGCAGCGCTCCGAGTCCGTCCGCCATGAACAGGCCGACGAAGACGAGCCGCACCCAGATGACGGGCAGCCCGAGATGCCCGGCGAGGCCCCGCGCTACTCCGCCGAGCCAGCGTCCGTCGCTGCTGCGGTAGAGCTTGCGCGGCGGCCGCGGGTCGTCGAGGGGCAGGCTTGCGGCTTCCGGCATGCCAACGATGGTCACACGGCAGGCGGGGCAGAGCATCAGGGTCGGTCCCCGAGACGCCCCTGATCTTCCCTCGGGGGCGGTCCGGGCGGGCGGCCCGGCCGCCGATCCGGGCCGCCCGCACGCTCCCCCGCCCCGTCTCAGGGCCGATTTCAGGGTTGGCCCAGGGTCGTCCCGACTGCCGCCGTGACAGCCGGGCCGTCACCATGGACGCATGACGGATCACGAGCACGCCGCGACGGGTCCGGGACCCGGCCCCGGCCCGAGCCCGGCCCCGGGCACCGGACCGACGGATGCCGCGCCCGCCGCGACGGGAGAGACGGGAGCGGCCGGCACCGGCACTCCCGCCGACACCCGCCTCCCCGCCGACGCCGGCACCGGCAGCCCCGCCGGCACCGGTGCCGGCGCGGAAAACAGCGTCGGCGGCACCGGCCCCGGCGCCGGCGCCGGAGAAGCCGACGCCCCCGCCGGCCCGCGTCCCCGTTCCCGGACCGGCGGCCGCTTCCCCGCGGACGAGCCGGAGCCGCAGGATGCCTCCGGGCTCGCCGAGGTACCCGACCGGCTCCGGCGAGACCGCCGGCACAAGATGATCGGGGGCGTGTGCGCGGGGCTCGGGCGCCGTACCGACATGGATCCGGTGATCTTCCGGATCACGCTGGCCGTGCTCTCCGCGACGGGCGGTCTTGGCCTCATCTTCTACGGCTTCGTCTGGCTCCTGGTGCCGTACGAGGACGAGGAGGAGAACGAGCTGCGCAAGCTCTTCACCGGCCGGGTCGACGGCCAGGCGCTGGCCGCCGTGCTGTTCGCGCTGGTCGGCTGCGGGATCTTCCTGACGATGCTGAGAAACGGCGGGGTGCTGGCGTTCGCCACGGTGCTCTCGCTGCTGCTCGCGGGCGCGGGGTACTGGTCGCAGCGCCGTGGTGCCCCCGACCCCGACCCGCTGGCCGCGCAGGCCGCCGCCGACGCCCCGCCGGAAGCCCAGGCGCCGCCGGTGGTCATCACCTACCCCTCCTGGTGGCGGGACCCGATCGTCAAGGACGGCACCCATGTCGGCGGCACCGGCTATCTGTGGGGGCCCGGCGACGCCCGCGAGCGGGACCTCACCTCGGTCCTGGACGTCGGCGTCCCCACCCCCTGGGCGCACCCCGGGGCGGTACAGCCGCCGCGGGCCGCGCCCCCGGTACCGCGCGGCCCGCGCTGGATCGGCGGCTGGGTGTTCCTGCTCGCCCTGCTGGCGGGCGGACTGGGCACCGGGGCCAGCTGGGACACGCACCCGCTGGGCACCAGCCTGCAGACCGGTCTGGCGTGCGCGCTCGCGGTGTTCGGGCTGGGCATCGCGGTCAGCGCGTTCCTGGGCCGGACCGGCGCGGGGACGGTGTTCCTGGCGCTGGTCACGGCGGCCCTGCTCGCCGGGGCGGCGGCCCTGCCCGGGGACATCACCACCCACTGGCGGGAGGCGTCCTGGAAGCCGGGGGCGGCCACCCAGGTCCGGTCCGGGTACGACCTCGGCACCGGCCGGGGCACCCTGGATCTGACCCGGGTGCACCCGGGGCAGGGGCAGACGGTGGCCACGGACGCCCGGGTGGGGGCGGGACAGCTGAAGGTGCTCGTGCCGGCGGACGCGACCGTGCGGATGAGCATCGATGTGGGCGTGGGCGACATCCGGTTGCCCGGGGACAGCGGAAAGGACGTGGATGTGCAGCCCGGCAGGCATCAGGAGGTGACGTTGAGACCGGCCAGGGGTGCCGGGAAGTCCGGCACGCTGAAGCTGACACTCGGCGTCGGAGTGGGACAGGTGGAGGTCAGCCGTGCTGCGTCATGAGTTCCAGCCGGGGAGGCTGGTCGCCGGGCTCTTCCTCGGTGCCACCGGGGTGGTCTTCGCGGGGGACGCGGGGGGTCTGTGGGACACACCGTGGTTCGCGGTCGTCCCGCTGGTCGTCGGCGGGCTCTTCCTGGCCGGCCTGACCGCGGCGCTGACCCGGGGGATACGCAGACGGGGCGGCGCGGAGGGCGGTCAGCGGTAGCCGCCGGCCCGTCGCCGCCGGGCCCGCCAGGCCGCGTCGAGCGAGAGGTAGGGCGTGCCGGCCAGGATCAGCGGGAGCCAGGCCATCAGGTAGGCGAGGTCGTTGCCGTAGTAGTAGGGGGTGGTCGGCCAGCTCACCGTCAGCCAGAGGCTGAGCGAGATCAGCGCCCCGCCGAGCGCGGCCAGCCGGCCGAGCAGACCGAGCAGGATCCCGACACCGACGGCCAGCTCGCCGATGGCGATGGCGCAGCCGAAGCCGACCGGGCCCTTCAGGGCCAGGTCGATCAGGGCCGGGATCGCGGCGGAGTCGTGGGCCGCGCGCATGGTGTCGCCGATCGAGCCGGCGCCGCCGGACCGCAGGAAGGTGCTGTCGGTGAGTTTGTCCAGGCCGGCGTAGATGAAGGTGACGCCCAGGAAGACGCGCAGCGGCAGCAGGGCGTAGCGGGTGGCGGTGTCCCGCAGGGACCGGGGACCGTCCAGCGAGGTGGTGTGCGTATCCGTCCGCATGCTGTGAGTCATCGCTGCCTGCCGCCCTTCGCCCGCCGTCCCGCCCCTCACTCGACGATACGTATGAAGAAGGGAGTCAGTTCAATCCTGTCCCAGATGATTTTCCGGATTTCGGGCGTGCGGGCGCACCCGCCCGGCACTCACTCCGTCACCTGGAGCGGGTACCGGTTGGTCGCCACACCGGCCGCGGTCACCACCTGGACGTCCAGTGCGCCGGGCTCCACGTCCGCGGGGACGGGCACGGTCAGGGTGTTGTCCGTGGGGTTGCGGAAGCCGCCCGCGACGGGGACGAGAGGGACGTGGACGTCGACCGCGCCGATGCGGACGACCATCCGGGAGAGCCGCTCGGCGCTCTGGGCGCCGGGCGGGACGAAGCCGGAGCCGCGGATCTCGATGTCGTCGCCGGTGCGGACGGGGCCGTCCAGATCGCCGGGTTCGCGGGCGCGGACCACGGAGAGGATCACCGGCCTGCCGCCGTCGGCGTACTTGCCGGCGAGATAGGTCGCGGCCGAGATCAGCACGACCACGCCCAGGCCCCAGGGCAGGTCGGGCAGCTGGTCGGGACGGCGGGCCAGGCGTACGGCGGCGAACAGCAGGGCCACGGCGCTGATGGCGACGTACTGGATGTCGGCGAAGGCGCCCCGGCCGGAGTCGTCGGTGAGCAGGTCGGCGGCGCGCGGGCGGTGGGCCGGCACCTTCTGCAGCCGCTGGGCGAGGATGCGCAGGCCCACCACCCGGCGGACCACGACGGCGATGCCGCACACCACGGCGAGGACGGTCACCACGCCCGCGCCGCGCGCCAGATCGAGGCCGGAGATCAGCGCGTCGCGTTCGGCGTGGTCGGAGGCGGCGGCCAGGCGGGCGGCCAGCAGCAGGACGGCATAGCCGACGAACAGCACCCAGCAGGCGGCAACGGAACGGGAGGTGGAGATGCGGTTGTCCTCACCGATCACGGGCGCGAGCGCTCCGCCGCGCGCCCGGTGGAAGAAGCAGGCCGCGGTCAGTGCGGCGGCGACGGCGAACGCGGCGAGCAGGGCCGCGGTGCGGGCGCCGGTCCAGCCCGCGCCGATCGCGGTGAGCGCCTCGGCGAGCAGCAGCGCGAGAACCGCGCCCCACACCGCGCACACCGTGCGCAGCCACAGCCGGGAGAGGCGGACCGCGCCCTCGGCCCTGCCCTGTTCGGCGACGGCCTCGGCCCGCTGGGTCAGCTCCTCGGAGACCCATTGGCGGGACGCCGACGCCGAGTGCGCCACGGCCGCCGGCAGCCCCCGTCCGGCCGCGAACTCGTCGCGCCTGCGCAGGAACGCGGCGACGGCCCGCCGATGTCCCTCCCGGGCCCCGTGCGGGCAGTCCCCGCAGGTGCAGCCACCCGCGTGGACACCCTCGGCACCCGTGTCCCCTCTCGCCTCCTGCACCGCCACGCCCGACGCCCGCCTTCCCCACGACCCGCCGCTCCGGCCCCCGGCGCCCGCGATGCGTCCGAGGGCGGAACAACTCCCCTGTGATGACAGCGAATTGTGCCCTATACAGGGCGCTCCGGGGTGGCCGGGCCGGGTCATCGCGGGTGAAGCCGGGGCCGCCGTGTTGACCCGGCTGCGAGAATCTCCGTATGGCCGAGATCATCCAGCGGGACGGGGCCTGGGCCTTCGACGGCAGCGCGATCCGGATCACCCCCGGACTGCACCGCTCCGTGCCGCTGTTCCGGCAGACGTACGGGGAGATCACCGTACCGCTGGAGGCCGTCTCGGGGGTCGTCTACGAGCCGGAGCGCAGGCGCGGCCGGCTGCGGATGCGGTTGCGCGAGGGCGCCGACCCGCTGCTGCAGGCCACCGGCGGCCGGTTGCCGGACGCGGCCGATCCCTACCGGCTGACGGTGGACGCGGACCGTTCGGGAGTCGCGGAGTACGTCGCCGAGGAGATCCGGCACGCGCTGCTCCTGGACCAGGTCCCCCAGGAGCCGATGGCCGGCTATCTGCTGCCGGGCCCGCCGGTGCCGGTGTCGGTGCGGTGCTCGGACGGCACGGTGTCCTTCGACGGCGGCCAGGTGCGCATCGACTGGGCCGACACCTCCGACCGGGTCAAGCGCGCGACCGGCCCGCGGATCATCGCGCTCGGGGATCTGGTGCAGGTGGAGTGGCTGCCCAACTCGGGGTACGCGGGCGGTCTGCTGCGGTTCGTGACCCGGGAGACGGTGTTCTCCAAGCTGCCGCCCGAGCGGGACCCCTACGCCCTGGACCTGTGGGGCAGTGTCCGGCGGGATCTGCTGACCGCGCTGGTCGCGGCGGCGGTCACCGCCCGGCTGCCGCACCCCTCCACCCGCGCCGGCCGGCCCCGGGCGGACAAGGCACTCGACGACCAGGCCACGGGCGACCAAGCACCGGGCGACCGGGTGCCCGCCGACCAGGTGCCCGCCGACCGCGTACCCGCCGACCGGACGTCCTCGCCGGCGGGGGTGCCGGTGCGGGACGGTCACCATGATGTGCTGCTGCGCCGGCTGCGGGAGCTGGGCGAGCTGTACCGGGAGGGTGTGCTCACGGACGAGGAGTTCGCGATGACCAAGGCGGTCATACTCGAAGGCTTCAGCTGAGCAGGTCCGGTTCGGCGCGGCTGATGTCCTGCCACAGCGGCTGGTAGTTGATCCAGGCCACCAGGTCGCCGCCGAGCTGTTCGCGGGTGGCGACGGCCGGCTTGTGGTCGATGATCACCGGCCGGCCCGCCGCCTTCGCCAGCAGCTGCACCTGGCAGGACCGGTCGAGGGACAGGAACCACCAGGCGGCGGCGTCCACCGAGTCGCCGACGGTGAGCAGGCCGTGGTTGCGCAGGACGAGCGCCTTGCGGGAGCCCAGCGCCGCGGCGATCCGGCGGCCCTCCTCGGCGTCGACGGTGACGCCGGTGTAGGCGTCGTACAGGGCCAGGTCCTCGTAGAAGGCGCAGCTCTCCTGGGTGATGGGGTCGATGAGGTCGCCGAGGGCGGCGAGGGCGCGGCCGTGCACGGAGTGGCAGTGGGCGACGGCGACGACATCGGGGCGGGCGGCGTGCACCTGGGCGTGCACGGTGAACGCGGCCTGGTTGACGTGGTAGCGGCCCTCGACGACCTGGCCGTCCTGGTTGGCGAGGACGAGATCGCTGACGGTGACGTGCTTGAAGGGCATCCCGAAGGGGTTGACCCAGAAGCAGTCGGTGAACTCCGGGTCCCGGGCGGTGATGTGCCCGGACACCCCGTCCTCGAACCCGGCCCGCCCGAAGATCCGCAGGGCGCCGGCGAGCCGTTCCTTGCGGTGCCGGCGTTCGTCCTCGGCCGACTCGTGCATGGGCGGCATGGCGAACTGCAGCCGGCCGGTGGGCAGCGGCAGGGGCGGGGTGGGCCCGTGCATAGGTCCTCCAGCGTGGGGTGTGCGGTACGGCCCGGAAGTTACCTCCGGTCGGCGCAAAAGGGCAGTGCTGGTTTGTAAAGATGACGTACGCAGCACAAACACGACAGGAGTTGTCTGGATTAGCCGGAAGAGTGGCGGTCATGAACTGGGCAGCCTTCACCACCGCCGCACCCGAGCTGGCAGCTCTCGCCGAGGAGCGCTTCGGCGCCCACCGCCACCATGAGCGCCGTCCCTGCGCAGGGACGGCGCTCCGCGTACCTCCGGCCTGGAGGTGCGTTTCCTGGGCGGGGAGCTGTGGCTCGGCATGATGCCGGGCTCGCTCAAGGCGCTCGACCTGCGCCGCGACCCGCGCTTCGCGCTGCAGGCCAACCCGGGTGCCGACATGGGCGGCGGGGACGTCCGGGTCAGCGGGCGGGCGCACGAGGTCGGGGAGGGCGCGGCCAGGGCCGCGTATGTGGAAGAGGTGGAACCGCCGCAGCCGTTCCACCTCTTCCGCACCGAGCTGACGGAGGTCGTGCGGACCTACGTCGAGGACGACACGTACCTCGTCGTCCAGGTCTGGAAGCCCGGAGAGCCGGTGCGGACTCTCCGGCGGACCTGAGCCCCGGAAGGGGTCACTCCCACTCGATGGTGCCCGGCGGCTTCGAGGTGACGTCGAGGACGACCCGGTTGACGTCCCGGACCTCGTTGGTGATCCGGGTCGAGATGCGGGCGAGGACGTCGTACGGGAGCCGGGACCAGTCGGCGGTCATGGCGTCCTCGGAGGAGACCGGGCGCAGCACGATCGGGTGACCGTAGGTGCGGCCGTCGCCCTGGACGCCGACGGAGCGGACGTCCGCGAGCAGGACCACCGGGCACTGCCAGATGTCGCGGTCGAGACCGGCCGCGGTCAGCTCCTCGCGGGCGATGGCGTCGGCGTCCCGGAGCAGGTCGAGGCGCTCCTTGGTGACCTCGCCGACGATGCGGATGCCGAGGCCGGGGCCCGGGAAGGGCTGGCGCTGGACGATCTCGTCCGGCAGGCCCAGCTCCTGGCCGACCATCCGGACCTCGTCCTTGAACAGCTTGCGCAGCGGCTCGATCAGCTGGAACTCGAGGTCCTCGGGGAGGCCGCCGACGTTGTGGTGCGACTTGATGTTGGCGGTGCCGGTGCCGCCGCCGGACTCGACCACGTCCGGGTAGAGGGTGCCCTGGACCAGGAACTCCACGGCCGGGCCCGCGTCGGCGATGATCTCGGCCTGCGCCTGCTCGAAGACGCGGATGAACTCGCGGCCGATGATCTTCCGCTTCTCCTCGGGCTCGCTGACGCCCTTGAGCGCGCTCAGGAAGCGCTCCTCGGCGTCCACGACGACCAGCTTGACGCCGGTCGCGGCCACGAAGTCCTTCTCCACCTGCTCGGTCTCGCCCTTGCGCATGAGGCCGTGGTCGACGTACACGCAGGTCAGCTGGTCGCCGATGGCGCGGGCGACGAGAGCGGCGGCGACGGCGGAGTCCACGCCGCCGGACAGACCGCAGATCGCGCGCTTGTCGCCGACCTGCTCGCGGATCGCGGCGACCTGCTCCTCGATCACATTGCCCGTGGTCCAGGACGGGGTCAGTCCCGCGCCGCGGTACAGGAAGTGCTCCAGCACCTGCTGGCCGTGCGTGGAGTGCATGACCTCGGGGTGGTACTGGACGCCGTAGAGCTTCTTCTCGTCGTTCTCGAAGGCGGCGACCGGGACGACGTCCGTGGACGCGGTGACCGTGAAGCCCTCGGGAGCGGCGGAGCAGGCGTCGCCGTGCGACATCCACACGTGCTGCTCGGCCGGGGTGCCCTCGAAGAGGGTGGAGGACACCTTGGAGACGTGCAGGTCGGTGCGGCCGTACTCACGGGCGCCGGTGTTGTCGACCGTCCCGCCGAGGATCTCCGCCATCAGCTGGAAGCCGTAGCACATGCCGAAGACGGGGACGCCGGCCTCGAACAGTTCGCGGCCGAGGCGGGGGGCACCCTCCTCGTACACGGACGAGGGGCCGCCGGAGAGGATGATCGCCGCGGGGTTCTTGGCGAGCATCTCGGCGACCGGCGTGGTGCTGGGCACGATCTCGCTGTAGACCCGCGCCTCGCGGACGCGACGGGCGATGAGCTGGGCGTACTGCGCACCGAAATCGACGACCAGGACGGTGTCGGGGGTGGCGGCAGTGGGAGTCGCTGATGACACGGGGTGCCTTCTGGTGGTCGGGCGGGGGTTGTGCTACCGAGTCTAACGGGGCGGGCGGCCGGGCCACCCGGTACGGCCCGTGGCATACTGACCGTATGCGCAAGCACTCGACCTTCGTCTTTACCTATGGCATCCGGCCCGCCGGCTGCCATGGTCGTGCTGCTTGAGCCAACGCCAAGCGACTTCCCAGGCGCCCCGGGCCGACAAGGCCCGGGGCGCCTGTCGTTTTCCGGGTTCTGTCGTTCCGTGGCCTCGACCCCCACCCGCACAAGGAGCCCCCAGCATGACCGCCGTGACCACGACCAGCGCGGAAGCGACCATCGCCGACGCCCGTGAACGCATCGACACGCTCGACGACCGGATCATCGGCCTCGTCCAGGAGCGGATGGCCGTCTCCGCCGTCGTCCAGCAGACCCGTATCGCCTCCGGCGGGCGACGGGTGCACCTGTCCCGCGAGATGGAGATCCTCGGCCGCTACCGGGACGCCCTCGGCAAGCCCGGCACCGCCCTCGCCATGACCCTGCTGGAGCTGTGCCGGGGTCGCATCTGAGTTCGGGCCCGCTCTCACCCGTACGGCGCGTGACCGGTCCGCGCACCGCTTCGTTGAGGGGGTGTCCGTGCCAGCCAGGGGCGGGCCCGACAGAACCACGCGTGGCTCGCTGGGGCGATGAGACGTACGGGTCGTGCCGTACGTCGTGGGACCTCGCTCCAGACAGTGACCGGACGGCAGGGGACAGCAGCCCGGTCATCCAAGAGAACGGCCGGCTCCGGGGACGCTCGGAGCCGGCCGGCGGAAAACTGCAGACAGGGCACATGAACACGCGGCGCACCCCCCGGCGCCGTCCCCAGGCACCGGCGCTGCCCTGACGCCGGTGCTGACCGAACGAAGGGCCCCGCGGCCTCTCCGTCCCGCGGGGCCCTTCGTCATGCCCGGGGGCCCGTCCTTCGTCATGCCCGGGGCCCCCGGAAGGCCCGCGCGGCCCCGGTACGAACGCGAGGCCCCGAGAACGTGGTCCACATCACATGAAATTTCTGGGCCCGCCGTGCAACCCTTCCGGCTTTTCGCTGATCAAACCTGCCGGATCAAGGAACGGCGCGAGGGACCTGCCTTCGGAGGGGGATGCAGGTCCCTGGTGCCGCTCCGGGCACTTTCTTAGGTCCCGGTCACTTCTTAGGTTCCGGTCCCTTCTTCGGCGGTACCGCCGGCATCCCCAGGAACGGCAGCCGCAGCGCGCCGAACGCGTCCGCGGGCACCGCGGGGGCCTGCGGCTCCACCGGCTTCAGCCGCTCGTACGCCGTTCCCGGCGCCGGCCGCGGATCCTCCTCGCCCTTGTTCGGCCAGAACGACATGGCCCGCTCGGCCTGCGCGGTGATGGTCAGCGAGGGGTTCACGCCCAGGTTCGCCGAGACGGCGGCGCCGTCCACGACCGAGATGCCCGGGTGGCCGTAGAGCCGGTGGTACGGGTCGATCACGCCGGTCTCCGCCGAGTCGCCGATGGGGCAGCCGCCGAGGAAGTGCGCGGTGAGCGGCGTGCCCATCAGCTCGCCGACGTTGCTGCCGGCGAAGCCGTTGATCTCGGCGGCGAGCGCGGAGGCGGCGTCGGTGGCGGCCCTGATCTGCTTGGGGTTGGGCGAGCCGTGCCCCTGCCGGGCGGTGAGCAGGCCCTTGCCGACCCCGCCGGGCTTCAGATACGTGGTCAGCGAGTTGTCCAGGGACTGCATGACCAGGCCGATGATGGTCCGCTCCGACCAGCGCCTGTTGGACAGGGAGCGGGCGACCAGCAGCGGGTGCCGGGCCGCGTTCGCCAGCCAGGCGAGCGCGCGCGAGGAGCCCTCGGCGTACGGCACCTGGAGGATCGACAGACCGCCCATCGCGTTGGAGCCCTTGCCGTAGCGGACCGGCTCGATGTGGGTGTCCTCGTCGGGGTGGATCGAGGACGTGATGGCCACGCCCCGGGTGAAGTCGGCCTTCGCCGTGCCGGTCGCCCTGCGGTAGCGGCGGTTGTCGGTCTGCGCGCCGACCAGGGCCTCGGAGTTGGTGCGGGTCAGGATGCCGAGCCGGGCGGAGAGGTACGGCAGCTGGCCGCCCGCCTTCATGCGGTGCAGCAGGGTCTGGGTGCCGTAGGTACCGGCCGCGAGGACCACCTTGCGGGCGGTGAGGACGCGGCCCGCGCCCTTCTTCTTCTGGTCGGTCGGCAGGGTGGCGACCGCGTAGCCGCCCCGCGAGTCGTCCGTGACGGACACGACCGTCGTCATGGGGTGGACGACCGCGCCCGCCTTCTCGGCGAGGTACAGATAGTTCTCGTTGAGGGTGTTCTTCGCGCCGTGCCGGCATCCGGTCATGCACTCGCCGCACTCGGTGCAGGCCTTCCGGTCGGGTCCGGCCCCGCCGAAGTACGGGTCGCTCACCTGCTCGCCGGGGGTGGCCCGCACCTTCCCGTCCGCGTCCTGGCCGTCGCCGAAGAACACGCCCACCGGAGCGAGATGGAAGGTGTCGCCGACGCCCATCCGCTGGGCCGCCGCCTTCAGGTGCACGTCCGAGGGGGTCATGGTGGGGTTGAGCCGTACGCCGAGCATGCGCCGGGCCTGGTCGTAGTACGGCTTCAACTCCTCCTGCCAGTCGGTGATGTGCCGCCACTGGGGGTCGTCGAAGAAGGGCTTCGGCGGTACGTAGAGGGTGTTGGCGTAGTTGAGGGAGCCGCCGCCCACGCCCGCGCCCGCCAGCACCATGACATTGCCCAGCAGATGGATGCGCTGGATGCCGTACATGCCGAGTTTTGGGGCCCAGAGGTAGTTCTTCAGGTCCCAGGAGTTCTTCGGGAGGGCGGTGCGGGCGAAGCGGCGGCCGGCCTCCAGGACGCCCACCTTGTAGCCCTTCTCGGTGAGGCGGAGGGCGGACACCGAGCCGCCGAAGCCTGAGCCGACGACGAGGACGTCGTAGTCGTAAGCGTCCTGAGGCACGGAGTTCTCCTCGTTGAGTTTCGCGTGCGGGTGGTGTGAGGGTGCTCGCGCCCGTGGGGCGGAGCCGCGTACCGGTGCGGCCCCGCGCCCGCGGGAGGGGGCGTCACCTGAAGCGGAATGCCTTCATCAGGCGGAGACTCGTGCTCATGAAGCGGGCGTAGCCCTCGTCCGTCATGCCCAGGGACGGTGCCATCGGCAGCAGCCGCTGCTGGGCCACCGTCTGGGCCTCCGTGTACTTGAGGATGCCCTCGGAGCCGTGGCGGCGGCCGAGACCGGAATCCTTCATGCCGCCCATCGGGGACTGGGCGCTGCCGTAGGCGGGCGCGTAGCCCTCGTTGACGTTGACCGTGCCGGTGCGCAGGCGGGCGGCGAGGTCCAGGCCGCGGCGGGCGTTCGTCGTCCACACGGAGGCGTTCAGGCCGTACGGCGTGGCGTTGGCGCGCTCGACGGCTTCCTCGTCGGTCTTGAAGCGGTAGACCGAGACGACCGGGCCGAAGGTCTCCTCCTCGCAGACGGCCATGGAGCTCTCGACGCCGTCCAGGATGGTGGGCTCGAAGAAGTACGGGCCGATGTCGGGGCGGGCCGCCCCGCCCGCGATCACCTTCGCGCCCTTGGCGACGGCCTCCCGCACATGCCGTTCGACGGTCTCCAGCTGGCGTTCGCCGACCAGCGAGCCCATGTCGGCGCCGTAGGCCAGGGAGTTGCCGAGCCGCATGGCCCCGGTGCGGGCGGCGAACCGCTCCAGGAAGGCGTCGGCGACGGACTCGTGGACGTACAGCCGCTCGATGGAGATGCACAGCTGGCCGGCCGAGGAGAAGCAGGCGCGGACGGCGCCGGCGGCGGCCTTCTCGATGTCGGCGTCCTCCAGGACCAGCATGGCGTTCTTGCCGCCGAGTTCGAGGGAGACGCCGACCAGGCGGGCCGCGGCGCCGACGGCGACCTCGCGGCCGGTGCGGGTGGAGCCGGTGAAGGAGACGTAGTCGGCGTGCTTGACCAGCTCGGGGCCGACGACCGGGCCCTCGCCGATGACGACCTGGAAGACACCGGCGGGCAGGCCCGCCTCGATGAGCAGGTCGCGTGCCCACAGCGCGGTGAGGCAGGTCTCCGTGTCCGGCTTCATCACGACGGCGTTGCCCGCGACGAAGGCGGGCAGGGCGTCGCCGACGGACAGCTCCAGCGGGTAGTTCCAGGGGGCGATCTGGCCCACGACCCCGCGCGGGTGGCGCAGTTCGACGGTCTTGGTGAGGGCCGGCACGGCACCGGCGTGCCGCTTGGGCCGCAGATAGGCGCCGGCCCGGCGGCCGTAGTGCCGGGCGGCGACGACGACGGCCTGCACCTCCTCGTGCGCGTGCAGACGGGCCTTGCCGGTCTCCAGCTGGATCAGGTCGAGGACCTCGGCCTGCCGCTCCAGCACCAGGTCGTGGAAGCGGAGCAGGACGGCGGCCCGCTGCCTGACCGGGGTCCGCGCCCACACGGCCTGGGCGGTACGGGCCGCCTCGAAGGCCCTGCTGACGTCCTCGGGCGTGGACTCGGGCAGCTCGGCCAGCTTCTCGCCGGTGAACGGGGTGTGGTTGGCGGTGCGGCCGGAGCCGACGACGCCCTTGGTCAGCTGGGCCACCCATTCCGGGGTGACCACGTCGGCGGCGGTGCGGGCGCCTTCGGGGGCGGGCGCGAGCGGGTTGGTACCGGCGATGTCCGGGGCCTGCGTGTCCGTCATGACGCGCAGAGTATGCCGGAGCGCAAGCTTTGTGTACCCGTCGGTAACGCGGATTCACCGACCGCTCACATACTGCCAGTGATCACTGGCAGAGAATGTGCTGATCAGGGCGTTGACGCGGTGATGCTCAGTCGATCCCGGGCTTTCTCGCGAGCAGCAGACCCAGGGCGCCCAGGGGGGTGCGGCGCCGGGGGGCGGGGGCGGGAGCCGGGGCGGAGGAGGATGCGGGGGCGGGGGCGGGGGCGGCCGGTGCCTGGGGCTCCGGCTCGGCCGGCTCCGCCGTGTCGGTCGGCTCCGTCGTAGCGGCTGACTCCGTCGTAGCGGCCGGCGCGGCCGGCTCCGCCGGCTCCGCCGACTCGGCCGGCAGGTCGGGTGCGGCGGTGGGGCCGAGGTAGTCGCGGAGGACGGCCGCGACCTCCGCCGCGCCGGGCCGCGCCGCCGGCTCGACCGCGTGCAGCCGGTCGAGGACGGGGCCCAGCGGGCCGGGGTCCGTGTCGCCCAGGGCGGCCCGGAGCAGCGCGCCGAGGGACCACAGGTCGGAGGCCGGCCCGGCCCCGGGCCCGGCAGCCCGCTCGGGGGCGACGAAACCGGGGGGCGCCTCCTCCGCGTGGCCGTCGCCGATGCCGAAGTCGGTGAGGACGACCCGCCCGGTGCCGGACTCCAGCAGCACATTGGCCGGTTTGAGATCCCGGTGCACGATGCCGACGGCGTGCGCGGCACGCAGCGCGCCGAGCACCGCGAGCCCGACGCGCGCGGCCTCGGGGGGCGCGAGCGGCCCGCGCCGCAGCACCTCGCGCAGCGACTCGCCCGCCACCAGCTCCATGACGATCCAGGGGACGCCGGCCTCGGTGACGACGTCGTACACCGCGACGGCCGAGGGGTGCCGCACCTGGACGGCGGCCCTGGCCTCGTGCTGGAGCCGGTGCGCGACGCGCCGGCTCTCCTCGTCGGCGGCCGGATCGCCGGGCAGCAACGGTTCCTTGACGGCGACCTGCCGGCCTTGCTGTTCGTCCCGGGCACGCCACACGGTGCCGGTCGGCCCGGACCCGAGGCGTCCGGCCAGCCGGTAACGGCCGCCGATCAGACGTGCGTCGGGCGGGCGTTCGCCGTCTTCAGTCATGTCACATGAGTACCGTGCGCACCGAGCCGTTGTCGAAGCGGGCGGTCAGGCGGCCCACCGGCACAGCCGGAAACCGGCGGACGCCGCACGCACCCGCACCGCCCCGGCCGGGCCGAAGCGAGCCGGCACCACCAACGCCCGCTGCCTCGCGGCCCGTTCCCGCACGGCCAGTTCCAGTACGCGCTGACGGGTCCTGGCCGTCTGTGGCGCCTGTGATGCCCGTGCCGTCTGCGGCGCCTGTGCCGTCGGTGCCGAGGCCAGGCGGCCTGTCCGTAACGCCCAATCCCGCACGCCTTCGGCCGCCGGTTCGGCATCACCGCGGGCCGGTACCGCGGTCTCAGGGCTTCGTGATCTCCAGGCCGGCGACGGCCGCCCGGGCCACCTCCCGGCCGCGGGCGGTGAAATCGCCCTTCGCCGGGTAGCCGACGGCGAGTTCGTACATGTCACCCGACGTGCTGCGGTAGTAGAAGATCCGCAGTTCGCGGGGGCGGCTTGGCGAGTCGTCCGACGGATAGGCGACCGTGTTCCCGGCGGCCTGGCGGCCGTGGAAGGTGGCGTCCGTGTCCGGCACCGTCCTGGTGGCCTCGCCCATCCCGGGGTCGTAGTCGCCCTGGCTCTTGAACTTCTCGTTGTCGTCGTACATCTGGGCCCGTGCGCTGGACTTGATCCGCCCCAGCGAGTCCTGCGACCTGCGGTCAAGACGCAGCCGGAGCCAGATGCCGCCGCTCTGGTCCGCGTACGCCACCCAGTTCTTGTCGGTGTCGTCCTTCTCCGGCCGGAGCGCCTGGTAGCCCTCGGGGACGGCGAGGGTGGCGCCGAGCCTGCTCTCCGGCCGCTTCGCCCAGCCGTCGGAGGACCGGCCGGCGAACGGGCCGGCGAGGACGAGGTACGCGGTGACGGCCGCCGCGACCGCGGCGGCACCGGCGCCTCGGCGGTTGCAGAACAAAACTCGTCGTGTCGTCGGCCCCGTGGCCGCTTCCCCCGTCAGCGCTCATGCGTCATCTCCACCGCGCCCCCGCGCCCGCAGCCACAGGCAGGGCGAACCGGTCACACACCCGTGACCGAGAACGTGTCGACCGCCACGTCGAAGTACTCCCGCGCCTCCCGGACCTGCCCCACCGGCGCCGACACCCACACGTCGTACAGCCGCCCGCCCTGCTCCCAGCACAGGTCGTAGGTGTGCCGGGGCCCCTCCGCCGCGCTGAAACCGTTCCAGGTGAACTCCCAGAGCGCGGCGGGGTGTCCGTCGTGCGTGGTCCGGGTGACGCGGCCGTCGTGGTAACCGGGGTTGGTCTCGGAGCCCTTGGCGGCCGACCGCTCCAGCACGCCGAGCGGGCCGCCCGGTTGCGTCCGGATGACCCTGACGCCCAGGCGGAAGGTCTGCCACGGCGAGAGGTAGAAGACGCGCCCGCCCTCCGGGCTGCGGGTGAAGTCCTCCGGTACGGCGAGCGAGAAGCCTGCCGGGTCCCGGGCCGTGCGGTAGCCGGAGGGCGCGGTGTACGAGTCGGCGGCGCTCGGGCGGGGCGCGCTGGATGTCGGTGCGGGTGCCGACCGCGTACCGGTCGGGGTCCGGGACGGTGTCAGGGACGGGGTCCGGGTCGGCGTCGGGGTCGTACTCGCCGTACCGCCCGGGGTGCCGCCGCCGCCCCGGTCACCGTGCAGCAGCAGCGCGGCGGCCGACACGCCCGCCCCGGCCAGCGCGGCGACGAGCAGCGCCGCCACCAGTACGCCGCGCGGGGACGACCGGCCCGGGAACGGGTCCGCCGTCGGACGGCCCTCGGCGGAGGTCGGCGGTCCGCCGTACGGCGGGTCCCACTGGGTCGGCGGGAAGGACACCGGGGTCTTCGGTGCACGTCCCCCGCCGATCCGGTGGATGCGGCCACCGCCGTGCGCGCCGGCCGTTCCCTGGCCGCCCGGCGCGGCCGGCGTGCGGCCGGTCTCCAGGAACGTGTGCAGCATCCACTCGGCCTCCGCCGCGCCCAGCCGCCGGTCGGGGTCGCGCTCCAGCAGGCCCCGTACGACCGGCATCAGCGGCTCGGCCTGGGCCGGCGGGCGGATCTCGTCGGCGACCACGGCGTGCAGGATGCCGCCGATCGAGTCGCGCCGGAACGGCGACTCGCCGCTGAGCACCGTGCACAACAGCGCGCCCAGCGACCACAGATCGGACTCGGGGCCGGTACGCAGCCCGGACATCCGCTCCGGCGCCGTGTACTCGGGCGAGCCGACGAAGGCGCCGCTCTCGGTGAGCGTGGTGGCCCCGTCGACCTGCGCGATGCCGAAGTCGGTGAGGACGACCCGCTCGGTGCCGGACTCGATCAGCACGTTCGCCGGCTTGATGTCCCGGTGCAGCACCCCCGCCTCGTGCGCGGTGTGCACCGCGCTCAGCAGGGCGATGCCGATCCGCGCGGCCTCGGCGGCGTCCACCGGGCCGTGCCGGGCGATCCGGTCGGCCAGCGTGCCGCCGTCGATCAGCTCCATCACCAGGTACGGCCGTTCGTCCTGCTCCACCACGTCGTGCACGACGATGATGTGCGGGTGGCGCAGCTGGCAGACCGCGCGGGCCTCACGGAACGTACGGTCACGGCGGAGCCGGGTGTCGTCGTCCGGGAGCGAGTCGTCCGACAGGAGTTCTTTGACCGCCACCTGACGGCCCAGCACCTGGTCGCTCGCCCGCCACACGACGCCCATGCCGCCGCGCCCGATGCGTTCCTCCAGGCGGTAACGTCCCGCGATCAGCCGGAAGCCGGCTCCCTCGGTCCCCATGCGCCCCATCATGCCGCACAGGTGGGCCGCCCTCCGGGGTGCCGCTCGGCCAAGACACGCCGCGCAACCTGCGATTTTCGGCCGACCGGGCCGCCGTTCGGGCCGGACGGGCCCGCGCTCGCGGCCGGAACCGCCCGCATGGCCGCCCGGTTCAGCCCGCTTGCCCGGCCGGATCAGTCCCCGTGTCCGGCCGGTTCAGCCCCCGGGTCCGGCCGGTTCAGTCCCCGTGTCCGCCGGGAACGGTCCGCGTGTCCGGCGGGAACAGGCCGTATCTCCGGCCGGAACAGCCCGCCCGCCGGGCCGGAACGGGCCGTGTCCCCGGCCGGATCAGCCCGCGTCCGGCTGCTGCCAGCTCCGCAGCACCCACTGGAACTGCTTGCTGGTCGTCGCCCAGTCCTGGGCCGGTGAGGAGATGTAGATCGCGTACTCCGTGCCTTCGCGCGAGAAGTACGTCTCCTCCGTCGCGCGGCGCGGTCCCGCGCCGTTCGGCGAGTCCTTCGCCAGCGCGGTCCAGGTGTACTCCCACAGCGCGGCCTTGCGGTCGCGGTAGATGTTCTCCTTCATGGTCACGCGCCGGTAGTCGACCAGCCGCTGGAGCTGCTGCTCCAGGTCCTTCTGGTGGGCCAGCGGGTCGGCGAAGTCCGGTGAGCCGTCGATCGCGATGCGGACGAAGTGCCTGCCGTTGTCGGGCGTGTAGTCGATCTGCTTGAGGTCGCCCTGGATGCTGAACACCTGGCGCGTCCAGCCCTTGGGCAGGGAGAGGCTGAAGCCCAGCGGGTCCTTGTAGGTCTTCCAGTCGTCGGGGACCGCACCCGCCGAACTCCCCGCGCCGGTCCCGCCGGACGCCGGCGCCGGGCTCGCGCCGCCGCCGGACGCGGCACCCCGGTCCGTGCCGCCCCAGTGCTGGACCGCCACCGCCCCCGCGCCACCGAGCACCGCCGCGACGGCGACGACCACCGCGAGGGTGCGCAGCCGGCGCCGGGGCCGGCCCGGCTTCTGCCCGCCGGCCGAGGGTCCCAGCATCGTCGGCCCCGCCAGGGAGTGGCCCGCGCCGGCCGCGCCCGCGTCCGCCCCGTCGCCGTAGGCGTGACCGGCCACCGGGGTGGCGTACCCGGAGGCGCGCGCGCCATGGCCGGCGCCCCGCGTCCCGGTGCCGTGGCCCGCTGTGCCGCTGGCGTGGCCGGGTGTGCCGGCGCCCCCGAGGCCGCCCGTGTGCACGCCGGAGCCCTGCGTCGGGACGAACGCCTGTGCCTCGCGCGGGCGGCGGCCCTCCGCCGCCTCGGCGAGCATCTGCTCCGCCTCCGCCGCGCCCGGCCGCTGGGCCGGGTCCTTGCGCAGCAGCGCGGCGATGACGGGGGCCAGCGGCCCGGCGTGGCGCGGCTCGTCCGCGTGCTCCTCGACGATCGCCTGCATGGTGCTCAGCGGCGAGGTGCGCCGGTACGGCGAGCGCCCCTCGACCGCCGTGTACAGCGTGGCGCCGAGCGCCCACAGGTCGGACGCCGGGCCGGGGTCGTGGCCGCGCACCCGCTCGGGGGCCAGGTAGTCGACGGAGCCGACGACCTCCCCGGTGCGGGTGATGGTGGTGTCGCCCTCGATCTGGGCGATGCCGAAGTCGGTGAGCAGCACCCGGCGGTCCGTGCCGAGCAGCACGTTGCCCGGCTTGACGTCCCGGTGCAGCACGCCGGCCGAGTGCGCGGCGCGCAGCGCCCGCAGCACCCACAGCCCGATCCGGGCGGCCTCCGCCGGCTCGACCCGGCCGCGCTCCTTGACGGCGTCGGCCAGCGACTCGCCTTCGACCAGTTCCATGACGATCCACGGGCGGCCGTCGTGCTCCAGCACGTCGTGCACGGTGACGACGGCGGAGTGGTTGATACGGGCGGCGGCCCGCGCCTCGGCCCGGGTACGGGCGAGCAGCACCGCCTGGTCGCTGTCGGAGACGTAGAGCGCCGCGGTCAACTCCTTGATGGCGACCTTCCGGTGCAGCACCTCATCGTGGGCACGCCACACCCGGCCCATGCCGCCGCTGCCGATGGAGTCGGCGAGCCGGTAGCGGCCCGCTATGAGCAGGCCCTGCATCTGATTCACGTTGCCCCGCAATGCTCTTGACAGGGTCAGACTAAGGACCGGTCCGTGAACAGGGAACCAGCGGGGTCCCAAGGAAACCGCACTGTGACGATGGTCATTTCCGCGCGAGACCGGGAACCGGACGGGGCTGTGCCTGCCCCGGGTGCACACTGCTCAACCGGTGTAGCGATACGTCGCGGCAGCCTGCTCGTACAGCCGTGTCACCTCGTCCCGTTCGGCGTCCGGGCCGCGCATCTGCACGATGTGGTACCGACCGTCCAGGAGCAGGGCCATGTTCCGCACGAACAGGTCCCTTCCCTGCCCGTCGGTCCAGGTGAACTGCCCCTCCGCCATGATCCGTCCGCCCACCTCCGTGGTCCGCAGACCGGTGGCCGTGGCCCAGCTGGAGTCGCGGTACGGCTGGAGTTCGCGCTCCTTGTCCCGCTGGTAGACCATCGGATCACTGCCGTACGCCGATGTGCCGTCCCGGCCCGGTACGACGATCAGCTCGAAGTTCCCGTGCGCGTAGACCACCTGGCCGCTGCCGTTCTTCGGGGTGCGGTCCCAGCCCTTGGCGACGGCGACCTGGAACCCGTCGTCCTTGCGCAGGGTGAACCCGTCGGGCACGGAGGGGTCGCCGCCGGTCTGGGTCTCGGTGGCGGGCGCGGAGGCGGACGTCTTGCCGTCGCCGTCCGGTGCGCTCTGCTCGGCGGAGGGCCCCCGGGTGTGCGAGGGCGCGGGACTCCCCTGCCCGGCGCTGCCGGTGCGGTCCCCGCCCGCCGCGCCGTCGCCGTGCTGCTTGGGCAGGAACAGCATGGCGTAGGCGACCGCCCCGGCCAGCAGGAGCAGGATCAGCAGAAGCAGGGTCCGGCCCAGGCTGCGCGGCGAACGGGCGCCCTCCCGGGCCCGCTTGTGCCGGCCGTGCGGATGGACGGCGGGCACCCTGGCACGCCGCCTGCGCACCAGCTCGCCACGGCGGCGGACGATCGGCAGCCGCCTGGGGTCGGCGGGCGGCACTGGGACGACGTGGACGCCCGCGTCCGGCTCCGGCGCTGACCGCACCAGCGAACGCAGCCAGCCGCTCAGCTCCTCTACGTCCGGCCGCTCGATGGGGTCCTGGCGCAGCAGGGACTCCACGACCGGCCGCAGCGGGCCGCACTCCTCGGCGAAGGCCGGCGGCTCGGCGCAGACCAGCTGCACCAGCTCGGCCGTCGACTCCTCCGGGTACGGCGCATGCCCCTGCACGGCCCGGAACAGCAGCGCGCCCAGCGCCCACAGGTCGGTGGCCGGGCCGATCGGCGCCGCCAGCTGCCAGTTCTCGTGCACGGGACCCGCCTGCTCCGGTGCCCAGCGCTCGGTCACCGGCCCCACGACGGTCATCCGCACCTGCCGCGCCCGCTCGGCGGCGAGCGCGGTCCCGGGTCCCCGGCGCACGGCGGCAGGCTCGTCCCACCGGCCGCCCGGATGCGCGGGGACGGGCGCGGGGACGGGCGCGGGGACGGGCGCGAGGCCGGAGTGCGGCTGAGCGGCGCCCTGGTGACCGGGTCCCGCAAGGGGCTCCCCCGCGGGCAGGGCCGGCCCACGCGCAGCGCCGCCCAGGGCGGGAGGCGTGCGGTCGGCTCCGGTGCGTGGTGCGGCACCGTGCCACGGGGCGCCGCGCATCCCGTAGGGGTCGGCTATCCGGCCGGGCGGTGCCGTGGCACCCGCGTCCGAGGGACCCGAGGGGTCTGAGGGGCCTGAGGGGCCCGACGGGTACGGGGACTGCGGTGGGCCGTCGGCCGGGCCGGCCCCGGTGTCGTCCTCGGCGGGCGGCCGGGCGCCGGGCAGGGCGGGGCGGCCGTTCTGCTGGGTCTGCTGGATCTGCTGGGCCTCGTGCACCCGGGCGGCGGCACGGGTGCCCGCGCGGTACGCGGCGATGGCCCCGGCCCGGGCGGCCCGGATGTCGGCGCCGGTCTCCAGGGCCCGCTGCGCCGCCGGATCCGGTGTCCCCGGCCCGCCGTTCGTGCCCGGTGCCGGCAGCCCGCCGGCCGCCCGCGCCTGGATCGCGGCCCGCCGCGCCGCCTCGGGATCGGCGTCCCCGTCACCACCCGGACCTGCCGGACCGCCCGGACCTCCGGGACCTCCCGGCCCTGCCGGACCTCCGGAACCTCCCGGACCTCCCGGACCTCCCGGACCTCCCGGACCGAGCTGACGTCCGCCGGGAGCACCGCGGACCGCCGTGCCGGTGCCCCGCCCCAGGGTGCCGCCACCGCCTTCGCCCGGGCCGGCGGCGGGGCCCGGCGCGGCACCGGGCGACTCTCCGGCGCCCCCGCCCGGATCCTCGGGAGCCGGCACCGGGTCGTACCCGCACAGCGCCTCCTCCGCCGCGCCGGCCGCGAGGCCGGTCAGCATGACCCGGCCGTCTTCGCAGACCAGGACCGTGCGCACGGTGATGTTGCGGTGCACCCAGCCGTGCGCGTGCAGCACCCGGAGCGCCATGAGCACGTCGGAGGCCACTTCGGCCGCCCGGTACGGCGTCAACTGCTGCTCGGCGAGGAGGGCTGCCAGCGGGCGCGCGGCCACCAGTTCGCTGACCACCCAGAGGGACCCGCCCTCGGCGAACACGTCGAAGACCTGGTCCAGGCGCGGATGGTCGGGGATACGGGCCGCCGCCTGCGCGGCCTCGACAGCCCGCCGCACCGCCGGATCGGCGGGGCGCCGGGTGGCGGTCCTGGTCTCCGGCGCCCGGCGGGCGGCGCGCTCCCGCGCGGTGAACCCCTCGGGCAGACCCTCCGCGTCGAGCACCTCGGCCTCGACGACCTCCGGCAACGGCACCTGCCGGACCAGGACCTCCTGACCGCTGTAGGTGTCGAAGGCGCGGGTCTCGGTGAATTCGTACTCTTCGGACGGCGGCAGCGGCAGGCGGTAGCGGTCGGCGAGCACCCGGCCCGCGTAGTCGTCCACTTTGCCTCCCCCGGCCGCCGGTTGGTCACATCCGTTCATCCCACGGCCCGTTTCGCACACGCATGCGGCTGCGTACGGTCCGCGATCCTTCACGATACGTGCCGGAGGCAACCCGCATTGAGAGGATGACGGATTCTCACGCGTCAAACCGGTGCGGGTCGCCTACGACTTGGGTTCGAAGGACTTGGTCAACGTCTTCCAGGTGTCCTTGCGCAGCGCGCCGTCCCAGTCGGCGCTCTTCGCGGTGTACATCAGCGCGTACCCGAGGTGGCCGTTCACCACGAAACCGCGGTCGATCGTGCGGTACCCGGTGCCGCCCTCGCTGTAGGTGAACTCCCAGTCGGCGGTGTTCCAGTTGCGGTAGTCCACTGCTTCTATACGGATCTTCCGGTACTGGGAGCGGACCATGTAGCGCGACTGGTTCTTCCAGTCCGCCACCGGGTCGCCCTTGGGGGTGTCGGTCCAGGCGACGAGCAGCTTCTGTCCGTCCGGCCCGGTGTAGCGGTCGCCCGCGCTCCCGTTGGACTGGTACTTCCAGCCCTTGGGCAGCCCGATCGAGTAGCCCTGGCCGCCCTTGCGGGTGGTCGCCACCGGCGCGCTCCCGCCGCCCTTGGCACCGTCGGAGCCGTCCGCGCCGTCGGAGTCGTCCGAGCTGTCCGAGTCCGGCTTGCCGGACTCGGCGGCGGACCGGCTCGCGTCGTCGTCCGCCGACGAACCGGCCCCGGCGGACGCCGGGCTCGCGCCGTCGGTCCGCTTCCCGCTGTCCTTGCCGGCTGCCGCGCCCTTGTCCTGCTTGGCGGAGGCGTCGGCGCTGGCCGCGGCCTTGGCCCCGCTGTTCTTGCCGTCCTCGCCGCCGCCGCTCAGGGCGAAGGCCAGCACGGTGCCGATCACCGCGAGGACGACCACCACGGCGATGACGATCAGCGTGCGCTTGGGCACCACATCGGTGAGCGGCGCCCTCGGCACCGGCCGCGGCGGCAGGTCCAGGTCCGGCGGCGGCACCACGGGCCAGCCGGAACTCGTCTTTTTCGCGCTGGAGTTCGGCACAGCGGCGGAACCGGACGCCTGGCTCCCCGGCCGCGCGGCGGAACCCGCGCCGGACGCGCCCGCGGAACCGGGCCGTGCCCCGCCGGAGGCCGCGCCCCCGGCCGCCGGCTTGCCGCCCGCACCCGGCGCGGCCGGCTCGCCGCCGCTCTTCGGCCGCGCCGCCGCGGCCGACGCCGCCCCGGCCGCCTTGCGCACCGACCGCAGCGCCCCGCGCAGCTTCTCCCCGGGCTCCTCGCCCCGCTTGCCCTCCGGTCCGCCGGGCTGCACCGGCAGCGGAACGACCCGCGTGGCGTCCATCGGCTCCGGCTCGGGCGCGTGGATCACGGCGTTGAGCATGGCCCGCGCCCCGGCGTCGTCGAGCCGCTTGGCCGGGTCCTTGGACAGCAGGCCGTAGATGACGTCCCTCAGCGGTCCCGCGTGCTTGGGCTCCTCCAGGGGCTCGGTCATCACGGCGGTGAGCGTGGCGATCGCGGACCCCTTGTCGTACGGCGGGGAGCCCTCGACCGCCGCGTAGAGCAGGCCGCCGAGCGACCAGAGGTCTGCCGCGGGTCCCGGCTTGTGGCCGCGGGCCCGCTCCGGGGAGATGTAGGAGGGGGCGCCTACGAGCATGCCGGTGGAGGTGATGGAGGGGTCGCCCTCGACCTGCGCGATGCCGAAGTCGGTGAGCACGACCCGGCCGTCCTCGGCGATGAGCACGTTGGACGGCTTCACGTCCCGGTGCAGGATGCCCTGACGGTGCGCGGAGCGCAGCACGTCGAGGACGGCGAGCCCGACCTCGGCGGCGCGCTTCGGCTCCAGCAGGCCGTCCTCGCGGATGACCTCGGCGAGGGACTTGCCCTCGACCAACTCCATGACGATCCAGGGCCGGTCGTCCTCGTCGACCACGTCGAAGACCGTCACCGCGCTGTTGTTGCGGATCCGGGCGATCGCCTTGGCCTCACGCAGGGTGCGCGTGATCAGGCGCCGCTTCTCCTCCTCGTCGATGTTCGACGGGAACCGCAGCTCCTTGACGGCCACCGTCCGGCCCAGGGTCTCGTCCTCGGCACGCCAGACCGTGCCCATACCGCCTCGGCCCAGCACGTCTCCCAGCCGGTACCGCCCGGCGAGGAGACGCCGCCCGCCATTGCCCTGACGAGTCTCTTGACGAGATGTACCCGCCCGCTCCGCCTCCGACATGCGTCCCCTCATACAACCCGCCCTGACAGAGCCTCCATTGTCTCTCACCCGACAAGTGGCTGGCGCCCAGGGTGCCACTGGCCCGAACCCGCTCCCCTCTTCCTCGACGCCCCCTTGAAGCGTGCGTTCCGCTTACCGGGATGATGGCCGTAAGAGGGGAGGAACCGGGATGCCGACCCTTCGGACAGTCCTGTCCATACCGGCATCACCGGCGCTGCTCCTCGCCCCGACCGCTTACCGGAACACCGCCGGTGACGCCGCCCAGGACACCTCCCTCGCCGTGGCCCGGACGCGGTCACAGCCACCGCCACGGACTCGGCCACGGACGCGGACTCGGCCCCGCTCACCCACACCAGCGGTCTGGCCGGCTTCACCGAAGCCGCCCGGGCCACCGTGCCGCTGACCCCGATTCAGACAATACGCGTCGCTCTCGCCCTCCCTCCCGCCCGCGCGGGCCGCTATGCCTGCTCCAGCACCGACTACGTGCCGCTCGGTCCGGTCGTCCGCCGGTTCGAGTGATGCCTGGGGAGGCGGCAGTTCGCTTGCCCCCGGCCGGTTCGGCAGACGAGCGGGACGGCCGGGTGCCGGGTGCCCGGATGCCCGGGTGGCCGGATGCCCGGATGCCCGGGTGGCCGGGTGGCCGGATGCCCGGATGCCCGGGTGGCCGGCAGCTCCTATCGAGGCACGATGTCCGGTGCCCCCAGTCGCGCCGCGTCCGCCGTCTGGTCGTCAGGCTGGAGCTGGGACTCGCGTTCGGCCTCCACCCGCTTCTCGTAGTGCTCGACCTCGCGCTCGATCTGGCCCTTGTCCCAGCCGAGGACCGACGCCATCAGTTCGGCCACCTCGCGGGCACTGCGGGTGCCCCGGTCGAAGGTCTCGATGGAGATGCGGGTGCGGCGCGTGAGGACGTCGTCCAGGTGCCGGGCGCCCTCGTGCGAGGCGGCGTACACCACCTCGGCGCGCAGATAGTCGTCGGCGGCGTGCAGCGGCTCGCCGAGCGCGGGATCGGCGGCGATGAGGTCGAGGATCTCCTCGGCCATGGAGCCGTACCGATTCAGCAGGTGTTCCACGCGGACCACGTGGAGTCCGGTGCGGGCGGCGATCCGCGCTCGGGCGTTCCACAGCGCCTGGTAGCCCTCCGCGCCGAGCAGCGGGGTCTCCTCCGTCACGCAGTCGGCGACGCGCATGTCGAGCCCGTGCACCGCCTCGTCGACGGCGTCCTTGGCCATCACCCGGTAGGTGGTGTACTTGCCGCCCGCCACGACCACCAGCCCCGGCACCGGGTGGGCGACCGTGTGCTCGCGGGAGAGCTTGCTGGTGGCGTCGGACTCGCCGGCCAGCAGCGGACGCAGCCCCGCGTACACCCCCTGGACGTCGTCGCGGGTGAGCGGCACGGCCAGTACCGAGTTGACGTGTTCCAGCAGATAGTCGATGTCGGCGCTGGACGCGGCCGGGTGCGCCTTGTCGAGGTCCCATTCGGTGTCGGTGGTGCCGATGATCCAGTGCCGGCCCCAGGGGATCACGAACAGGACGGACTTCTCGGTGCGCAGGATCAGGCCGGTGGTGGAGTGGATGCGGTCCTTGGGCACGACCAGGTGGATGCCCTTGGAGGCGCGGACGTGGAACTGTCCGCGCTCGCCCACCATGGCCTGCGTGTCATCGGTCCACACGCCGGTGGCGTTGACGACCTGCTTGGCGCGGATCTCGTACTCCCCGCCGGCCTCGACGTCCTGGACCCGGGCACCGACGACCCGCTCGCCCTCGCGCAGGAACCCGATCACCCGCGCGCGGTTGGCGACCTTGGCGCCGTAGGACGCCGCCGTGCGCACCAGGGTGGTCACGAAGCGGGCGTCGTCCATCTGGGCGTCGTAGTACTGCAGGGCGCCGACCAGGGCGTCCTTCTTCAGGCAGGGAGCGACGCGCAGGGCCTGGTGGCGGGTCAGGTGGCGGTGCAGGCGCAGGCCGCGGCCATGGCCGCGGGCCATGGACATCGCGTCGTAGAGCGCGACACCCGAGCCCGCGTACAGCCGCTCCCAGCCCTTGTGCTTGAGCGGATAGAGGAAGGGCACCGGCTTGACCAGGTGCGGGGCGAGGCGCTCCAGCAGCAGGCCGCGCTCCTTGAGGGCCTCGCGGACCAGCGCGAAGTCGAGCATCTCCAGATAGCGCAGACCGCCGTGGATCAGTTTGCTGGAGCGGCTGGAGGTGCCGGACGCCCAGTCACGGGCCTCCACGAGACCGGTGGACAGGCCTCGGGTGACGGCGTCCAGCGCGGTGCCGGCCCCGACCACCCCGGCGCCGACCACCAGCACGTCCAGTTCACGCTCCGCCATCGCCGCCAGTGCCTCGGCGCGCTGCGCCGGCCCCAGAGTCGCTGTTCTCACCGCTGCCTCCCGCTGTCGCAGACTCGCTCGCGTCGGCCGCACCCGGTGGGCGAAGCCCGGTTCATCCCCTTCTCATGCCCAAATTCTGACGGCGTTGCCCGACTTCAGCCACCACGCGCTCCCACCCTGTGGACAACTCGCTCACAACCCTCGGAAGACACACAAACACAATCACACATAACGGTCATATGTGTACCTAGTCTGGCAGTGCACTCGCGCATCCTGCCCACAGCGGTTGCGTGACTGTCCCGCTTCGGCTATTGGGAAGGACGGCCCACGCCATGCCCGCAGACCTCGCTGTCATCGGACTCGGCCCCTACGGACTGCCACTCGCCCAGGCCGCGGTCGCCGCCGGCATCCCCACCGTCGGTTATGCCACAGGCCCCGAGGCGGGCTCGCTCAGCCCCGCCGAGTTGCGCCGGATGCACGCCGCCGGCTTCCGTCCCGCCACCGATCCGGCCCAGCTCGGCCGGGTGCGCACCGCGGTGATCTGCGCGCCCACCCCGCGCACCGCCGACGGCGGGCTCGACCTCGGCCAGGTCGAGGCGGCCGCCCGCACCCTGGGCGAGCGGCTCCGTCCGCACACCACGGTCATCCTGGAGTCGCCGGTGCTGCCCGGAACGACGGAGGAGTTCCTGCGCCCGCTGCTGGAGAAGGGCTCGGGGCTGCGCGCCGGACGCGACTTCCACCTCGCCTACTCCCCCAGCCGGGTGGACCCCGGCAGCCGCGACCACACGCCCGCCAGCACCCCGAAGGTCATCGGCGGCCTCACCCCGGCCTGCACCGAGTCGGCCGCCGCGTTCTACGGCCGGCTGACCGACAAGGTGGTCCGCGCGCGCGGACTGCGCGAGGCGGAGACCGTGCAGCTGCTGGAGACCAACTTCCGGCACGTGAACATCGCGCTCGTCAACGAGATGGCCGTCCTCTGCCACGAGCTGGGTGTGGACCTGTGGGACGTCATCCGGTGCGCCGAGACCAAGCCCTTCGGATTCCACGCGTTCCGGCCGGGGCCGGGCGTCGGCGGGCACGGAGCCGCGCAGGACCTGACCGGGCACGCGACCCGCACCCTGCGCATGGCCGAACTGGCCCAGCAGGTCAACAGCCGGATGCCCCGGTACGTCGTCCAGCGCGCCGCCACCCTCCTCAACGAACACGGCAAGTCCGCGCGCGGGGCCCGCATCCTGCTCCTCGGCGTCACCTACAAGCCCGATCTCGCCGACCTGCAGGGCACGCCCGCCCAGGAGATCACCGTCCGGCTGATGGAGATGGGCGCCTCGGTCAGCTACCACGACCCGTACGTGCCGTCCTGGAACGTCCTGGACCGCCCGGTCCCGCGCGCCGACTCGCTGTACGAGGCCGCGGCCGACGCCGACCTGACGATCCTGCTCCAGCAGCACCGGACGTACGACCTGCAAGGACTGTCGGTGAAGGCACAGCTGCTGCTGGACACGCGGGGGGCCACGCCCACGGGGGCGGCGCACCGGTTGTGAGCAAGGGGCGCACGAGCGGGCCGAGCGCCGGGGCTGGTGGCATACGGTCTGCCGCGCGGGCAGGGGCCCGGAACCACATCCTCGGAAGGGCGCCTCGGAAGACCGGGGCGCCGACCCGGGCGCTGTCGCCCGCGGCCCTGCTCACCAGCCCGGATGCGCCCCGAAGGCAACCGTGCGCCCCCGCACCACTCCTCGCGCCCCAGCTCCGCCGGGCATGCGCAGGGGGCCGGTCACCTCACCAGGTGACCGGCCCCCTTCGCGTCGTACGGACTACCGCTTGTGCTGCGAGTCCGCCACCGTGACCTCGACCCGCTGGAACTCCTTCAGCTCGCTGTAGCCGGTGGTGGCCATGGCGCGGCGCAGGGCGCCGAAGAAGTTCATCGAGCCGTCCGGGGTGTGGGACGGGCCGGTGAGGATCTCCTCGATCGTGCCGACCGTGCCCAGGTCGACCTTCTTGCCGCGGGGCAGCTCCTCGTTGACCGCCTCCATGCCCCAGTGGTGGCCCTTGCCGGGCGCGTCCGTGGCACGGGCGAGCGGGGAGCCCATCATCACCGCGTCGGCACCGCAGGCGATCGCCTTGGGCAGGTCGCCGGACCAGCCGACGCCGCCGTCCGCGATCACGTGCACGTACCGGCCGCCGGACTCGTCCATGTAGTCACGGCGGGCCGCCGCCACGTCGGCGACCGCCGTGGCCATCGGGACCTGGATGCCGAGCACATTGCGCGTGGTGTGCGCGGCGCCGCCGCCGAAGCCGACCAGGACGCCGGCCGCACCGGTGCGCATCAGGTGCAGGGCGGCGGTGTACGTGGCGCAGCCGCCGACGATCACCGGGACGTCCAGCTCGTAGATGAACTGCTTCAGGTTCAGCGGCTCGTGCGAGGACGAGACGTGCTCGGCGGAGACCGTCGTACCGCGGATGACGAAGATGTCCACGCCCGCGTCGACGACCGCCTTGGAGAACTGGGCGGTGCGCTGCGGGGAGAGCGCGGCGGCGGTGACCACCCCGGCGTCGCGCACCTCCTTGATGCGGGCACCGATCAGCTCCTCCTTGACGGGAGCCGCGTAGATCTCCTGGAGGCGGCGGGTCGCCCGCTCGTCGGGCAGCTCGGCGATCTCGTCCAGCAGCGGCTGCGGGTCCTCGTGCCGCGTCCACAGGCCTTCGAGGTTCAGGACGCCGAGGCCGCCCAGCTCGCCGATGCGGATCGCGGTGGCCGGGGAGACCACCGAGTCCATGGGGGCGGCAAGGAACGGCAGCTCGAAGCGGTAGGCGTCGATCTGCCAGGCGATCGAGACCTCCTTCGGGTCCCGCGTACGGCGGCTGGGGACGACGGCGATGTCGTCGAAGGCGTACGCCCTGCGCCCGCGCTTGCCGCGCCCGATCTCGATCTCAGTCACGTCTTGGCCTTTCCCTGATGCGTTTCAGCGTCTTCCAGTATCGCCGACGGGTACGACAGCGGCCCCCGGCGGGGACGGCGAGGGCGGTCCCGGATGATTCCGGGACCGCCCTCGGACACGTCACGCGCGCGCGTGCGTCACGGCTTGCTGCCGTAGTTCGGCGCCTCGACCGTCATCTGGATGTCGTGCGGGTGGCTCTCCTTGAGGCCCGCCGAGGTGATCCGCACGAAGCGGCCCTTGGACTCCATCTCCTCGATGGTGGCGGCGCCCACGTAGCCCATGGTCTGGCGCAGGCCGCCGACCAGCTGGTGCAGCACGTTGGAGAGCGGGCCGCGGTAGGGCACCTGGCCCTCGACGCCCTCGGGGACGAGCTTGTCGTCGGAGGCCACCTCGGCCTGGAAGTAGCGGTCCTTCGAGTAGGACCTGCCCTGGCCGCGGGACTGCATGGCACCCAGCGAGCCCATGCCGCGGTACGACTTGAACTGCTTGCCGTTGATGAAGAGCAGCTCGCCCGGGGACTCCTCGCAGCCCGCGAGCAGGCTGCCCAGCATGACCGTGTCGGCACCGGCGGCGAGCGCCTTGCCGATGTCACCGGAGTACTGCAGGCCGCCGTCGCCGATCAGCGGGATGCCCGCGGGGCGGGCGGCGAGGGACGCCTCGTAGATCGCGGTGACCTGCGGGACACCGATACCGGCGACCACGCGGGTGGTGCAGATGGAACCCGGGCCGACGCCGACCTTGATGCCGTCGACACCGGCGTCGATGAGCGCCTGGGCGCCGTCGCGGGTGGCGACGTTGCCGCCGATCACGTCGACGTCCACGCTGGACTTGATCTTCGACATCCAGGCGAGGGCGTTGCTGTTGTGGCCGTGCGAGGTGTCGACGACCAGGAAGTCCACGCCGGCCTCGGCGAGCGCCTGGGCGCGCTCCAGCGCCTCGGGGCTGGCTCCGACGGCGGCACCGACGAGCAGGCGGCCCTCGGCGTCCTTGGCGGCATTGGGGTACTTCTCGGCCTTGACGAAGTCCTTGACGGTGATCAGGCCCTTGAGGACGCCCGCGTCGTCGACCAGCGGAAGCTTCTCGATCTTGTGCTTGCGCAGCAGCTCCATCGCCTCGACGCCGGAGATGCCCACCTTGCCGGTGACCAGCGGCATCGGCGTCATGACCTCGCGGACCTGGCGCGTGCGGTCGCTCTCGAAGGCCATGTCGCGGTTGGTGACGATGCCCAGCAGCTTGCCGGCCGGGTCCGTGACCGGGACACCGCTGATGCGGAACTTGGCGCAGAGCGCGTCCGCCTCGGCGAGCGTGGCCTCGGGGTGCACCGTGATCGGGTCCGTGACCATGCCGGACTCGGACCGCTTCACCAGGTCGACCTGGTTGACCTGGTCCTCGACGGAGAGGTTGCGGTGCAGCACGCCGACGCCGCCCAGCCGGGCCATCGCGATCGCCATGCGGGACTCGGTCACCTTGTCCATCGCCGCCGAGAGCAGCGGGATGTTGACCCGGACATTGCGGGAGATACGGGACGAGGTGTCGACCGCGTTGGGAAGCACCTCGGATGCACCCGGCAGCAGCAGCACGTCGTCGTAGGTCAGCCCGAGTGTCGCGAATTTTCCGGGCACTCCGTCGACGTTGGCAGTCATGACACCTTCCCCAAATGGCCTTGATCGGTGCGGATGTCCATGCTAACGGGAAGCACGGCTAGCAAATTCCACGGTGGGGTGGGACTTCAGGCTTCGTATATTCGTACGGAAGCGAATGCACGCCTGTTCAGCGGGCGGGGTACGGAGGCTCCGTTCAGGGGCGTTACTGCTCGGCGAGTGCGCGCAGCCGGCTCAGCGCCCGGTGCTGGGCCACCCGCACGGCGCCGGGTGACATTCCCAACATCTGCCCCGTCTCCTCCGCAGTCAAGCCCACGGCGATACGCAGCAGGAGCAGCTCGCGCTGGTTCTCGGGGAGGTTGGCCAGCAGCTTCTTGGCCCATTCGGCGTCGCTGCTGAGCAGGGCGCGCTCCTCGGGGCCGAGGGAGTCGTCGGGCCGCTCGGGCATCTCGTCGGAGGGCACGGCGGTCGACCCGGGGTGGCGCATCGCGGCGCGCTGGAGGTCGGCGACCTTGTGGGAGGCGATGGCGAAGACGAACGCCTCGAAGGGGCGGCCGGTGTCCCGGTAGCGGGGCAGGGCGAGCAGGACCGCCACGCAGACCTCCTGGGCGAGGTCCTCCACGAAGTGACGCGCGTCGCCGGGCAGCCGGGACAGCCGGGTGCGGCAGTAGCGCAGCGCGAGCGGGTGGACGTGCGCGAGCAGATCGTGCGTGGCCTGCTCGTCCCCGTCGACGGCCCGATGCACGAGTGCGCCGATCGCCCCGTGGGCCGTGCCCGCCTCGTCGTCGCGCATCGGTCCATGGTGCACTGCGGCCGTCCGGTCCGTCGCATTGTGCTCATCGTTGTGCACCGAAGCGTTATGAGCAGGTGCGCCGGCACTCATTCCCTGCGCCCTCCCCTTCCGCTCGACCGACTCGTCCCCGAGAGACTCCACACCTCAAGGATGCGGCATCCGCGCCGAAACGAGCAGCGCGCGTCCGGCGGGCCGCCTTGCACATGCTCCGCCGGGGCGGTCCGCGAGGTGGTACGCGCCTCATGCGCCGCGCCGGGCGGTGTGGTGCGCCGGGGTCGCCCGGCCGCCGGCCCGCACCACCGGGGCGCGCACGCGCCCTCCGGTGCGCACGGCGGATCCGTACCCCTGCGCCAGGCGGCTCCGGGGCGCGCGGCGAGGCCGTACGACCGGGGCGTTCGCCGGGGGGCGCACGGCATGCGCGCACCGCCTCGGCGGAGCACCGGACGGGTGTGCGGCATGCGCGCACCGCCGGGACAGGCGCCCCCGCGGGTGTGCGGCACGCGTCCTTTGCTCCGGCGGATCCCCGGGGAGATGTGCGGCATGGGCGGACCATCGGAACAGCCGCCCGGGCATGCGTGCGGCGGGCGCTCGCCACCCCGGCAGACACCCGTCGGCCGGTACCTCGGCCGGTACGGCAGTGCCGTACACCCCGTACGTCCCGCGCATCCCGTACACCCCGTGCGTCCGCGGCGATCACAGGCCCGCACGGGAACCGGAGGACCGCCTCGCCGACCGCAGCGCGTCGCGGCCGGCGCGGCACCCCGCGCCCGTATCAAGACACAGTCCGGTCGAGGCATGGCCCCGGTGTCACCGGGAAACCCGGCACGTCACCGCGCGCCCGGTCTCCCGCGCCCCTCGCGGCACCCGCTCCAGGTGCCGTCGACAAGCGCACGCGACCGGCGTCCGCACGGCACCCCGCGCACACCCCGGGCACCACCGATGACCACACGCGACCGAGGCCCGCACGGCATCCCGCACGCACCCCGGGCGCCCCCGGCGGCCGTGCCGTGCCGCCTTCCGGCAGGCCGCCGCCCGGTGGCGGCGCACCGGGCGGTCGCCGGTGCGCGAGCCTCGGGCGGGAGCGGAGCCGGGTCGCGCCGCCCGGTGCCGGGCGGCCCGCAGGGCCCGGCATCCGCTACCGGACCAGTCCCCAGCGGAAGCCGAGGGCCACCGCGTGCGCCCGGTCCGAGGCGCCGAGCTTCTTGAACAGGCGCCGCGCGTGCGTCTTCACGGTGTCCTCGGAGAGGAACAGCTCACGGCCGATCTCGGCGTTCGAGCGGCCGTGGCTCATGCCCTCCAGCACCTGGATCTCGCGCGCGGTGAGTGTGGGCGCCGCGCCCATCTCCGCCGAGCGCAGCCGCCGCGGGGCGAGCCGCCAGGTCGGGTCGGCGAGCGCCTGCGTCACCGTGGCGCGCAGCTCCGCGCGCGAGGCGTCCTTGTGCAGATAGCCGCGCGCGCCGGCGGCGACCGCGAGGGCCACGCCGTCGAGATCCTCGGCGACGGTGAGCATGATGATCCGCGCACCCGGGTCGGCGGACAGCAGCCGGCGCACGGTCTCGACGCCGCCCAGACCGGGCATGCGCACGTCCATCAGGATGAGGTCGGAGCGGTCGGCGCCCCAGCGGCGGAGTACTTCCTCGCCGTTGGCCGCCGTCGTCACGCGCTCGACGCCGGGCACGGTCGCCACCGCGCGGCGGAGCGCTTCTCGGGCAAGCGGGGAGTCGTCGCAGACGAGGACGGATGTCATGACCGCCCTCCGCAGCTGATGCGCGTCACCTTGAGCCTCCAGGCTGGTACGGAATCGTCACCTGTGCGGTCGACCGTCTCGGACGCCTGCCCGAGCGCTTGTGTTTTCAACCGCCTCCGCACTCTCAACGACGGTCACTCGAAAGAGTTACGGGGCCGCGTGCCGTCTTCGGCACTCTACGTGAGGGGGCCGACACGGTGCAGACATGCCCAACGGACCCTCAACTTTTCATCACAACCTATGCCCCATTTAGCCGCTTTTCTTCCCGTTTCGTAGTGTCCGGGGCTAGATTCGCAATGAGTCATATTTTCATCTCCTTAGACCGGAGATGTACGGTCGTTGGCACCGTATCCGCCCAGAACGGCGACAAGGGGTCACGTAATGGCAGATTTCTCCCGCCTTCCCGGACCGAACGCGGACCTGTGGGACTGGCAGCTGCTCGCTGCCTGCCGCGGGGTGGACAGCTCGCTCTTCTTCCACCCGGAGGGCGAGCGCGGGGCGGCTCGGAGCGCTCGCGAGAACTCGGCCAAGGAGGTCTGCATGAGGTGCCCGGTCCGCGCGGAGTGCGCGGCGCACGCGCTGGCGGTACGCGAGCCGTACGGCGTCTGGGGCGGCCTGACCGAGGACGAGCGCGAGGAGTTGATGGGACGGGCACGCAACCGTCTGGTGGCGGCCTCGACCACCGGCGGGCACACCGCCCCGAACCACTGAAGGAACGTTTCTGCAATCAGGGCTCACCGGTCCGCGCCCACGGCTGACCGGATGCGCCGTCGCACCCTCCTTGGGCACGCGCACGCGTGCCCAAGTCTCTGCCGCCGTGTCCGCGGCCGTCCCCCTAGGGGCGACCGGCCGCCCGGGCCAGTTGCTCCAGCGTCGCCGCGACGGCGGGCACCGGTGCCAGGTCGGGCAGGGTGAGGGCGACGATCTCCCGCCGCACCGCCGGTTCCAGGCGCACCGTGCGCGCGCCCCGCGGCCGTACCGATTCCACGGCCAGCTGAGGCAGTACGGCGACACCGAGGCCCGCGCCGACCAGGCCGACCACCGCCGGATAGTCGTCCGTGGCGAAGTCGATGCGCGGGGTGAAGCCGGCCCCTTCGCAGACCTCGACCAGTTGGCCGCGGCAGCGCGGGCAGCCCGCGATCCAGGGTTCCTGGGCCAGCTCGCCGATGGCGACGCTCTCCGCGCGCGCGAGGCGGTGCCGCTCCGGCACCAGGGCGACCAGACGGTCCGTCAGCAGGGGGCGCACGACGAGGTCTCCCCAGTCCTCGGCGACCGCCGCTCCCTCGTAGCGGAAGGCCAGGGCCAGGTCGCAGTCGCCCTCGCGCAGCAGCTCGACCGACCTCGGGGGCTCGGCCTCCTCCAGGGAGACGCGGGTGCCGGGGTGGGCGGCGCGCAGGGCGGCCAGGGCCGTCGGGACCAGGGTGGAGCTGCCGCTGGGGAAGGAGACGAGGCGGACCCGGCCCGCGCGCAGGCCGGCGATGGCGGCGACCTCCTCCTCGGCGGCGGTGAGCCCGGCGAGGATCCCGGAGGCGTGCCGGACGAGGGCCTCGCCGGCCTGGGTCAGGCGCATCTCGCGGCCGTTGCGGACCAGCAGCGGGGTGCCGACCGAGCCCTCCAGGGCCTTCATCTGCTGGCTGACGGCGGGCTGCGTGCAGCCCAGCTCGCGCCCCGCCGCCGAGAAGGAACCGGTGGTGGCGACGGCGCGCAGGACGCGGAGATGACGGGCCTCGATCACTCTCTGAGTATAAGTGCCGCTTGGGTATGCCGCGCGATATTCGCTCGCCGCTTTGAGGCGCGGCACGTACCGTGGGGCCATGAAGGTTCTCTCGGTCAATCTGGGCCGTCCGCAGGCCGTGCCGTACTCGGACCAGGCACAGGGCGTGACGGGCATCGACAAGCGGCCGGCCGCCGGGCCGGTGCGGGTGGCCGCCCCCGGCGCCAAGGGGGTGGCCGGCAGCGGTCTCGCCGGTGACGCCGTGTGCGACCTGCGCCATCACGGCGGGGACGACCAGGCGGTGTACGCGTACGCGCGGGAGGACCTGGACGGCTGGGAGCGCGAGCTGGGCCGCTCACTGGCCAACGGCTCCTTCGGGGAGAACCTCACGACGGACGGCCTCGAGGTGTCCGGCGCGCTGATCGGCGAGCGCTGGCGGATCGGTTCCGAGGTCGTTCTGGAGGTGACCTCGGGGCGGATTCCCTGCCGGACGTTCCAGGGCCATCTGGGCGAGCGCGGCTGGGTCAAGAGGTTCACACAGAAGGGCGCAACGGGTGCCTACCTCCGGGTGATCCGGCCGGGCGAGATCCTGGCGGGCGATCCGGTGGAGATCGTGCACCGGCCGGACCACGGGGTGACGGCGGCGATGCAGTTCCGCGCGGTCACCACCGAGCGGGAGCTGCTGCCCCGGCTGCTCGCGGCGGGCGCGGCGCTGCACCCGGAGGCACTGGCGCAGGCCCGGAAGTACACGGCGGCGCACGGGGGCTGAGCGGCCGTCAGGAGGCGGCCGGGACCAGGGGGCGCGGACAGCGGAAGCTGCCGGTCCGGGTCACTACCCTTGGGCCATGACAACGGCTCTGATTACGGGATCGACCGCGGGGATCGGCGCCGCGTTCGCGCGGCGGCTGGCGGCGGACGGGCATGACCTCGTCCTGGTCGCCCGGGACACCGAACGGCTGCACGAACAGGCGACCGAACTGCACGACCGGCACGGCATCGAGGTGGAGGTGCTGAGCGCCGACCTGGCCGAGGACAAGGGCATCGAGTCGGTGGCCGACCGGCTCGGCGACCGGAAGAACCCGGTCGATCTGCTGGTCAACAACGCCGGCTTCGGCAACAAGGGCCGCTACCTCGACGTCTCCATGGCCGACGAGCTGCGGATGCTCAAGGTGCACTGCGAGGCGGTGCTCCGGCTGACGTCAGCGGCGGCCGAGGCGATGCGCGAGCGCGGCCGGGGCGGGGTGGTGAACGTCGCCTCGGTGGCCGCCTTCGTGCCGCGCGGCACGTACGGCGCGTCCAAGGCGTGGGTCGTGCAGTTCACCCAGGGCGCGGCGCGGGACCTGGCCGGCACCGGGGTCCGGCTGATGGCGCTCTGCCCGGGCTTCGTGCGCACCGAGTTCCACCAGCGGGCCGGGATGGGCACGGACAACATCCCCGGCTGGATGTGGCTGGACGCCGACAAGCTGGTCGCGGCGGCCCTGGCCGACCTCGCGCGCGGCAGGTCGCTGTCCGTCCCGGACCCCCGGTACAAGGCGCTGATGGGTCTGGTGAAGGTGACACCGCGCGCGCTGCTGGGCGGGGTCACCTCCCGTACGGGGCGCAAGTACGGGCCGCAGTAGCGGACGGGGCGCGCTGCCGTCCCGGTGGGAAAATGGGCGGGACGGTACCGGACCAGGGGGCCGGAGGCGGCGCCATGACCTTCGTACAGCTCATCGAGTGCAGGACGAGCCGGCCGGACGAGATGAACCGGCTCATGGACGACTGGGCCGCGCGGTCCGGGAGGAAGCGGTCGGCGACGCACGCACTGGTCGGCACGGACCGCTCGGACGCGTCGCACGTCGTCGAGGTGGTGGAGTTCCCCTCGTACGAGGAGGCGATGCGGGACTCGAACCTCCCGGAGACCGACCGGATCTACCGGGGGCTGGTCGCGCTGTGCGACGAGCTGCCGGCGTTCACCGATCTGGACGTCGTACGGGACGAGCGGCCGGCCGAGGACTCTGTGCGGCGGTTCTTCGCCGCGCTGGCGGCACCGGGTGAACTGGCGCCGCTGAACGACCTGCTGGACGAGGACGTCCACAGCCGTGATCCGATGAACCCGCAGGACACCATCGGGCTGGACGGCGTCCGCGCCGAGTTCCGGATGTGGCGCCGCGCCTTCGAGGCGGCGTTCACGGTCGAGGACGTGTGCGCGCAGGGCGAGCGGGCCTGCGCGCGGTGGACCTGGAACGCCACGCACCGGGGCGACTTCCTGGGGATCGCGGCCACCGGCAGGCGGGTCGCCATGACCGGGATGACGATGTTCCGGTTCGGTCCGGGCGGCAAGATCGCCGAGCTGTGGTGGCAGCACGACCAGCTCGGTCTGATGCAGCAGCTGGGGGCGCTGGACGAGTGGGAGCGATAGCGCCACGGCGGCGGACAGGGCGAAGGCCCGGCTCCCCCCGTGGGGCGCCGGGCCTTCGCTGCGAGCGTCAGGCTCAGTGGGCGTGGCCGTGGCCGTGGCCCGCGGCGGCCGGCTCTTCCTCTTCCTTCTTCTCGACGACCAGGGTCTCGGTCGTGAGCAGCAGGGAGGCGATGGAGGCGGCGTTCTCCAGGGCGGAGCGGGTGACCTTCACCGGGTCGATGACGCCGGCCTTGACCAGGTCGCCGTACTCGCCGGTGGCGGCGTTGAAGCCCTGGCCCTTGTCGAGCTCGGCGACCTTGGAGGTGATGACGTAACCCTCAAGGCCGGCGTTCTCGGCGATCCAGCGCAGCGGCTCGACGACCGCGCGGCGGACGACGGCCACACCGGTGGCCTCGTCGCCGGTCTTGCCGAGGTTGCCCTCCAGGACCTTGGCGGCGTGCACCAGGGCGGAACCGCCACCGGAGACGATGCCCTCCTCGACCGCGGCGCGGGTCGCGGAGATGGCGTCCTCCAGACGGTGCTTCTTCTCCTTCAGCTCCACCTCGGTGGCGGCGCCGACCTTGATCACGCACACGCCGCCGGCCAGCTTCGCGAGGCGCTCCTGGAGCTTCTCGCGGTCCCAGTCGGAGTCCGTGTTCTCGATCTCGGCCTTGATCTGGTTGATGCGGCCGTGGACGTCCTCGGACTGGCCGGCGCCGTCGACGATGGTCGTGTCGTCCTTGGTGACCGTCACGCGGCGGGCGGAGCCGAGCACCTCGAGACCGGCCTGGTCGAGCTTGAGGCCGACCTCCTCGGAGATGACGGTGGCGCCGGTGAGGACGGCCATGTCCTGCAGCATCGCCTTGCGGCGGTCGCCGAAGCCGGGGGCCTTGACCGCGACCGCGTTGAAGGTGCCGCGGATCTTGTTCACGACGAGGGTGGAGAGGGCCTCGCCCTCGACGTCCTCGGCGATGATCAGCAGCGGCTTGGAGCCACCCGTCTGGATGACCTTCTCCAGCAGCGGCAGGAGGTCCTGGATGGAGGAGATCTTGCCCTGGTTGATGAGGATGTAGGGGTCCTCCAGGACGGCCTCCATGCGCTCCTGGTCCGTCACGAAGTACGGCGACAGGTAGCCCTTGTCGAAGGCCATGCCCTCGGTGAAGTCCAGTTCGAGACCGAAGGTGTTGGACTCCTCGACGGTGATGACACCGTCCTTGCCGACCTTGTCCATGGCCTCGGCGATCAGCTCGCCGACCTGCTGGTCCTGGGCGGACAGCGCGGCGACGGCGGCGATGTCGGACTTCTCGTCGATCGGGCGGGCCGTCGCGAGCAGGTCGTCGGAGACGGCCTTGACGGCGGCGTCGATGCCCTTCTTCAGGGCGGCCGGGGAGGCACCCGCGGCGACGTTCCGCAGGCCCTCGCGGACCAGCGCCTGGGCGAGCACGGTGGCGGTGGTGGTGCCATCACCAGCGATGTCGTTGGTCTTGGTGGCCACCTCCTTCACCAGCTGCGCGCCGAGGTTCTCGTACGGGTCGTCGATCTCGACCTCGCGGGCGATCGTGACACCGTCGTTGGTGATGGTGGGGGCGCCGAACTTCTTGTCGATGACGACGTTGCGGCCGCGGGGGCCGATCGTCACCTTGACCGTGTCGGCAAGCTTGTTGACGCCGCGCTCAAGGGCGCGACGGGCGTCCTCGTCGAACTTCAGGATCTTCGCCATGGCAGCGGGAGCCCTCTCGGAAATCTGTGGGTGAAAAGACGCTGCGCCCCGGGCGCCCGGCTTCTTATCGGTGGCGGGGGCCAGGGGCGCAGCTTCAAGCAGAGAGTTGCTTGAGGTGATTACTTCTCGATGATCGCGAGGACGTCGCGAGCCGAGAGGACGAGGTACTCGTCACCGTTGTACTTCACCTCGGTGCCGCCGTACTTGCTGTACAGGACGACGTCGCCGACCTTGACGTCGAGCGGCAGGCGCTCGCCGTTCTCGAAGCGGCCCGGGCCCACGGCGAGGACGGCGCCCTCCTGGGGCTTCTCCTTCGCGGTGTCCGGGATGACCAGGCCAGAGGCGGTGGTCTGCTCGGCGTCGAGCGGCTGGACCACAATGCGGTCCTCGAGCGGCTTGATGGCAACCTTGGAGCTGGTGGTCGTCACGATCCGACCTCCCCCTTCGGAGATCTCACGGGGTTATCTGTCTGAGGTGGCGACCAGGTCGATCCGTCGTCGCGGGTGCCGGATCTGCCCGTCGCGTTTTTGGCACTCTCACTCGGGGAGTGCCAGAGCCGAGACTATGACCGCGATTAGCACTCGGTCAAGCGGAGTGCCAATGCCGTGCGGCGCGTCGGGCGAAATCGGTGTGCGCGGGACCCCCTCAGCCGGGCGCCGCCGCCTCCGCGGCCCCTGTCAGCGCCGGTGGCCACGCGCTTTTTGGCGGCGGAGGGATGTGCGGATCACAGGTAGTCCTCCAGGCGTCCCGCCGTCAGCCCCTGCTCCTGCGCGCCGCGCAGCACCCGTGCCGTGCGTTCGCGCAGGGGCGGTCCGGCCGGCTCGTCGGGGCCCACCAGGACGATGTCGCCGGGGCGCAGCCGGTGCGGGCCGTGGGTGTAGGCGAAGCCGGCCGGGGTCAGGGCGGCACGCCACAGGACGAGCGCGGAGATACCGCAGTCGGCCGCGGCGCGCAGGGTGGTGGCGTCGTAGGAGCCGTAGGGCGGGCGGAAGAGGCGGGGGCGGACGCCGACGCCGGCCCGGAGGCGGTCCTGCTGGCCGCAGATCTCGGCGCGCTGGCCGGCGTACGGCAGTCCGGCGGGCGCCCGGTGGTCGACGGTGTGGTTCTCGATGCCGGCGCCCAGCGCGCGCAGCCGGGCGAAGTGGCGGTAGCCGGGGGCGGCGACGCTGTCGGTGAGGAACAGGGTGACCGGGAGCCGCAGGTCGCGGACCATGTCGACGAACCGGGGGTCCCGTTCGGCGCCGTCGTCGTAGGTGAGGAAGACGACCGGGTCGCGGGTGGGGACACGGTCGACCACCCGGGGCCGGGCGCCGGCCGCCGGCCGCTCGGCGAGCGGCCGGGCCGGACGCACCGGGGAGCGGGCGAGGGGCCGGGCCAGGCCCCAGTACCGGTAGCCGCGGCCGGCGGCGGAGGTGTGCGGGCGCACCCCTTCGGCGGCCTTCTTGCCGAGGCGCTCGATGGGGTCGACGGACTGGGCGCAGCCCGTCAGGAGCAGGGCCGCGGCCACGACCGCGGCCGGGCCCCGCAGGGGCCTCACAGGTAGTCCTCCAGGCGGGCCACGGCGTAGCCCTCACGCGTGACCTTGTTCAGGAAGCGGCGCATGTCGTCCACCATCGTGCCGTCCCAGTCGTCGCGGCCGCGGAAGTGGGTGAGGACGATGTCGCCGGGGTGCAGGCTGCGGTCCCAGTCGCGGTACTCCCAGTGGTCGACGAAGACCTCCTCGTCCCAGATGGGCGCGTACCTGATGCCGCACTCCTTCGCGGCGCGCAGGGTGTCGCCGTTGTAGTTGCCGTACGGCGGCCGGAACACGGTGGGCGCCCTGCCGAACTGCTCCTTCATGACGGCCTGCATGCCGCAGATCTCGTCCTTCTGCTCCTCGTAGGACAGGCCGGGCAGATAGGGGTGGGTGAGGGTGTGGTTGTTGAGGGTGACGCCCTGCGCCTGCATCCGGCGGAAGTAGGCGTAGTCGTCCTTGACGAGGTAGTTGCTGAGGAAGGCCGTGTACGGGATCTTCAGCTCGCTCATCATGCGCAGGAACGCCGGGTCCTTCTCGGCGCCGTCGTCGATGGTGAGGAAGACGACCTTCTGCTTGGTGGGGACGGTGGTGAAGACCGGCGGCAGGCCCTCCTCCTCCTGGCCGTCCACCTCGAAGCCGTCCCGGGGGGTGATCCGGGGCTTGTGGGCGGGCGGGGCGGGGGGCGTGAGCGGGACCCGGTCCAGGTTCCAGCGCCGGGCGGCGGCGGCCAGCCGGGCGTGTTCGGCGGCCTGGCGGGCCTGCGGGTCCTGGGGGCGGGCGGGGCCGCCCTGGCCCTTGGCCGGGCCGGCGTCGTCGGCGCAGCCGGACAGGAGGGCGCCCGCGGCGAGTGCGAGGGCCGCGGAGCCCGCTGCCACTTTCGCCATCCGCGCCCGATTTTTTTCATTTTGTACTACTGCTCGCATGGTGCCGGATCCTCCCAGGCCCCGGCCCCCGACCCGGGCAGACAACGCCGCCGGAGGCGCACCATCCACCGACTGGCCGACAATGACCCGGTGAACGACCTCGCTCTGCTCCTCACCCCCGAAGGCCGCGCCCTCCTCGACGAGGTGCGCGACACCGAACCCGCGCGGGAGCTGGCCGTGGCCACCCGGCTGCGCCGCGACCACCCCGCCGAGCTGGTCTCGGCCGCGCTCGGCCAGGCCAGGCTGCGGCAGCGGGCGGCGGCGAAGTTCGGCGCCGAGGACGCCGGGCGGATGTTCTTCACGCCGAACGGGGTCGAGCAGTCGACGCGGACCAGCGTGGCGGCGTACCGGGCGGCGCGGTTCGCGGAGCTGGGCGTGACCTCCGTCGCCGATCTGTGCTGCGGCATCGGCGGGGACGCGATCGCGCTGGCGCGGGCCGGGATCCGGGTGCTGGCCGTGGACCGGGACCCGCTGACGGCGGCGACGGCCCGGGCGAACGCGGCGGCGCTGGGCCTCGACGGCCTGATCGAGGTGCGGGAGGCGGACGTCACGGAGGCGGACACCGCCGGGTACGACGCCGTGTTCGTGGATCCGGCACGGCGGGGCGGACGCGGGCGGGTGTTCGATCCGGAGGCGTACTCGCCGCCGCTGTCCTGGGCGGTCGAGGCCGCCCGCGCGGCACCCCGCGCCGCGCTGAAGATCGCCCCCGGTGTCCCGCACGAGGTCGTCCCGGCCGAGGCCGAGGCGGAGTGGATCTCCGACGGCGGCGATGTGAAGGAGGCGGTGCTGTGGTTCGGGACCGGGGCGCCGGGCGCCGTGCGGGCCACACTGCTGCCGGGCCCGCGCACCCTGCGGGGGCGCGGGCTGCCCGACCCCGCGGTGCGGCCGGTGGGCCGGTACCTGTACGAGCCGGACGGCGCCGTGATCCGCGCCCACCTGGTCGCCGAGGTCGCCGAGGAGGTCGGCGGCGGGCTCCTGGACCCGACCATCGCGTACATCACCGCCGACGAGCTGCGGCCCACGCCGTACGCCGCCGCCTACGAGATCACCGACCGGCTCCCGTTCGGCGTCAAGAAGCTGAAGGCGCTGCTGCGCGAGCGCGGGGTCGGCACGCTGACCGTGAAGAAGCGCGGCTCGGCCGTCGAGCCGGAGGAGCTGCGCCGCAAGGTGAAGCCGCAGGGGCCCAACGCGGCCACCGTGTTCCTCACCCGGGTGGCGGGGGCGCCGACGATGCTGATCGGGGCCCCGGCCCGGGCTGCGGCTCCCGGGCCCGGCTGAGCAGCAGCTCCCGTTCCTTCTCGTTGCGGGCGAGGCGGGCCGCCCGGAGGAACTCCTCGCGGGCCTCGGCGGTGCGTCCGAGCCGGGCCAGCAGGTCGCCGCGGACGCTGGGCAGCAGGTGGTAGTCCCCGAGGGCGGGCTCGGCGGCCAGGGCGTCCACCAGCTTCAGCCCCTCGGCCGGACCGTCGGCCATCGACACGGCGACGGCCCGGTTCAGCTCCACGACCGGCGACGGGGCGCGGGCCGCGAGCAGACCGTACAGGGTGGCGATGGCACGCCAGTCGGTCTCCTCGTACGTGTACGCGCGCGCGTGGCAGGCGGCGATGGCCGCCTGGAGGGCGTACGGGCCCGGGGGGCCGGCCGCGGCGGCGCCGGCCCGCTCGAGGGCGCGGACCCCGCGCGCGATGAGCAGGCGGTTCCAGCGGCGCCGGTTCTGGTCCCTGAGCAGCACCGGTGTGCCGTCGGGTCCGGTGCGGGCGGCGGCGCGGGACGCCTGGAACTCCAGCAGCGCGGTCAGGGCGTGCACCTCGGGCTCCCCGGGCATCAGCGCGGACAGCACGCGGGCCAGCCGCAGCGCGTCCTCGCACAGGCCGGGGCGCAGCCAGTCGTCGCCCGCCGTGGCCGCGTAGCCCTCGTTGAAGATCAGGTAGATGACGTCGAGGACGGAGCCGAGGCGGGCCTCGCGATCGGGTCCGTACGGCACCTCGAAGGCGATGTTCCGAGTCGCCAGGGTGCGTTTGGCGCGGACGACGCGCTGGGCGATCGTCGGTTCCGGTACGAGGCAGGCGCGGGCGATCTCGGCCGTGCTGAGGCCGCCGAGCAGGCGCAGGGTGAGCGCGGTGCGGGCGTCCGGCGACAGCACCGGGTGGCAGGTGGTGAAGACCAGCCGGAGCAGGTCGTCGTCGATGTCGTCCGGGTCGGCGGGCTCCTGCGGCGGTGCCGTCGTCTCCAGGTCCCGGCCGATCTCGGCGAGTTTGCGGGCGTAGGTCTCGCGGCGCCGGACCAGGTCGACGGCGCGGTGCCGGGCGGTGGCCATGAGCCAGGCGCCGGGGTTGTCGGGCACGCCGTCCCCGGGCCACTTCTCCAGGGCCGCGACCAGGGCGTCCTGGGCCAGTTCCTCGGCGATGCCGACGTCCCGGACGATCCGGGCGACGCCGGCGACGACGCGCGGGGACTCCAGGCGGAAGACGGTCTCGATGGTGTGTGCCGCGGTGGGCTGTGGTTCCACAGCCCACCATGCAACACCCCCGGGCGGCCCCGGGCCAGCGGACCAGGGCCGGGGACGGTCTCAGCCCTCGGCGATCTCCCGGACCTCGCAGGTGACGGTCCAGAACTCCTCGTGGACCTGGAGGAACCGCTTGGTCCACTCCAGGGCCTCGGCCTTGTCCTTGCACTGCATCAGCGCGTAGCCGCCGACGACCTCCTTGGTCTCGGTGAAGGGCCCGTCGGTGACGGAGATCTTCCCGCCCTCCCAGTGCACACGGGTGCCCTGGGCGGACGGCAGCAGGCCCGCGGTGTCGAGCATGACGCCGGCCTTGGTGATCTCCTCGATCAGCTCGCCCATGCGCTGCATCAGGGCCTCGCTGGGGCCCTCGGCGGGGGCGGCGGACTCGTCGATGCGCACGAGCGACAGGAAGCGGGGCACGGTGACTCCTTCGGTCGGGCGGCGGGGCCTTTTCCCCGCCGCTCACCCATGCGTCGAACGGGAGACACCGGATTCGACACGCTCGCGGAAATTCCTCGAAGAATTTTCTCCGGCCCTGGCCGGGCCGCCGTTCCGGCCCTACTTCAGCGCGAAGCCGAAGGCGGCCTTCGTGTACGGCGCCCCGACCGCCTTCCCGCCGAAGACGAGGGCGGCGTCCGTCACCGGGCCCGCCGTACGGCCGCGCAGCACCCAGACCGCGCCGTTGCCGGCGTCCTCCCCCGCTGCCCCGGCGGCCAGCTCGGCATGTCGGTCGCGGTCGAGGTCGGACAGCGCGAGCGCGCAGCCGAAGACGTCGTTCGTCTCGGCGGTACCGGGCACGCCCGCGGTGTCCTGGGTGAAGGCCCTCGCCCCCGTGCCGGTCAGGCCGGAGCGGCTGCCGCGCAGCACGTCGACCACGCCCTCGGCGTGGTCCTCGCCCGGGGCGCCGACCGCCACGTCGTCGACGCCGTCTCCGGTGATGTCACCGACGGCGACCGAGGTGCCGAACCTGTCGTCGCTCTCCGCGGCACCGGGCACGCCGGGGGTGTCCTGGGTGAACCTCTTCCAGGTGCCGCGCGCGCCCAGGCCGCCGGCCGAGCCGTACGCCACCCAGATCTCGTTCTCGTCGGCGTGCCCGGTGACGAGGTCGGGGCGGCGGTCGCCGTTGACGTCCCCGACGGCCACCGCGCCGTCCCCGGGGACGGACGGGCCGGGGGCGAAGCCCGAAGGGGTGCTCAGCAGCACCTTGACGCAGTCGACTCCGTCGCCGCAGTACGCGGACAGGGCGAAGTCGTCCCGGCCGTCTCCGTTGAGGTCGCCGGTGGTGCCGCCGCGGACGTCGACGTACTGGAGCGAGGCCGCGCCGAGGGGCCGGGTGGCCGCCGGGACGCCGGTGCGCTTGACCGGGCCCCGCCACAGGGTGGCCTCGGTGCCGTACGGGTCGTCGCCGCCGCCGGGCCCCGAGCCGGTCCTGAACAGCGCCAGGTCCAGCCGTCCGTCCCCGTCGAAGTCGCCGGTCTGGGTGCTCACGGCGGGGACGGAGGTCCCGCCGGACAGCCCGTGCGGGCCGCCCCAGAGCACGACCGAGCCACCCTGCGCCGGGCTGCCGTAGGCCACCAGGTCGGCGTATCCGTCGCCGTCCAGGTCGCCCTCGGAGAACTGCTGGCCGAATGCCTCGTTCTTCGCCGGGCCGCCGGGGACACCGGCGCCGGCCCGGCTGACGACCGTGCGGTGGCCGGTGGACAGGCCGTGCGGGCCGCCGTACATCACGGTCAGGTAGCCGGCACCGGCCTTGCCGCCGACCGTGCCGTGCGGGGCGCCGACGACGAGGTCGGCATAGCCGTCGCCGTTGAAGTCGTCACGGGCGGGTACGGCGGCCTTCGCCGCGGACGCCTGCGGTACGGCGGCCCCGAGGGCGGTCAGCCCCAGGGTCAGCACAAGCGCCCAACGGGCGTGCGAACGCGGCGAGAACAACGGAAACCCCCTGGCGTACGGCGACTCGGTCACCGCGAAAGACCAGCCGGCCGTTCACATGGTTGTACGAGGCGGGGGCCGCCGGTGGGCGCTGTCAGCGCAGCGAGTCCCACAGGTCGCCCGCCGCCGGTTCCTTCGCCACCACCCGGTTGGGGTCCTGGGGTGCGACGACGACCGGCATCATCACCGTCCTCACCCGGCCCGAGGTCAGTCCCTTCAGGCTCCGGCCGAGCTTCGTCAGCTCGCCCAGGGAGTCGAGGCCGGTGTCCGTGGTGAGTCCGGCGGTGGCCGCGTCGGCGACCCGGTAGAGCTCGGCGGGGTCGGTGAGCAGGTCGATGGCCGCCATCCGCTCCAGCAGGGCTGTGACGAGCTTCTGCTGCAGCCCTATGCGGCCCAGGTCGCTGCCGTCGCCTATGCCGTGCCGGGTGCGGGCCAGCGCCAGGGCCCGGGTGCCGTCGAGATGGTGGGTGCCGGCGTCGAGGCGGAGATGGCTCCGGTCGTCGTCGATGTCCTGGCCGGTGGTCACCGTGACCCCGCCGAGCGCGTCCACCAGCTTGGCGAAGCCGGAGAAGTCGATCTCGACGTAGTGGTCCATGCGCACGTGCGTCATCGACTCGACGGTCTTCACCGCGCACACCGGACCGCCCACCTCGTAGGCGGTGTTGAACATCGCGCCGTGCGCCACGGCCGTCGATCCCCCGGAGGGCAGCGGGCAGGACGGGCGGGTGACCAGGGTGTCCCGCGGGATGCTGACGACGGTCGCCTTCGTCCGGCCGGCGTCGATGTGCACGACCATCGCCGTGTCCGAGCGGGCGCCGGAGCTGTCACCTCCGCCCAGGGTCCGGTTGGCCTTGCCGCTGCGCGAGTCGGAGCCGAGGACCAGGATGTTCAGGGCGCCGGTCGGCAGCGGCGCGGCGGCGGTCCGGACGGACGTGCCCGCGCTGGTCGTCGCCCTGGCCGGGCGGTTGTCGCCGAGCGCGCTGTCGATGTCGACGCTCTTGATGTTGTTGTTGAGATGCCAGTACGCATAGCCGGCGGCGGCCGTGCCCAGCACCAGGACTCCCGCCAGGGCGAGGCCGGCGGCCTTCAGCGCTCTCGACCGCCGGCCCACCCCTTGGCCGGTGTCGCCTTGCTCCTCATGTCGCGTCACGGACAGGAACGTAAGTCCGAATTATTAGCGCCCTGTTAGCGGAAGTCGTGAGAAGCGGTTTTCTCGGGAAATTCTCATGCCGGGGTCGCCGGGGGCGGGACGGCGGCACAACGCGAACACCCGCCCCCATGACCGGGGGCGGGTGTTCAGTGGAGCGCCGGGCAGGCCTTGCACCTGCATCTCCCCGCAGGAAGCGGGACGTCTTTCCTTGGACCACCAACGCACTGCGTCCGGGCCGGTGTTCCGGCCGTTCGCTGTGTGATGATCATAGCGCACCTCGGGCCGTTCTCCCAACCCGGCGCTATCCGGTCCCCACTTGCTCGAACCGCCACCGGTGCACCGCGCGGGTCACCAGCTCCGGATCCGGCTCGGGCAGTTCGGGGAGGTCGGCGTCGTACGGGGCGTCCCACCAGGTGACGACCAGGACCCGGTCCTGCGGGGCCCGGAAGGTCTCCCGGCGGAGCGGGGTGCCGGCGAGCTGCTGCCGCGCGGCCCAGTCCAGCAGGTCCCCGCCCCGGCCGTCGGCGGCCCGGGCCTCCCACATCAGGGCGACGGTCACGGGTAGAGGTTCTCCTTGCTGACCTCGTGCACGTGGTCGTGGCCGTGTCCGTGGCCGGGGACGTGCGGCTCGGTCACCGGCAGGGACGAGTCGGCCGACAGGTCCCAGCTGGACGCGGCCCGATTGCGGGCGACCATCTCGGCGCCGAGCGCGGCCACCATCGCGCCGTTGTCCGTGCACAGCTTGGGGCGCGGCACCCGCAGCCGGATGCCGGCCGCCTCGCAGCGCTCCTGGGCGAGCACGCGCAGCCGGGAGTTGGCCGCGACACCGCCGCCGATCATCAGGTGGTCGACGCCCTCGTCCTTGCAGGCGCGGACGGCCTTGCGGGTGAGCACGTCCACGACCGCCTCCTGGAAGGACGCGGCCACATCGCGCACCGGGACCTCCTCGCCCGCCGCCCGCTTGGCCTCGATCCAGCGGGCCACGGCGGTCTTCAGACCGGAGAAGGAGAAGTCGTACGCCGGATCGCGCGGGCCGGTGAGGCCGCGCGGGAAGGCGATCGCCCGGGGGTCGCCCTCCTTGGCGTACCGGTCGATGACGGGGCCGCCGGGGAAGCCCAGGTTCAGCACGCGGGCGATCTTGTCGAAGGCCTCGCCCGCCGCGTCGTCGATGGTCGAGCCCATCGGGCGGACGTCGGAGGTGATGTCCTCGGAGAGCAGCAGGGAGGAGTGGCCGCCGGAGACCAGCAGGGCCATCGTCGGCTCGGGCAGCGGGCCGTGCTCCAGCTGGTCCACGCAGATGTGGGAGGCCAGGTGGTTGACGCCGTACAGCGGCTTGCCGAGGGCGTAGGCGTACGCCTTGGCCGCCGAGACGCCGACCAGCAGGGCGCCCGCGAGGCCGGGGCCCGCGGTGACCGCGATGCCGTCCAGGTCCCTGGCGGAGACACCCGCCTCCTTCAGGGCGCGCTCGATGGTCGGGACCATCGCCTCCAGGTGGGCCCGGGAGGCCACCTCCGGTACGACCCCGCCGAAGCGGGCGTGCTCGTCGACGCTGGAGGCGACGGCGTCCGCCAGCAGGGTGGTGCCGCGGACGACGCCGACGCCGGTCTCGTCGCAGGAGGTCTCGATGCCGAGGACGAGGGGTTCGTCAGCCATTGATCTCGGTTCCTTGTTCTGAGGATGAGCCCCCGGCCGTGCCGCTGTCGGGCGCCGTGGTCAGGCGCATCACCAGGGCGTCCACGTTCCCGGGCTGGTAGTAGCCGCGCCGGAAGCCGATGGGCTCGAAGCCGAAGCGTTCGTAGAGCTTCTGGGCGCGGACGTTGTCGACCCGGCACTCGAGCATCACCTCGTGGCACTCGAACGCGGTCGCCGCGCGCAGCAGCTCGGTCAGCAGGCGGGCACCGAGGCCGGTGCCCTGGTGGTCGTGGGCGACCGCGATGGTCTGGACGTCGGCCAGCTCACCGGCGGAGGCCAGGCCCGCGTAGCCGACGATCCGGGCCTCGGGGGACTCCGCGACGAGATAGCGCCGCGTCGCCTCGGAGCCCCGGGCGTGGGCCAGCTCGGACCAGAACATGCCCCGGGACCAGGCGTCCTCGGGGAAGAGGCCCTTCTCCAGTTCGAGGACCTGGTCGATGTCCCACCAGCGCATCTCGCGCAGTCGTGGGGGTGCCGGCTGTGTCACTTGGGGGTGACCACCTTGTAGTTCTTGGGGACTTGGGCGTCCGGGCGGCGCAGGTAGAGCGGCCGGGGCACGGGCAGCTCCTCGCCCGCCGCCAGCTTCTGTGCCGCGAGCGCGGCGAGGGCGGCGGCGGACACGTGCTCGGGCTCATGGGCGACCGGGAACGTGTCCGGGTAGAGCAGCGCACCCGCGCCGACCGCCGGGAGGCCCGCGACCTGCTCGGCGATGTCGGCCGGGCGGTCGACGGCCGGACCGGTCAGCCGGGTCCGGGAGTCGGCGTACGTGGCCCAGTAGACCTCCTTGCGCCGGGCGTCGGTCGCCACGACGAAGGGGCCTTTCTCGATGTCGGCGGCGTAGGCGAGGCCGTCCAGCGTGCACAGGCCGTGCACCGGGACGCCGAGCGCCAGGCCGAAGGTGTCGGCGGTCATCAGACCGACCCGCAGTCCGGTGTAGGGGCCGGGACCGGTGCCGACGACGACGCCGGTGACGGCCTCCAGCTTCAGTCCGGCCTCGGCGAGGACCCGGTCGACGGCCGGCAGCAGCAGCTCTCCGTGCCGGCGCGCGTCCACCTGGCTCGACGAGGCGATGACGTCGGTGCCGTCGTGCAGGGCGACGGTGACGGCGGGTGTTGCGGTATCCAGAGCGAGCAAGAGCACGCGAACAGCCTACGGCGCCCGCGGCTCGGGCACGGCCGTCCGGGACGGACGGTCACCGGCTGCTACGGTCTGTACGAAATACGACATATGGCGCGAAGCAGAGGTGAGCGCAGGTGGCAGGGACCAGCTCGGGGATCGTGGCCGGCCTCACCGCGGCGGCTCTGGGGACGGTCGGCTTCCTCGCCTACCAGGCCCAGGCGACCGTCCCGGCGAGCCTGGCGGGCGGGCCGACGGCGAGCGCCTCCGCCGCGTCGGCCCAGGCGAAGGCGCCCCGCGACCGGGAGCATCCGAGCGCCCTGCCGAGCGGCTCCGGATCGGGTGAACGGGTCGTGTACTCGGTGGACGACGACCGGATCTGGCTGGTCGCCCCCGGGAACCGGGTGCAGCGCACCTTCCGGGTGCAGCCGGGCAGCGTGGACCCGCCGCCGGGCATCTACTGGGTGACGTCCCGCTCGAACGCGGCCACCGGCACCGACGGCATCCCGATCGAGCACGTGGTGCGCTTCACCAGCGTGAACGACGTGGCGATCGGGTTCAGCGCGCCCGTGGACAGCGGTTCGAGCGCGATGGCGGACCCGAGCCTGAAGACGGGTGGCATCCGGGAGAGCCGGGCGGACGGGAACGCGATGTGGCAGTTCGCGACGATCGGCGTACGGGTGATCGTGATCCGCTAGGGCCGGCCGGCAGGCCCTCAGATGCAGCGCCGCAGGACCGGCCAGGCCGCTCAGGCGCTGTGCCGCGAGGCCGGACACGCCGCTCAGGCGCCGTGCCACAGGACCGGACAGGCCACCCTCAGGCGCCGTGCCACAGGACCGGACAGGCCACTCAGGCGCTGTGCCGCGGGGCCGGACAGGCCACTCAGGCGCTGTGCCGCGGGACCGGACACGCCGCTCAGACGCCGTGCCACAGGACCGGACAGGCCACTCAGGCGCTGTGCCGCGGGGCCGAACAGGCCCGCTCAGGCGTTGTGCCGCGGGGCCGGACAGGCCGCTCAGGCGCTGTGCCGCAACGGCCGGGCCAGCCCGTCGTCCGCCCGGGACGGCGACGCGGCCGCCCGCACGGCTCTCCGCGCCCCTTCGGGGCGCTCGGCGGGCCTGGGCGGCCTGGAGACCGCGTCCGCCGCCGCGCAGGACGCCAGCAGGTCACGCATGGACACCGCGGCGGGCGCGGCGGGGCGGGGCCGCTCCGGGGGTCGTACGGCGGTCATGGACGCCTCCTGAGGTGCGGGGGCGGGTGTAGTTAGGCACACCTAACCACGGGCTGGCTACCATGTGACCACGCCCGGGACGTCCTGCGCAATATCTTGCCGACGGCTTGTCGGAACCCTGTCGGGCCTCAGCCGGACAGCGCCTCAAGGCGGGCCCCGGCCCACCGCTGCCCCAGGCCGGCCAGCGTCACGTGCCGTACCTCGTCCGTGGTGTCGCCGACGGCCCGGTGGATGACGACCTGGAGCCGGTCGTCGGTCAGCTCCTCGACCTTGCCCTCGCCCCACTCCACGACGATCACCGACTCGGGCAGCGAGACGTCGAGGTCCAGGTCCTCCATCTCGTCGAGACCGCCGGCGAGCCGGTAGGCGTCGACGTGCACCAGGGGCGGCCCGCCGCCGAGGGACGGGTGCACCCGGGCGATCACGAAGGTCGGCGAGGTGACGGCGCCGCGCACGCCCAGGCCCTCGCCGAGCCCGCGGGTCAGCGTGGTCTTGCCGGCGCCCAGCTCCCCGCTGAGCATCACCAGATCGCCCGCGCGCAGCAGCGCGGCAAGCCGGCGGCCCAGCTCCCGCATCTGCTCGGGCGAGGTGATCGTCAGCCGGATCTCAGCGGCCTGGTGCGGAGCGGCTGGTGCTGCTGGTCGTTCCATAGCCACTTACGGTAGCCCCTGCGGGTACCGCGCCCGCCCGGGTGAGCAGGTCGGCGAGGCGGTCGGTGACCGCTTCCGGGTGTTCCAGCATCACCAGGTGCCCGGCGTCCGGCACCAGCACCAGCTCGGCGTCGGGCAGCAGATCGGCGATGACCTCGCTGTGCTCGCTGGGTGTGACCAGGTCCCGGACACCGGCCAGCACCAGCACCGGCATGTCCTGGAAGCAGGCGAGCGCCTCGGTCTTGTCGTGGTCGGTGAAGGCCGGGTAGAACTCGGCGACCACGTCGATCGGCGTGGACTCGATCATCCGCTCGGCGAACCGCTCCACCGCCGGGTCGACGTCCCGTCCCGCGAACGAGTACCGCTTGATGATCCCGGCGAACAGCTCGGCGGTGGCCCGGCGCCCCTTCTCCACCAGCTCCGCCTGCTGTCCGAGCGCCTTCAGCACCCCGGGCAGGATCCGGCGCACCGCGTTGACGCCGGCCAGCGGAAGCCCGAAGTTCACCTCGCCCAGCCGCCCGGACGACGTGCCGACCAGGGCGGTGGCCACGACCCGGTCGCCGATCAGCTCCGGGAACTGGGCGGCCAGGGCCATCACGGTCATCCCGCCCATCGAGTGACCGACCAGCACCAGCGGCCCGTCCGGTGCGGCGGCGTCGAGCACGGCCTTCAGATCGCGGCCCAGCTGATCGATGGTGACCGGCACCCGGTCCCGGTCCCGGTTCTGGGCCACGCCCCGCCCGGACCGCCCGTGGCTGCGCTGGTCCCAGTGCACGGTCCGCACGACCCCGCGCAGGGCCGCCCGCTGGAAGTGCCAGGAGTCCTGGTTGAGGCAGTAGCCGTGGCAGAAGACGACGGTGACCGGGGCCGGCGCCTTGCGGCCGAAGAGCCGGCGCCTGCGGGGCGAGACGTTCGGCCCGGTGTCGGGCTCGACCTCGTCGACCTCGTAGTACAGCTCGGTGCCGTCGTCGGCGTACGCCTTGCCCGGGGTGCCGCGCAGGGTGCCGTACGGTCCCGCCGAGTCCAGCGCCAGCCGGGCCCTGCGGCGCATCCCGCGCCCCACCGTCATCCGCTCTATGGCGACGCCGGCCGCCGCCCCGGCGGCGAGCACGCCTATCGCGGCACCGGCGATGCCGGTCGCCTTGCGCCAGCTCCCGGCCGCCGCCCCCGCGGAGGAGGCGGCGGCCGCCGCGGCGACGACGTCCGCCACGGCCTCCGCGCTGCTCTCGCTCACGTGCCGCTCTCCTCTTCGCCGTACTGCGGTTCGCCTGGACGGGTGAAACGGATGGTGCCGCCGCGCTGCCGGTGCCGGGGGTGATCGGGGCTGCCGCTCTCCAACGGGCTACCCGGATTCCCGCCCGTTCACATAGACGCGAGGAACACGCGTTCCGATGCGCGTGACGATTTCGTACGCGATCGTGCCACAGGCCTGCGCCCAGTCCTCGGCGGTGGGCTCGCCCCGGTCGCCCGGCCCGAACAGCACCGCCTCGGTGCCCACCGGGGGCTCGTCGCCGCCCAGGTCCACCACGAACTGGTCCATGGCGACCCGTCCGGCGACCGTCCGCCACTTGCCGTCGACCAGCACCGGGCCGGTGCCCGAGGCGTGCCGCGGGATGCCGTCCGCGTAGCCGACCGGCACCAGGCCGAGGGTGGTCGCGCCCGGGGTGACGTAGTGATGGCCGTAGCTGACGCCGTGTCCGGCGGGGACGTGCTTGACGTGGGCCAGCGCCGCGCTGAGCGTCATCACCGGGCGCAGTCCGAAGTCCGCCGGGGTGCCGACCTCCGGGCTCGGCGAGATGCCGTACACGGCGACGCCGGTGCGGACCAGGTCGAAGTGGGTCTCGGGCAGCGTGAGCGTGGCCGGGGAGTTGGCGATGTGCCGCACCTCGGGCCGCACGCCCTGCCCCTCGGCGTACGCCACCATCTCCCGGAACCGGTCGAGCTGGGCGGCGATGGACGGATGCCCCGGCTCGTCGGCGCAGGCGAAGTGCGACCACAGTCCGGTGACCCGGACCAGCCCCTCGGCCTCGGCGCGCAGGGCCGCGCCGACCAGTTCGGCCCAGTCCGCGCCGGGCTGGCAGCCGTTGCGGCCGAGTCCGGTGTCGGCCTTGAGCTGCACGCGCGCGGTCCGTCCGGCCTCCCGGGCGGCGGCGGTGACCTCGCGCAGGGCCCACATGGCGCTCAGCGACACGTCGATGTCGGCCTCGATCGCCTGCCGCCAGGGGCCGCCGGGCACCCACAGCCAGCACAGGACCGGTCCCGGCAGCCCGGCCGCGCGCAGCGCGAGGGCCTCCTCGGCCGTGGCCGTGCCGAGCCAGGACGCGCCCGCCTCCAGGGCGGCCCGGGCGCACGGCACCGCCCCGTGGCCGTACGCGTCGGACTTGACGACGGCCATCACGGCGGCGCCCCGCGCCCGGGCGCGCAGGGCTCGCACATTGGCGCGCAGGGCGCCCAGATCGATCTCGGCACGGGCGCGCAGGGCGGCGGTCGGCACAGCTGCAGTCTCAGTCATCGCGCCCCCAGTCTCTCAGAGGCCGCCGACAGCCCCCCGGCGCCGCCCCCGCGCGCCCCGGCCCCCGCCCCCGGCCCCCGCACCGGGGCCGCGTCCGGATCGGGGCCGGCCGGCGCGTGACCTCTGGGGCGCCGCGTCGTTGTAAGGACGCGTTCCCTTCGCGTCACGGGCCCCAGGAGCCATGACAGCTCCTGGGGCCCGTGACGTGTCCGGGGCGAGGAGCTCGCGCCGCGGCACCGCACGCCGGCGGGTGCGGACACACCAGGTCGCCGGCCGCACGAGGGTGCGACCGGCGACCCGAGAGGGCACCGTGCGGTGGCCGGGACGGTCAGAGGGCCTGGTTGTTGCAGCCCATGTCCGAACCGAGGTGGCTCTGCTGGGCGCCCGGGTTGCCCTCGCCGTTCAGCAGGTTGCCCGCCAGGCCGGTGAGGGCGCCGACGCTGCCGAGCACCTCGATGTTCATGTCGTGCGAACGGCACTCGGTGGCCTGCGTGATGTCGAGGTCGCTGCCCGACTCGTCGTAGGCGAAGGCGGTGGTCCCGCTGAGGGAGCCGACACTGCCGAGCAGGGCGCCCACGAGGACTACCTTCTGGAACGTGCGCATGGGGGTTCTCCGTTGGTCGAGCGGATGGGATCCGCGGCAGATCGAGTGGGGGTTGCGGAGGAGTACGGGACGGCGTCAGCCGAGTCGGGGAAGTCCCAGCTGGCCGAGGGGCGGTGCCGCGATCTGCCCGAGGCCGACCGGGGCCAGCTCGGGAACGCCCGGCGCCCCGAGCATCGGGTTGATGAGCGGGTTCACCTGGGGGTTCACCTGCGGGTTGACCTGCGGCGTGACCCGCATCGGCGGCTCAGGGCCGAAGGCCTGGGGGACGGCCACCTGCGGGGCGACCTGCGGCATGACCTGAGGCATGACCTGCGGCACGACCTGGGGCTGCTGCTGCGGCGGCGGGGCGTACTGCGGCTGCGGAGCGTACTGGGGCTGCGGGGCGTACTGCGGCTGCGGCTGCGCGTACTGCGGCTGGTACTGGGGCTGCGGGGGGTACTGCGGCTGCGGCTGGCCGTACTGGGGCTGCGGCTGCGCGTACTGCGGCTGCGGGGCGTACTGCGGCCCGCTGTCGGCCTGTGCCGTCCCGTGCGACGTGGCCGCGGCCGAAGCCGAGGAGTATCCCGGCTGCTGCGGCGCGGGCGCGGCGTACTGGGGCGGGTAATCGGGAGCCGACGCCGGAGGGGCGCTGCCTTGTGCGACGGGATAAACGGCGGCATGGCTGGCGCCGGCGGTGATGCCGGTCAGACCGCCGGCCGCTGCCACAACGAGCGCGGCCTTGTGAAGCTTGCGCATGAAACCCTCGGCCCTTCGATACCTGATCATGGAAATCCACTGCAATCGGCGCGGGTCACGCATGCAGCCGGTGCGACATTCGCACCGCACCGTCAACAGCGGTCGTCTTGAGTAGCACGCGGACTTCGCAGCGGAGCCAGCAGCGAATTCCCTCGCCCCTCTTCAGGTCCACGGTCGCTGCCCTCTCTCCGTGGAACGAGGATTCCTCGGGGTGGTCACGGCGGCCGGAGTTCCGTCACCCATTTGCCACTGACCAAACAGATATGCGCGGACCCCCGCCGCCCTTGCGGCAAATGGGTGACCACGGCCCGGCACCCGTATCTGGGTCAGCGTCGATCTCGTTCCCCACGGGGCAAGAACGATGGTCCGCCGCAAGCCGCGCAAGGCAGCGAGAACGGTCTCAACTCCCGCTGCGCCATCAGCATTTCACCAGGTTCCGTGCACAGGTCAATGAAGGGCCGAGGATTCCATGCGCAAGCTTCAGCAAGTCGCGCTCGTCGTCGCAGCAGCCGGCGGTCTGACCGCCGTCGGCGCCGGCCCGAGTTCCGCGGCCACCCCGGCCTATGGCTACGCGCCGCCGCCCGTCTCGCAGCCCGACGCCGAGGCCGCGGCGGCCACTTCCAGCCAGGCGAGCGTGCAGACCTACGGCTCACCCGCCCCGCAGGCGGCTCCGCAGCGGGGCACCGAGGTCGCCCCGCAGCTCAACCCCCAGCTGAACCCGCAGATCAACCCGCAGATCTCGCCCCAGGCCCCGCAGCCGGCCCCGGGCGGCCCGGTGACCCAGTCCAACCTCTTCCGCCCGTCCCAGGAGTGCAGCCCGCAGAACCTGCTCGCCGCGAACGTCCCGGTCGCCCTGCTCGCCGCGTCCGAGACCAGGGGCGTCGACTGCGGCCAGGCCAACAGCCAGTCGAACTCCCTCGCGCAAGCACGCGCTCACTGACGAAGCGTCAAACTCGGTCTACCGACGGGCCTTTCGATATCGACATCGAAAGGCCCGTCGGCCGCGATACGGCTTTCGGGTGCTTCTGTGAAGCGATCAAGAGATCGGCGCGTCGCTGCCCGTTTTGGGGTATTTCCTATTAATCTCCCGTAACTGTAAAAGGTCGATCTGCCACGGATCGCCCGACTTACTCCACCGGAGATGACATGCACAAGCTTCGCAACGTAGCCGTCCTGGTCGCCGCGCTCGGCACCATCGGACTCGTGGGCGGCACGGCCCACGCCGACCAGGGCCGGGGCGGCGGCCACGGCGACAAGTTCGACATCAAGCAGAGCTCCAACTGCAAGTCGCACGACCTGAACCTGGACGTCCTCGGCGAGGTCGGCCTGCTCAACGGCCTGCTGGGCAACGCGCTCAACGGCGAGGGCAACCCGGGCGCCCAGGCGACCGACATCGGCTCGACCATGGGCTGCAACAACTCCGCCTTCTAAGGCGCTGGTCGGCGCTGAGCCGCCGGACGACACATGGTCCCGGCACCGGGCCCCAGGCAAGGTGCCGGGACCATTCGTATGCACCAGCAGGCCTCCGCGGCGGAATGAACCGCTCGCGTCCGATGTGCCGCTGGATTTCGTACCGCTATCGCGTACCAGGCTTTCTCGACGCACATCTGCCGGTCTTTCACAGATCGCAGCCACCTCACCCCACCGGAGAAGACATGCAGAAGATCCGCACCGCCGCCGTCATCCTCGCCGCATTCGGGAGCGTGGGACTCCTGGGCGCCGGCACCGCTCACGCCAGCTACGGCATGGGCGGCGGCAAGGGCAAGGGCGACGAATTCGCCATCACGCAGAGCTCCACCTGCAAGTCCCACGACCTGAACCTCGACGTCCTCGGCGAGGTCGGCATCCTCAACGGCCTGGGCGGCAACCTGCTGAACGGCGAGGGCAACGCGGGAGCGCAGCAGACGTCCCTCGGCTCGTCCATGGGCTGCAGCAACAGCTTCGGCGGCTGACCCGACGGAACATCTGCCCGGTGCCCCGGCCCACGGCCGGGGCACCGGGCTTTTCCGTCACCGGAAAAGCGAAATGCCGGGCCGGGAAGAGATCCCGGCCCGGCATTCGCCGATGGCACTCAGAATTCGAAGTGCGGCTTCTTGAAGCCCTTGGGCAGCTTGGCCGAGTTGGAGCAGTCCACGACCGGCCCGACCCGGGACGCGCCCCCTTCGCCCAGCAGCTGGTTCTCCCCCGGCAGCACCCCGCGCGGCCGGTCGACCGTCGAGCAGTCCTGCTCCTGCCTGAGGACATGCTTGCCGTCCTTGTCCGTGCGGGTCTCGGTCTTGCGGATGCAGACGGTGTCTCCCTGCGCGGTGACGGTGCAGTCGCCCGGGCGTCCGGCCGCGCTCGCGTCCTGGGCGCCGACACAGATCGCGGCGAGACTTCCGACGAGCCCCGTCACGGTGGCGATCTTCCGGTAAGTGAGCATGTGCTGCGTTCCTTTACAACGGAGGCCCGGGTGCACCTGTCATGTGACGGGTGCGCGCCCGGGCCCGAGAAGGTGAAACAGGTCGTTCTGCGCCGGAGGCGGCGTGGGCCGCGCCCGGCAGCGGGAGTGCCGCAGCCCGGACGCGCACCCTGATGAACTGCCGCGCGTCCGGGCTGCCTTCGCCAAGAGGCTCACTCGGCAGACCTCCGAGAAAGGCCGATGAGCTCGTGGCGACACCGAGAGGATGATCCCTCGGTACGTCCTTACTCGCCCTCGCCGTACTGGTGCTCGCCGTAACCCTGCTCGGGCTCGCCGTTCCTCTGCTCCTCCGGCTGGCCCTGCGGCTGGCCCTCCGGCGGAGCGTAGTAAGCGCCGCCGACAGCCACGGCGTTGGCCGACGAGTTGGCCTCGGCGACGACCGCGGGCGGAGCGTCGTTCTCGCCGGCGAAACCGATCCCGGCACCGAAGGCGGAGATGCCCGCCACCGCCGCCGCCACCACTGCAACACGCTGGAACATACGCATGGTTCGACCCTTTCGTATCCGGACAGAAAGTCCGGCTTGACTACGCAATGTGAGCATATACACACAATGCGTAGCGATTTAGGATCTACACTCCCCATGTCGCGTCATCCCTGCCGCCGTGCCGGCGCGGTGAGGCGGCCGCCGGGGGTGCGAGCCGGGGGCTACGGCTGCCCGCCGGTCGCCTCCGGCACGACAGCGCTCTCCGGGGCCACGCCCACGGTCTCCGGGTTGCAGGTGATCTCGGGCCCGAACCGGGTCTGTCCGCCGCCCAGGGCGGCGGGGAGCGTCAGGCGCTCCACCGGCTTGCAGGTCTCCTGGTGGACGAGGGCGGCGTCGTCGGGGAACTCGCCCTTGATCCGCTGGGTGCAGCTGATGCCGCCCAGGAGGTCGCGCGCACAGCTCCCCGGGCCTGCCGCGGCCTGCGCCTGGGTGATGCCGGTGCAGATCACGGCGAGGCCGCCGACGAGCGCCGAGACGACCGCGATCTTCTTGCTGCTGAACATGTGATGCGCCTTCCTTGGGAGGAGCGCCCGGGCGTCCCGGGCTCCGGCTTGGACAGTCGGACAACCGGCCGAACAGCGAAGACCCTCCGGGTGCTGGCTCCGAAGGGTCCCGCGCCGGGCGTCGCGCACGAGGGGGCCGCCGGACTCAGCCGCCGGTGAAGGCGTTGTTGTACTGGCCGCAGGTGGTGTCCAGGGTGCCGGCGATACCGAGCACGCCGACCGGGATGTCGCTCTCGGCCACCGTCTGCGGACTGCACTCCTGGACGGGGCGGTAGAGGTCGGACACGTGCGGCCCGCCGTCGGCGGTGGCGGTGCCGGCGCCGACGGCGGCCAGGCCACTGGCCGCCACTGCTGCGAGCACGACCTGCTGAAGCTTGCGCATGGAACCCTCGGATCTGTGCTTGTACATCGAGACTGATTGCCTACCGTGACGGAGCAGACACTATCAGTAGCGGAGAGGCGCTTTCCACAACGGCGCCGGGCGGACGCCGATTGACGGGACGGGTGCGCCAACGCCGTTGAAAAGATGCTGAGTTGTGTCAGGTGTACGCCAATTCCGCGACGCGCAGGCGGTCACCGCCGGCGGGCACGGAGAGGATCAGGTCGCGCAGCCCCTCGGCGTACTGCCGCACGGCCTTGTAGGCGACGTCGGTGTCCGGGTAGCGGCAGGCGAACCACAGCCCCTCGTGCAGCCTGCTGACCCAGGCGCACACCTGGTCGCCGTACGAGACCCGGAGCAGGCCGTACGTCTTGCTCTCGGTCCAGCGGGCCGAGCCGGGAGTCGGGCGGGCGTCGACGTACGAGATGATCGAGTACATGTCGGGCGAGGTGGGGCGGAAGTCCGCGCCGAGCAGGCGCAGTACGCGCGCGAGCGGGATCCGCGCCAGCGCCCGGTTGGCCCGCAGCTCGGCACGGACCGTGTCGAGCGCGCCCTCGAAGTCCCGTGCCGCGGGTACCTCGATCGGTGCGCCGCCGACGTACCAGCCGACGGAGTCCGACCAGGCGGACTTCAGCCGGGTGTGGAACGGCACGACCGTGCGGTAGACCGGCTCCCCGCCCATCTCGTGGACGATCAGGCTGGTCGCGGCCAGGATGCCCACCAGGCTGCCGCCGTAGGGCCGGCAGTACGCCTCGAACGCGGCGGCCGCCTCCGCGTCGACGAGCGGCTCGCACACCAGCTTCTGGGCGGGCAGCACACCGCCGGGCCGCAGGCCGAGGTCGACCGGGAACTCCGGCAGCCGCCCGTCGCACCGGCCGATGAACTCCCGCCAGCGCGCGACGATCGTGTGGGTGTCGTCGATCCCGTCCGCGTTCGCCCGCTCCAGCTCGCAGAAGTCGACGTAACTCCCCACGGGCGCACCGGCGGCGGGCCGTCCGGTGCCGCCTCCGGTGTACAGCTCCTGGATCTCGTCCGGGATGCGCTGGAGGGAGTAGGCGTCGACGTTGGTGTGGTCGAAGGCCATGTACACGCTGGTGGAGTCGTCGCGGACGACCGCCGTGTAGATGAGGTTCGGCCAGCCCAGCGCGTCCGCGGCGACGTCGAACCGGTCCTGCAGATACCGGACCAGGGCGTCCGCGTCGGTGAAGTCGCCGATCACCTCGCGGTGCAGCGACACATCGCTCTCGTCGAGCGTGAACCGGTGCATGTCCTCGCCCGACCACCTGAAGCCGCTGCGCAGCGTCTCGTGCCGCAGCGTCCAGTCGCGCAACGCCCGTTCCAGGGCGTCGAGATCGGCCGGGCCCGGCAGGTCGAACGCGGCGCCGATCCAGGTCGGCACGAACAGTCCGTCCTCGCGCACCGACCGCGCCGTCCTGATGTGCGACTCCTGGATGTACGCCGGCGGGCGCGGATCCGGCGGCCGCACCGCCGCGGCCGCGATGGTCGCCTCGCTGTACCGCCACTCGACGAGCCGTCCGGGCCGGGCCTCACAGCGCTGAATGTCGGAAATTCGCACAGTGGCGCCTCCTTCGCAGAAGACACCAGCTTGTTGGAGGGGAGGCCGTGTGCGTGCGATGGCCCCTGTGTCGTCGGCTTTTCAGTGGGACGTGTGACACCTCGAACGGCGAAGCGATTCTCCAACGGCGCTCGACCGAACGGCCGTTCACCAGGAGGCGCCCCCGCCCTCATACATACCGATAGATACCGCTCAAATCCTCCAGTGCGGCCGGTGTGACGTCCCACGGCGGCAGCCTCTCGTGCCGGGCAACGATCCGGCCGTGCTGGGCGTCGCCCCTGCCGGGGGGCTCGGCGGGCAGGTAGCGGTGGCCGGGGTGCCGCAGCTGCCAGCGGGTCCACTGCAGGTCGACGAAGGCGTGCACGAGCCAGAAGGCGGGGTCGTTGACGGAGGCGCCGCCGACCATCACCCCGCCGACCCACTGGTGCACCCGGTTGTGGTTGCGCCAGGCGGAGCGGCCGGGCCCGGTCCCCCACCCCTCCAGCTTGTTGCGGAATCCCCGGGTGACCGTCGAGTCCCAGGGCGGCGAGTCGTAGACCGGGTCGGCCAGCGCCGACTCCAGGTCGCGTGCGGTCGACAGGCGGACGGGGTGGCGGGCGCGGCCGAGGTCACGGGTGAGGTAGGGCACCTCGGTGACCCCGTCGGTGATCTTCCAGCGGCCCTCCCGGTAGGCGAACGGTCCGTTCATCACCTGCCGGTCCGAGCGCCGTCCGTTGCCGCCGAGGAGGTCGTCGGTCCACGGCAGGGCGTCGATCGCGCGGTCCCGGGTCCAGTCCCAGTACGGCACCGTCACCGAGCCGTCCACCCGGCGCAGCGCCCGTTCCAGCTCCAGCAGGAACTTGCGGTGCCAGGGCAGGAAGGAGGGTGCCATATGGGCGGAGCGCAGCTGGTGTTCGCCGTCGGGGGCGTAGTGCGCGATGTGCGTGCGCACGAACTCGTCGTACTCGCCGCGGCGTTTGACCTCCAGCAGGGCGTCGACGAACCGCCGCCGCTCGCCGCGCTTGAGGGCGCGGACGTTCTTACGCGTGTACGCCATGCTCACCCCCCGCGTTCCCCGGCCCCCCGGCCGGGACTCTGCCGAAGCTTGGACGCATCGCTCACTCCTCGTCCGGTGGGACTGGCCGAAGCGGTAACCGCCCCGGGATCCTCCGGGTCACCGCGGTGCGGCCGGACCGGTGACGCGGCCCGCCTCCGGGACCGCTCACCCCCGCCCGGACACCGCCGCGCTCACCCCCGTACGTCCCGCCACGCCTCCGGGATCCGGGACGCGATGTCGTGGGCGCCCGCCGGCGCCCCCTCGGCCGCGAACCGGCCCGCGAGGCCGTGCAGATAGGCGGCCGCGCTCCCCGCGTCCACCGCCGCGAGCCCCGCCGCCAGCAGGGACCCGGCGAGCCCGGACAGCACGTCGCCGCTCCCCGCGGTGGCCAGCCACGGCGTGCCCGTGGAGTTCACCCGTACGGCCCCGCCGCCGGCATCGGCGATCAGCGTCGTCGAGCCCTTCAGCAGCACCGTCGCCCGGTACACCGCCGCCAGCTCCCGCACCGCGGCGAGCCGGGCCCCCTCGACCTCCTCGCGGTCCACGCCCAGCAGCGCGGCGGCCTCTCCCGCGTGCGGGGTCAGCAGCGTGGGCGCCGTGCGCCGCCGCACCGCGTCCCGGCCGGCCAGCCGCAGCCCGTCCGCGTCGAGCAGCACGGGCACCTCCCGCTCCAGCACCTCGGCGACGGTCGCCGCGTCGTCCCCGGCCCCCGGTCCGACCACCCAGGACTGCACCCGGCCGGCCTTCGCGGGCCCGGCGTCGGAGACGAGCGTCTCGGGGAAGCGCGCGATGACCGCGTCCCCGGCCGGACCGACGTACCGGACGGCCCCGGCCCCGCCGCGCAGCGCCCCGGACACCGCCAGCACGGCCGCACCCGGGTACCGCGCCGACCCCGCGGCGATCCCGACGACGCCCCGGCGGTACTTGTCGCTCTCCGCCGCCGGCACCGGCAGCAGGCGGGCCACGTCGGCGTGTTGCAGGGACTCCAGCTCGGCGTCCGCGGCCGGCGGCGCCAGCCCGATGTCGACGAGCCGTACGACCCCGGCGTACTCCCGCGCGGGATCCACCAGCAGCCCGGGCTTGTAGGTGCCGAAGGTGACGGTCAGGTCGGCGGCGAGCGCGGCGCCCCGCACCTCCCCGGTGTCCGCGTCGACGCCGCTGGGCAGGTCCACGGCCACGACGGCGGCCCGGGACCGCGCCACCACCGCGGCGAGCCGCTCGGCGTCCGGCCGCAGCCCGCCCTTGCCGCCGATCCCGACGATGCCGTCCATGACCAGATCGGCCCGCGCGATCAGCTCCTCGGCGTGACCGGCCAAGACGATCGCGCCGCCCGCCCGCCGGAGCGCGGCAAGGCCCTGGGCGTGGGCCCGTTCGGGGTTCAGCAGGACGGCCGACACCCCGGCGCCGCGCCGGGCCAGCCGGGCCCCCGCGTACAGGGCGTCACCGCCGTTGTCCCCGCTGCCGACGAGCAGGACCACCCGGCTGCCGTACACCCGCCCGAGCAGGTCGGCGCAGGCGGCGGCCAGCCCGGCGACGGCCCGCTGCATCAGCGCGCCCTCCGGCAGTTCCGCCATCAGCGCCCGCTCGGCCGCCCTTACCGTCTCCACGCTGTACGCAGTACGCATGCCACCGAGTCTGCCCCGGAACGCGCACCGGGCACACCCGGACCGCCGCGCCCGTCAGCCCTCGGCGACCACCACGGCCGAGGCCACGCCCGCGTCATGGCTCAGCGACACGTGCCAGGCCCGCACGCCCAGCTCGGCGGCGCGCGCGGCCACCGTCCCCTTCACCCGCAGCCGCGGCTGCCCGCTGTCCTCCACGTACACCTCGGCATCGGTCCACGACAGCCCGGGCGGTGCCCCCAGCGCCTTCGCCAGTGCCTCCTTGGCGGCGAACCGGGCCGCGAGCGAGGCGATTCCGCGCCGCTCCCCGCTGGCCAGCAGCAGCTCCCGCTCCACGAACAACCGGTCGGCGAGTCCCGGCGTCCGCTCAAGGGACGCCCGGAACCGGTCGATCTCGGCGACGTCGATGCCCACCCCGATGATGCTCATGCCCAGCACCCTACGACCCGGGCGAGCGGCGACCCGCCATTGAGCCGGGCGGTCCGCCCTCTACGCTTCCGGCATGACCTCGTCACACGGCTATCTCTCCGACCTCTTCTCGCTGGACGATCGCGTCGCCCTGGTGACCGGAGGAAGCTCCGGTATCGGGCGGGCCGTCGCGGGAGCGCTGGCCCGGGCCGGCGCGCGCGTGGTGATCACGGCCCGCAGGCCGGCGGAACTGGCCGACACCGTGGCGGAACTGACGGCCGACGGCTGCCGCGCGGCCTGGGTCGCCGGCGACCTGGGGACGCGCGAGGGCGTGCGCGCCGCGGCCGAGGAGGCCGCCGCGGTGTTCGGGGAGCCGGACATCCTCGTGAACTGCGCCGGGGTCAACCTCCGGCCGCCGATGGACGAGCTGGGCGAGGACGTCTGGGACGCCACCATGGCGCTGAACCTGGAGGCGCCCTTCCTGCTGGGGCAGCGGTTCGGGCCCGGCATGGCGGAGCGGGGCTTCGGCCGGATCATCCACATCACGTCCCAGCAGGCGCACCGGGCGTTCGTGCAGAGCGGCGCGTACGGCGTCTCCAAGGGCGCGCTGGAGTCGCTGGCCCGCTCGCAGGCCGAGGCCTGGTCGCCGTACGGCGTCACCTGCAACACCCTCGTGCCGGGCTTCGTGATGACCCCGCTCAACGCGCGGCTGTCGTCCGACCCGGAGAAGGTGGCGGCGCTGGCCGCGCGCACGTTGACGGGCCGCAACGGTCTCGCCGAGGACTTCGCGGGCGCGGCCGTCTTCCTGGCCGGCCGCGCCTCCGCCTATGTCACCGGCCAGTCGCTCTTCGTCGACGGCGGCTTCTCCGTGCACTGAGCGGGCCCGCGCCGCCCTACTCCACCGTGACCGACTTCGCCAGGTTCCGCGGCTGGTCCACCTCGTTGCCGCGGGCGGTGGCCAGCTCGCAGGCGAAGACCTGGAGCGGGACGGTGGCCACCAGCGGCTGGAGCAGGACGGGGGTGGCCGGGATACGGACGAGGTGGTCGGCGTAGGGGACGACCTCCTCGTCGCCCTCCTCGGCGATCACGATCGTGCGCGCGCCCCGCGCCCGGATCTCCTGGATGTTGGAGACGATCTTGTCGTGCAGGACGGACCGGCCGCGCGGCGACGGCACGACCACCACCACGGGCAGGTCGTCCTCGATCAGCGCGATCGGGCCGTGCTTCAGCTCGCCCGCGGCGAAGCCCTCGGCGTGCATGTACGCCAGTTCCTTCAGCTTCAGCGCGCCTTCGAGGGCCACCGGGTAGCCCACGTGCCGGCCGAGGAACAGCACCGTCTTCTTCGCCGCCAGCGTCCGCGCCAGCGCCCGCACCGGCTCCATGGTCTCCAGGACCCGCTCGACCGCCTCCGAGATCCGGGACAGGTCCTTGATCACCGCCTGGATCTCGTCGCCCCACTTGGTGCCGCGCACCTGGCCCAGGTACAGGGCGACCAGGTAGCAGGCGACCAGCTGTGTGAGGAACGCCTTGGTGGAGGCGACGGCGACCTCGGGGCCCGCGTGCGTGTACAGCACCGCGTCCGACTCCCGGGGGATCGTCGAGCCGTTGGTGTTGCAGATCGCCAGCACCTTGGAGCCCTGCTCACGGGCGTGCCTGAGCGCCATCAGGGTGTCCATGGTCTCGCCGGACTGGGAGATGGCGATCACCAGCGAGCGGCCGTCCAGGATCGGGTCCCGGTAGCGGAACTCGCTCGCCAGCTCCACCTCGCACGGGATCCGGGTCCAGTGCTCGATGGCGTACTTGGCGATCAGGCCCGCGTGGAAGGCCGTACCGCAGGCGACGATGACGACCTTGTCGATCTCGCGCAGCTCGGAGGGGCTGATCCGCACCTCGTCCAGGGTGAGCGAGCCGGACGGGTCGATGCGCCCGAGCAGCGTGTCGGCGACCGCCTTGGGCTGCTCGGCGATCTCCTTGAGCATGAAGTAGTCGTAGCCGCCCTTCTCGGCCGCCGAGGCGTCCCAGTCCACGTGGAACGAACGGACCTCGGCCGGGCGGCCGTCGAAGCCGGTCACCGTGACGCCGTCCCGGCGCAGCTCGACCACCTGGTCCTGGCCCAGCTCGATCGCCGAGCGCGTGTGGGCGATGAAAGCGGCGACGTCGGAGGCCAGGAACGCCTCGCCCTCCCCGACGCCGACCACCAGCGGCGAGTTCCGGCGGGCGCCGACCACCATGTCCGGCTCGTCGGCGTGCACGGCGACCAGCGTGAACGCGCCCTCGAGGCGGCGGCACACCAGCCGCATGGACTCGGCCAGGTCCGCGCAGGAGGAGTACGCCTCGGCCAGCAGGTGGGCGACCACCTCCGTGTCCGTCTCGGAGCCCAGTTCATGTCCCCGCTCGGCCAGTTCCGCGCGCAGCACGGCGAAGTTCTCGATGATGCCGTTGTGGACGACGGCGACCCGGCCCGCGTTGTCCAGGTGCGGATGGGCGTTGGCGTCCGTGGGGCCGCCGTGCGTGGCCCAGCGGGTGTGCCCGATGCCGGTCGAGCCCGCCGGCAGCGGCCGTTCGAGCAGCGCCTTCTCCAGGTTGACCAGCTTCCCGGCCTTCTTCGCCGCCGCCAGCCCGCCGTCCGCGAGCACGGCGACGCCCGCCGAGTCGTACCCCCGGTACTCCAGTCGCTTCAGTCCGGCCATCACGACATCGAGCGCCGACTGCGACCCCACGTATCCCACGATTCCGCACATGTGGCGCAGCCTACGGGCCGGGAGCCGCCGGAAACGGGCGCCGCGTGCCCGGAATCGGAAATCACCCCCGGCTCACCGGGCCCCGGGAGCCGCCGCTTCGCCCGTCCGTATCGGCAGAGCCCTCAGACTACTTCCCCCGCATGCCGGCCGTCCGGAGGCGCCGGCACAGCCCGGCGCCGGGACGGAAGTCGGCGACAGGCGGGGTGAGTACGCCCGCGACCGCGGTCCGCGCCGCCACGTGACGCACCCCACCCCGCCGTCCCGTTCAAACTCCGTTAACAATGGACTGTGATCTCACCGGTCTCCTCGATGCCCCGGAGCGCCCACCGGCACAGGCCGGAGGCGACTCCCTACGTCGACCTCACCCGCGCCGAGTGGAGCGCGCTGCGCGACAAGACTCCGCTGCCGCTCACCGCCGAGGAGGTGGAGAAGCTCCGCGGCCTCGGCGATGTCATCGACCTCGACGAGGTGCGGGACATCTACCTCCCGCTCTCCCGGCTCCTCAACCTCTACGTCGGCGCCACGGACGGACTCAGAGGGGCGCTGAACACGTTCCTCGGGGAGAAGGGCTCCCAGTCCGGCACCCCGTTCGTGATAGGCGTCGCCGGCTCCGTGGCCGTGGGCAAGTCCACCGTGGCCCGCCTGCTGCAGGCCCTGCTCTCGCGCTGGCCCGAGCACCCGCGCGTGGAACTGGTCACCACCGACGGCTTCCTGCTGCCCACCCGGGAGCTGGAGGCCCGCGGCCTGATGTCGCGCAAGGGATTCCCCGAGTCCTACGACCGCCGGGCCCTGACCCGTTTCGTCGCCGACATCAAGGCCGGCAAGGGCGAGGTGACGGCCCCCGTCTACTCCCACCTCATCTACGACATCGTCCCCGACCAGCGGCTCACCGTCCGCCGCCCCGACATCCTGATCGTCGAGGGCCTGAACGTCCTCCAGCCCGCCCTGCCCGGCAAGGACGGCCGCACCCGGGTCGGTCTCGCCGACTACTTCGACTTCAGCGTGTACGTCGACGCGAGCGGCGAGGACATCGAGCGCTGGTACCTCAACCGCTTCAAGAAGCTGCGCCAGACCGCCTTCCAGAAGACCGACTCGTACTTCCGCAAGTACACCCAGGTCTCCGAGGAGGAGGCGCTCGACTACGCCCGCACCCTCTGGCGGACCATCAACAAGCCCAATCTGGTGGAGAACATCGCCCCCACCCGGGGCCGCGCCACCCTCATCCTGCGCAAGGGCCCGGACCACAAGGTCCAGCGGCTGAGGCTGCGCAAGCTGTGACGTGTGCGGGGGCGCCTGTTAAAAAGGCGTCATGCTCCATCTGCGCCTGATCACTCCCGCCGAGAAGACGGACGAGGCGGTGCGGCTGATCGAGAGAACGGTCGGCACCGCCCATCTCGTCGTCCTGCCGACGGCCGCCCGCAACCCCGTGGGGGACGTCGTCATGTGCGACGTGGCGCGCGAGGCGGGGGACGAACTCATCGCCGGACTGCGCCGGTTGGGGCTCGACGAGACCGGCTCGATCGCCGTGGAGGACATCGACCTCTCACTGTCCCGGCGGGCCGACAAGGCCGAGGCGGAGGCGCCCGGCGAGGGCGCGGACGCGGTGCTCTGGGAGGGCCTGACCGAGGCGACCCACGAGGAGTCGACCCTCTCGATCACCTACGTCGCCTTCATCACGCTGGCCACGATGATCGCGGCCTGCGGTGTGGTCCTCGACAACGCGGTCCTGATCGTCGGCGCGATGGCGGTGGGCCCGGAGTTCGGCCCGCTGGCCGGGTTCAGCACGGCCCTGGTGCGGCGCCGCCCCCGGCTCGCGCTGCGCTCCATGATCGCGCTGATCGTGGGCTTCGCGGTGGCGATGGCGGTGACGGTCGGCTTCACCGTGTTCATGGACGCCATCGATCTCTTCCACCGGGCGGATCTGGAGGGCAAGCGTCCCAACACGGCGTTCGTCTACGCCCCCGACGCGTTCTCGTTCATCGTGGCGGTCCTGGCCGGCATCGCCGGCACCCTGTCCCTGACCTCCGCCAAGTCGGGCGCCCTGGTGGGCGTGGCCATCTCCGTCACCACGGTCCCGGCCGCCGCCAACGCGGCCGTGGCCCTGGCCTACGGCGACACGGGACAGACGGCCGGCTCGACGTACCAGCTCCTGCTGAACCTGCTGGGCATCGTGCTGGCGGGCACCTGCACCCTGCTGGCCCAGAAGTGGCTCTGGGCCAGGCAGCGGGAACGCCGGGACGCGCGCTAGCCCAGCGCCGACTTCACCGCGTCGGCCAGCAGCCCGGCCACCGACCGCGCCTGCTCGATGTCGGCCGCCTCGACCATCACCCGCACCAGCGGCTCGGTACCGGAGGGCCGCAGCAGCACCCGGCCCGTCTCACCGAGCTCCCGCTCGGCCTCGGCGACCGCGGCGGCGAGATCCGCCGACGTCTTCACCCGCGACCTGTCCACGTCCGGGACATTGATGAGGACCTGCGGCAGCCGCTCCATGACCGAGGCCAGGTCCCGCAGGCTGCGGCCGGTCTCCGCGACCCGCGCCGCCAGCAGCAGGCCGGTCAGCGTGCCGTCGCCGGTGGTGGCGTGGTCGAGGATGATGACATGCCCGGACTGCTCGCCGCCGAGGGCGTAGCCGTGCTGCTTCATCTCCTCCAGGACGTACCGGTCTCCGACGCCGGTCTGCACCAGCCGGATGCCCGCGCGCTCCATCGCGAGCTTGAAGCCCAGGTTGGACATCACGGTGGCGACGACCGTGTCGGACCGCAGCTCGGAGCGCTCCCGCATCGCCAGCGCGAGCACGGAGAGGATCTGGTCGCCGTCGACCTCGTCGCCGGTGTGGTCCACGGCGAGGCAGCGGTCGGCGTCACCGTCGTGCGCGATGCCGAAGTCCGCGCCGTGCGCGAGGACGGCGGCCTTGAGCTGATCCAAGTGGGTCGAGCCGCAGCCGTCGTTGATGTTGAGGCCGTCCGGCTCGGCGCCGATCGTGACGATCTGGGCGCCCGCCCGGCTGAACACCTCCGGCGAGACCCCCGAGGCCGCGCCGTGTGCTTCGTCCAGGACGATCTTCAGACCGTCGAGCCGGTTGGGGAGCACCGACAGCAGGTGGGCGACGTACTGCTCGAAGCCCTCGTCGTACGACCGCACCCGGCCGACCCCGGCGCCCGTCGGGCGCACCCAGGGCTCGCCGTGCCGGTGGGACTCGTAGACCGACTCGATCCGGTCCTCCAGCTCGTCGGCGAGCTTGTGGCCGCCGCGGGCGAAGAACTTGATGCCGTTGTCCGGCATGGCGTTGTGGCTGGCGGAGAGCATCACACCGAGATCGGCGCCGAGCGCGCCGGTCAGATGCGCCACGGCGGGCGTCGGCAGCACGCCGACACGCAGGACGTCCACACCCGCGCTGGCCAGCCCGGCCACGACCGCGGCCTCCAGGAACTCCCCGGACGCACGCGGGTCCCGGCCGACCACCGCCGTCGGCCTGTGGCCCTCGAAGGTGCCCGCCTCGGCCAGCACGTGCGCCGCGGCCACGGAGAGGGCGAGCGCCATCTCGGCCGTCAGATCCGCGTTGGCTACACCGCGCACGCCGTCCGTACCGAAGAGTCGTCCCACTTGTCCTCCTGAGGAAGCGTCCTTGCTGCCTTGCATGGTGGCAGACGCCTGGTCATCCGATCACACCAGCCTTTGAGCGTCTTGTGTCGTTATACGCCCTTGGCCGGGATAAACGAACGCCCCGGTGGCACATGTGGCGTGCCGCCGGGGCGTTCGGAGTACGAGCAGGCAGCTGCTGTTTAGCGCTTGCTGTACTGCGGGGCCTTACGGGCCTTCTTCAGACCGGCCTTCTTGCGCTCGACCGCACGGTCGTCGCGCTTGAGGAAGCCGGCCTTCTTCAGCGGGCCGCGGTTGTTGTCGACGTCGGCCTCGTTCAGCGCGCGGGCGACACCGAGACGGAGCGCACCGGCCTGGCCGGAGACACCGCCACCGGCGATGCGGGCGATGACGTCGTAACGGCCCTCGAGCTCCAGGACCTTGAACGGCTCGTTGACTTCCTGCTGGTGCACCTTGTTCGGGAAGTAGTCCTCGAGGGTGCGACCGTTGATCTTCCACTTGCCGGTGCCCGGGACGATCCGGACACGGGCGATGGCGTTCTTGCGGCGGCCCAGGCCGGCGGCCGGCTGGGGCTCGCCGAAGCGGGAAGCCATCGACTCCGAGGTGTACTCGCCCTCGACGGGGACCTCGGACTCGGTGGTGTAGCTCTCGATGTCGATCTCTTCGATCGGCTGCTCGGCAGTGGTCTCGGCCACGGTTCTCCTCAGATTCTCTTCAGTCTTAGGGGGTGGCCGGACTTACTGCGCGACCTGGGTGATCTCGAAAGGCACCGGCTGCTGGGCAGCGTGCGGGTGCTGGTCACCCTTGTAGACCTTCAGCTTCGAGAGCATCTGACGGCCCAGGGAGTTCTTGGGGAGCATGCCCTTGACGGCCTTCTCGACGGCCTTCTCGGGGTTCTTGTCGAGCAGCTCGTCGTAACGGACCGAGCGCAGACCACCCGGGTAGCCGGAGTGGCGGTACGCCATCTTCTGGGTCCGCTTGTTGCCGGACAGGTGCACCTTGTCGGCGTTGATGATGATGACGAAGTCACCAGCGTCGACGTGCGGCGCGTAGATCGGCTTGTGCTTGCCGCGGAGAAGGGTCGCTGCGGTGGTGGCGAGACGGCCCAGGACAACGTCCTGGGCGTCGATGACGTGCCACTGGCGCGTCACATCGCCGGGCTTGGGGCTGTACGTACGCACGGTTCGTAGCCTTCGCTTCGAGTGAATGGTCCTGAACAGGTCACCGAAACGATCACGACAGCCTAGACCGCACCGCGGTGACGCAAACCGCGTGCTGATCGCTGGTCATCGGCCCGGTGGACCGGTGTAAGGGCCCGTCCCGTGAGAATGAGCAAGCCAATACACAACGAAGAAGCAGATTACCTGGCAGCCCCGGGACGGGTCAAAACGAGGCAGGCCGACATGCGGACCCCGCACCCCCGGCCCCCCGTCTAAGATGCGCCCCATGAGTTACGGGCAGGGGGGACCCCAGTCTCAGTGGGATCCCTGGAAACCGCATTCCCAGCAGCCGTGGAACGACGGACCCGACGACGGGACCCCGGACTGGGCCGCGCTCGCCGAGGCCTCGGAGACGCGCAACAAACGCCGCAAGCTGCTGTTCATAGCGGGCGGCGTCCTGGCCACGGCCGCGATAGGCACCGCGGTCGCCATGGCCGTCGTCTCCGCGAACGGCGGCGACCCCCAGGCCGGGCCGAGCAGTCTGCCCGCGAGCGGCTCCCTGGGCTCCGGCAGCGCGACGCCGTCCTTCGCGCCGACCAGCGCCCCGCCGCCGCTGGACCCCAAGGACTTCATCTCCAGCGCCAAGAAGGACACCGCCCCGCTCAGCGCCGACACCCTCTTCCCGGGCAAGCAGCTGACCATGGGCGACGCCGTGTACAAGAAGGGCGACACGGCCGACACCTCGAAGTGCGCCTCCGCGACCGGCGGCACCCTGCCGTCGATCCTCACCGCCAACGGCTGCACCCGGCTGATCCGGGTGAGCTACGCCGACGCCAAGGGCGACATCGCGGTCACCGTCGGTGTGGCGGTCTTCGACGACGCGGCACAGGCCGCGAAGGTCAAGGCCCAGGCGGTCGGCAAGAAGAACCTCGTGCGGGCGCTGTCCGGCAAGGGCATCAAGCCGTTCTGCGACGCCGCGGTCTGCCGCACCACCACGAACGCCTACGGCCGCTACGCCTACTTCACCACCGGCGGCTTCACCGACGGCAAGGACGTCACCGACAAGAGCACGGACGCGTTCGCCGTAGGCAACGACCTGGCCCAGTTCACCGTGAACCAGATCCACCGCCGCGGACAGGCCCAGGCCTCGGCCGCCGCCAACCGGTAGCGCCGGCGGCCGGATGCCGCGGCTAGCGGCGCTTCAGCCGCAGCCGCAGCGGCACCACGGCCGACTCCAGCTGGGTGCGCAGCGTCATCTTGGAGACACCCTCGGTGCGCTCGGCGAAGCGGATCGGGACCTCCACGGCCGTATGCCCGGCCCGTACGGCCTTGTACTTCAGCTCCACCTGGAAGCTGTAGCCGGCGCTGTCCAGGGAGGCCAGGTCCACGTCCCGCAGGGTCGGGGCGGACCACAGGTTGAAGCCCGCCGTGATGTCCTGGATGTCGGTGCCGAGGACGGCGCGGGCGTACCGGTTGGCGAACCGGGACAGCAGCACGCGGTGCGCGGCCCACTCGTCGGCCAGGGAGCCGCCCTCGACGTACCGGCTGCCGACCACGAGGCCGGCGCCCGAGTCCAGGGCCGCCCGCAGCATCCGGGGCACGGCCTCCACCGGGTGGCTGCCGTCGGCGTCCATCTGGACGACGTACCCGGCGCCCTCCGCCAGCGCGGCGGACATCCCGGCCGTGTACGCCCGGCCCAGCCCGTCCTTCTCGGTGCGGTGCAGCACGCTCATCCGGGACCGGCCGTCGCCGTTGTACTTCTCGGCCAGTTCCTCGGCGAGCCGCCCGGTGCCGTCCGGGCTGGAGTCATCGACGATCTTCAGATGCAGCCCGTCGAGCGGCAGCCCGAGCACGGCCTCCGCCATGCCCGGCAGGTTCGCCGCCTCGTTGTACGTCGGCATCACCACGGTGATCCGCGGCTCGCTGTGCGCCATCACTTCCCCTCCCCCGCGGGCGCCGGCCGGCCCGGCGCCCGCAATCGCCAGCCCGCCGCGGCCCAGCGGTCCGCGTCGAGCACTCCCCGTCCGTCCACGATCCGCGGCCGGGCCACCAGCGCTCCGGCCCGCTCCGGGTCGATCTCCCGGAACTGCGGCCACTCGGTCAGATGCAGCACCAGATCGGCCCCGCGCAGCGCGTCCTCGGCCGTCAGGGCGTACCCGAGCAGCGGGAACGCCTTGCGGGCGTTGTCCATGGCCTCGGGGTCGTAGACGGTGACGTCGGCGCCCTCCAGGCGCAGCCGGGCCGCCACGCCCAGCGCGGGGGAGTCGCGGATGTCGTCGGAGCCGGGCTTGAAGGCGGCGCCGAGGACGGCGACCCGGGCGCCGAGCACGGAGCCGCCGCAGCTCTCGCGGGCCAGCTCCACCACCCGGTCCCGGCGCCGCATGTTGATCGCGTCCACCTCGCGCAGGAAGGCCAGGGAGACGCCCAGCTCGCCGGCGCGGTGCGCGAAGGCGCGGATGTCCTTGGGCAGGCAGCCGCCGCCGAAGCCGATCCCGGCGCGCAGGAACTTCGGTCCGATCCGGTCGTCGTGGCCGAGTGCCTCGGCGAGGGTGCCCACATCGCCGCCCGCCGCCTCGCAGACCTCGGCCATCGCGTTGATGAAGGAGATCTTGGTGGCGAGGAAGGCGTTGGCGGCCGTCTTGACCAGTTCGGCGGTCGGGAAGTCGGCGGTGACGAGCGGCGTGCCGGCGGCGAGGACCGGGGCGTACACGGCGCGCAGGATCGATTCGGCCCGGTCCGTCGCCACGCCGAACACCAGCCGGTCCGGCCGCAGCGTGTCCTCGACCGCGAAGCCCTCGCGCAGGAACTCCGGGTTCCAGGCGATCTCGGCGCGGTGCGTCGCCGCCAGCCGCTGCGCCGTGCCGACCGGCACGGTCGACTTGCCCACGAGCAGCGCGTCCGGCGCCGTGTGCGCGGCCAGGGCGGCGAAGGCCGCGTCGACGTGGGTCAGGTCGGCGGCGCCGGAGTCCCCGCGCTGCGGGGTGCCGACGCACACGAAGTGGACCTCGCCGAACGCGCCGGCCTCCGCGTAGGACGTGGTGAAGCGCAGCCGGCCGCTCGCGGTGTGCCGTGCGATCAGTTCGGCCAGGCCCGGCTCGTGGAAGGGCACCCGGCCGGCGCCGAGCGCGGCGACCTTGTCCGGGTCGACGTCGACGCCGAGCACCTCGTGGCCCAGCTCCGCCATGCAGGCGGCATGGGTGGCACCGAGATAGCCGGTGCCGATGACGGTGAGCCGCAAGAGAACGGCCTTTCTTGCTTCAGGTCCTGCCCGGCTGATGCGTCAGGAGGTCTTGATCCAGATGCGGTAGTGCCCGGTCCCGCTGGAGTTGCGGAAGGGAAGGTCCGCGAGCATCCGGTAGTGCGGGTTGCCCTTGACGGCGTCCGCGACGACGGCGTCCACCCGGGGGTTGGTGAGCCCGTCCAGGACGATCAGGTCGAACTCGCCGTCGCGCAGCGCGGCCCGGTAGGCCGTGTCACCGGAGTGGTACGCGCCCTTCTTGTCCGTGTACTCCAGGGCGAAGACGCCCTGCCACTGCCGGTGGCTGGTCTTCTGGCGCAGGTAGTACACGGGTACCTCGGGCGTCGAGGCCAGATAGCGGCCCTCGCGGTCCACATGGGAGTCGATGACCTGGATCATCTTCGAGGAGTCGGGCCAGACGCCGTAGCGCCAGTCCGCCTGCGAGATGCCGAGGCACAGGGTCGCCGTCCACACCATGATGCCGAGCTGGGGGTAGCGGAAGTGGGCGCCGATCAGCCGGGTCACGCCCACACCGGCCATCGGCGCGGCGAAGAGCAGGCCGAAGCCGACGTGCTTGAAGAGCGAGACCACGGTCCCCAGGTGCACCTGGTACGCGGGCGCGAGCAGGGCGGTGCCGCACAGTACGAGGCCGAGCAGCGCCCGCCAGCGCCAGCCGGGGTTGCCGAGCCGCTGGGCGGCCGGCGACTCGTTCATCCGGCTGCGCCGGACATAGGAGACGGCACCGCCGACGGCGGTGAGGAACATCAGCCCGCCCCACTCGGCCGACCGCTGGAGCAGGAAGGCGGTGCTGTCGGAGCCGTGGGCGCGGTCGGTGGTGGTCTGCCGCACACCGGCGAGCAGGTCGGTGGTGTACATGCCGGCCCCCAGGAGGGCGCCGATGCCGAGCGCGAGCAGCAGCATCCGTACGAACGCCCTGCTGCCCTTGTGCGGCCAGCCGGTGAGCAGCGCGAGCACCACGATGGTCGGCAGATAGAGGGCGGCGGCGTACTTCACACCGACGGCGAGGACGGCGACGGGCGCGGCCAGCAGCACGGCGGCCACCGGTGCCCGGTCGGTGCGGACCACGATCCAGGTGGCCAGGGCCAGCAGGAACACCGCGGCGGCGTCGTAGGTGGCGAAGTACCCCATGACGACGGTGGACTGCACGACGGCGAAGAGCGCCGCGCCGGCCAGCGCGGCCCGCTCGTTGAACAGCCGCCGGGTGAAGGAGTACAGCAGCGTGGTGGTGCCCAGCATGAAGGCCAGGCTCAGCAGCCGGGCGCCGGTGAGCCCGAAGCGGTCGTCCACGGCCGCCGCGAGCACCGGGTACAGCTGCGGCGAGCCGGAGAAGTACGCCGCGTAGTTGATCGGCAGCGGTGTGCCGTGCAGCAGATGCGCCAGCTCGGCGTGGCCGGCCGCCAGGTACAGGGCCTCGTCCTGGAACGCCGTGTTGGACAGGCGCAGCGAGAGCACCGCCTGGACGGCCAGGACGAACAGCAGCACGGCCCGGCTGACCCAGGCCCGCCGGCGGCTCGCGGCCATGTCCCAGCCGACCTCGGGGGTCTGCGGCACGTGGTACCCGGGCTCGGCCGGCGCGGCCGGCTCCGCCACCGTCCGCAGGGCGTACGTCGGCTGGTCGTCGGCCTGCTGGTACGGGTCGGCCTGCTGGTACGGGTAGGTCCGGGGGTCGTAGTCGTACCCCTGGGGGACGTCCCCCTGGGGTACGCCGTGGCCTTGGGGTACGCCGTGGCCCTGGGGCGTGTCGTACCCCTGAGGCGTGTCGTACCCCTGAGGGACGTCGTAGCCCTGGATCAGGTCGTAGCCCTGCGGCTGGCGCGGGACGTAGCCGTCGGAGTTGAACCAGCCGCCCCGCGGCTCCTCCTCGGCGTACGGGTCGTACGGCTGGGGTGTGTAGTGCTCGGGTCGGGAGGTCATGACGGCTTCCGTACGTCGAAGCCGAACCGGGGGTCGGCGGCCAGGCGCTTGAACTCCTTCAGCGCCAGCGGGCTCGCCTCCAGCCGCCAGTCGGCGCGCTTCTTGTGGTTGAACCAGACGAACCCGAGCATGTCGTCGTCCGCCGTGACGCCCGCGTACAGCCGGCGGACGTCGGCACGGCGCCGCTCGCCGGGCATGGCGGCGGTCTCCAGCAGCAGCATCGGCTTCTTGGTGAAGGTGCGGATCTGGTCGCGGGTGGGCCCGAAGACGCTGTCGAAGGCGTTGTCCTCACCGGTGGTGAAGTAGCCGATCAGGCCCACCCAGTCGACATAGGCGTCGCCCGGGTAGTACGGCGCGAGCCGCACGTCCCGGACCGGGTTGACGATGTTGGGCGACCAGGCCCAGATGACGTTGGTGGCGCCGGTGTCGACGAAGGTCTGGTGGATGTGCCGCCAGGCGGCCACGTACTGGGCCGGGGTCACGTCGTTCGTGCCCCACTTCTCCCAGTGCCCGTTGAACTCGTCCGCGAAGTCGATCACCACGGGCAGGTTCAGTCCGCGGACCGCCGCCGCGTACTCCTTGATGTACGGGTCGGACTTGCCCGCGGCGATGTCGGCGACCGGCGTGTCGAAGGGCTCCCAGGACATCAGCGTCAGGGCGCCCTCGGCCCAGGCGTTGCGCACCCCGGTGGCGTCGAAGCCGTCGCCCCAGCCGGCGTAGTACTCGACGAGGTTCGGCTGCTTGCCCACCCTCTTCGTGTACGCGTCCACGTTCTTCATCGAGGTCGGGGCGCCCGGCACGGCCACCCCGAAGTACTTCTTCGCCGGCTTCAGCAGGGGCGTGACGTCGTAGGGGATGTCCTTGCCGGTGCCCTTGGCCGGGTGCGAGGCCGCGGCGTGGCCGCCGGACCCGGGGGAACCGCCGTCGTCGTCGCCCAGCAGCGAGCAGCCGCCGAGCGCGAGGGCGCCGGCCAGGCAGCAGGCCAGAGCCAGAACGACCATGCGGAATCGTTCCTTCAGAGGCATCAGACGACCTCCGCCCCCGCGCGCGGCTGCACCAGCACCCGGCCCACGACCAGCGCGTAGAACAGCCCGGAGGACAGGATCAGGGCGAAGTCCGGGGCGTTCATGGTGAACGTCCGGTACACCGCGGCGGTGACCCAGATCAGCGCCGTGCCGCCGCTCCACGCCCACATCCCGATCCAGAAGCGCCGGGTCTTGTTCTTCTTGGCGCCGGAGGAGCCGGTCGGCTGCCAGCCCATGCGGTTCTTGCGCAGGATGTCCCAGATGGCGAAGACATGCGCCCAGCCGTACATCATGCGGGCCGCCCAGGCCTCCAGGCGGTACGGCGAGCGGTGCCACATCGGGAAGATGATCGTGGTGTAGAGGATGCTGGGCAGCACCAGGAGCAGATGCTCGACCTTGAGCTTCTCCGGCATCATCAGCAGCAGCACGATCGGGATGACCGGGGCCGCGAAGGTGAACAGCGCGGTGTGGATGTAGTAGAAGAACCCGGACATGTAGCACAGGCGGCTGGAGAACCTGATCTCGCGCTGCCAGAACTTCCGGCTGCCGAGCAGGCTCATCGAGCCCGAGCACCAGCGGTACTGCTGGTTGAAGAAGGCGCCCGCGCTGTCCGGGCACACCCCGGTGGACACCGCGACCGGCACATACCGCAGGTCCCAGCCGAGCCCGCGCAGATCGAACCCGGTGTGCACGTCCTCGGAGTGCTCGATCAGCGTGGTGCCGCCGTTGGTCTCCAGCGCCGCCCGCCGGTAGATCGCGCAGGAACCCACGCAGATGGCGCCGTCGCTGCCCTGCCGGGACACCTGCACGGAGCGGTAGAACAGCTCCTGCACCGCGCCCGCCCCGCGCTCGATCCAGTTCTGCGAGTCGAGCACCCGGAAGTACTGCGGGGACTGGACGATGCCGATCCGCGGATCGTCGTCCATGTACGGCAGCAGTTCCTCCAGCAGATCGGCGCGCGGAGTGAAGTCCGCGTCCAGGATGAGGATGAACTGGCCGTCGGACCGGCCGAAGCCGAAGTGCAGATTGCCGGCCTTCTTGAACCAGCCCCGGTTCTCCCGGGTGCCGTAGCGGAACCCGAAGTCCCGGGCCATCGCCGCCAGCTCCGGGCTCGCGCCGTCGTCGAGCACGAACGGCACGCAGACCCCGGGGTAGCGGTCGGCCATCGCCCGCACATGCCGCCAGGTGTTGTGCAGCACCTCGATGGGCTCCCCGCACACCGGCAGGAAGACGTCGACGGTCGGGTAGACCTCGGGCCGCCAGCTCTGCACCAGTTGCCGGTGCCGGGCGATGTCGAAGTCCCGGGTGAAGCCGTTCACCCGCAACGACACCAGGTAGTAGACGACCGTGAACACCAGCAGCGGCGTGTAGATCCACAGCACCGGCGTGGACTGCGCCAGCTTGAACTGGCTCAGCACCAGACAGCAGAAGCTGACCAGCGAGCTGATCGTCAGGATCCACAGGTGCCGGTGCGCGTAGGAGTACTTCTCCCGGTCCGACGGCGGGAGCGGCAGCAGGCCCAGCGCGGCCGTACCGCCACGTCCGGCCCGTCGCCGCCCACCGCTCTGGCGTGCCGCGCGACGCCCCCCGGCGCGCACGGGACCCACTGAAGTCATTCTGTTTGTCCAACCCCGGGCCGAACCGACCCGTCGACCCCCCAGCCAACCCCGGCCACCCCTGTCGAACTTTTGGCCGAGGGGCGCAACTGTATCCGGGATATATGAAACGTGTAAGATTCAATAAAGGGGGTTACGCCCGGTAAGTGGGCACATGGGGCCTAAGATGCGCGAAGTGGAACGTAACTAACAGGTTTCGCAGCCCGGCGATCCGGGAAGTGACCGCTTGCGCCGGGCCTCCAGGTTCCGGGCCGCGAGCAGCTCGTCGGCGGGGTAGCCGACCTCCTCCAGCGTCAGCCCGTGCGGCCGTACGACATGCACGGCGGAGTCCCGCACCCCCGCGGCCAGCACCTTCCCGGGCCACTCCGGCCCCCGGTGCCCGTCCCCGACGAACAGCAGCGCGCCGATCAGCGAGCGCACCATGTTGTGGCAGAACGCGTCCGCCCGGACGGTGGCGGTGATGACCCCGTCGGCGCCGCGGACCAGGCTCAGCTCCTGGAGCGTGCGGATCGTGGTCGCCCCCTCCCGCTTCTTGCAGTAGGCGGCGAAGTCGTGCTCCCCGAGGAGCGCCCGGGCGGCCTCGTTCATGGCGGCCACGTCCAGGGGCCAGTCGTGCCAGAGCACATGGCCGCGCAGCAGCGGGTCCACCCCGCCCGGGTTGTCGGTGACCCGGTAGGCGTAGCGCCGCCAGACCGCCGAGAACCGCGCGTTGAACCCGGCCGGCGCCTCGGTGAGCCGCCACACCCGCACGTCCTTCGACAGCCGTCCGGCCAGCCGCTTCAGCAGCTTCTCCCGGTGCTCCGCCCACAGCTCGGCCGGCAGATCGACATGCGCCACCTGGCCCCGGGCGTGCACACCGGCGTCGGTCCGCCCGGCCACGGTCAGCTCGTACGTCTCCTTCGACCGCGTCACCGTGCGCAGGGCGTCCTCGATCTCCCCCTGCACGGTCCGCTTGCCGCCGGCCTGCTTGGCCCAGCCGTGGAAGCCGGTGCCGTCGTAGGACAGGTCGAGGCGGATCCGGACGGAACCGGGCTGTACTTCGTCACTCACACAGAAATCCTCTCAGGGCGGTACCCGCCGGAAAGACGGGAAAGCGGGCCCGCCCCGAAGGGCGAACCCGCTTCCAGCGTCAGGCAGAGCCTCAGGCGTCCTTGGACTCCTCGGCCGGAGCCTCGGTCTCCTCGACCTTGGTCTCCTCGACCTTGGCCTGGTCGGCTTCCTTGACCGCACGCTTGGTGGCGGCCTCGGCCTCGCCGGTGGCCTGCTGCGCGACCGTCAGCGCCTCGACCAGCTCGATGACAGCCATGGGCGCGTTGTCGCCACGGCGGTTACCGATCTTGGTGATGCGGGTGTAGCCACCGGGACGGTTCTCGTAGCGCGGGCCGATCTCGGTGAAGAGCGTGTGGACGATGCTCTTGTCCGTGATCACCTGGAGCACCTGGCGGCGGTTGTGAAGGTCGCCCTTCTTCGCCTTGGTGACCAGACGCTCGGCGTACGGGCGCAGGCGACGGGCCTTCGCCTCGGTGGTGGTGATGCGGCCGTGCTCGAAGAGGCTCTTCGCGAGGTTCGCGAGGAGGAGCTTCTCGTGCGCGGCGCTGCCGCCCAGACGGGCACCCTTGGTGGGCTTCGGCATGGTGTTTCTCCTAGGTGTCTGCCCCGGCCGTATCAGGTACCGGAGTCAGTATCCGAGCGGGCGGTCGCCCGTCGGAGATCCAGGCCCCCGAAGGGGCCTGGAAGGGGCGCGGGGACCTGCGCGACCGGCCGCAGCCGGTCGGCGCAAGCAGTACGGCCTCCCCGCGGAGCACTCAGTACTGCTCGGTCTCCACGAAACCGGCGTCCGCGTCGTCGTCGGCGCCGAAGGCGTCGGCGGCGGCGGTCGGGTCGAATCCGGGCGGGCTGTCCTTGAGGGCCAGGCCCATGCCGGCCAGCTTCGCCTTGACCTCGTCGATGGACTTCGCACCGAAGTTGCGGATGTCCAGCAGGTCGGCCTCGGAGCGGGCGACGAGCTCACCCACGGAGTGGATGCCCTCGCGCTTGAGGCAGTTGTACGACCGAACGGTGAGCTCCAGCTCCTCGATCGGCAGCGCGAGATCGGCGGCCAGGGCGGCGTCCGTCGGGGACGGGCCCATGTCGATGCCCTCGGCGTCGATGTTCAGCTCGCGGGCGAGACCGAACAGCTCGACCAGGGTCTTGCCGGCCGACGCCATGGCGTCACGCGGACGCATGGCCTGCTTGGTCTCGACGTCGACGATCAGCTTGTCGAAGTCGGTGCGCTGCTCGACACGCGTGGCCTCGACCTTGTACGTGACCTTGAGAACCGGCGAGTAGATGGAGTCGACCGGGATACGGCCGATCTCCTGGCCCACCTGCTTGTTCTGCACGGCGGAGACATAGCCGCGACCGCGCTCGACGGTCAGCTCCATCTCCAGCTTGCCCTTGCCGTTGAGCGTGGCGAGGACCAGGTCGGGGTTGTGCACCTCGACGCCGGCCGGGGGCGCGATGTCGGCGGCGGTGACCAGACCCGGGCCCTGCTTGCGCAGGTACATCACGACCGGCTCGTCGTGCTCCGAGGAGACGACCAGCTGCTTGATGTTGAGGATCAGGTCGGTGACGTCCTCCTTGACGCCCGGCACGGTGGTGAACTCGTGCAGCACGCCGTCGATCCGGATGCTGGTGACAGCAGCGCCGGGGATCGAGGAGAGGAGGGTACGGCGGAGGGAGTTGCCGAGGGTGTAACCGAAGCCCGGCTCCAGCGGCTCGATCACGAACCGGGAGCGGAACTCGTCGACGACCTCTTCGGTCAACGAGGGACGCTGAGCGATCAGCATGTGTGGATCAGATCCTTCTTTCGTGGACGCCCGCTATTTGACGCCCGACGGAAACCGCGCCTGTGAGAAACGCGGGTATTGCAAGGGTACGGGCGGCACGACCCCAGAGAGCCGTACCGCCCGCGACCTACGACCTGCGCAGTGCGTCAGACGCGACGGCGCTTCGGCGGACGGCAGCCGTTGTGCGGGGTCGGGGTGACGTCCTGGATGGAGCCGACCTCGAGGCCCGTGGCCTGCAGGGAACGGATCGCGGTCTCACGACCGGCACCCGGGCCCTTCACGAACACGTCGACCCGGCGCATGCCGTGCTCCTGCGCGCGACGGGCAGCCGACTCGGCGGCCATCTGCGCGGCGAACGGCGTGGACTTCCGGGAACCCTTGAAGCCGACGTGGCCGGCGGAGGCCCAGGAGATCACGTTGCCGGTCGGGTCCGTGATGGAAACGATCGTGTTGTTGAACGTGCTCTTGATGTACGCGTGGCCGTGAGCGACGTTCTTCTTTTCCTTGCGGCGCACCTTCTTGACTGCGCCCTGACGTCCCTTGGGGGGCATCTACATACTCCTACGGAGGTGGTCGGTCCTACAGCGAAGACCGTGGACAGATGTCCGCTGCGGACTACTTCTTGCCCGGCTTCTTCTTGCCGGCGATGGCGCGACGCGGGCCCTTGCGGGTGCGGGCGTTGGTGCTGGTGCGCTGACCGCGGACGGGCAGACCGCGACGGTGACGGAGACCCTGGTAGCAGCCGATCTCGACCTTGCGGCGGATGTCGGCCTGGATCTCGCGACGGAGGTCACCCTCGGTCTTGATGTTGCTGTCGACGTACTCGCGGATCGCGACCAGCTGCTCTTCGCTCAGGTCACGGACGCGGGTGTTGGGGTCGACGCCGGTCGCAGCCAGCGTCTCCTTCGAGAGCGTCCGGCCGATGCCGAACACGTAGGTGAGGGCGACCTCCACGCGCTTTTCGCGCGGGATGTCAACACCGGAAACGCGTGCCATTCAATGGCTCCTGGTGAATCTTCGGAGGTCTTCCGCAGAGCCGGCTCCCGGCCGCCGTACTAGGTACGAACCGGGTCCCCGGCCTCCGAACCGGGGGTGTCGAGCTGGTCGGCTCGGGCTCTGCGTATGAACATATTCAGCTCGCGTCGCGCGAAACTCTGCGAAAGTGCAGAGGGTGATGGTCGTGCGTCAGCCCTGGCGCTGCTTGTGGCGCGGGTTCTCGCAGATGACCATGACCCGGCCGTGACGGCGGATCACCCTGCACTTGTCGCAGATCTTCTTGACGCTCGGCTTGACCTTCATGGGGTGAGGTTCTCCGGGTCAGTGCCATCGCACCGGGCGGGCCCGGGGCTAGGGCAAGATCTACTTGTACCGGTAGACGATCCGGCCACGCGTCAGGTCGTACGGAGAAAGCTCCACCACGACCCGGTCGTCAGGGAGGATACGGATGTAGTGCATACGCATCTTGCCGCTGATGTGTGCCAGGACCTGGTGGCCGTTCTGGAGCTCGACCTTGAACATGGCGTTCGGCAGAGACTCGACGACAGTGCCCTCGATCTCGATGGCACCTTGCTTCTTGGCCACGCTTCGCCCTTCGAATCGACTACCTTGATCGACTCTCAGGCTTACCCTGGGATTCCCTTGCGGGAGCATGCGGACATGCGGGTGCACGAGAGCCGACGAGTCAGTCTACGTCGGTGCACCCGGAAAGGCGAATCGGGGAAGTCTGCCCCGTACCGGCGATGCTCATGCCAGGGGATCGGGGGCGGCCTGCACGCCGTACTCGGCCAGCTTGGCCTTGCCGCCGTCGGGGGCCGTCAGGACCAGGGGGCCCTGGTCGGTCAGGGCGACCGAGTGCTCCCAGTGGGAGGACCAGGTGCCGTCGGTGGTGATGACCGTCCAGTCGTCTTCCAGGACCTCGGTGCGCGGGGTGCCGAGGGAGACCATCGGCTCGATCGCGAGGCAGAAGCCGGACACCAGCTTGGGGCCCTTGCCGCGGCGGCGTTCGACGTAGTTCAGCAGGTGCGGGTCCATGTGCATCTCGGTGCCGATGCCGTGGCCGCCGTAGTCCTCGATGATCCCGTACCGGCCGCCGCCCGGCTTCGGCTGGCGGCGGATGTACGTCTCGATGGCCCGGGAGATGTCGACCAGGCGGTTGCCCTGCTTCATGGCCGCGATGCCGGCCCACATCGATTCTTCCGTCACCCGGGACAGCTCGACCAGCTCCGGGGCGTGACCGGAGCCCACGAAGGCCGTGTAGGCGGCGTCGCCGTGCCAGCCGTCGATGATCGCGCCGCAGTCGATCGAGATGATGTCCCCGTCCTTGAGGACGACCTCGTCGGAGGGGATGCCGTGGACGACCACGTCGTTCACAGAGGTGCAGATGGTGGCCGGGAAGCCGCCGTAGCCCAGGAAGTTCGACTTCGCTCCGTGCTCGGCGAGGACCTTGCGGGCCACCTCGTCCAGGTCCCTGGTGGTCGCGCCCGGGACGGCGGCCTCCCGGGTGGCCGCGTGGATGGCGGCTACGACCAGGCCCGCCGCCCGCATCTTCGCGATCTGCTCGGGGGTCTTGATCTGCACCATGGGGGCCTGCGCTCTCCGTCACTCACGACTCGGGATACCTGTACAACACAGTACGGCCGCGGCACCCGGGAGGGCACCGCGGCCGGAAGGGCCGGAACCTACTGCTCGGCCTTCTCGCGCTTGAGGGCGTCCATGGCCCGCTGCGTGATCTCGGCCACCGGGCCCAGGGCGGAGATCGTCACGACCAGGCCCTGCGCCTTGTAGTAGTCGATGATCGGCTCGGTCTGCGTGTGGTAGACCTCGAGCCGCGTACGGACGGTCTCCTCGCGGTCGTCGTCCCGCTGGTACAGCTCGCCGCCGCAGACGTCGCAGACGCCCTCCTTCTGCGGCGGGTTGTACGTCACGTGGAAGACGTGCGACGAGTCGCGGCGGCAGATGCGCCGGCCCGCGATCCGCTTGACGACCTCGTCCTCCGGGACCTCCAGGTCCAGGACGGCGTCCAGCTTGATGCCCTCGGTCGTGAGCAGCTCGTCCAGCGCCTCGGCCTGCGAGACGTTCCGCGGGAAGCCGTCCAGCAGGAAGCCGTTCTCCGCGTCGGGCTGCTCCATGCGGTCCTTGGCCATCGCGATGGTCACCTCGTCGGGGACGAGGTTGCCGGCGTCCATGTAGGACTTCGCGAGCTTGCCCAGCTCGGTCTGCTGGCTGATGTTGGCCCGGAACAGGTCACCCGTGGAGATGTGCGGCACGCCCAGCTTCTCTGCGAGACGGACGGCCTGCGTTCCCTTACCGGCACCCGGCGGCCCGACGAGGACGATACGCATCAGCGGAGGAACCCTTCGTAATTGCGCTGCTGGAGCTGGCTCTCGATCTGCTTCACCGTCTCGAGGCCGACACCCACGATGATGAGGATGCTGGTCCCGCCGAACGGGAAGTTCTGGCTTGCTCCAAAGCCCACCAACGCCATTGTCGGCACGAGAGCGATCAGACCCAGATACAGCGAACCCGGCCAGGTGATCCGGTTGAGCACGTAGCTCAGGTACTCAGCGGTCGGTCGGCCAGCCCGGATGCCCGGGATGAAGCCACCATACTTCTTCATGTTGTCGGCTACTTCCTCGGGGTTGAAGGAGATAGCGACGTAGAAGAACGCGAAGAAAACGATGAGCAAGAAGTACGTAACGATGTAAATCGGGTGGTCGCCCTTGGTCAGGTTCTGCTCGACCCAGGTCTTCCAGCCCGACTTGCCTCCCGCGAACTGCGCCACGAGTGCCGGAATGTAGAGCAGCGACGAGGCGAAGATGACGGGAATCACACCCGCCTGGTTCACCTTGAGCGGGATGTACGTGGACGTACCGCCGTAGGAACGGCGCCCGATCATGCGCTTCGCGTACTGCACCGGGATGCGGCGCTGGGCCTGCTCGACGAAGACCACGAGCGCGACCATGATCAGCCCGACGGCGATGACGGTGCCGAACTCGATCCAGCCGCCGGCCAGGGTGCCCGACTTCTTGATGGCCCACAGGGCGGACGGGAAGGTCGCGGCGATCGAGATGAACATCAGGATCGACATGCCGTTGCCGATGCCGCGGTCGGTGATCAGCTCACCGAGCCACATCACGACGGCCGTACCGGCGGTCATGCAGATGACCATCGTGATGGTCGTGAAGATCGCCTGGTCCGGAACGATGCTCGTGGCGACCGAGCAGCCGTTGAAGAGCGCGCCGCTGCGGGCGGTGGCGACCAGACCGGTGCCCTGGAGGATGGCGAGCGCCACGGTGAGATAACGCGTGTACTGCGTGATCTTCGCCGTGCCGGCCTGGCCCTCCTTCTTCAGGGCTTCCAGGCGCGGGATGACCACGGTCAGCAGCTGAAGGATGATGCTGGCCGTGATGTACGGCATGATGCCGAGCGCGAAGACCGTGATCTGCAGCAGCGCGCCGCCACTGAACATGTTCACGAGGCCGAACAGGCCCTGGTTGCCCGACGCCTCGGTGACACACTTCTGGACGGCCTGGTAGTTGACGCCGGGGATCGGAATGTGGGTACCGACTCGGTAGACCACGATGATGCCCAGCGTGAAGAGCAGCTTCTTGCGCAGGTCGGGCGTCCTGAACGCCCGGGCGAACGCGGTGAGCACGGTGCCTCCTGCGACCCCCGCGCAACTGCGTCAAGGGTGACGGTCTGAGGTTCGACGAATACGAATAAGTACAGTGCAGGCCACCTTACCGGCGACACTGCCCCCCTTGGAACGACCAACCGGGGATACCTCATTGTGAGGTATCCCCGGTCGGGACCGTTTACGTCATCGAGGCGTCGTCCGAAGGACTCAGACGAGCTCGGTGACCGTACCGCCGGCGGCGGTGATCTTCTCCTTGGCGGAGCCGGAGACGGCGTCGACCGTCACCTGCAGCGCCACGGAGATCTCGCCCTGGCCGAGGACCTTGACGAGGCTGTTCTTGCGAACGGCACCCTTGGCCACCAGACCCTCGACGGTGACCTCGCCACCCTCGGGGTAGAGCGAGGCCAGCTTGTCGAGGTTCACGACCTGGAACTCGGTCTTGAACGGGTTCTTGAAGCCCTTCAGCTTCGGAAGACGCATGTGGAGGGGCATCTGGCCACCCTCGAAGCGCTCCGGAACCTGGTAACGAGCCTTCGTACCCTTGGTACCACGACCGGCCGTCTTACCCTTCGACGCCTCACCACGACCCACACGGGTCTTGGCGGTCTTGGCGCCCGGGGCGGGACGGAGGTTGTGGATCTTGAGCGGGTTCTGCTCCGCCATGATCAGTCGACCTCCTCGACCGTCACGAGGTGGCGGACGGTGTGCACCATTCCGCGGAACTCGGGGCGGTCCTCCTTGACGACCTGCGTGTTGATGCCCTTGAGACCAAGGGAACGCAGGGTGTCACGGTGGTTCTGCTTGCTGCCGATGTAGGACTTGACCTGCGTGATCTTGAGCTGAGCCATCACGCACCCGCCCCGGCACGCGCACGCAGCAGAGCGGCGGGAGCGACGTCCTCGAGAGGCAGACCACGGCGGGCCGCGACCTCCTCCGGACGCTGCAGGCCCTTCAGGGCCGCCACGGTGGCGTGCACGATGTTGATCGCGTTGTCGGAGCCGAGCGACTTCGACAGGATGTCGTGGATACCGGCGCACTCGAGCACGGCGCGCACCGGACCACCGGCGATAACACCGGTACCCGGGGACGCGGGCTTGAGCAGCACGACGCCGGCAGCCTTCTCACCCTGGATCGGGTGCGGGATGGTGCCCTGGATACGGGGGACCTTGAAGAAGTGCTTCTTGGCCTCCTCAACACCCTTGGCGATGGCGGCCGGCACCTCCTTGGCCTTGCCGTAACCGACACCCACGGTGCCGTCACCGTCGCCCACCACGACCAGCGCGGTGAAGCTGAAGCGACGACCACCCTTCACAACCTTGGCGACGCGGTTGATCGCGACAACGCGCTCAACGTACGCGGTCTTCTCGGCGGCAGCAGCGCCGCCGTCACGGCCCTTCCGGTCCCGCCGCTCGCCGCCACCGGCACCGCCACCGCGGCGCTGGGGTCCAGCCATTGGAATTACCTCTCTCTTTTTCCGCTAGCTACGGCAGGCTCAGAACTTGAGCCCGGCTTCGCGGGCGGCGTCCGCCAGGGCGGCGATGCGCCCGGCGTACTGGTTGCCACCTCGGTCGAACACGACAGCCTCGACGCCGGCGGCCTTGGCACGCTCGGCGACCAGGGCGCCGACCTGCTTGGCCTGCGCGGACTTGTCGCCCTCGCCACCGCGCACGGACGCGTCCAGAGTGGACGCGGACGCCAGGGTGTGGCCCTTGAGGTCGTCGATCACCTGCGCCACGATGTGGCGGTTGGAGCGGGTCACGACCAGACGGGGGCGCTCCGCCGTACCGGAAAGGTTCTTGCGGATCCGGATGTGACGGCGCTTGATCGCGGCGCGCTTGTAGGCGTCGCCCTTGAGGATCTTCTGCCCGTATGCCATGGCTTACTTACCCGCCTTTCCGACCTTGCGGCGGATGACTTCGCCCTCGTACTTGACGCCCTTGGCCTTGTACGGGTCAGGCTTGCGCAGCTTGCGGATGTTGGCCGCAACCTCGCCGACCTTCTGCTTGTCGATGCCCTCGACCGAGAACCGGGTGGGGGCCTCCACCTTGAAGGTGATGCCCTCGGGGGCCTCGACGATGATCGGGTGGCTGTAACCGAGAGCGAACTCGAGGTTCGAACCCTTGGCGGTCACGCGGTAACCGACACCACTGATCTCGAGCTTCTTCACGTAACCCTGGGTCACGCCGGTGATCATGTTCGCCACCAGCGTGCGGGACAGGCCGTGCAGGGCCTTGTTCTGACGCTCGTCGTTCGGGCGCGTCACCTGAAGGGTGCCGTCCTCGCCCTTAGCGATGTCGATCGGCGCGACGACGGTGTGGGTCAGCGAGCCCTTGGGGCCCTTGACCGAGACCGTACGGCCGTCGATGGTGACGTCCACGCCGGCGGGAACCGTGATGGGGAGCTTGCCAATACGCGACATAGCTGTTTCCTCCGTTCCCTTCCGCTACCAGACGTAGGCGAGGACTTCCCCACCCACGCCCTTCTTGCCGGCCTGCTTGTCGGTGAGGAGCCCGTGCGACGTGGAGATGATCGCCACGCCCAGGCCGCCGAGCACCTTCGGCAGGTTGGTGGACTTCGCGTACACCCGGAGACCGGGCTTGGAGATCCGCTTGATGCCCGCGATGGAGCGCTCACGGTTCGGGCCGAACTTCAGCTCGAGAACGAGGTTCTTACCGACCTCGGCGTCCTCGACCTTCCAGCCCGTGATGAAGCCCTCCTGCTGGAGGATCTCCGCGATGTGAGACTTGATCTTCGATGCCGGCATCGTCACGGAGTCGTGGTATGCCGAGTTCGCGTTCCGCAGACGCGTAAGCATGTCTGCGATCGGATCAGTCATGGTCATGAATTGGCCTTCGGCCTCTCTCGCCGGGGTTTCCTGGTGCGCCATCCCTCTCCCCGATCCGAGACGGGACGGGTGCGGCGCGGTGGACCTACGGCGTAGTAAGTCGTACGGGCGCGGCAGACGCCCAACCCCGCAAGCCTACGGCATGCGGAGAAGGGCCTCTGCCGACCCAGATGCTTACCGAGAGCTTCCGGAATCCCCTGTTACAGGGATTACCAGGAGCTCTTGGTCACGCCCGGCAGCTCGCCACGGTGAGCCATCTCACGAAGGCACACGCGGCAGAGGCCGAACTTGCGGTACACGGAGTGCGGACGGCCGCAGCGCTGGCAGCGGGTGTAGCCACGCACACCGAACTTGGGCTTGCGAGCAGCCTTAGCGATCAGAGCCTTCTTCGCCATCTCGCTCACGCCTCCTTGAACGGGAAGCCGAGGTGACGAAGGAGCGCGCGGCCCTCAGCGTCGTTGGTCGCCGTGGTGACCACGGTGATGTCCATACCCCGGACACGGTCGATCTTGTCCTGGTCGATCTCGTGGAACATGACCTGCTCCGTGAGACCGAAGGTGTAGTTGCCACGGCCGTCGAACTGCTTGGGGGACAGGCCGCGGAAGTCGCGGATGCGCGGCAGCGCGAGCGACAGGGTGCGGTCCAGGAACTCCCACATGCGGTCGCCACGGAGCGTGACGTGGGCACCGATCGGCTGGCCCTCACGCAGCTTGAACTGCGCGATGGACTTACGGGCCTTGGTGACCTGCGGCTTCTGGCCGGTGATCGTGGTGAGGTCGCGGATGGCGCCCTCGATCAGCTTGGAGTCGCGGGCGGCGTCGCCCACACCCATGTTGACCACGATCTTGACGAGGCCGGGGATCTGCATGACGTTCTCGTACTTGAACTCGTCACGCAGCTTGCCCGCGATCTCCTCGCGGTACTTCGTCTTCAGACGCGGAGTGGTGGTGGTAGCCATCAGATGTCCTCACCCGTCCGCTTGGCAACGCGGATCTTGTTGCCTTCGTCGTCGAAGCGGTAACCGACGCGGGTCACGACCTTGTTGCCGTCCTTCTCAACGACCAGCTGGACGTTGGAGACGTGGATCGGCGCCTCGGTGGTGACGATGCCGCCCGCCTGCGAACCGCTGGCGGTCGGGCCGGCCTTGGTGTGCTTCTTGACCCGGTTGACACCCTCGACCAGGACGCGGTCCTCGCGGGGGTAGGCCGCGATGACCTTGCCCTGCTTGCCCTTGTCCTTACCGGTGATGACCTGGACCAGGTCGCCCTTCTTGATCTTCATGCTTACAGCACCTCCGGCGCGAGCGAGATGATCTTCATGAACTTCTTCTCGCGCAGCTCACGGCCGACCGGGCCGAAGATACGGGTGCCGCGAGGGTCGCCGTCGTTCTTCAGAATGACGGCGGCGTTCTCGTCGAAGCGGATGTACGAGCCGTCCGGACGGCGGCGCTCCTTGACGGTGCGAACGATGACCGCCTTGACGACGTCACCCTTCTTCACGTTGCCACCGGGGATCGCGTCCTTGACGGTGGCGACGATGACGTCACCGATGCCCGCGTAGCGGCGACCGGAGCCACCGAGCACACGGATGCAAAGGATTTCCTTCGCACCAGTGTTGTCGGCGACGCGCAGTCGCGACTCCTGCTGGATCACGTCTATCTCCTGTTTGTCTGCCGGTTCCCCGGGAGCCGCTCAGCGGAGCGGCTCCCGGAGCCTGGCGGAACTGTCCTGCGAGGGGCGCCTCGCAGGAGATTTACTTGGCCTTCTCGAGGATCTCGACGACGCGCCAGCGCTTCGTCGCGGACAGCGGCCGGGTCTCCATGAGGAGGACACGGTCGCCGACGCCCGCAGCGTTCTGCTCGTCGTGCGCCTTGAGCTTGTTCGTACGGCGGATGACCTTGCCGTACAGCGCGTGCTTGACGCGGTCCTCGACAGCGACGACGACGGTCTTGTCCATCTTGTCGCTGACGACGAGACCCTCGCGGGTCTTGCGGAAGCCGCGGGCCTCTGCGTTCTCAGTCACGTTCTTCTCGCTCATCAGGCGTTCTCCACCGTTTCGATGCCCAGCTCACGCTCGCGCATCAGGGTGTAGATCCGCGCGATGTCCTTGCGGACCGCCTTCAGACGGCCGTGGTTCTCGAGCTGTCCCGTGGCCGCCTGGAAGCGGAGGTTGAACAGCTCTTCCTTGGCCTCGCGAAGCTTCGCAAGAAGCTCCTCGTTGCCCAGCTCGCGCAGCTCGGACGCCTTGGTACCGGCCGACATCACGCTTCACCTGCCTCGCGCTTGACGATCCGGCACTTCATCGGCAGCTTGTGGGCCGCACGAGTGAGGGCCTCACGCGCAATCTTCTCGTTGGGGTACGACAGCTCGAACATGACGCGTCCGGGCTTGACGTTGGCGATCCACCACTCCGGCGAACCCTTACCGGAACCCATGCGGGTCTCGGCAGGCTTCTTGGTGAGGGGACGGTCGGGGTAGATGTTGATCCAGACCTTGCCGCCACGCTTGATGTGGCGGGTCATCGCGATACGAGCCGCCTCGATCTGGCGGTTCGTCACGTAGGCCGGGGTCAGCGCCTGGATGCCGTACTCGCCGAACGCAACCTGCGTGCCGCCCTTGGCAGCGCCGCTGCGCTTCGGGTGGTGCTGCTTGCGGTGCTTGACCCTACGGGGGATCAGCATGTCGGTCAGGCCTCCGTTCCGGTGCTCTCAGCCGGAGCGGCGGCGGGGGCCTCGGCCTTGGGGGCCTCGGCGCCGGCAGCCTGCTGCGGCTTGCGACCGCGCCGCTCGCCACCGCGGCCACCACGGGCCGGGCGGTCGGCACCACCGCGGGCCGGGCGGTTACCCGCACGGGCCGCAGCGTTCTCGGCGCGGACCTCGGCGATGTTCTTGACGTCGCCCTTGTAGATCCAGACCTTCACACCGATGCGGCCGAAGGTCGTCTTGGCCTCGAAGAAGCCGTAGTCCACGTTCGCGCGGAGGGTGTGCAGGGGCACACGGCCCTCGCGGTAGAACTCCGAGCGGGACATCTCGGCGCCGCCGAGGCGGCCACCGCACTGGATCTTGATGCCCTTGGCGCCGGCCTTCATCGCCGACTGCATGCTCTTACGCATGGCGCGGCGGAAGGAGACGCGGGAGGAGAGCTGCTCCGCAACGGCCTGGGCAACCAGCTGAGCGTCGGTCTCGGGGTTCTTGACCTCGAGGATGTTCAGCTGGACCTGCTTGCCCGTGAGCTTCTCGAGGTCGCCGCGGATGCGGTCGGCCTCGGCGCCACGGCGGCCGATGACGATGCCCGGACGAGCGGTGTGGATGTCCACCCGCACGCGGTCACGGGTGCGCTCGATCTCAACCTTCGAGATACCGGCGCGCTCCATGCCGGACGTCATCATCCGACGGATGGCGACGTCTTCCTTGACGTAGTCCTTGTACAGCTTGTCGGCGTACCAACGCGACTTGAAGTCGGTCGTGACACCGAGCCGGAACCCATGCGGGTTAACCTTCTGGCCCATTACCGGGTTCCTTCCTTGCTGCTGACGACCACGGTGATGTGGCTGGTCCGCTTGCGGATCCGGTAGGCACGGCCCTGGGCGCGCGGACGGAACCGCTTCAGGGTCGGGCCCTCGTCGACGTAGGCCTCGGAGATGTAGAGGCTGTCGGCGTCGGTGTGGTCGTAGTTGTGCGCGGCGTTGGCGATGGCGCTGTCGAGCACCTTGCCGACCGGCACGGAGGCTGCCTGCGGAGCGAATCGCAGAACAGCCTGGGCCTCCGTGGCGTCCATGCCACGGATGAGGTCCACCACGCGGCGGGCCTTCATGGGCGTGACGCGGATGTACCGCGCCTGGGCCCTGGCTTCCATGGTTGTCCCTTCAGTTTCTTACGTGTCTGAATGCGATCCGCTACTAGCGGCGCTTCGACTTCCGGTCATCCTTGACGTGGCCCCGGAAGGTGCGCGTCGGCGAGAACTCGCCGAGCTTGTGGCCGACCATCGACTCGGTGACGAACACCGGGATGTGGGTCTTGCCGTTGTGCACCGCGAGCGTGTGGCCCAGCATGGCCGGGACGATCATCGAGCGGCGGGACCAGGTCTTGATGACGTTCTTGGTGCCGGCTTCGTTCTGGGCGTCCACCTTCTTGATCAGGTGGTCGTCGACGAAGGGCCCCTTCTTCAGGCTACGAGGCATCTCAACCCGTCCTTAGCGCTTCTTGTTCGTCTTGCGGCGGCGGACGATGTACTTGTTCGACGCCTTCTTGGGCGAACGAGTACGGCCTTCCTTCTTGCCCCACGGGGACACGGGGTGACGACCACCGGAGGTCCGGCCCTCACCACCACCGTGCGGGTGGTCAACCGGGTTCATGACGACACCACGGACGGTCGGGCGAACGCCCAGCCACCGCTTACGGCCGGCCTTACCCCAGTTGATGTTGGACTGCTCGGCGTTGCCGACCTCGCCGATGGTGGCGCGGCAGCGGACGTCGACCAGCCGGATCTCACCGGACGGCATGCGGAGGTGGGCCATCGAGCCCTCCTTCGCGAGCAGCTGCACGGAGGCACCGGCGGAGCGGGCGAACTTGGCACCGCCACCGGGACGGAGCTCGATCGCGTGGATCGTGGTACCGACCGGGATGTTGCGGAGGGCCAGGTTGTTGCCCGGCTTGATGTCGGCCCCGGGACCGTTCTCGACGCGGTCACCCTGCTGCAGGTTGCGCGGGGCGAGGATGTAGCGCTTCTCGCCGTCGGCGTAGTGCAGCAGCGCGATGCGCGCGGTGCGGTTGGGGTCGTACTCGATGTGCGCGACCTTCGCCGGCACGCCGTCCTTGTCGTGACGACGGAAGTCGATCACGCGGTAGGCGCGCTTGTGTCCGCCACCCTGGTGGCGAACGGTCACACGACCGGCGTTGTTACGGCCGCCCTTGCTGTGCAGGGGGCGGACCAGCGACTTCTCCGGCGTGGACCGCGTGACCTCGACGAAGTCGGCGACGCTGGCGCCACGACGGCCCGGCGTAGTCGGCTTGTACTTGCGGATTCCCATTTCTCAGTCCTCGTCCGATATCGGACGATCCGGACCGCCCTCAGGCGGTCGGACCGCCGAAGATGTCGATACGGTCGCCCTCGGCGAGGGTCACGATCGCGCGCTTGGTGGCGGCACGCTGACCGAAGCCGGTCTTCGTGCGCTTGCGCTTGCCCTGGCGGTTGATCGTGTTGACCCCGGTGACCTTGACGTCGAAGACCGCCTGGACGGCCTGCTTGATCTGGGTCTTGTTGGCGCCCGGGGCGACGACGAACGTGTACTTGTTCTCGTCGAGAAGCGCGTAGCTCTTCTCCGAGACGACCGGCTTGACCAGCACGTCACGGGGGTCCGTGAAGGACTTGCTCAGCGGGGTCTCGACGGTGTTCTTGCCCTCGGCGGCGTGGCGACGCGCCTTGGCGACGCGCGCGGCCTTGGCGGCCTTGGCGGCCTTCGAGGCGATAGCGGGGTGACGGATGGCCATCAGACCTCGCTCCCTTCGGTGTCGTTGGCCTTCGGGCCGGACACGAAGGACTCGAACGCGGACTGGGTGAAGACCACATCGTCCGAGACGAGAACGTCGTACGTGTTCAGCTGGCCCGGCTCCAGGATGTGGACCTGGGGCAGGTTGCGGGCGGACAGCCACGCGGCCTCGTCGGCGCGCTCGACGACCAGGAGCAGGTTCTTGCGCTCCGAGATCTTGCCGAACAGCGACTTGGCGGCCTTGGTGCTGGGGTTCGCGCCCTCGACCACGCCGGAGACGACGTGGATGCGGTTGTGACGCGCCCGGTCGGTGAGGGCGTGGCGCAGGGCCGCGGCCTTCATCTTCTTCGGGGTGCGCTGCGAGTAGTCACGCGGCACGGGACCGTGCACGACGCCACCACCGGCGAACTGCGGCGCGCGGGTCGAGCCCTGACGGGCACGGCCGGTGCCCTTCTGGCGGTACGGCTTCTTGCCGCCACCACGGACTTCGCCACGGGTCTTGGTCTTGTGCGTGCCCTGACGGGCAGCGGCCAGCTGCGCGACGACGACCTGGTGGATCAGCGGAATGCTGATCTTCTCCACGTCGAAGATCTCCGCGGGGAGCTCGACGGAACCGGCCTTGTCGCCCGCCGGCGAAAGGATGTCAACAGTGCTCATCGGTTACCTCAGGCCCCCTTGGCCGCGGTGCGGACCAGGACGAGGCCGCCGTTCGGACCGGGAACCGCGCCCTTGATGAGCAGCAGACCCTTCTCCGCGTCAACGGCGTGGACGGTCAGGTTCTGGGTGGTGACCCGCTCGTTGCCCATGCGACCCGCCATGCGGAGGCCCTTGAACACGCGGCCCGGGGTGGCGCAGCCACCGATGGAACCGGGCGAGCGGTGCTTGCGCTGGGTGCCGTGTCCGGCGCCGAGGCCCTTGAAGTTGTGACGCTTCATGACACCGGCGAAGCCCTTGCCCTTGCTCTTGCCGGTCACGTCGACCTTCACGCCGGCCTCGAACACCTCAGCGGTGATCTCCTGGCCCAGCGTGTACTCGGAGGCGTCCGCGGTGCGGATCTCGACGAGGTGGCGTCGGGGGGTGACGTCGGCCTTGGCGAAGTGGCCCTTGAGGGGCTTGTTCACCTTGCGCGGGTCGATCTCGCCGAAGGCGATCTGGACCGACTCGTAGCCGTCGGTGTCGTTCGTACGAACCTGGGTGACGACGTTGGGGCCGGCCTTGACGACGGTGACCGGAACAACACGGTTGTTCTCGTCCCACACCTGCGTCATGCCGAGCTTCTCGCCCAGGATGCCCTTGATCTGCTTAGCCATTCTCAGACCACCGCCCCTCAGAGCTTGATCTCGATGTCGACACCGGCCGGAAGGTCGAGTCGCATCAGAGAGTCAACGGTCTTGGGCGTCGGGTCGAGAATGTCGATCAGGCGCTTGTGCGTGCGCATCTCGAAGTGCTCGCGCGAGTCCTTGTACTTGTGCGGCGACTTGATGACGCAGTACACGTTCTTCTCAGTGGGCAGCGGCACCGGGCCCGCGACCGACGCACCAGTGCGGGTCACCGTCTCGACGATCTTCTTCGCCGAGGAGTCGATGACCTCGTGGTCGTAGGCCTTGAGCCGGATGCGGATCTTCTGTCCCGCCATGGCTACTCAGTAGTCCTGTCTCTTCTTACGCTCTGGAACCCGATGTTCCGTGTCTCCGTCTCCGACCCACGCGGTCGGGTGTGTCGCGCCCCCGCTGACACGGATGTCCCTTGTTCGAACATCCCTGCGGGGAATGCACACGGCCCTACCGGAACCGCAAGCCGGGGGCGGAAGGCCCACCGGGCGCCTGGTCGGTGCCGCACCACACTTCCCGGAAGATTCCCGTACGTCCGCCCCAGTGCTGCCCGCAGGCAGTTAGGGCGACGAGTACTGTGGGACTCGCTTCCGGTCCTCCCGGCGGGAGGCGCGCAGCATCAACACTCGACCGAGCAACTCGGACAGTCTGCCATATGGGGCGGGGGGCTGGCCAATCGAGCCGGAGAGAATACCCCGAGAGTGACGTAGGTCAAACGCAGGGCAGCCCTTCGCGCGCCGGCCCGCTCCGTCGCACCGCGTGTCACGCCACCCGGACGCCCGGATCGGCCACCGGGGTCGCGACCGCCACCCGCAGCACCCCGTCACTGGCCGGAGCCAGCCGTACCACGGTCCCGTCGGTGGCGTTCCGGGCCGCGAGCCCGGGAACGCCGGTCGTCCCGGGCAGCTGCCGCACCCTCCAGCCCAGGCCCTCGAAGTGGGCCCGCGCCCCCGCGACGGCCCGGACCATCGCCTGCTCGGTCAGCGGCTCGGTGGACCAGGCGTGGTGCGCGTACGCGCCCGTGTCGTCCCGGTAGGTGGCGAGCCCCTCGCCCTCCCGCGGGGCCGCGTGCCGCACCCGGAGCGCGTCGTACAGCCGGCTGGAGTGGTCGCGGGCGCGGCGCTCGGCCGGCTCGTCGGGGGCGGTCCCCCGGAAGGCGGAGGGCTCGGCCGTGGCGGAGCCGCCGGAGCCGCCGGAGCCGTCCGCGGCGAAGCACGGGGAGGTCACGCTGATGGCGGCCAGCCCCTCGCCCTTCGCCTTGTCGACGACACCGGTGAGCGCGGTCATCCAGAAGTCGTCGGGCACGGTGCGCATGCTCACCGAGGGGAAGGGGTCGGACCAGTCCCCGTCCGAGCCCTGGAACTCGTAGCCGCGCTTCACCCAGGCGTCCCTGGCCTGACGCACCAGCTTCTTCGCCTCGCTGCCCGGCACCCCGGTCAGCTGGTACGAGAGAGCGACTTGCTGCCGTTCGCCGGCACTGTGATCGTCGGCGACACAGGCTCCGACAGGCGCCAGCCCGGTTCGCTTGAGCGTCGGCTTGGGAGACATGCCGTCGACGGCCTGGCGGATGATTTCCTCGGCCCGCTCGGTTGCCTGCTGCTGATCCATGGTGACCTGCTTCGATGCTGTACTGCCGCCGCTGCTTCCCGTCTGCCCCGATCCGCACGCCGCCACCGCGAAGGACGCGGTCAGTACGGCAGCTGTCGCAGCCGCCCGGGGCAACCTCATGGGGTTCCTCCTGTCACGATCTTCGCCATGTTGTTCAGGGAGTCGCCCTCCCAGTACTGCGAGTGCGCAGGCATCAAACCATCCGTGCCCGGCAGCTTTCCGTCGGCGACATGGAAGGTCTGTCCGCCGAATTCATCGGATGTGGGGTCATTCCCGTACATGACCGAGTGATCATTGAAGAGGCGCCAGTAGGCCATCGGGTTCAGCGGGGCCAGCGTGCCGGCCGGGGGCGGGGCGAGGTTCACCAAATCGTTCTTGGCGGTGGCCGCCCACACGTGGTCGGCGCCGATGTGCAGATCCTTGGCGTGATTCGCGCCCACACCGGGACTGCCGACCAGGATCGCGTTGTCCACCGGCAGGTCAGGGTGGTCGCGCATGGTCTCGCCGGCCACGAGGGTGCCGTAGCTGTGGCCCAGGACCGTTGAATTCACCGCTCCGTGGTGGGCGGTGTCGATCCCGGTCAGGAAGTTGCTCAGCGGCCCGCGGGCGGCATCGGCGTACTTGGCGTCGGTCGCGTCGCCGAGGAGGTCCTGCGGAGCGTCGTAGCCGAGCCACATGATCGACGCCGTTGTGTGCGCGGGGTCGGTGAAGCTCGCCCGGTCCTGGAGCAGTTCGGCGCGGCGGATGTCACCGTCGATGCCGCTCAGCGTGGTGCCGGTGCCAGGAACGTAGGTCACCACGTTGTCGGCGGTGTCGGGGTTGCCGACGGAGACGATGGCTCTGCCGTTGTTCTTGTCGTCGAAGCCGAGCAGGTACGGGCGCCTGCTCTCGTCGGTGTAGGTGTCGAAGCGCTTCTGGATCGCCTCCATGCCGTCGAGTGACCCGTGCGCCTTCTTCCGCGCCTCCTCCCAGTCCTTCCACTCCTGGCTCTCGACCGTCGCGTACTTGACCTCGCGCCCGGTGATCGGACTGATGTAGGGCTCGTATCGCTTGGGCTCGGGGTGCTTGCTCAGCCAGGTGTCGTAGGCGGTCTGGGACGTGCCGCGGGTCTCGTCGAGGACCGTGCGGTTGGCCCCGTCCCGCACGGTGGCCGGAAGCCCGTCCATGGCTCCGACGGAGGCGGGACGCAGGGAGAGGTAGGCGGCCTTCTGCTCGTCGGTGAGCTTGCTCCACCAGGCGGCGTTGTCCTTCGGGGAGCCGCCCTCGGGCGGCTGGGGCAGCGAGTCGAGGTACTTCTTGCCGGCGTCGCTCACCCCGTCCTGGTCCGACTTCACGTCCGCCCAGTCCCTGTCCGTCACCTTCAGGTCGTCGTCCGCCTTCAGCGCGCGCAGCTTCGGCGCCCACTTCGCGTCCGCCTCCGCGGCCTCCCGCAACGCGTCGCCGATCCGGTTCGCGAACCCGATCGCCTTGCCGAAGTTCGGGTTCGGGTGCATGTTCACGGCCTGGCGCTCGATCGCCGACGCCGTGGGGTCCGTCTTGCTGGTGCCGGCCGACACCGTGCCGCCCTCGGGCACCTTGCCGTCGGTCTCCTTGCCGCCCGCCGGGAACGACACCGAGCCGTCAGCGCCCACCGTGCAGCCCGCCGCCCTCGCGTCCTCCAGCGCCGCCTCCAGCGTGCGCTTGACCGCGGCCATCTCGAAGGCGAAACCGTTCAGCGCGGTACTGGCCAGCGCACACTCGGTCTGGATGTAGTGAAAGTTCTCGCCCAGCTCCTTCAGCTCCCGCAGGGCGGCCTCCACCGCCTTGCCCCTGAGCTGGTTGCGCATCCCCGCGGAGATCTGGTTCGCCACCGTGTCCTTGGCCGCGGCCGCCGTCTCGCTCGTGGCCCGGTACCCGTCGGCGGCCTCCTCGTACTCGGAGGTCTTGAGCGCCTTCAGCGTGGCTATGTCCATGGAACCGGTCACCGGCCCTTCGCCTGGCCGCCGACCGGATCGGTGTCCTGGTACTTGGTCCGGAGCTTTTCGAGGGCGGCCCACACGTCGTCGTCGGACTTCGCCAGGTCCCGCCCGGAACTCTCCAGCAGACCGCCCAGCTCGACGCACCGGCCCTGCACGTCACCCACGTACTTCTTCCAGGAGCCGTACAGCTCCTGCTGGGCCGCAGCGGACTGGCAGCCCGCCGTGTCGCCCAGCCCCGTCTGACCGTCCTCCAGCTTCCCCAGCGCCTTGCCGATGCCCTCGCGCAGACCCTTCGTGTCCTCGCCGGCCTTCGTCCACGCCTTCTTGTCCGACTTCAGATCGCCGGCCGCGGCACCGCCGCCCGCCTCCTGCGGCACATGGTCCAACCGCGTCCCGGCGGACCCGCGCGCCGCGGCGTCCGCCTTCAACTGCTCCCACTCGTCCCAGGGCATGCCTGTGAGCCTCCCCCGTAACCCCGTATCCCCGGTGTTGTCATGCAGACCGGGGAAATCAAACAAAGGCGCGCAAGATCATCATATCGGCTCCGCTCGCCACCGCCTGAGTACGCGTACTCAGACCCCCCTCGAACGCCGGGGCGTTTCGGCCCGCTATCGGGCGATACCTCCACCGGACAAACACCCTGCCGCCCGCCCCGCCCGGGAAGTCAGCCGGCAGACGGAACGCGGATGCCGCTATCGGGCACAGCTGAGGGTTTTGACGGTGGCGGGGAAGTAGACCCGCATGAATTTTTCGATGTCCTTGCGGTGGGATTGGTCTGTGAGGTCGATCTGGGGGAGCTGGAGGGTGAGGGTGAAGTAGTTGCCGTGTTTGGTCTTGCAAGGAGCCTGCGAGATTCCGCCGTCATTTCCGATGACCGTCTTATAAGGAAAGGAGGCGGGGCGGGGATCAGTTACACGCGATACCGTGCCCGTGTCCGTCGCCAGGTACATGAGGTCTGTCGCGTCCTCGTCCCACGAGAAGCGAAGGCCGAGCACAGCATCACTTCCCGACTGGAGCATGCAAGGAGCGGATACTCCACTGGAACGGTCGACCCGGCTGAACTCGCGCAGATCCTTCGTGGATGTCATGAGCGGGCGGGTGAGCTCGGGAGCCACGTCTGTGCCGCAGATCTTCGGCGGCACCGCCTTGTCATCTGACCGGACGCAGGAAGTCAAGAGGCACTGCGCCAGCACCGCCACGCCGACCAGAACCGTACGGAATTTCTGCGTCACGTGGGCTGCACTCCTGACACGCCTCGCGCGTGATCGATGCCGGCTCCGGCAGATCCACTGACCGATTCTTTAGGGCTGAAGTACGCAGAGGATCCCTCAGGATGAGCCTTCTTCCACTCCTCGGCGAGGGCCATCAGCTGACCGTTCCTTCTGGAATAGGCCTGGAAATTCTCATCCGCCTGCTTCTCGTCCAACCGCTTCTGCTCGTCCGCCAACCACTGATCCGTAACGTAATCGAATCCCTCCTGGACGTCTTCGCTCGCCACAGGGATATAGCTGATCGCCTTGTCGAAAAGTGGCTTCGCTTCGAATTCGGCCGTCTTCGGGTCGCCCTTGGCCTGGACCCGGGCCTCCTCCAGGAAGCCGACCGTGCGGCCCGCGCGGAGCAGGGACTCGTGGGCGTGGTCGTGGTGGATCCCGGAGACCATGGCCTGGTTCAGGCCGCCGTTCAGCGTGCCGTAGGCGTCCTTGTCCTTGGAGATCTGCTTCGCCACCTCGAAGAGCTGCTCCTGTCTCAGCGGCGAGCGGGCGATGTCGATCTCGCTCATGGCGGCGTGGACCGTCTCACCGTGGTTCACGAGGATGCCGGCCATGGGCTTGCGCAGCGCCGGCGGGAAGTCGTCGCCGCTGTCCGACAGGTACGCGAGGGCCGACCGGAAGACGGCCTCGTTCTGCCTCCCGTGCGGCACGTAGTGCGCGTGCCGCGTCCCCGGGTCGATCCCCGTCGCCGCCGCCTGGAGCGCCGCCCCGAACCCGGCCCGGTCGTCCGCGTCGAGGCCCTCCGCGTACACCGTGGCCGTCGCCGTCTGGCGTACGTGCAGCGTGACGTCCCAGTCCCGCTCCTTCATCAGGTACTTCATGTGCGCGTCCGAGGAGAGGTAGTGGGCCGCCGCCCGCGGATCCCGGCTCATGAGGCCCAGCGCGCCGTCCACCGGATCGTTGGCGAACCAGCCCCCGTGCCGGCCCGCGTAGCCGCCCTTCAGCTGCCAGACACCCGGATGCCGGCGCTCCGCCGCGATCATGTCGTCGGTCAGGTCCGCCAGCATCGCCGGCGCGTACCCGTGTCCCGCCCGCATGAGCGTGACCAGCGACTGGTAGCCCACCGCCTGGTCCAGGCGCGCGCCCTGCGCGTCCGTGGCGTAGCGCTCGGTGCCCGTGTGCCGCATCTCCTCCCGCCAGTGGCGGTACCACGGCGAGTCCGTGTCCCGGGTCGCCGTCGCCAGCGCGTCCGCGAGGCCCGACTCGATCGCCTCGCAGGAGCGCAGGGCCGCAGCGGACCGGCCGCCCCGGACATGCAGCAGGTCGTTCAGCTCGTTGGTCAGGCGGAGCGTGCCCTGCGTGCCGAGGTCCTCCAGCAGGGTGCGGGCGAACACCTCGTCGTCGGCGTTGTCGCGGAACACCCGTTCCAGCTCCGCCAGTTCCCTCGGCGACAGGCGTCCGCCCCGGGCCAGTTCGCTGAGGGCCTCCTCCGCGGCCAGCGCCTCGTACTTCTCGATGTCCCCCGACGCCCGGCCGTTGAAGCCCCGGCCCCCGGCCGTCGGGTCGGCGTCCACGACGACCGCCGCGAGGGCGGTCCGCACACCCCCGTCCGCGTCCGTGACGTCCCGTACGGCCTTGTCGATCCGGTCCTGCCAGGCGCGGACCTCGTCCGGCCCGGCCTTTGCCCCGGTGGTCTCCGGGTCCGCCGCGACCACTCCCGCGGCCGACACCCGCACTCCCGCCGCGCGTGCCTCCCGGCGCACCGCCTTCAGCCGGCCCCGCAGCTCGGTGAACTGGGCGTGGGCGTCGCGCAGCAGCGCGGCGATCGCCTTCGCCTCCGTCTGCGCGGAGGCGAACTCCCGCAGTGTGACGCCGAAGCGCCCGTGCGTCGCCTCCGCGCTCATGCCCGCCCAGGCCACGGGGCCGGCCGAGACGTCGTACACGTCGCGGCGGTACGCCTTCTCCCGCTCGGCGAACTTCCCCGCCATGTCCTCCCAGCGCTCCGCCGCGGTGGTGAGCGTGCCGAGGTCGGCGGTCATGATCTCGTGGTATGTCGGCATCCCGGACCGTGCCCCTCAGTACCGGTCCAGCGCGGACAGCTGCCGCAGGGCGGCGCCGGTGCCGAGGTCCGTGCCGGTCAGTACCGTGTTCGCGGACCGTAACGCGTCCTTCTCGGCGCCCAGCCGGTCGAGCAGGTTCCTGACCTGGCCGGCCCAGGTCTCATGGGCCGCGCTCAGCGCCCCGGAGGCCAGCCAGCCGTGCCCGTCCCGGGCGCCGAAGGCCCCGACCGCCGCCGCGGTCTCCTCGTCCGCCCACGCGCCGGCGGTACGGGTGTCCGGCTCCAGGTGGTCCTCCAGCGCCCTGGCCGCCGCCCGTTTCGCGGCCGGCGAGGACACCAGGTCCTTCGCCCCCTGCCCACCGGACAGACCACCCATCGCCGACCCCTCTCGCCACCGCCGGATCCACCGTCCGGAACTTCAACCGGCGCCCGCCGATCTTCGTCACGGTGTGTTCTGTCGCCGTGCCGTTGACGCGCGGGACGGTTCCGGGGGCCGCTGGAGCCGGTGCCGGGCGGCGTCAGTAGCCTCCGGCCATGACCCGTACCACGCCCGCCCGGCCCCTGGACATCACCGCTCACTTCCCCGAGCTGGCCCCGCTCGCCCGGACCGCCGTGCGGCTGCATCCGCGGGCCGGTGCGCCGGCCGTGACGGACAGCTCGCTCGGCGGCCCGCTGCTGTGGCCCGCCGGCGAGCCGTGGCCGACCTGTCCGGAGCACGCCGGGCCCTGGCACCGGGGCACCGCCCCCGAGGACGTACGGCTCGGCAGGCGGGTGCTGCGCGCGGCCTGGGCCCGGCACCGGGAGGGCGATGCCGAGCTGCTGACCGAGGAGGAACGGGCCGTCGTCGACCGGGGCCGGGCGCGGGTGCGGATATCCGTGGACGGGCCGCTTCCGCTGATCCCGGCGCTGCAGCTGCGCGCCGCGGACGTGCCGGAGCTGCCCCGCCCCGCCGGCACCGATCTGCTCCAGGTGCTGTGGTGCCCGTTCGCCCACGACCCCGACCACCTGCCCCGCGTCGAGTTGCGCTGGCGCGACTCGGCCGGCATCGGCACCCCGCTCGCCGCTCCCCCGCGGCCCGCGGTGATCGGCGACGACGGCTATCTGCCCGAGCCCTGTGTGCTGCACCCGGAGACCGTCACCGAGTACCCGGCGCCGCACGAGCTGCCCGAGGAGCTGGCGGACCGGATCGAGGCATGGGAGGAGGAGCGGGAGGAGGAAGAGGGAGAGGAAGGGGTGGACGGGGTGGACGGGGTGGAGGTCTGCTATCAGTTCGATCTTGCCGTTGCTCCGGGCAGCAAGCTCGGCGGGCACGCGCCCTGGAGCTTCTCCGATCCGTTCCCGATGGCCTGCGCCGAGTGCGGTGCGGGGGTGCGGCCCCTGCTCACCTTCGACGGCGCCGAGTGGGACGGCGGCAGCGGAAGCTGGCGACCGCTCCAGGACGCCGCGTACACCGGCCTCCACTTCCTCGGGCCGGCCCTGGAGTCCGCGCTGAACTTCGGCCGCGGGTACGCGATGCAGCTCTACGCGTGCGAGGACTCCTGCGACCACCCGTTTGTGCAGAACATGCAGTGAGCCCCGGGAAAAGCAGAGGAGGCCCGTACGACCGGAGTCGTACGGGCCTCCCCTTAGGTCAGGTGATGACCCTCAAGCAAGCGGAACTTACTTGTTGATCTTGGTGACCTGGCCGGCGCCCACCGTGCGACCACCCTCACGGATGGCGAACTTCAGGCCCTCTTCCATGGCGATGGGCTGGATGAGCTCCACCTTCATCTCGGTGTTGTCACCCGGCATGACCATCTCGGTGCCCTCGGGGAGGGTCACCACGCCGGTCACGTCCGTCGTACGGAAGTAGAACTGCGGACGGTAGTTGTTGAAGAACGGCGTGTGACGGCCACCCTCGTCCTTGGACAGGATGTACGCCTGCGCCTCGAACTCGGTGTGCGGGGTGACCGAGCCCGGCTTGATGATGACCTGGCCGCGCTCGACGTCCTCGCGCTTGATGCCGCGGAGCAGCAGACCGACGTTCTCACCGGCCTGGCCCTCGTCGAGCAGCTTGCGGAACATCTCGATACCGGTGACCGTGGTGGTGGTCTTCTCGGTCTTGATGCCGATGATGTCGACGGTCTCGTTGACCTTCAGGACACCACGCTCGATACGGCCGGTGACGACCGTACCGCGACCGGTGATCGTGAAGACGTCCTCGATCGGCATGAGGAACGGCTTGTCGACGTCGCGCTCCGGCTGCGGGATCGACTCGTCGACGGCCTTCATCAGGTCGAGGACGGACTTGGCCCACTCCGGGTCGCCCTCAAGCGCCTTGAGCGCGGAGACCTTGACGACCGGAACGTCGTCGCCCGGGAACTCGTACTCGGAGAGGAGCTCACGGACCTCGAGCTCGACGAGCTCCAGGATCTCCTCGTCGTCCACCATGTCGGCCTTGTTCAGGGCGACGACGATGTACGGCACGCCGACCTGGCGGGCCAGGAGCACGTGCTCCTTGGTCTGCGGCATCGGGCCGTCGGTGGCGGCCACGACCAGGATCGCGCCGTCCATCTGGGCGGCACCCGTGATCATGTTCTTGATGTAGTCCGCGTGACCCGGGCAGTCGACGTGGGCGTAGTGACGCGCGTCGGTCTGGTACTCGACGTGCGCGATGGAGATGGTGATACCGCGCTGGCGCTCCTCGGGCGCCTTGTCGATGTTGTCGAACGCGGTGGCCTCGTTCAGGTCCGGGTACGCGTCGTGCAGCACCTTGGTAATGGCGGCCGTGAGGGTCGTCTTACCGTGGTCGATGTGACCGATGGTGCCGATGTTGACGTGCGGCTTAGTCCGCTCGAACTTCGCCTTCGCCACTGGGGTCCTCCTGTGGAGTGGTTCTGTACGCCTTACTTCATCGGCGCCAGGTGATCTTTGCTGGAAAGCCCGGAACCCGGGGCAAACATCCGTGTTTGCGGTTGTTTGCCCCGCGAGGCTCCGGAGTCAAGCCTAAAGCGTGGGAACGCGGTGCGTTACTCGCCCTTGGCCTTCGCGATGATCTCCTCGGCGACGTTCCGCGGAACCTCGGCGTAGGAGTCGAACTGCATCGAGTAGCTTGCGCGACCCGACGTCTTGCTGCGGAGGTCGCCGACGTAGCCGAACATCTCCGACAGGGGCACGAGGCCCTTCACGACGCGGGCACCAGCCCGCTCCTCCATGGCCTGGATCTGGCCACGGCGGGAGTTGATGTCACCGATGACGTCACCCATGTAGTCCTCGGGCGTGGTGACCTCGACGGCCATCATCGGCTCAAGGAGCACGGGCGAAGCCTTGCGCGCGGCCTCCTTGAAGGCCTGCGAACCGGCGATCTTGAAGGCGAGCTCGGAGGAGTCGACCTCGTGGTAGGCGCCGTCGTGCAGGATCACACGGACACCGGTCATCTCGTAACCGGCGAGGATGCCGAACTGCATGGCCTCCTGCGCACCGGCGTCGACCGAAGGGATGTACTCCTTCGGGATACGGCCACCGGTCACCTTGTTCACGAACTCGTACGAGGTGTCGCCACCCTCGAGCGGCTCGATGCCGATCTGCACCTTCGCGAACTGACCGGTACCACCGGTCTGCTTCTTGTGGGTGTAGTCGACGCGCTCGACGGCCTTGCGGATCGTCTCACGGTACGCGACCTGCGGCTTGCCGACGTTGGCCTCGACCTTGAACTCACGGCGCATACGGTCGACCAGCACCTCGAGGTGCAGCTCGCCCATACCACCGATGATGGTCTGGCCCGTCTCCTCGTTGGTGTGCACCTGGAAGGAGGGGTCCTCCTCCGCGAGACGCTGGATGGCGACACCCAGCTTCTCCTGGTCACCCTTGGACTTGGGCTCGATCGCGACCTGGATGACCGGCGCCGGGAAGTCCATGGACTCCAGGATGACCGGCTTCTTGTCGTCGGACAGCGTCTCACCGGTGGTGGTCTGCTTCAGGCCCATGACGGCGACGATGTCGCCGGCGCCCACCGACTCGATCTCCTCACGCTTGTTCGCGTGCATGCGGTAGATCTTGCCGATGCGCTCCTTCTTGCCCTTGACGGAGTTCAGCACCGAGGTGCCGGACTCCAGGCGGCCCGAGTAGACCCGGACGAAGGTGAGCTTGCCGAGGTGCGGGTCGCTCATGATCTTGAACGCCAGCGCCGAGAGGGGCTCCTCGTCGGACGGCTTGCGCTTGACGATGACCTCGGGGTCCTTGACGTCGTGGCCCTCGATGGCCTCGATGTCGACCGGCGACGGCAGGTAGCGCACGACCGCGTCGAGCAGGGGCTGGACGCCCTTGTTCTTGAACGCGGTACCGCAGAACACGGGGGTGACGGTCTTGCCGTCGCCCTTGCCGGACGCGATGGTGATGCGACGGATCGCGGCGTACAGCTGCTCCTCGGACGGCTCCTCGCCCTCCAGGTACAGCTCCATCATCGCTTCGTCGTTCTCCGCGACGGCCTCGAGCAGCTTGCCGCGCCACTCCTCGGCCGCCTCGGTGTGCGTGTCCGGGATGTCGACGATGTCGTACATCTCGCCCTTGGTCGCCTCGGCGGACCACACGAGCGCCTTCATGCGGACCAGGTCCACGACGCCCTTGAAGTCGGCCTCGGCACCGATCGGGAGCTGCATGACGATCGGCTGCGCGCCCAGGCGGTCGACGATCATGTCGACACAGCGGTGGAACTCGGCACCGGTGCGGTCGAGCTTGTTGACGAAGCAGATGCGCGGCACGCCGTAGCGGTCCGCCTGACGCCACACCGTCTCGGACTGGGGCTCCACGCCGGCGACGCCGTCGAACACCGTCACGGCACCGTCGAGCACGCGCAGGGAGCGCTCCACCTCGACGGTGAAGTCGACGTGACCCGGGGTGTCGATGATGTTGATGGTGTGGTCGACGTCTTCCAGCGGCCAGTGACAGGTGGTGGCAGCAGAGGTGATCGTGATGCCACGCTCCTGCTCCTGCTCCATCCAGTCCATGGTGGCAGCGCCGTCGTGGACCTCACCGATCTTGTACGACACACCGGTGTAGAACAGGATCCGCTCGGTGGTGGTCGTCTTGCCCGCGTCGATGTGGGCCATGATCCCGATGTTGCGGACCTTGGCCAGGTCAAGTGAAGTGGTAGCCATAAGGCTTCAGTCTTCTCTCGGTCTCGATGTGGGTAGCGACTACCAGCGGTAGTGCGCGAAGGCCTTGTTGGACTCGGCCATCTTGTGCGTGTCCTCGCGCTTCTTCACAGCGGCACCCAGGCCGTTGGAGGCGTCGAGGAGCTCGTTGAGCAGACGCTCGGTCATGGTCTTCTCGCGACGGGCGCGGGAGTAACCGACCAGCCAGCGCAGCGCCAGGGTGTTGGCACGGCCGGGCTTGACCTCGACCGGGACCTGGTAGGTGGCGCCACCGACACGGCGGGACTTGACCTCGATGGTCGGCTTGATGTTCTCGAGAGCGCGCTTCAGCGTGATGACCGGGTCATTGCTGGTCTTCTCGCGCAGGCCCTCCATGGCGCCGTACACGATGCGCTCGGCGGTGGAGCGCTTGCCGTTCAGCAGCACCTTGTTGATCAGCGACGTGACAAGAGGAGAACCGTAGACCGGGTCGATGATGACCGGGCGCTTCGGGGCGGGGCCCTTACGAGGCATTCTTACTTCTCCTTCTTGGCGCCGTAGCGGCTGCGAGCCTGCTTGCGGTTCTTGACACCCTGGGTGTCGAGAGAACCACGGATGATCTTGTAGCGAACACCCGGCAGGTCCTTCACACGGCCGCCGCGCACGAGCACGATGGAGTGCTCCTGCAGGTTGTGTCCCTCACCCGGAATGTAAGCGGTGACCTCGATCCCGCTGGTCAGACGCACACGCGCGACCTTACGCAGGGCCGAGTTCGGCTTCTTCGGGGTGGTCGTGAACACACGCGTGCAGACGCCACGACGCTGAGGGGAACCCTCGAGTGCGGGCGTCTTGTTCTTCTCGACCTTGTCCTGCCGGCCCTTCCGGACCAGCTGCTGGATCGTAGGCACTACTTCTCCGGTTTCTGTGTGCCGAGTAAAGCTAACCTGGAACAGTCGCCGACCCACGCGGTCGGGTGTGTCGAATCCCGCAGACCTTCGCCGCGAGGCGGAAAGGGCGCAGATTACGGTGGCCGGTAGTGGCTCGCCATGCGGTTCACAGGCACGCACAGGAGCCAGGGCACACCCCAGGCACAAGGTCTGAGCGTACCTACCTCATGGACTTCGGTCAAAACAAATGCAGGCGGCCCCGACACGCCGGACATCCCACCCCGCCCCCCGCGGCGGGTTTCCCCCGCCCCGGGCCCCCGGACCTCGGCCCATGGCGTGTCTCCGCGTCACCGGGCGGCTCCGCGCCGTTCCCGCCCCTGACGCGGATCGTTTCCCCGCGATGGCCGGATCGCGCTCTTTCCGGATCGCGCGGTGCGTGCGTTCAGTACGTTGATCCGTCCGTCGCGAGGCACGTGCGGATTGCGGATGAATCCGGGGGGACGAGCATGACGAGGGTGGCGGTGCAATCTCCGGACGACGGGGGCCTGGAGGACCGGGTGCCCTTTCTGGCCCGGCTGGAGGGGGAGGACCGCTCGGCGCTGCTGGCGTTCGGCCACGAGCTGGCCTTCGCGCCGCGCATGGTGCTCATCCACCAGCACGAGCCCTCCTCCCACGTCCTGTTCCTGGTGCACGGCTGGACCAAGGTCACGGCCTCCGCTGCCAACGGCTACGAGGCCCTGCTCGCCCTGCGCGGCCCCGGCGACATCGTCGGCGAGTCGGCGGCGCTCACCGGGCGCCCGCGGTCGGCGACGGTGACCGCGCTGGAGCCGGTGCGCGCGGTGGCCGTGGAGCACGAGCGGTTCCGCGCCTTCCTGAGCGGCTCCCCCGCCGTGTCCTTCGCCCTGCTCGGCCTCACCGCCGACCGCACCCGCGCGGCCGACCGGCGCCGGCTCGAGTTCGCGTCGATGAACGTGCGGGAGCGGTTCGCCGTGCTCCTGCTCGACCTGGCCCGCACCCACGGGCGCCGCACGGCACAGGGCGTCGAACTGGCCGTGCCGCTGAGCAAGCAGGAGCTCGCCGGCTCGGTGGGCGCGTCCCGGGAGATGGTGCAGCGGCTGCTCAAGGAGTTGCGGGACAAGGAAGCCGTCACCACCGGGCGCCGCACGCTGCTGATCCGGCGCCCGGACATCCTGCGCCGGATCGCCGGGGCGGGCCCGGCCAGGGGGATCCCGGCGCCGCCGGGGCCGGACGGGACCTGAGCCGGGCCCCGTCCCGCGCATCCCCCGCCCCAGCCGCCCTTCTGTGCACACGGTCACACTCCGAGTGCGTCATCCGCCCTCACCGCTCCCGGCGCTCCGGCGCCACGCTCTTGCCCGGCACCGCACACCGGCGAGAGGCGACCATGACCCACCCCGTGAGCCGCACGATCCTGCTGCTGGACATCGAGAGGTTCAGCGACCGGGACGACGTGGAGCAGGCGTATCTGCGGCGCATGCTCTACGACATCGCCGACCGCACGCTGGAGAGCGCCGGCATCGACGAGACGCTGCGGCTGCGGGCGGACCGCGGGGACTCGGTGATGGAGCTGGTCGACGCGAGCGCGCCGGTGACACAGCTGCTGCGGGCCCTGCTCACGGAGGTGCCGGCACAGCTGCGCGCGGTCAACCGGATGGCGTCCAGCTCCGCGCAGATCCGGCTGCGCGGGGTGCTCGCCGCGGGCTGGGTCGCCGTCGACGAGCGGGGCGGCTGGGTCGGCTCCGATCTGAACCACGCCTGCCGGCTGCTGGACGCGCAGGTCCTGCGGGACGCGCTGCGGGAACGCGCCGACGACTTCGCGCTGTGCGTCTCGGACGCTCTGTACGCCGGGGTCGTACGGCACGACCACACCGGCGTCCCCCGGGCGGAGTTCCACGCGGTGACGGCGGACAGCAAGAACGGCCCGCTGACGGCCTGGCTGCACGGCCCGGTGCCGGCCGGCGCGGCCTACGGGGAACCCACGGACCACGGTGACACGGGGGCGGGGGAGGCGTCGGGCGGTTCGGGGGACCGCCCGACGCCGGGGGCCGCCGGGGGCGGCGGTCCGGCGCCGGAGCGGGGAATCCCGAGCGGTCCTGCGCCCGAGCGGGGTACCCCGAGCGGTCCTGCGCCCGAGCGGGGAGCCCCGGCGCCGGGCCCGGTCTTCGGCGGCGCCGTCACCATCGGCGGCGGCACGGTGGGCGGCGACCAGAACAACGTCACCGGCAACCGGATCACCGGCGACGTGAACATCGGCTCGGGCGGCGCCCGGCGGCGGGGCGAGGACTCGTGAGCGCGCCCGAGCAGCAGGCGCCCGCGGGCGGCGGCCCGGCGCCGGACCAGCCGCCGGGCGAGGCCGCCCCGGTGGACGAGGCCCGCAGAGAGGGCGCGGACGAGGAGTCCGCGGACCGCGACCAGCCGCAGGACGCCTGGTCGGCCCGGCGTGACCTGGTCGACCACAGCCCGCGGAGCATGAGCGTCGGCGCCCAGGCGCGCTTCGGCGGCGGCACGGTGAGCGGCGACCAGAACAACGTCACCGGGAACCAGGTCACCGGCGACGTGATCATGGGCACCAAGACGGTGTACCACTTCTCGATACCGGGCCTTTCGACATCGGCGTCCGCGTCCGGCGAGGTCCCCGCCGCCACGCTGGAGCGGCTGGCCGAGCACTTCGTCGCCGACGAGGACGTCGTCGCCGGCCTCCTCGGCCGGCTGCGCCGCGACCATGTGCTGGTCCTGTCCGGCGCCCGCTTCACCGGCCGCCGCACGGCCGCGCTGACGCTGCTGCACCGCCTGGGCCTGTCCTCGGTGCGCGTCCTGGACCGCGACACCAGCCCGGGCGCCCTCGCCGAGCAGGTCACCGCCGACGACGAGGACCGGCCCCGCGGCTACGTCCTGTGCGACCTGGCGACCCGCCGCGACCGCCCGCTGCGCGAACCCCATCTGCTCGCCGCCCGCGACCGGCTCGGCGCGCACGGCTACCTGATCGTCACCGTCGACCCCGCCGCCGTATGGGAGGACGTGCCGTTCGCCGCGGCCTGGCGGCCGCCCGCCGCCGCCGATGTCCTCGCCGCCCATCTGCGCACCCGCACCGACGCCGAGACCACGGCCAAGCTGCTCGGACTGCCGGACGTCAGCGCGTTCCTCGGCCGCGGCCACCAGCTGCGCGAGGTCGCCGCCTTCGCCCGGCTCCTCGCCCGGCACGCGGCCGGTACGGCGGGCGCGGACGACGTCGCCCAGTTCTCGCTCCTCTCGCTGGAGAGCCAGGTCCAGCAGTGGTTCGAGGAGGACGAGAGCGCGATCCATCTGCGGGACAAGGCGTTCCTGGTGGCGCTCGCCGCCTTCGACGGCGGACCGTACGCCCTCACCGCCGAGGTCAGCGACCTGCTGTACCGCTTCCTCCAGGAGACCTGGAACCGCTCCCTCGTCCCCGAGGTCCCCGTCTTCGGCACCCACATCGGCAAGCGTCTCCAGCTGGCCCGCGCGGAGCGGTACGAGGAGGACGAGCACACCGAGTGGGGGCCGGTGCCCCAGCAGAAGGCCCGGTTCGTCGACGAGCGGGTCTCCTACGTGCTGCTGCGCGAGGTGTGGACCGGGCATCCGTCGGCCAGGCCCGCGCTGATCGCCTGGCTGCGCCGGCTCGCCGACGACGGCCGCCCCCTGGTCCGCACCCGCGCCGCTTCCACCGTCGCGGTCCTCGCCCGCACCGATCTGCCCTCGGCGATGGCGCTGGTCATCGAACCCTGGGGCATCTCGAAGCGGTTCAGGCACCGGCTGGTCGCCGTCAACGCGCTCACCCTCGCCCACCTCGTCGGCACGCCCCACATTCCGCGCATCCTCGACAGCTGGTGCGAGGGCGACGACCCGCGGCTGCGCTGGGTGGCCGTACGGGCGTACGGGCTGATCGGACCGGAACGGCCCCGGCAGGCGCTCGCCGCGCTGCGCGGGGCCGCCCACCGGCTGGTCAAGGACGACCCGGAGGGCTTCGACGGGGAGCTGGGGCGGGAACTCGCCGAGGCCGTGGACCTGCTGCTGCTCTCCCCCGCCGGCGATGCCGCCCTCGGCGAGCTGCGCGCCCGCCTCGACGACAGCCGGCCCGTGCGCGAGCTCGCGCTGCACGGCTTCCTGAGCGCCTGCACGCACACCCGGGAGGACGAGCGGTACGGCGACCCGCTGGTCCTCGCCTGGTACTCCCGGGCGGTGGAGCGGGGCGCGAGCGGCGCGGCGGACATCCCCTTCCTGTGGCGGGCCGCGCTCGCCGACCCGCGGACCACCACGCGCGCGCTGGCCGTCCTGCAGGACTGGGTGCTCATCGCCGACCGGGCCACGGCCGCCGAGTGGGCGCTGGCCGCCCTGCTGCCCCGGCTCGTCACCACGCCCGCCGAGTACGACCGGCTGAGCCATCTGCTGCGGACCATGCCCGGCGAGGACGGCGCTCCCCCGCCCGTGGTGGCCGCCCGTCTGCACGCGGTCCTCCCGGCCCGCTGACCTTCCGCATCCCCGAGGAGAAACGCACCATGCCCGCTTTCCACCGCCCGCCCGAGTGGCAGCAGCAGGCGGACCGGCACACCGATCTGGTCGACCCGGTCCTCACCGTGCGCCAGCTCGGCCGCTTCGACCTGGGCCTGAAGTCGCTCGTCCGCATCGACCACGCCCTGGTCTTCGCCACCCCCAAGGGCGGCTACGACGCGTACCCGCCGCCGCGGCGCCCCACCCGCAGCGAGATCGCGGCGCGGCGGTACACCGCCGTGTACGAGGTGGACATGGGCGTGCACCCGTTCTCGGCGGACCTCACGCTGCCCAGTGACAACGACGCCTTCGAGTTCACGGCCGCGGTCGACCTCTCCTGGCAGGTCCTCGATCCGGCCCGGTTCGTGGCGAGCGGACACCGGGACGTGCCGAAGGCGGTGCTGGGCGAACTGCAGCAGGCGGCCCGGCCGGTGAGCCGGCGGTTCGCCATCGCCGACAGCGCCGCCGCCGAGCGGGAGCTGCTGCGGGCGGTGACCGTCCTCGGCCCGCTCGGCGCGACGGCCGGACTGCAGGTCACCTGGACGCTGCGGGTGCGGCGCGACCAGGGGAACATCGACCACCAGCGCCGCCTCCAGGCCCTCGACCACTCCGCCGCCGAGCAGATCCGCGCGGCCGAGCGGGGCATGGAGGTCGACGCCGAGGTGGACCGCCGCCACCGGCAGCAGGACGCGCTGCAGATCGAACGGGCCATGGCGTACGGGCACCAGCAGCAGGAACTGGCCCTCCAGCAGCAGCGGTGGCAGCACGAGCAGGCCCTGCAGCAGGGAGCGCAGATGCTGGAGCTCCAGCGCATCGAGGCCCAGAAGATCGAGTTCTACGAGTGGCATATGCGGCAGGGCGGGGTGCGGGCGTGGGCGCTCCATCTCGCCCAGCACCCGGAGGACTCGCGCCTGGTCATGACGAGCATGCGGGACGACCAGCTGCGCATGATCCAGGCCCAGATGGAGCTGGTGCAGCAGCTCCTGAGCGGTGACACCGCCGAGAGCTACGAACTGGAGGGCCCCAAGCAGCTCGCCCTGCGCACGGTCAGCGACATCCTCAACCAGCGCCTCCCGGGCGTCCCGCAGTCCCCGCCGCTGCCGCCGCCCCCGTACGGGGAGGGCACGGGGTACGGAGGGGTGCCGGGGGAGAGCGGCCGACCGCCGGCGGACCCGGGCCGGAGCCCGGCCGGGTACGGCACCGAGTCCCTCCAGCCCCCGGCACCGGCCGGGTACGGCACCGAATCCGCCCAGCCCCCGGCACCGGCCGGGTACGGCACCGAATCCGCCCAGCCCCCGGCACCGGCCGCCCCCGTGCCCGGCCCGCCCGCCTGGCAGCCGCCCGCCGCCCACGCTCCCGCGGCCCCGCTCACCGACGCCCCTCCCGGCACCCCGGCCCCCGCTCCCACAGGGCCGCCGCCGCCCTGGCAGCCGCCCACCCCCTACACCCCGCCGGCCCCGCTCGCCGGCACCCTCGCCGGCGCTCCCGCCGCTCCGGCCCCGCTCGCCAGCGCCCCTCCCGGCACCCCGACCGGTCCGGCCCCGGGCCCCGCTCCCGCAAGCCCGCCCTGGCAGCCGCCCACCCCCTACACCCCGCCGGCCCCGCTCACCGGCACTCCCTCCGCTCCGGCGCCGGCCCCCGCTCCCCCGGCCCCGTCCTGGCAGCCGCCGCCCGGGTACGGCCAGACACCGGCCGTGCCCGCACAGCCTCCGGCGACCGCGCCGACGCTCCCGCCGCACGCCTCGCCACCCGCCTCGCCCCCGCCGGCGCACGACGACGCCGCGCAGGGCGGGCAGGGCACCTCCCCGGAGGCGAGCGGCCCTTGACCGTCACCGACCCGGCACCCGACCCGGACACCACCCCGACCCGGCCCCCCGCCTCCGCGGAGCGCACCCGGCTGTGCGAGCGGCTCCTCGCCGAGCTGCGCACCGAGATCGCACGGGCGGACAGCAAGGCGGCCGTGCTGGTGGCCGCCCTCGGCATGACGGCCGGCGTGTTCAGCGGTCTGCTGGCCGGACGCGGCTGGACCCCGGCCGCGCTCTCCGCGGCGGGCACGCTGCTGTGGTGGTCCGGGACCGCGTCCCTGACCGCCTCGCTCTTCGCCCTGCTCCTGGCCGTCCTCCCCCGCTACCGCTCGGGCACCTGGACGCCGGGACAGCCGCTGTCCTACTTCGGCGACATCCACGACGCCGTCCGCCTCGGCCACTTGGAGACCGCGCTCGCCGACACCGAACGCGACCCCCTGGCCGGACTCACCACGGCGCTCACCGAGACGAGCCGGATCGCCGCCCGCAAGCACGCGTGGATCCGGGCCGGCCTGATCGCCTTCTGCACCGGCACGGTCCTGCTGCCCGCCTCGCTGCTGGCCGGCTGACCGTCCCGGCCGCCGACGTCCCCGTCGAACGACCCACCAGGAATCCAGATGACCCAGCCTCCGCCGTACCCGCAGCCGGGCCTGCCGCCCGAGTACCCGTACGCACCGGCCCACCCGAACACGGCGCCCGCTCCCCAGCCCGCACCACCGCCGTACCCGCAGACCCCGCCCGCCGCCGCCCAGCCACCGCACTACCCGTACGCCGTCGCGCCGACCCCGCCGCCACCGCCGGCCCCGTCGGTCCCGCCCCCGTACGTCCCGCCGCCGTACCCGCAGGCCGCCGACGAGACCCACCCGCACCACATCAGCACCGGCCACGGCCGGGTGCACATCCGCAAGGACCAGCGCCGCACGGACGCCACCGCTGTCGGCAGCCTGCTCCTGCACCTGCCGAACTTCCTGTGCAGCCTCTTCGTCGTCGGCCTGGTCTCCCTGTTCTTCGGCGGCTTCGGCATCCTGGTGGTCCTGGCCTGGCTCGCCAGCGGCGCACTCGCCTTCTACCGGCCAGCGGAGAGCGCCTTCGCGCGCCATCTGCTCCGGCTGCGCCGCCCCACACCGCAAGAACGAGCCAAACTCGAACCGGTCTGGCGCGAGGTCACGGCCCGCGCGGGCGTCGAGGGCCGCACCTACGAGCTCTGGGTCGAGGACAGCGACAACCTGAACGCGGTCGCCGCCGCCGGCCACATCGTCGGCGTCACCCGCTTCGCCATGAACCAGCTGCCCAACGGCGAGCTGGCCGCCGTCCTGGCCCATGAACTCGGCCACCATGTCGGCGGGCACGCCTGGTCGGGGCTGCTCGGCTACTGGTACGCGCTGCCCGGCCGGATCGCCTGGCGCCTCCTGAAGGCCGTCTCCGGCCTCGCGTACAAGGTGTCACGCGTCTTCGGCTGCTTCGGCATCGCCTTCGTCGTCCTGTTCCTCGGCGTGATCGCGCTGGCGACGATCAGCACCCTCTACGGTCTCCCCCTGCTCGTCCTGGGCGTGCCGTACGCGCTCGCCGCCGTCGGCCGCCGCTCCGAGCTGCGCGCCGACGAGCACGCGGCCGCGCTGGGCTTCGCCCCGATGCTGGCCGCCGTCCTCGGCAAGCTGCACCAGCAGGAGCAGTACGCGCAGGCCGCGCTCGCCGCCCGCAACGGCGGTGTGCCCGTCGAGGAGAGTGCCCTGAGCAAGCTGCTCTCCTCCCACCCGGACCACCACACCCGGCTGCACCACCTCCAGCCGTACCTCCAGCAGCCGTACGTCCCGCAGCCGCCGTCCCGCTGAGCCCCGAGCCCCGGACACGCCGAAGGGCGGCCACCCCCCAGTGGGAGTGGCCGCCCTTCAGTTCAAGCAGATCAAGCTGCCCGCTTACTGGTTGTACGGACCGTAGTCGTAGTCCTCCAGCGGAACGGCCTGGCCGGAGCCCGTGCCGAACGGCGAGTAGTCGATGTCGTCGTAGCCGACGGCCGAGTACATCGCGGCCTTGGCCTCCTCGGTCGGCTCGACCCGGATGTTGCGGTAGCGGGACAGACCCGTACCGGCCGGGATGAGCTTACCGATGATGACGTTCTCCTTGAGGCCGATGAGGCTGTCGGACTTGGCGTTGATCGCCGCGTCCGTCAGCACTCGGGTCGTCTCCTGGAAGGAGGCGGCCGACAGCCAGGACTCCGTCGCCAGCGAGGCCTTGGTGATACCCATCAGCTGCGGACGACCGGAGGCCGGGTGACCGCCCTCCTGGACCACACGACGGTTCTCGGTCTCGAACTTCGAGCGCTCGACCAGCTCGCCGGGCAGCAGCTCGGCGTCGCCCGACTCGATGATCGTCACGCGGCGGAGCATCTGCCGGATGATGATCTCGATGTGCTTGTCGTGGATCGACACACCCTGCGAGTTGTAGACCTTCTGGACCTCGCCGACCAGGTGGACCTGGACGGCACGCTGACCCAGGATGCGCAGCACGTCGTGCGGGTTGGTGGCACCCACGGTGAGCTGCTGGCCCACCTCGACGTGGTCGCCCTCGCGGACCAGGACCTTGGCACGCTTCGAGATCGGGAACGCCGTCTCGTCGCTGCCGTCGTCCGGGGTGACGACGAGCTTCTTGGTCTTCTCGGTCTCCTCGATCCGCACGCGGCCGGAGGCCTCGGAGATCGGGGCGACACCCTTCGGGGTACGGGCCTCGAAGAGCTCGACGACACGGGGCAGACCCTGGGTGATGTCGTCACCGGCCACACCACCGGTGTGGAAGGTACGCATCGTCAGCTGGGTACCGGGCTCACCGATGGACTGGGCGGCGATGATGCCGACCGCCTCACCGATGTCGACCAGCTTGCCGGTGGCCAGCGAACGGCCGTAGCACATCGCGCAGGTACCGACGGCGGACTCGCAGGTCAGGACCGAGCGGGTCTTGACCTCCTCGACGCCGCGGCCGACGAGCTCCTCGATGAGGACGTCGCCCAGGTCGGTGCCGGCCGGGGCCAGCACCTGGCCGTCGACCACGATGTCCTCGGCGAGGCAGCGCGCGTACACGGACGTCTCGACGTTGTCCGTCTTGCGCAGCACGCCGTCCGCGCCGCGGTCCGCGATGAGGAGCTTGAGGCCACGCTCGGTGCCGCAGTCCTCCTCGCGGATGATGACGTCCTGCGAGACGTCCACCAGACGACGGGTCAGGTAACCCGAGTCGGCGGTACGCAGGGCGGTGTCCGCGAGACCCTTACGGGCACCGTGGGTGGAGATGAAGTACTCCAGCACGGACAGGCCCTCACGGAACGAGGCCTTGATCGGACGCGGGATGGTCTCGTTCTTCGCGTTCGACACCAGACCACGCATACCGGCGATCTGCCGCATCTGCATCATGTTTCCTCGGGCACCCGAGTCAACCATCATGAAGATGGGGTTCGTCTTGGGGAAGTTCGCGTTCATCGCCTCGGCGACCTCGTTGGTCGCCTTGGTCCAGATCGCGATGAGCTCCTGCGTGCGCTCTTCCTTGGTGATCAGACCGCGCTCGTACTGCTTCTGGACCTTCTCGTCCTGCGCCTCGTAGCCCTTGACGATCTCCTTCTTCGCCTCGGGAACGACGACGTCGGAGATGGCCACGGTGACACCGGAACGGGTCGCCCAGAAGAAGCCGGCCGCCTTCAGGTTGTCGAGCGTCGCCGCCACGATGACCTTGGGGTAGCGCTCGGCCAGGTCGTTGACGATCTCGGAGAGCTGCTTCTTGCCCACCGAGTAGTCGACGAACGGGTAGTCCTCGGGCAGCAGCTCGTTGAAGAGCGCGCGGCCCAGGGTGGTGCGCAGGCGGAACGAGTCACCCTGCTGCCACTCGGGCTCGCCCTCCTCGCGCGCCGGCGGCATCCAGCCGCGCGGCGGGATGGTGCCCACCGGGAAGCGGATGTCGATCTGCGACTGCAGCGCCAGCTCGCCGGCGTCGAACGCCATGATCGCCTCGGCCGTGGAGCCGAACGCGCGGCCCTCGCCCTTGGTGTCACGCAGCTCGCCGTCGGTGGTGAGGAAGAACAGACCGAGGACCATGTCCTGGGTCGGCATCGTCACCGGACGGCCGTCGGCGGGCTTGAGGATGTTGTTCGAGGACAGCATCAGGATGCGGGCCTCGGCCTGCGCCTCCGCGGACAGCGGCAGGTGCACGGCCATCTGGTCACCGTCGAAGTCCGCGTTGAACGCGGTGCAGACGAGCGGGTGGATCTGGATGGCCTTGCCCTCGACCAGCTGCGGCTCGAAGGCCTGGATGCCGAGGCGGTGCAGGGTGGGCGCACGGTTCAGCAGCACCGGGTGCTCGGCGATGACCTCTTCGAGGACGTCGTACACGACGGTGCGGCCGCGCTCCACCATGCGCTTGGCGGACTTGATGTTCTGCGCGTGGTTCAGGTCGACCAGGCGCTTCATCACGAACGGCTTGAAGAGCTCCAGCGCCATCGCCTTCGGCAGACCGCACTGGTGCAGCTTCAGCTGCGGACCGACGACGATCACGGAACGCGCGGAGTAGTCCACACGCTTGCCGAGCAGGTTCTGACGGAATCGACCCTGCTTGCCCTTGAGCATGTCGCTGAGGGACTTCAGCGGGCGGTTGCCGGGACCGGTGACCGGGCGACCACGACGACCGTTGTCGAAGAGGGCGTCCACGGCCTCCTGGAGCATGCGCTTCTCGTTGTTCACGATGATCTCGGGCGCACCGAGGTCGAGAAGGCGCTTCAGGCGGTTGTTGCGGTTGATCACACGGCGGTACAGGTCGTTCAGGTCGGAGGTCGCGAAGCGGCCACCGTCCAGCTGCACCATCGGACGCAGGTCCGGCGGGATGACCGGGACGCAGTCCAGGACCATGCCCTTGGGGCTGTTGGACGTCTGCAGGAACGCGGAGACGACCTTCAGCCGCTTCAGGGCGCGGGTCTTCTTCTGGCCCTTGCCGGTGCGGATGATCTCGCGGAGGCGCTCGGCCTCCTCGTCGAGGTCGAAGGACTCCAGGCGCTTCTGCAGCGCCGCGGCACCCATCGAGCCGTCGAAGTACGTGCCGAAGCGGTCACGCAGCTCGCGGTAGAGCAGCTCGTCGCCCTCCAGGTCCTGGACCTTGAGGTTCTTGAACCGGTTCCACACCTCGTCGAGGCGGTCGATCTCGCGCTGCGCACGGTCGCGCAGCTGCTTCATCTCGCGCTCCGCGCCCTCGCGCACCTTGCGGCGCACATCGGCCTTGGCGCCCTCGGCCTCCAGCTCGGCCAGGTCGGTCTCGAGCTTCTTGGCCCGGCCTTCCAGGTCGGCGTCGCGGCGGTTCTCGATCTGCTGGCGCTCGACGGAGACGTGCGCCTCCAGGGAGGGCAGGTCGCGGGTACGGCGCTCCTCGTCGACGTACGTGATCATGTACGCCGCGAAGTAGATGACCTTCTCGAGGTCCTTGGGAGCCAGGTCGAGCAGGTAGCCCAGACGGCTCGGGACACCCTTGAAGTACCAGATGTGCGTGACGGGGGCGGCCAGCTCGATGTGGCCCATCCGCTCACGGCGCACCTTGGCGCGCGTGACCTCGACGCCGCAGCGCTCGCAGATGATGCCCTTGAAGCGGACGCGCTTGTACTTGCCGCAGTAGCACTCCCAGTCCCGGGTCGGACCGAAGATCTTCTCGCAGAAGAGTCCGTCCTTCTCGGGCTTGAGGGTGCGGTAGTTGATGGTCTCGGGCTTCTTGACCTCGCCGTGGCTCCACTGACGGATGTCGTCAGCGGTGGCCAGGCCGATCCGGAGCTCGTCGAAGAAGTTGACGTCGAGCACTATGCGTCAATCCCTCTCAGGGTCGAAAGTCTGTGGTCTGAAACGGGGGCCTGGGGGTCGGCGGGGCCCTGTGGGTGAGGGCCCCGCCGGACTCCCGTCAGACCTCTTCGACGCTGCTCGGCTCGCGCCGGGACAGGTCGATGCCGAGCTCCTCCGCAGCGCGGAAGACGTCCTCGTCGGTGTCGCGCATCTCGATGGACATGCCGTCGCTGGACAGCACCTCCACGTTCAGGCAGAGCGACTGCATCTCCTTGATGAGCACCTTGAAGGACTCGGGGATGCCGGGCTCGGGGATGTTCTCGCCCTTGACGATGGCCTCGTAGACCTTCACGCGGCCGGTGACGTCGTCGGACTTGATGGTCAGCAGCTCCTGGAGGGCGTACGCGGCGCCGTAGGCCTCGAGGGCCCACACCTCCATCTCACCGAAGCGCTGGCCACCGAACTGCGCCTTACCACCCAGCGGCTGCTGGGTGATCATCGAGTACGGGCCGGTCGAACGGGCGTGCAGCTTGTCGTCGACCAGGTGGTGCAGCTTGAGGATGTACATGTAGCCGACCGAGATCGGGTCCGGGAACGGCTCACCGCTGCGGCCGTCGAACAGCCGCGCCTTGCCGGACGGGAGCACCATGCGCTCGCCGTCGCGGTTCGGGATGGTGTGCTGCAGCAGACCGGCCAGCTCGTCCTCACGGGCACCGTCGAAGACCGGGGTGGCGACGTTGGTGCGCGGGGCGACCTGGTCGGCACCGATGACCTGCAGACGCTGGGCCCACTCGTCGGCGAGGCCGGAGACGTCCCAGCCGCGGCTGGCGAGCCAGCCGAGGTGGATCTCCAGGACCTGTCCCGGGTTCATTCGGGACGGGACACCGAGCGGGTTGAGGATGATGTCGACCGGAGTTCCGTCCTCGAGGAACGGCATGTCCTCGATGGGAAGGATCTTCGAGATGACACCCTTGTTGCCGTGGCGGCCGGCGAGCTTGTCACCGTCGGTGATCTTGCGCTTCTGCGCGACGTAGACGCGGACCAGCTGGTTCACGCCCGGCGGCAGCTCGTCGCCTTCCTCGCGGTCGAAGACGCGGACGCCGATGACCTTGCCGATCTCGCCGTGCGGGACCTTCAGCGAGGTGTCACGGACCTCACGGGCCTTCTCACCGAAGATCGCGCGCAGCAGGCGCTCCTCCGGCGTCAGCTCGGTCTCGCCCTTGGGCGTGACCTTGCCGACGAGGATGTCACCGGCGACGACCTCGGCACCGATCCGGATGATGCCGCGCTCGTCGAGGTCGGCGAGGACCTCCTCGGAGACGTTCGGGATGTCCCGGGTGATCTCCTCGGGGCCGAGCTTGGTGTCACGGGCGTCGACCTCGTGCTCCTCGATGTGGATCGAGGAGAGGACGTCGTCCTGCACGAGGCGCTGCGACAGGATGATCGCGTCCTCGTAGTTGTGACCCTCCCACGGCATGAACGCCACGAGCAGGTTCTTGCCGAGGGCCATCTCACCGTTCTCGGTGGCCGGACCGTCGGCGAGGACCTGGCCCTCGATGATCCGGTCGCCCTCGTTGACGACGACCTTCTGGTTGACCGAGGTGCCCTGGTTGGACCGGGCGAACTTGTGCAGGCGGTACGTGATGTACGTGCCGTCGTCGTTGGCCGTGGTGATGTAGTCCGCGGAGACCTCCTGGACCACACCCGCCTTCTCGGCCTTGACCACGTCGCCGGCGTCGACGGCGGAGCGGTACTCCATGCCGGTGCCGACGAGCGGGGCCTCCGACTTAATCAGCGGAACGGCCTGACGCATCATGTTCGCGCCCATGAGGGCACGGTTGGCGTCGTCGTGCTCCAGGAAGGGGATCATGGCCGTCGCGACCGACACCATCTGGCGCGGCGAGACGTCCATGTAGTCGACGTCCTGGGGGCTGACGTAGTCGACCTCGCCGCCACGGCGGCGGACCAGGACACGCGCCTCGGCGAACCGCAGTTCGTCGTTGAGCGTGGCGTTGGCCTGCGCGATGACGAAGCGGTCCTCCTCGTCGGCGGTCAGGTAGTCGACCTCGTCGGTGACCTGGCCGTCGTTCACCTTGCGGTACGGGGTCTCGACGAAGCCGAACGCGTTCACCCGGCCGTAGGAGGCGAGCGAGCCGATCAGACCGATGTTCGGGCCTTCGGGCGTCTCGATCGGGCACATGCGGCCGTAGTGCGAGGGGTGCACGTCACGGACCTCGAAGCCGGCCCGCTCACGGGAGAGACCACCCGGGCCGAGAGCCGACAGGCGGCGCTTGTGGGTGAGACCCGACAGCGGGTTGTTCTGGTCCATGAACTGCGACAGCTGGCTGGTGCCGAAGAACTCCTTGATGGAGGCGACGACCGGCCGGATGTTGATCAGGGTCTGCGGCGTGATCGCCTCGACGTCCTGGGTGGTCATGCGCTCGCGCACGACGCGCTCCATACGGGCGAGACCCGTACGGACCTGGTTCTGGATCAGCTCGCCGACGCTGCGCAGACGACGGTTGCCGAAGTGGTCGATGTCGTCGGTCTCGACGACGATCGAGTCACCGTTGTCACCCGTGGTCTCGGTCTCGCCGGCGTGCAGCTGCACCAGGTACTTGATCGTCGAGATGATGTCCTCGACGGTCAGGATGCCCGCGTCGAGCGGGGCGTCCGCGCCCAGCTTCTTGTTGACCTTGTAGCGGCCGACCTTGGCGAGGTCGTAGCGCTTCGGGTTGAAGTACAGGTTCTCGAGCAGCGTCTGCGCGGCCTCGCGCGTGGGGGGCTCGCCCGGACGCAGCTTGCGGTAGATGTCGAGCAGCGCGTCGTCCTGGCCCTGGGTGTGGTCCTTCTCCAGGGTGGCGCGCATCGACTCGTAGTCGCCGAACTCCTCGAGGATCTGCTCGGTCGTCCAGCCGAGCGCCTTCAGCAGCACGGTGACCGACTGCTTGCGCTTGCGGTCGATGCGGACACCGACCATGTCGCGCTTGTCGATCTCCATCTCCAGCCAGGCACCCCGGGACGGGATGATCTTGGCGGAGAAGATGTCCTTGTCGGACGTCTTGTCGATGGAGGAGTCGAAGTAGACACCGGGGGAACGGACCAGCTGCGACACCACGACACGCTCGGTGCCGTTGATGACGAAGGTGCCCTTGTTCGTCATGAGCGGGAAATCACCCATGAAGACAGTCTGGGACTTGATCTCGCCGGTCTCGTTGTTGGTGAACTCAGCGGTGACGAAGAGCGGGGCGGCGTACGTGAAGTCGCGCTCCTTGCACTCGTCGATGGAGTTCTTCGGCGGCTCGAAGCGGTGGTCCCGGAACGTCAGGGACATCGACCCGGAGAAGTCCTCGATCGGGGAGATCTCCTCGAAGATCTCCTCCAGACCGGACTTGGTGGGGACGTCCTGACCGTTCTCCAGAGCCTCCTCGACCCGACTCTGCCAGGCGGTGTTGCCGAGCAGCCAGTCGAAGCTCTCGGTCTGCAGCGCGAGCAGGTTCGGAACCTCGAGGGGCTCCTTGATCTTTGCAAAGGAGATGCGCAGCGGGGCGGTGCTGGCGCCGTTGTTCGTATTCGCGGTCGAGGCAGTGCGCGAGGCGGCCAAGAGGGGGTCCTTCCGAGGGCTCGGACTCACTACGCGCGTACCGGTCCCTCTCCCGTGCACAGAGACGGAAACCCCAGGTCAGCGGGGTTCGGTCGACTGTGCTCAAGTGAGGGCAGACCCCTGGTGACGGGCAGGGGACAGCTAACAGGCAGCGCAAAGGGTCAGTGTAGCCACTTGGCACACTGATGTCCAGTGCGGGTTTTCGAAGACCCTCGTTGTGCTCAACACCCTTGTCGTCAGCGCCCTCGGCATACCTGCCCTCAACGCACGTTGATACTGCCCTCTTCGCCGTCGATCCATGCCTCGGATTCGGATCCTTGTGACGACGCGTCCTGAGAATTGCGCGCTGCGTGCGGTTCGTCAAGGCCCCCCAGCCCGAAGCAGGCCGTCCGGAGACACAACGAAGATCACCATACCCCTCGCCGTCGCGTGTGCAAGGCAACCGTGGTCGGTCCCCCGGATACGCCGAAGAGCGACCACCCGGATGGATGATCGCTCTTCGGTGCGTTCGCGTTACAGCCCGAGGACGCTGGATTCAGCGGCCCCCGCGAGGCTGTGTACGGCCCGCGTTCGAGTCCTGGGGACCCGGAAGGTCTTACTTGACCTCGACGGACGCGCCAGCGGCCTTGAGGGACTCGGCGGCCTTCTCAGCGGCCTCCTTGTTGACCTTCTCGAGGACCGGCTTCGGGGTGCCGTCGACGAGGTCCTTGGCCTCCTTCAGACCCAGCGAGGTCAGCTCACGCACGACCTTGATGACCTGGATCTTCTTCTCGCCGGCACCGGTGAGGATGACGTCGAACTCGTCCTTCTCCTCAGCGGCCTCGACCGGGGCGCCCGGGGCGGCGGGGCCCGCGACGGCGACAGCGGCGGCGGCGGTGACGTCGAACTTCTCCTCGAACGCCTTCACGAACTCGGAGAGCTGGATGAGGGTCATGCCCTCGAACTCGGCGAGCAGTTCGTCCTGGGTGAGAGCCACGATGGCTTTCCTTCCACTAATTCGGCTGGTGCCGGATGTACATGTCTGGCGGGCGTACGTTCGGCCCGCTAACGACCTCTGCCTAGGGCGGGAAGCCTCAGGCGGCGGTCATTTCGGGAGCCGAATTACTCGGCACCGCCCTGCTCGTCCTGCTTGGCACGGAGCGCGTCCACGGTGCGGACGAGCTTCGAGGGAAGCGCCTGGAAGAGCTGAGCAGTCTGCGTCTGCTTGCCCTTCATGGCGCCCGCCAGCTTGGCGAGCAGAACCTCGCGGGACTCGAGGTCCGCAAGCTTCTTGATCTCGTCGGCGGACAGCGCCTTGCCGTCAAGGACACCGCCCTTGATGACGAGGTTCGGGTTGTCCTTGGCGAAGTCACGAAGACCCTTCGCCGACGTCACCGGGTCACCGGAGATGAAGGCGACCGCCGTCGGACCGTTGAACAGGTCGTCAAGCGTGGAGATCCCGGCCTCGTTGGCCGCAATCTTGGTCAGCGTGTTCTTCACCACGGCGTACTGGGCGTCTTCACCGAGCGAACGACGCAGCGTCTTGAGCTGCGCCACGGTGAGACCCCGGTACTCGGTCAGCACAGCAGCGTTCGAGCTACGGAACTGGTCCGCGAGCTCGGCTACCGCGGCAGCCTTGTCGGGCCTTGCCATAGAGCGTCGGCCTCCTTCCGGGTGATGAGGACCGCTCAGAAGGGGCTGGGAAAACGAAACGCCCCGGCGCAGGCGCTCGGGGCGGACTCGACCGGCCGCACACGCGCTCGGCGCGCGCACTCCGGGAGTACTTCCACAATCACCTGCGCGGGTCGTCCACTCTTCAGCGGATCCTTCGGCCACCGTGCCCTCGTACAAGCGCGCGGCAACGACCAGCGGTCTTTGGCTTCTGCAAGAGAGTACGGGACCGGACGGCCGCCGAGCAAATCGGCCTCTTTGCGACCGGTACGACGGCCCCGCCGCTGCCCCGCCGGCCGCTCAACCCGCGCTTTTCTCCGCCGGTTTGCGGATGTCCACCGTGTCCCGGGGTGCGGGGGCGCTGACGCTCACCGGCCTGCCGAAGTCGCCGAAGGTGACGGTGAGGTCCAGCTCGCCGTGCCGGCCGAAGCCGCGCACGCGCTGCCGCCTCACACGGTCCCGGCCGTCGATCCACACGTCCAGGCGCAGCTCGTCCACGCCCAGCTTGGCGTACGCGTCCAGGCTCCGCCGCAGGCCCGTGCGGCCGGGGCCGTCCGGTTCCGCCGGGCGGTCGCGCAGGGCGTCTACGCCGGCCGTGCCGGTGTAGTGCGTGGTGCGGGTCCCGCCGACCGTCCCGGTGCCGGCCCGCCGGAGGTTCCCGGCGCCGGCGAGGAAGGCGGCCTCGCGGGCCGGGTTGCGGCCGGCCTCGTCGCGCATGGCCGTCATGTCCATCCGCAGCCCACCGCCCGAGCGGAACTTCGCGGTGGGCCCGAAGTCGAGCCAGTGCCTGCCGTGGGACTCACGCACGCCGTCCGCGGGCAGGCTCGCATACAGATGCCCGCCGACCATGCGCAGCTCCAGGGTGCCCGGGTGCGCGCCGCCGAGGGTGGTGATCCGCACCCGGCCCGCCGAGGGCTGGGTGCCGACCCACCCCTCGGTGCTGATCCGGCCCTGCTCGGGCATCCGCCCGGTGACGCGGTAGCGCAGCGAGCCGGCGTCCTCGGTCGTGCGCGCCGCTCGGGTGACGGCCGCCGCGGCGGACCCTTGCGGGGCCTTCTCGCCGTCGGCGGTCGTCGCGCTCGTGCACCCGGCGGTGCCGGCGAGGACGAGCAGAGCGGCGAGCGGCAGGCGCAGACGCGGCCTCATGGAATCCCCCCAAGGAACGCTCGGGCCGCGCACGGCCGGCCCGCGGCAAGATCGGGAGCGTACCTCAGGGGTTTGCGGAGTGCCGCTGTTTTCAGGAGACGGTGCCGGTGCCGCCCGCCGCCGTGCCACCGGACTTCATCATGTCCGCGAAGTCCTTGGTGTCACCGGCCGGGGGCGCCTCGGCGGCGACCTTCACGCCGTAGTCGGTGTAGAAGGTCGTGTTGGTCATCCGGCCGTTGGCCGTGTCGGCCTTCTCGGTCTTCTTGACCAGCAGGTCCTGGTCGTTGATCCAGATGTCCACGGTGTCGGTGGTCACGCCGGCCTGGCTGAGCTGCTTCTTCAGGGCCGACAGCTGGTCGGCGCTGAGGCCGCTGGTCTTGCCGGCGAGATCGGCGACGTCGACCGTGCCCGAGTAGTGCGTGGTGCCGACGCCCTCGATCGTCTCCTCGCCGACCTTCTTGACGTCGCCGGAGGCCAGCAGCATCTTCACGGACTGGTTCGGCGTGGCGTTCTGGATCTGGTCCTTCATGTACGACCCGGAGGCGCCGCCGAGCTTGGCGAGGTCGTCGTAGGAGTACTTGAGCCAGTGCTTGCCGCCGGTCTGCTGCGCGAAGGCGTCGCTCATGTGCGCGTAGTAGGCGTCCGGCAGATAGCGCGCCTCCATCGAGGAGGTGCCGGCCTTCTTCATCATCTCCGCCAGCTGACCGCCGGTGTAGGTGATGGTGAGGTTGCCCTTGAGGCCGTCGCTCCAGGTCAGGGCGCCGTTGGCGGTCATCGCCATGACCTTGCCGACGGACGTGGTGGACCGCACCTTGGCCGAATCGGCCTTGTCGGTGGACTTCTCGGCGGAGCGCAACGCGGCGATCGGGCTGACATGGGTCACCTTGCCGCCGGCCTTGTCACCGTCCTTGGAGGTACCGCAGGCGGCCACTCCGGTCACCGCGGCCACCACCGCAATGGAAAGCCCTGCCCGGCGCACGATCGTGCTGTTCATCTACTCCCACCCCACATGCCTGTCCTGTTGTTCCAACGTAACCCAGGCCACTGACAGCCATACTCAAGGTCGTACAAAGAAAGGACGGACCCCGCACCTGGTTGGTTGCGGGATCCGTCCTCTACTTACGCGTACCTGACGCGGCAGCCGGGGAGCGGAAGGCTCAGACGGCGGCCGGGTCCTCCTCGACGAGGAGGTTGCGGGTGCGGTTCGGGTCGACCGGAATGCCGGGGCCCATCGTGGTGGTGATGGCGGCCTTCTTGATGTAGCGACCCTTGGCGGCCGACGGCTTCAGACGGAGGATCTCCTCCAGCGCGGCGCCGTAGTTCTCCACCAGCTTCTCGTCGTCGAACGACGACTTGCCGATGATGAAGTGCAGGTTCGAGTGCTTGTCGACGCGGAACTCGATCTTGCCGCCCTTGATCTCGGTCACAGCCTTGGCGGTGTCCGGGGTCACGGTGCCGGTCTTCGGGTTCGGCATCAGACCACGCGGGCCGAGGACGCGGCCGAGGCGGCCGACCTTGCCCATGAGGTCCGGGGTGGCGACGACGGCGTCGAAGTCCAGACGGCCCTTCGCCACCTCGTCGATCAGCTCGTCGGCGCCGACGATGTCGGCGCCCGCGGCACGCGCGGCCTCGGCACGGTCACCGGTCGCGAAGACCAGGACCCGGGCGGTCTTACCGGTGCCGTGCGGAAGGTTCACGGTGCCACGGACCATCTGGTCGGCCTTGCGCGGGTCGACACCCAGACGGAAGGCGACCTCGACGGTGCCGTCGAACTTGGACGTGGAGGTCTCCTTGGCGAGACGGACGGCCTCGAGCGGGGCGTACAGCTTCTCCCGGTCGATCTTGGCGTCCGCAGCGCGGAGAGCCTTGCTGCGCTTGCTCACAACTTGCTCCTGTGTGTTCTGAAAGGAGTCGTGGTCCCTGGGCCGAGCAGGCCCTGCCACGTGCGACCGGCTACGGCCGCATGACTGCTTAGTGGGGTCAGCCCTCGACCGTGACGCCCATGGAACGCGCGGTACCGGCGATGATCTTCGCCGCGGCGTCCAGGTCGTTCGCGTTCAGGTCGGGCATCTTCGTCTGGGCGATCTCGCGGACCTGCGCCTCGGTGATCTTGGCGACCTTGGTCTTGTGCGGCTCGCCGGAGCCCTTCTCGACACCAGCGGCCTTGAGGATCATCTTCGCGGCCGGCGGAGTCTTGGTGACGAAGGTGAAGGAACGGTCCTCGTAGACCGTGATCTCCACCGGGATGACCCAACCGCGCTGCGACTCGGTCGCGGCGTTGTAGGCCTTGCAGAACTCCATGATGTTGACGCCGTGCTGGCCCAGCGCGGGGCCGACCGGCGGAGCCGGGTTGGCGGCGCCGGCCTGGATCTGGAGCTTGATGAGCCCCGTGACCTTCTTCTTCTTGGGAGGCATGCTCTCTCCGGGTCCTTACTGAGAGGTTGATTACCGTCCGCGTCATCCGGACCATGTGATCCGGATCCATGCCGATGCATGATCCCGCAGATGGCATACCGCACAACGATAGCCGCTGTCCCCTCAGGACATGAAATCGTCCTGGTCAGGCGGGATGCGCGGGGCCCTCGGACCGCCGGTCGCGCAGCACGTGCACGGCGCCGGCGAGCAGCGCCAGCAGGGTCGCGCCGCCCGGCACCGCGAGCAGCGCGGCCACGCTCCCCCGCCCGGTGTCGTCGGCGAGCGCGGCCCGCCCTGGCTCCCCGGGGGCGTGCAGCACGTCCACGGTGTCGCCCTCGGCATGCCCACGCGCGCGCGTGCCGAGCGGGAGGCCGACGGTCAGCTCCTCGCCCGCCTCGGAGAAGGTCACGCTGCAGCGGCCGAGGAGGCACGCCCCGTCGTGGAAGGTGGCCGCGACCGGCTCCTGTCCCCGGACCTCGGTCCGCAGCCAGGCCGCCGGGAAGCACACGGCGTACGTCAGCACGAGCGGCGCCAGCACGGCCGCGGCGCCCGCGACGGCGGGCCGGACACGGCGAGAGCGCCCCTGCCCGGTGTTCACCGGTGGGGCGCTCTCGGGGTGCTGCGTGCTCAGTTCTTCTGGATCTGGTCGAAGGACAGCTCGACCGGGGTCTCGCGGCCGAAGATCTCGACCAGGCCCTTGACCTTCTTCGAGTCCGGGTTGATCTCGTTGATGGTGGCCTGGAGCGTGGCGAACGGGCCGTCGGTGACGGTGACCGAGTCGCCGACCTCGAAGTCCAGGACCTGGACCTCGACCTTGCGCTGCGGGGCGGGCTTGCCCTCGGCCTCGGCGGCCTCACGGGCGGCCTTCTCCTCGGCCTCCGGGGCGAGCATCTTGACGATCTCGTCCAGGGTCAGCGGGTACGGGTCGTAGGCGTTGCCGACGAAGCCGGTGACGCCCGGGGTGTTGCGGACGACGCCCCAGGACTCGTTGGTCAGGTCCATGCGGACCAGGACGTAACCCGGCAGCTTGTTCTGCTTGATCGTCTTGCGGTCGCCGTTCTTGATCTGGACGACCTCTTCCTGCGGCACCTCGGCCTGGAAGATGTAGTCCTCGACGTTCAGCGAGACGGCGCGCTGCTCCAGGTTGGTCTTCACGCGGTTCTCGTAACCGGCGTAGGTGTGGATGACGTACCACTCGCCGGGCAGGGTGCGCAGTTCCTCGCGCAGGGCCGCGATCGGGTCGACCGGAGCGGCCGGCTCCTCGGCGACGGCGTCTTCCTCGTCAGCCTCGGCGTCCTCGTCGGCCTCGGCGTCTTCGTCCGCCTCGGCCTCGACCTCGTCGACCTCTGCGTCCTCGTCCTCGACGTGCAGCGCGGCCTCCTCGGCCGGCTCACCCGCCTCGGCGTCGGCAGCCTCGAACTCGTCCTGCTCGTCCGCGCCCTCGACGATGTCGAGCTCGTCCTCCACCGTCTCGGCAGCAGCCGCGCGAGGCTCGGTGGCGTCGTCGTTCAGGTTCGGGTCAGACACGATGGCTGCTTCTTCCTGGATACATAGGGGTGGAACATGCGAAAACGGGCGCCGATGCCACGGCGCCCTTCGCTCTTGGCTCAGCCGAAGACGTACTTGGCCGCGTGGTTGAGCCCATAGTCAATCACGGTCACCAGCGCGATCATGATGGCGACGAAGAAGATCACCACAGTGGTGTACGAAGTCAGCTGGTTACGCGACGGCCAGACGACCTTGCGGAGTTCCGCGACGATCTGCCGGTAGAAGGTGGCGAGACGCTTCAGCGGGCCCTTCTTGGCGCGCTTGCCGCCCTTGCGAGCCTTCTTCTTGGACTCGGGCACCTCGTCCTGGGCATCAGGCGTGTCGATGGAGCCCACGGCGTCCGTCATTGTCCTCACCTGGTCCCGGGTCGTGGCCGTGCCGCGCCCGGTTTCTGAGCCGCACGGCGGTGCAATGCTGTACGTACATGCGCACACATCCTGGCGGTGTGTGTAGCAGGGCCGGAGGGACTTGAACCCCCAACCGCCGGTTTTGGAGACCGGTGCTCTACCAATTGAGCTACGACCCTTTGTGTGTCCCCCAACGTACCGCATCCGACCGAGTGCTCGGTGTGCACCGGTTCGACGGCAGCCGCTGGAAGCCAACGAGGTGAGAGTGTACGTGGTCCGGGGCCCGGCGTCGAACAGAAAGCGCCCGTCCGGAGCCGTGGAGCCGAAGATCGTCCTGGCCGGAGGCCGGATTCGGATGCGTGTTCACGACTCGACCCCATGCTGTTCAGTCTGTGAAACCCGTGTGCCCGGGGTATTTCCGGTCTGGAACGATGGGCCGCATGAGCGCTGCAATCCCTCCCACCGAGCGCCGGGTCTCCGCCCGAGTCGGCGCGATCTCCGAGTCCGCCACCCTCGCCGTGGACGCCAAGGCCAAGGCCCTGAAGGCCGCCGGGCGTCCGGTGATCGGCTTCGGCGCCGGTGAGCCCGACTTCCCGACCCCGGACTACATCGTCGAGGCGGCCGTCGAGGCCTGCAAGAACCCGAAGTACCACCGCTACACGCCGGCCGGCGGCCTGCCCGAGCTGAAGGCCGCGATCGCCGCGAAGACGCTGCGCGACTCCGGCTACGAGGTCGACGCCTCCCAGGTCCTCGTCACCAACGGCGGCAAGCAGGCCATCTACGAGGCCTTCGCCGCGATCCTCGACCCGGGCGACGAGGTCATCGTCCCGGCGCCGTACTGGACGACGTACCCGGAGTCCATCCGCCTGGCCGGCGGTGTCCCGGTGGAGGTCGTCGCCGACGAGACCACCGGCTACCGGGTGAGCGTCGAGCAGCTGGAGGCGGCGCGCACGGAGCGGACGAAGGTCGTGCTCTTCGTCTCCCCGTCCAACCCGACCGGCGCCGTCTACAGCGAGGCCGATGCCGAGGCGATCGGCCGCTGGGCCGTCGAGCACGGCCTGTGGGTGCTGACCGACGAGATCTACGAGCACCTCGTCTACGGCGACGCGAAGTTCACCTCGCTCCCGGCGATCCTGCCCGAGCTGCGCGACAAGTGCATCGTCGTCAACGGCGTGGCGAAGACGTACGCCATGACCGGCTGGCGGGTGGGCTGGGTCATCGGTCCGAAGGACGTGATCAAGGCCGCGACGAACCTGCAGTCGCACGCCACCTCGAACGTCTCCAACGTGGCCCAGGTGGCCGCCCTGGCCGCCGTCTCCGGCGACCTGGAGGCCGTCGCGAAGATGCGCGAGGCCTTCGACCGGCGCCGCCGCACCATCGTGCGGATGCTCAACGAGATCGACGGCGTGCTCTGCCCGGAGCCCGAGGGCGCGTTCTACGCCTACCCGTCGGTCAAGGCGCTGCTCGGCAAGGAGATCCGCGGCAGGCGTCCGCAGGACACGGTCGAGCTGGCCGCGCTGATCCTGGAGGAGGCCGAGGTCGCGGTCGTCCCGGGCGAGGCCTTCGGCACGCCGGGCTATCTGCGGCTGTCGTACGCGCTCGGCGACGAGGACCTCGTCGAGGGCGTGAGCCGGCTGCAGAAGCTGCTGGCGGAGGCGCGGGACTAGTTCCCGGCCGCCACGCGCGCGTGCGGGCCGTCTCCCCCCGGGGAGGCGGCCCGTTTCTGTGTGCGAGCAAGACCACGAACGGGGAAACGGCTACCGGGAGGACGGCTCCGTACGGCAGGATCCTGGGATGGAGCGTGTACGTGATCTCTCTGAGCTGCCGAAAGCCCATCTGCACCTGCACTTCACCGGCTCGATGCGGCCCGGGACCGTCCTGGAGCTGGCCGACAAGCACGGCGTGCGGCTGCCCGACGCCCTGACGGAGGCGCTGACCAGCGGCGAACCACCGAAGCTGCGCGCCACGGACGAGCGCGGCTGGTTCCGTTTCCAGCGGCTGTACGACGCGGCGCGCTCCTGTCTGCGCGAGCCCGAGGACATCCAGCGGCTGGTCCGGGAGGCCGCCGAGGAGGATCTGAAGGACGGCTCGGGCTGGCTGGAGATCCAGGTGGACCCGACGTCGTACGCGCCCCGGCTCGGCGGTCTCATCCCGGCGCTGGAGATCATCCTGGACGCGGTGGACACGGCGTCCCGGGAGACCGGCCTCGGCATGCGCGTCGTGGTCGCCGCGAACCGGATGAAGCACCCGCTGGACGCGCGCACGCTGGCCCGGCTCGCGGTGCGCTACGCGGACCGGGGCGTGGTCGGCTTCGGGCTCTCCAACGACGAGCGGCGGGGCATGGCACGGGACTTCGACCGGGCCTTCCACATCGCCCGCGAGGGCGGTCTGCTGTCGGCTCCGCACGGCGGCGAGCTGACCGGACCGGCGTCGGTGCGGGACTGCCTGGACGATCTGCACGCCACGCGGATCGGGCACGGGGTGCGGGCGGCCGAGAACCCGCGGCTGCTGAAGCGGCTTGCCGACCGGGGCGTGACGTGCGAGGTGTGCCCGGCCTCCAATGTGGCGCTCGGCGTGTACGAGAAGCCGGCGGACGTGCCGCTGCGCACCCTCTTCGAGGCGGGCGTGCCGATGGCCCTCGGCGCCGACGACCCGCTGCTGTTCGGCTCCCGGCTGGCCGCCCAGTACGAACTCGCCCGGCATGTGCACGGCTTCACGGACCCCGAGCTGGCGGAGCTCGCCCGGCAGTCGGTGCGGGGCTCCGCCGCCCCGGAGGAGGTCAAGGCGCGGCTGCTGGCCGGAGTGGACGGCTGGCTGGCACGCCCGGCCGCCTGAAGTGGGCGTAGGGCGGATAGGCCTGGAAGCAGATCAGCACCTCCGGGCCCGGCGGCGGTCCTGGCGCGTCCTTGAGGGCCGGGACGCAGCCCATGAGGGCGAAGCCGCCCTTCACGACCCCGCTCTGCCGCGGGCCCCAGCCCGCCGCCTGGGCGCAGGACATGGCCGTGGCGGCGAAGGCGTCACGGCTGCCGGCGAGGAAGAACGTACGCGCGTGCGTGGTGGGGTGGAACTCGTCCCGGAAGTCCGCCCGGTGCCGGCGCCGCTCCCAGGCCGCCGCGTCGCGCGCCGTGCGGGCCTCGTCCGTCCGGACCGTGAGCGCTCTGCCCTGGGTCAGCCTGCGGCGCAGCTCGGGCCACCGGCTGGGCCGCAGCCCGTAGGAGTGGTGGACCAGCACCAGGTCGACCAGGCCCGCGACGCCTCCGTGATGGCCGGTGACGGTGGAGCGCAACGGGACATGGACGACCGTGTTCCGTGAGCAGGCGGCGAAGGAGAACAGGCCGGCCAGCCGGTTCAGCCCGTCGTGATCGCCGGTCAGGACGCCGTAGGGCGCCGGGTCGCGCAGCGAGGTGTGGCGCAGCGGCTCCCAGGGCTGGACGACCCGGTGCTCGCGCGGTCCGGTCCTGAACCGGAACTCTCGCAGTCTCAGCCGCATGCCGGGGCCGGGGCGGGGGTGTTCGTCATGCGCCCAGCCTGCTGATCACGAGGAGGGCTCCGCAACGGAGATTCCGCCCAGCAGGGTCTTGGCGAGCCGGGCGGCGAACCCGTCCACCGCCGGGGGCTCGCCGCTGTCGGTGGCGTCGTAGGCGAACGCGCGCTGGGCGCAGGCGCCCAGGAGGAGCGAGGCGGCGGCGTAGGTGTCGGCGTCGGCGCGGACGCGGCCGGCGGCCTGTTCGGCGCGGAGATAGGTGTCCAGGCCCTCGATGGGCACGTGCGGGCCGGAGCCGAGGGTGCGCAGGGCGTCGTCGTGGCGCCGCTTGAGCTGGGTCTCGGCCCACAGGGAGGCGGCGATCGGGAAGGTCTCCTCGTAGAAGAGGGCGGCCCGGCGGGCGATCTCGGTGAGGTTCCCCTCCAGCGTGCCCTGGCCCGGTTCGGCGGCGAGGCTGTCCAGCAGCGGGGCGAGCGGGGGCAGGCGCTCGGTGAGGACCTGCACGAACAGCTCTTCCTTGCTGTCGAAGTGCTTGTAGAGGGCCGCTTCGGAACAGCCGGCCGCGCGGGCGATCTCCTTGGTGGTGGCGCGGGCGAGGCCGACGGTGAGCATCAGCTCGTGGGCCGCGTCGAGGATGCGGACGCGCGTCGGCTTGCTCTCCATGGGGCTCCGATCGGCCTTGACGAGTGAGTGAATGCTTACCCACTCTAGAGGGCAACAGGGTGAGTGAACGCTCACCCACCTCTTCGACGTGGGGGAGTCACATGAAGCTCACCGTTTTCGGTGCCACCGGGGGGATCGGCCGGGAACTGGTCCGCCAGGCCCTGGACGCCGGTCATGACGTCACGGCGGTCGTACGGAACCCGAGCGGGTTCGGCGTCACCGGCGCCCGTCTGGAGGTCGTCCGCAGCGACCTGACCGGCTCCGAGGAGCTGCGCGCCGCCGTCCGGGGCCGGGACGCCGTCCTGTCCGGCCTGGGCGCGCGCAGCCGCAAGGACGCCGGGGTGGCCGCCCGGCTCACCCGTGCGGTTCTCGGCGCCATGGAGGCGGAGGACGTACGCCGGCTGGTGGTGGTCAGCGCCGGACCGGTCGGCCCCGCTCCGGCGGACGACGGCCTTCTGGACCGCGGGATGCGGGGCGTGGTGTCGGCGGTCCTCAAGGACGTCTACGCCGATCTGCGCGAGATGGAGGCGGCGCTGGCCCGCAGCGGCACGGACTGGACGTCCGTTCGGCCGCCGCGTCTGCAGGACAAGCCGCTGACCGGCCGCTACCGGAGGGTCGTCGGCGGCTTCCCGGCCCGGGGCCGGTTCATCGCGCGCGCGGACGTCGCGCACGCGATGCTGTCGGCGATCGACGCCGGGGAGACCCTCAGGCAGGGGGTGGGGGTGGCCTACTGAGCCGGCCCGGCTACAGGCTCACGCCCACCGTCACCGGCTCGTTGACCAGGGTCACGCCGAAGGCATCGCGGACGCCGGCGACCACCTCGCGGGCCAGGGCCAGCAGGTCCTCGGTGGTGGCGGCGCCCCGGTTGGTCAGGGCGAGGGTGTGCTTGGTGGAGATGCGGGCCGGGCCGGTGCCGTAGCCCTTGGTGAAGCCGGCCTTGTCGATCAGCCAGGCGGCGGACGTCTTCGTACGACCCTCCCCCGCGGGGTAGGCGGGCGGCTCGGCGCCGTCGCCCAGGCGCTCGCGCACGCGCGCGTGGAACGCGGCGAACTGCTCGTCGGTGAGGATCGGGTTGGTGAAGAAGGACCCGGCCGACCAGGTGTCGTGGTCCTCGGCGTCCAGCACCATGCCCTTGCCGGAGCGCAGCTTCAGCACGGTCTCGCGGGCGTCCGCCAGCGGCACCCGGTCGCCGGTCCCCACCCCGAGCGCGCGGGCCGTCTCGGCGTACTTCACCGGCGCGGACAGCCCGTCCGCGTCCTCCAGCTCGAAGCGGACCCGGAGCACGACATAGCGCTCGGGGTCGGCCTTGAAGCGGCTGTGGCGGTACGAGAAGGCGCACTCCTCGTTCGTCAGCGCGACGGTCTCGCCGGCCCGCCGGTCGTACGCGATCACCTCCGTGATCGTCGAGGAGACCTCCTGGCCGTAGGCGCCGACGTTCTGGATCGGGGTGGCGCCGGCTGAGCCGGGGATGCCGGCCAGGCACTCGATCCCGGCGAGGCCGGCCTCCACGGTGCGGGCGACGGCGTCGGTCCACACCTCGCCGGCCGCCAGCTCCACGGTCGTGCCGCTGAGTCCGACCCCGCGCGTGGCGATGCGCAGGGCGGTGCCGTCGAAGCCCTTGTCGCCGATGACCAGGTTCGATCCGCCGCCGATGAGCAGCAGCGGGGTGCCGCTGTCGTCGGCCTCGCGGACGGCGGCGATCACCTCGGCGTCGGTCGCCGCGGTCACCAGCCGCGTCGCGGGACCGCCCAGCCGGAAGGTGGTCAGCGGGGCAAGGGGGGCGTCGTGGAGTACCTGCACGGGCCCAAGACTACGAGACACCGCCGACAGCCCCGCACGCGCGCAACGGGGACTGCGGGCCCGCCGCGGCACGCACGCGTGGCCCGCAAGGGCCGTGCACGCGCGCGTGCGCGGTCGTGGGCACGGGGCCGCGGGCACGCGCGCGTGGACCTTCGTCAGCGTGCAGGCCCACGCGCGCGTGGGCCTGCCGCCGGCCGACGGCGGGTCTACGCGCGCGTGCGCGGTGCTGCCGCCGGCCGGCGAACGCGGCGGGGTGGATCGGGGGGGCCGTGGCGCGGGAGGCCGGCCGACGGGCGCCGGAGCGGGAGGACCGCTTCAGCGCGTCTGCCGGCTCCCGGGCGGACGCGGTCCAGAAGGTGCGCCGCAGGGGCCGCGCCCGGAGGGCGGTCCCGTGCGGGCGCCGGGCGCGCGACCGTCCTGCCGCCGCACGGCCGGGCGGGCGGGCGAGGAAGCGGCGGGCGCCCCGGGTCCGAAGCTCGAAGCGGAGGCGGAGACGTGCACCTCGGCTCCGGACGGCGGGTGGCGGGTTTCGCACGCACCATTCGCACGCACCAGGGGGCGCGGGCATCACGGGCGCCTTGTGCGGCGCGCGGGTCAGCCGGCGGTGGTCTCGAGGACGGGTGCGGGTGCCTGCCCGTCCGCCGTGGCGGTCCGGCCCGCGCTCCGGCGGGCGGGGATGGCCAGGGCCGCGACCGCGGCGAGGGCGACCACGGCGGAGCCGGTGACCAGGGCCGGCCGCAGCCCGTCCACGAAGCTCTGCGCGGACTCGTAACCGCCCCGTGAGGAGAAGATCGACGACATGACGGCGATGCCGAGCGCTCCGCCCACCTCGCGCAGCGCGTTGTTCGCGCCGGAGGCGACGCCCTGTTCCTGCGGGCGGACGCTGGACATGACCAGGTTGGCGGCGGGGGCGAAGTAGAGGGCCATGCCGATGCCGCTGAGGATCAGGCCGGGCAGCTGGGCGCCGTAGGAGGTGTCCGTGGCGACCACCCAGGCCATGTATCCGAGGCCGGCGGCCTGGAAGAACAGGCCCGCCGCGACGACCGGCCGGCCACCGACGCGGTCGGAGAGGATCCCGGCGACAGGCGCGACGATCATGGGCATGCCGGTCCACGGCAGCATCCTGAGCCCCGCCTCGGTCGGCGAGTAGCCGAGGACGCCCTGCATGTACTGGCTGAGCAGGAAGATCGAGCCGAACATCCCGACGAACATCAGCAGGCTGGCCGCGTTGATGCCGGAGAAGGCGCGGGAGCGGAACAGCCGCATCGGCAGCATCGGGGCGGCGGCGCGGGAACCGTAGACCACGAACCCGGCCAGCAGCGCCCCGCCCGCGCACAGGGCGGTCAGCACCACGGAGTCGGCCCAGCCGTCGGAGGGGCCGCGGACCAGGCCGTACACGATGCCGAAGAGGCCGCCGCTGGCGAGCAGCGTGCCGGGGAGGTCGAGCCGGGCGCCGGCGCCGTAGGACTCGGCGAGGCGCAGCCGGGCCAGGGGCAGGACGGCCAGGCCGAGCGGAACGTTCAGCCAGAAGATCCAGTGCCAGGAGACGTGTTCGGTGAGGCTGCCGCCGATCAGCGGACCGGAGGCGACGGCGAGCCCGTTGACGGCGCCCCAGATGCCGTACGCGGTCCCGCGCCTGGCCGCGGGCACGGCCTCGGTCAGCAGGGTCAGTGTGAGCGGCATCATCACGGCGGCGCCGACGCCCTGGACCGCGCGGGCGGCGATCAGGGAGCCGATGCCGGGTGCCAGGGCCGCGGCGGCGGAGGCGACCGTGAAGACGGCGAGTCCGGCGATGAAGAGCCGGCGGCGCCCGAAGCGGTCGCCGAGCGCGGCGCCGAACATCAGCAGGACGGCGAAGGTGAGCGTGTAGGCGCTCACGGTCCATTCCAGGTCGTCCAGCGCCCCGCCGAGGTCCTCGCGGATGGAGGGCAGGGCGGTGGTGACGACGAGGTTGTCCAGGGCCGCCATGAACCCGGCGACGCTGGTGATGACGAGGGCCCACACCGTGCCCGCGCGCGATGTGGTGGTGCCGGGTGTTGCTGCCGGTTGTGACATTGCTCCCCCACTGATTACAGTTAGTTATTGATTACTAACTTCCGCGGGCGGGGAAGGGCCCCATGCCCCTCCCGCCCGCAGGAGGGCGACGGAACGCCCTCCCCCGCTGCCCTACACCTCCAGGCGCCCCGTGAGCCGCGCCGACGGGTAGAGCCCCTCCCACACCCGGTGCGACGGCGGGAACCCCATGGCCACCAGGCAGTTGATGAGCATCCCGCACGACAGGAAGGCGGTGGTCTCGTCGACGTCCGCGCCGAGCGCGAGCCGCACGGCGTCCCACAGCCGCGTCCAGCCGGCCCGGACGCTCTCGCCGAACTCGTGGTCGCCCTCCTGCTCCGCGGACGCCACGGCGACGTACATCTGCATCTGCATCATCAGCCGCTCGGGCCGCTCCGCGATGACCCGGGTGTAGGCGTTCGCCATGGCCTGCCGGGCCTCGTCGCCCCGCAGCCCCTCGGCCGCCTCCTCGAAGGTCCGGATGGTGTCCTCCACGCAGCGTTCGGCCGCCGCCAGGAAGATCGCCTTCTTGCCCGGGAAGAGCCGGAAGAGGTACGGCTGCGAGACGCCGACCCGCTTGGCGATCGCCTCCGTGGAGGTGCCGTGGTATCCGCCGCGCGCGAACTCGGCGGTCGCGGCGAGGACGACACTCTCACGCCGTTCCTCTGCGCTCATCCTGGGCATGCCAGTAAGTTAGTACTCAATCACTAACTTCGCAAGGAGCGCGTGCCCCGCGCGCGTGGGGCTCACGCGCGCGGAGCCCGGGCGCCACGCCCCGCACCCCGGGCATCCGCGGCGGACGCTGTCCGCCGGGCATGCGTAAGGGGCGCACCTCCAGGGAGGGCGCCCCTTACCTGTACCGCCTGCGGGACGGGCCTGGCCTGGCCGGGTCGGGTCGCCGGGGGCCCGCCGTACGACCAGCCCTCAGGCCAGTCGCACGACCGCGCGGGACATGCCCAGCACCTTCTGCCCGGCGCTCATGGCCGTCAGGTCCACGCGCACGGTGTTGTCGTCGAGCTTGGCCGCGACCTTGCCGCTGACCTCGATCACGGCGCCCTGGTCGTCGTTCGGGACGATGACGGGCTTGGTGAAGCGGACGCCGTATTCCACGACCGCGCCCGGGTCCCCGGTCCAGTCGGTGACCACACGGATCGCCTCGGCCATGGTGAACATGCCGTGCGCGATGACGTCCGGCAGGCCCACCTCCTTGGCGAACTTCTCGTTCCAGTGGATCGGGTTGAAGTCCCCGGAGGCGCCCGCGTAGCGCACGAGCGTGGCGCGGGTCACGGGGAAGGTCTGGGCCGGCAGCTCGGTGCCGATCTCGACGTCGTCGTACGCGATCTTCGCCGTCATCGGGTCCTCACGCCTCCTCGGCCGCGCGGGCCACGAGCTTGGTCCAAGCGGTCACGACACGCTCGCCGGCCTCGTCGTGCACCTCACCCCGGATGTCCAGGATGTCGTTGCCCGCGAGGGACTTGATCGCCTCGATCGTGGAGGTGACGGTGAGCCGGTCGCCGGCCCGCACCGGGCGGGCGTAGGCGAACTTCTGGTCGCCGTGCACCACGCGGCTGTAGTCCAGCCCGAGCTGCGGGTCCTCCACGACCTGCCCGGCGGCCCGGAAGGTGATGGAGAACACGAAGGTCGGCGGGGCGATCACATCGGGGTGGCCGAACGCCTTGGCGGCCTCGGAGTCCGTGTACACCGGGTTGGTCTCGCCCACCGCCTCGGCGAACTCGCGGATCTTCTCCCGGCCCACCTCATAGGGCGTGGTGGGCGGGTAGGTCCGTCCCACGAAGGACTGGTCGAGCGCCATGGCCCGGCACCTCCTGATGTCAGCTGCGAAGCCCCCAAACTAGCCGGATTCCCACCGTGGATCACGCACGGGGCCAGTGGGGCGGAGCGGGCGCCGAGCCGGTGGGAAAACGCCGTGAGGCCGCCCCCTCGGAAGGGGACGGCCTCACGGACGAGCCTGATTATCGCGTTTCGCGATGCGCGGTGTGCGCATTGCAACGCGGGCAGTGCTTCTTCATCTCCATGCGATCCGGGTTGTTACGCCGGTTCTTCTTGGTGATGTAGTTCCGCTCCTTGCACTCCACGCAGGCCAGCGTGATCTTCGGGCGGACGTCGGTGGCAGCCACGTGAGTGCTCCTATGACGAACGGATGGGCTTATTTAACGCAAGCAAGAGTAGCCGATTGAAGGACCGACCTCGCAATCGGCTACTGTCAGTAGCGGTGACCGGACTTGAACCGGTGACACAGCGATTATGAGCCGCTTGCTCTACCGACTGAGCTACACCGCTTTGATGAGATCGGAACCCGTCTTGCGACGGGAACCTCTCACACCAGAGCCCCAAAACGGAATCGAACCGTTGACCTTCTCCTTACCATGGAGACGCTCTGCCGACTGAGCTATTGGGGCGAGCGATGAAGACATTACACGGTCCGCCGCCGTTCACCCAAATCCGTATCCCGCCGCCCCTCACCGCCCTCCGCACGGCCCTCGCGGCAGCCCCTCGGGCCCCACGCGGCACGGCTCTCCGCCACCGGTCATCACGCGCGTACGTACCGGCGTTGGGGGTGTGACGGGGTGGGTCCGGGCGGCTGCCCGGTGCCCGCCGGCGGTCCGCACGCAGGAACGCGACGGCCGGCTGACGGCCGGCTCCGGCCGCACTTCGGGCCGCGCCTCGGACCGCGCTCCGGCCGTACCTTGGGCCGCCCTCGGACCGCGCCTGGGGCCACGCTTCGGGCCGGGCGGAAGGCAGCGGCGCACGCGCGTGGGCGCGGGCGGCCACGCCGGCACAGGCGGCGGCCACGCCGGCACAGACGGCTGAACGGTCCCGCCGGGCGAACGGCACGCGCACGCGGGCGTCGTCCGCCGCGTGACCGGCCGCGCGTGGGCCCCACGCGTGCCGCCCGAGGCGGACCACGCCGGTACGACTATTGCGCCCCTACGCGCTCCGCGCGGCTCGCCACCCTAGGCTCGACTCACTCTGCGTAATCACGGAGCGACGCACGCCCCCGATCCCTCCGACCCCTCCCACCGGCCCGCCCGAGCCCCGGCCCCGACCCTGGAGCGCGATGCCCGACAGCCAGCCGCAGCCGCAACCGCCGTCGAACTCGCCGAACTCGTCGGGGTCGTCGGGATCGTCCGACCCCGCCGCCCTCCTGCTCTGCGGGGCGCGGCTCACCGACGGCCGGACGGTGGACGTACGGCTGTGCGGGGGGCGCATCGAGGCGGTGGGTACGACCGGAAGTCTCGCACCGGGCCCGGCCCGCGCGGGCTCCACGCGCGTGGACCTGAGCGGCTATCTGCTCCTGCCGGCGCCTGCCGAACCGCACGCCCACGGCGACACCGCCCTGTCCGCCGAACACCCCGGCCCGGTCTCGTACGCCCCCGACGACGTCCAGCGCCGGGCGACGGAGGCGGCCCTGCTGCAGCTCGGGCACGGGGCGACGGCGGTGCGCGCGCACGTGCGCGTGGGCGACGTCCAGGGGCTCGGCGCGCTCGGCGCCGTGCTCCAGGCGCGGCGGTCGCTGCGGGGGCTCGCGGAGCTGACGACGGTGGCGATGCCGCGGCTGCTGACCGGGGCGGCCGGGGCCGACGGGATCGCCATGCTGCGGGACGCGGTGAAGATGGGCGCCTCCGTGGTGGGCGGCTGCCCGGACCTGGACCCGGACCCCACGGGTTACGTGGAGGCGGTGCTGGAGGTGGCCTCCGAACACGGCTGCCCGGTGGACCTGCACACCGACGCCGCCGACCCGGCCCGGCTGTCCCGGCTCGCGGCGATGGCGGGGGGTCTGCGCCCCGGCGTGACGATCGGACCGTGCGCCGGTCTCACGCGCCTGCCCACCGAGGCCGCCTCCCGCGCGGCCGACCAATTGGCGGCGGCGGGCGTGGCGGTGGTGTGCCTGCCCCAGGGCTGCTGCGGCGGCGCCGACCGGCGGGGTGCGGCACCGGTGCGGCTGCTGCGCGCGGCCGGGGTACGGGTGGCGGCCGGCAGCGGGGCCCTGCGCGACATCTCGAACCCCGTCGGCCGCGGTGACCCCTTGGAAGCCGCGTACCTCCTCGCCTCCGCCCACGGGCTGCGCCCGGAGGACGCCTACGACGCCGTGTGCGCCTCGGCCCGCACGGTGCTGGGTCTGCCGGAGGTCCGCGTGGAGGCGGGCTTCCCCGCCGAACTCCTGGCCGTGCGCGGCGGCCACCTGGCCGGCGCGCTCTCCCTGGCCTACAGCCGGATCGTGGTGCACCGGGGCCGGGTGGTGGCCCGTACGAGCGCGGTACGCGAGTACTGCAATTCGGCGGCGGCAGCGGAACTCGGGCTGCCGCGACAGGGGCGCGGGGAACTGTCCTGAGCGCGCTTGAGCGTGAGTCGGCGAGGGCCGGGCGGGGAGCCGACTATCGGCGCCCGGGCCGGGGCGCGGAGACGGGTACCGGGGTGCGGGCGGGGGCGCGGAGACGGGTACCGGGGTGCGGGCGGGGGCGCGGAGACGGGTACCGGGGTGCGGGCGGGGGCTCGGAGACGGGTGTCGGTGTGCGGGCCGGGGCGCGGGGTCCGGTCGGGTCTCGGGGGCTTGGAGCGCGTGCCGGCGCGGTGGCCGGTCATGGGCGCGTGAAGCGTTGTGCCCGCCGTCGCCGGCGCGTGTGAAGCGTCGTGGCCGCCCGACGTGTGAAGGAGAGTGCGTGACCGGCGGGTGGCACTGCATGCACGCGGGGCGCTCGGGACGGAGTGTGCGCCCGGCACGCTTCTGCCGCGCCGGTTAACTCGTGCGGCGGATGCGATCCTTCGGGCGTACGGTCGGATTCATGCGCATTGTCATCGCTGGTGGTCATGGTCAGATCGCGCTGCGGCTGGAGCGTCTGCTCTCCGCGCGCGGGGAAGAGGTCGCGGGCATCATCCGCAAGGCCGAGCAGGGCGACGATCTGCGGGCGGCCGGCGCCGAACCGGTCCTGCTCGACCTGGAGTCCGCCTCGGTGGAGGAGGTCGCGGCGCATCTGCAGGGCGCCGACGCGGCGGTCTTCGCGGCCGGCGCGGGCCCGGGCAGCGGCACGGCCCGCAAGGACACGGTCGACAGGGGCGCGGCGGTGCTCTTCGCGGACGCGGCCGTACGCGCGCGCGTACGGCGCTTCTTGGTGGTGTCCTCGATGGGAGCGGATCCCGCGCACCAGGGGGACGAGGTCTTCGACGCGTACCTGCGCGCCAAGGGCGAGGCCGACGCGTACATCAGCCGGCAGGAGGCGCTGGACTGGACGATCCTGCGCCCCGGCGCGCTGACGAACGACGCCGGCACCGGCCTGGTCCGTATGGAGGCGCACACAGGGCGCGGCTCGGTCCCGCGGGACGACGTGGCGGCCGTCCTCGCGGAGCTGGTGGACACTCCGGCGACGGCCCATCTCACGCTGGAGCTGATCAGTGGTTCGACACCGGTGTCGGTCGCGGTGAAGTCGGTGGCCGGGAACTGACACCGGCCGCCCCTCGTTGACGGGTCGAACCCGCCGCGCGCTTTGGCGTACGCCCCGCTTCGTACGCCCTGCCTCGTAGGCCCTGCTGACGAGCCGTCGGAGCACGTCGGCCGCGCCCCCGCGTGCCGGGTGCTGCCGGCCCGTCAGGCTCAGAACAGGGGCAGCTGTCCGGGAAAGTCCGGCACGACGTAGCCGTCCAGGGTCGGCTGCGCGGCCCCGAGTTGCGCCTGCCGCCGCGAACCGGCGCAGGAGACGAGTTCCGCGCCCTCCCGCGATCCGGGCGGGTCGTGCCGCGCGAAGCGGCCTGCGACGACGGCGATTTCGCGGCGGCACACGGGGCAGGTTCTGCGTCGGGAGGACATGCCGTCAGTGTGCCCGCCCCGGACCGCCCGTGCGCCCGCGCCCCGGTCACGGCGACGGCGAGGTCAGGTCCGGGTCTCCGCCTCCCACCGCTCGGGGCCGACCCCGCGCCAGTCGATCAGCGGCGAGTCGGCCACGTCTTCCGGTTCGATCTCCAGCCCCGCCCGGCGCAGGAATTCCACCAGGTCCCGCACGTTGTGCGCGAGGCCGAGGATCTCGCCGTCGGCCCGGACCCGGCGACCGCCGGTCGGGGACGGCAGGTGCACGATGATGGGTCGTTTCCCGGCCATGGCTCCAGCATCATCCGGACCGTCCGGGCCCGCACCCGGTCCGGTCATTCCGGAACCCCCGGCGTGGCGTCCGGGTGGCACGGCGGGCACGGCCGGCTCCCGGGGACGCCTTCCTCGGCGCGAGCCCGTACCGCCTGCTCTTGGCCGATGCCCTGCACATAGACCTCGTTCATACGTTCGATTCTAGTGACGTCACCGAGAGCTGTGACCACCGGGAGTCGGTGAGGAGTTGGTGTGGGTCGTGGATCCGCCACGATCGGGCGAACTCGGAAGGGGAGGCGGGAGCGGAGAGAAAACGACGAAGCCCCGTGATCTGCTTTCACAGATCACGGGGCTTCGTTCCCGTGTGGCGGCGCCAGGATTCGAACCTGGGAAGGCTGAGCCGGCAGATTTACAGTCTGCTCCCTTTGGCCGCTCGGGCACACCGCCGGGTAGTGCTGCCATTCGAACCCGCTTTCGGCGGTGCTCTCCGGCAACGACGTAAACAATACCCGATGCGGAGGGGTGCTTCGCCACCCGATTGATCTCCACCCCTCGGCTCGCGGGGTGGCTAGGCTTGGGCGGATGCGGCCCGGTGCGCCACCGGGCCCGGCGGTCGCCGCCGCGCACCCGATACGCCCCCTGATACAAGGAGCCACAGGACATGGCCGACTCCAGTTTCGACATCGTCTCGAAGGTCGAGCGGCAGGAGGTCGACAACGCCCTCAACCAGGCCGCCAAGGAGATCTCGCAGCGCTACGACTTCAAGGGCGTGGGGGCCTCGATCTCCTGGTCCGGCGAGAAGATCCTCATGGAGGCCAACTCCGAGGACCGGGTCAACGCCATCCTCGACGTCTTCCAGTCCAAGCTCGTCAAGCGCGGCATCTCGCTGAAGGCGCTGGACGCGGGCGAGCCGCAGCTCTCCGGCAAGGAGTACAAGATCTTCGCGACGATCGAGGAGGGCATCTCCCAGGACAACGCGAAGAAGGTGGCGAAGATCATCCGCGATGAGGGTCCGAAGGGCATCAAGGCTCAGGTCCAGGGTGACGAACTGCGCGTGAGCTCCAAGAGCCGTGACGACCTGCAGACCGTGATCGCCCTCCTGAAGGGCAAGGACTTCGACTTCGCGCTGCAGTTCGTGAACTACCGGTAGCCGACCGGACGAAGAGACGGAGCAAGAAGGGTGGGCACCCGGCGGTGCCCACCCTTGCGTGCCGCTCCGCCGCCGCGCCGCGCTCAGTCGCGCGAGTTGCCGAAGAGGATGCGGTAGGCGATCAGCAGCACCAGGGAGCCGCCGATGGCGGCGGCCCAGGTGGGGCCGTCGTAGAAGTTCTTGCTGATCGGGTGGTCCAGCCAGCGGGCCGAGATCCAGCCGCCTATGAAGGCGCCCGCGATGCCTATGAGGGTCGTACCGATGAAGCCGCCGGGGTCGCGGCCCGGCAGAAGGACCTTCGCGATGGCTCCGGCCAGCAGTCCCAGGATGATCCAACCGATGATGCTCATGCCGTGAACCTGCCCTTCCGCGCCGCGTCCGCACTGACCGGTCCCTGATTTTCCGGTAAGGGCCCGCTGTCCGTCGCGCGCGTGTTCGTGCCGTGTCGGTGATGAGGACGTCGGGGGCCGCCCGGCGGTTGCCAGGATCACCAGGGTGCGGCGTACGACACGTGCCGATGCCCGTCCGCGGCGCACCCTGGGAGTGCGGGACGCCGTGGTCGTCGGCGTCGGCGTCGGCTCGATGGCCGGGGCAGGCGTCTTCGCGGCTCTGGGGCCCGCCGCCGCGTGCCGCGGGGTCCGGGCTGCTGCTCGGGCCGGCCTGCGCGGCTGTGGTGGCAGTGGGGGCCGTCGTGGCCGTGGCGGCCGTGGGGGTGGGCGCGGGCGGGCTCGCGGCGGGGGCGGGGGCTACGGCGTACGGCGGTGGCGGGCGGGCCTGCGCGAGGCCTGAGGCGCCGTCAGGGAGCTGCCCGCGCGGCGTACGGCGCCGGCTCGCTCAGCGGGCCGCGAACGGCTGGTCGGTGGGGACGATCTCGCGGCCCAGGGGCAGCAGCGAGACCGGGATCAGCTTGAAGTTGGCGATGCCGAACGGGATGCCGATGATCGTGATGCACAGCGCGATGCCCGTGGCGATGTGGGCGAGCGCCAGCCACCAGCCGGCCAGGACCAGCCACAGGACGTTGCCGACGCAGGAGGGAGCGCCCGCGTCGCGCCGCTCGACCGTGGTGTACCCGAACGGCCAGAGGGCGTAGAGGCCGATGCGGAAGGCGGCGACGCCGAAGGGGATGCCGATGATCGTGATGCAGAGCAGCACACCGGCGGCGAGGTAGGCCAGGAACAGCCAGAAGCCGCTCAGGACGAGCCAAATGACGTTCAGAATGGTCTTCACGGGCGACCTGCCATCTTTTCCAGCCGGGCGATGCGCTCCGCCATCGGCGGGTGCGTGGAGAACATTCTGGACAGTCCCTGGCCCGGGCGGAAGGGGTTGGCGATCATCATGTGGCTCGCCGTCTCGATCCGGGGCTCAGGGGGCAGCGGAAGCTGTTTGGTGCCCGTCTCCAGCTTGCCCAGGGCGCTGGCGAGGGCGAGCGGGTCGCCGGTGAGCTGGGCGCCGGAGGCGTCCGCCTCGTACTCCCTGGAGCGGCTGATGGCCAGCTGGATCAGGGTGGCGGCGAGCGGGCCCAGGATCATGATCAGCAGAGTGCCGAACAGGCCGGGGCCGTCGTCGTCGTCCGAGCGGCCGACCGGGATCAGCCAGGCGAAGTTCACCAGAAACATGATCACGGAGGCGAGTGCGCCGGCGACCGAGGAGATGAGGATGTCCCGGTTGTAGACATGGCTGAGCTCGTGGCCGATGACGCCCCGCAGCTCGCGCTCGTCCAGCAGGCGCAGGATGCCTTCGGTGCAGCACACGGCCGCGTTGCGCGGGTTGCGGCCGGTGGCGAAGGCGTTGGGTGCCTCCGTCGGCGAGATGTACAGGCGGGGCATGGGCTGGCGGGCCTGCGTGGACAGCTCACGCACCATCCGGTACAGCGCGGGGGCCTCGAACTCGCTGACCGGGCGGGCCCGCATCGCGCGCAGCGCCAGCTTGTCGCTGTTCCAGTACGCGTACGCGTTCGTGCCCAGGGCGACCAGGACGGCCACGATCAGTCCCGTACGGCCGAAGAGGCTGCCGATGACGATGATGAGTGCGGACAGTCCCCCGAGGAGTACGGCGGTCTTGAGCCCGTTGTGCCGGCGGTGCACGGTGCGCCCTCCAAGTCGTGCAGCTGGGGAACACTTTGGTCCAGTGGACCCTCCCTGTGATGACAACGCCAGGCGGCGGTCACGAGTTCCCCGGCGTGCCCGGCGGCGCGCGTCGGCCGTCCGGGTGACGTGCGCGTTCGTCGCACGCGCGCGCGGTGGCACGGGTGCCGCACGCGCGCGTGGCGGCTCCTAGAACAGGCCGGTGGCCGCGAAGCGGAGGACCAGCTGGGGTGCCCCGGAGAGGGCGACGCCGACGACTCCGGTGAGGGCGATGGCGGCCGTGAGGGGGGCGGGGACGCGGTGCCGGGCGGGCTCGCCCTCGGGGGCCCGGAACAGCAGGGCCGTCCACTGGAGGTAGTAGAAGAGGGCGATCGCGACGTTGACGGCCATCACGACGGCGAGCCAGCCGAGGCCCGCGTCGACGGCCGCCGAGAACACGGTGACCTTGGCGAACAGGCCGATGACGCCGGGCGGCAGGCCGGCCAGGCACAGCAGGAAGAACGCCAGCAGCAGCGCGGTGACCGGGTTGGTGGCGTACAGGCCCCGGTAGTCGCTGATCCGGTTCAGCGCCCGGCCGCGGCCGACGACGGCGGCCACGGCGAAGGCGCCGAGGTTCACGGCGGCGTACATCAGGGCGTAGGCGACCGTCGAGCCGATCGCCTTCTCGGCGTCCTTGGTGTAGCCGGCCGCGGCGATCGGCACCAGCAGATAGCCGGCCTGGCCGACGGAGGACCAGGCGAGCAGCCGTACGGCGCTGTACGCGCGCGTGGCCTGCTGGCGCAGGGCGGCGACGTTGCCGACGGTCATGGTGAGGGCGGCCAGGGCGGCGAGAGCGGGCCCCCACACGTCGGCGTACGACGGGAACGCGACGACGGTGACGAGGATCAGGCCGGAGAAGCCGACGGCCTTGCCGACGACCGAGAGGTAGGCGGCGACGGGCAGCGGAGCGCCCACGTAGGTGTCGGGCACCCAGAAGTGGAAGGGCACGGCGGCCGTCTTGAAGGCGAAGCCGACGAGGGTGAGGACGACACCGGCCTGGGCCAGGGTGTGCAGCTGTCCGTCGACGTGCGGCAGGCGCTGGGCGACCTGGGTGAGGTAGAGGGTGCCGGTGGAGGCGTAGACGAAGCTGATGCCCATCAGGCTGACCGCGGTCGCGGTGACCGAGGACAGGAAGAACTTCAGGGCGGCCTCGGAGGACCGCTTGTCGCCGTGCCGGATGCCGACGAGGGCGAAGGCCGGCAGGGAGGCGACCTCCAGGGCGACGATCAGGGTGGCCAGGTCACGGGAGGCGGGCAGCAGGGCGGCGCCGGCCGCGGAGGACAGCAGCAGGAACCAGAACTCGCCCGCCGGGACGCGCCGCCGGTCGTCGTCCAGGTTCGTGACCGACAGCAGGGCCGCGAGGAGGGCGCCGCCGAGCACCAGGAACTGGATGACGAGGGTGAACCGGTCGGCTGTGTAGCTGCACGCGCGCGCGGGGCCGGTGAGGCAGAACGTGCTGCGGTCGCCGTCCAGGAGGGGCAGGAGCATCAGGGCCGCGGCGGCCAGTCCCGCGACGGAGACCCAGCCGAGCACGGCCTTGCGGGGTTCGGGCACGAACAGGTCGGCGACGAGGACGGCGAGCGCCACCACGGCCGCGATGACGGGCGGGGCGATCGCGAGCCAGTCGACGGACTGGACCAGCGACTCGGCAGCCGGCTGGGCGCTCATCGGGTGCCTCCTGCGAGGAGCTGCTGCACGGCCGGGTCGGTCAGGCCGAGCAGGGTCTTCGGCCACAGTCCGGCGAGGACGGTGAGGGTGACGAGCGGGGTCCAGGCGGCGAACTCGTACCCGTGGACGTCGGCGAGCTCCGGGACCTCTTGCCGCACGCCGCCCATGCAGACGCGGCGGACCACGAGCAGCATGTACGCGGCCGTCAGCAGGGTGCCGAACGCGCCGATCGCCATGAAGGTGAGGAAGGCCGGCCGGCTGAGGCCGGCGGCGGGCCGGAACGCGCCGAACAGCGCGAGCATCTCGCCCCAGAACCCGGCGAGTCCGGGCAGACCGAGGGAGGCGACGGCACCGAACGCGAGGAGGCCGCCCAGGCGCGGGGCCCTGCCGTACAGGGCGGCGCCCGTCTCCTCGGCAAGAGTGTCGAGGTCGCTGCTGCCGGTGCGGTCCTTCACCGCGCCGACCAGGAAGAACAGCAGGCCGGTGATGAGGCCGTGGGCGATGTTGGCGAACAGGGCGCCGTTCACGCCGGTCGGGGTCATGGTGGCGATGCCGAGCAGGACGAAGCCCATGTGGCCGACGGACGAGTAGGCGATCAGCCGTTTGAGGTCGCCCTTCGCGCCCTGCTTGACGAGGGCCAGGCAGGCCAGGGATCCGTAGATGATCCCGACGACGGCGAAGGCGGCGAGGTACGGCGCGTAGGTGTGGAAGCCGTGCGGCGCGATCGGCAGCAGGATCCGGACGAACCCGTACGTACCCATCTTCAGCAGGACACCGGCGAGCAGGACGGAGCCGACCGTCGGCGCGGCGGTGTGGGCGTCCGGCAGCCAGCTGTGCAGCGGCCACATCGGCGTCTTCACCGCGAGCCCGATCCCGATCGCCAGAACGGCGATGACCTGCACGGATGCGGTGAGTGACCGGCCGTTGTCAGTGGCGAGTGCCACCATGTCGAACGTGCCCGCCTTGATTCCGATCAAGAGCAGGCCGAGCAGCATGACCACGGAGCCGAGCAGCGTGAACAGGATGAACTTCCACGCGGCCCGGGTCCGGCCCTCGCCGCCCCAGCGGGCGATGAGGAAGTACATCGGGATGAGCACCGTCTCGAACGCGAGGAAGAACAGCAGCAGGTCGAGGACGGCGAAGGTCGCGAGGGTGCCGGACTCGAGGAGCAGCATCAGTGCGACGAACGCCTTCGGGGACGGGCCCGCGGGCGGCTTGAAGTACGAGTAGAGCGCGCAGAGGAAGGTCAGCAGCGCGGTCAGGACCAGAAGGGGGAGGGAGATGCCGTCGATGCCGAGGTGGATCCGCACGTCGAGTGCGGGGATCCAGCTGATGTCGGTCGTGGCCTGCATCTTCGACGGATGGCCGTGGTCGAAGCCGAGCGCGAGGGCGATCGCGGCGAGGAGGATCACGCCGGTGACGGTCACACCGTGCCGCAGCACGGCCTGCTCGGGCGACTTCCCCTTCAGTCCGGGCGGGGCCGGGAGAAGGGCCGCGGCGGCGCCGAGGAGCGGGCCGGCGACGACGAATGCCAGAAGGAACTGCATCACGGACTCGTTGATATCGATCACGCCTGCTCACGCTCCCGTGGCGACGAGGAGGACGGCGACCGCCAGGAGGACGGTGCCGGCGAGCAGCGCGCTCACATAGGTCTGCACATTGCCGGTCTGGGCCCGCCGTACGGCGGCCCCGAGCAGCCGGGGCAGGGCGGCGGCGCCCTGTACGTAGGTGTCGACGACCTCGCGGTCGAGGAACCGGACGAGACTCGCCCCGGCCTGCACCGGGCGGACGAACAGGGCCGTGTAGACGGCGTCCAGGTGGAACCCGGCGGCAGCGGGCCGGTGGAGCGGGCCGAGCAGCAGGCGCCCGGGGTCCGCCGGGTCGGGGGCGTAGGCGAGGTCGCCGTAAGCCGGTGCGTGGGTGGCGATGGCCTCGGCCTCGACGAGGCCGGCGTCGCCCTCGGGGTGGGCGGCGACGGCGCCCATCGGGGTGCGGGCGGCGAGCGCGGCGGTGCGCTGCCAGGCGCCGTAGGTGGCCAGGCCGCCGGCCAGGGCGAGCCCGGTGCCGAGGATCGAGGTGAGGAGGGTCGGGGTCAGATCGCCGCCGTCGAACCATCCGGGCAGCGCGCGGTAGGCGAGCCCCCCGAAGGCGAGGGAGGGGATCGCCAGGACCCACAGGACCACGGTCATGGTGAGCGGCTGGCGGCCGTGCCGGGGGGCCTCGGTGCCCCGGCCGCGGAAGGCCAGCAGCCACAGCCGGGTGGCGTACGCGGCGGTCAGCAGGGCGGTGAACAGGCCGGCGACGAGGACGATCCAGCCCGCGGCGCCCGGGGCGTGCTCGGTGTGGCCGGCGGTCACGTGCTCGGCGGCGCCGAGGACGGACTCCTTGGAGAAGAAACCGCTGAAGGGCGGGATCGCGGCGAGCGCGAGCAGGGCCACGGTCATCGTCCAGTAGGCGTCCGGGACGCGGTCGCGCAGCCCGTGCATGCGGGACATGGCGGCCAGCGAGTTGGTGCCGGCGGCGTGGATGATCACACCGGCCGCGAGGAAGAGCAGCGCCTTGAAGGCGCCGTGCGAGAGGAGGTGGAAGACGGCCGCACCGCGGTCGCCGACGGCGAGGGCGCCGGTCATGTAGCCGAGCTGGCCGATCGTCGAGTAGGCGAGGACACGTTTGATGTCGTCCTGGGCGAGCGCGGCGAGTCCGGAGCCGGCCATGGTGACGGCGGCCATGACGGCGAGGACCACCATCGCGGCCTGGGAGGCCTCGAAGACCGGGAGGAGGCGGGCGACGAAGTAGACACCGGCGGCGACCATCGTCGCGGCGTGGATCAGCGCCGAGACGGGCGTCGGGCCGGCCATCGCGTCCGGGAGCCAGGTGTGCAGCGGGAACTGTGCCGATTTGCCCGCGACACCGGCGAGCAGCAGCAGCGCGATCAGCGTCGGGTGGTCGATGCCGCCGCTCGCGACGGCGCCGAGGACGCGGGTGATGCGGAACGACCCGGCGTCGGCGGCCAGGGCGAACAGCCCGATGAGGAACGGCACGTCGCCGAGCTTGGTGACCAGGAAGGCCTTCAGGGAGGCGGCGCGGGCCTCGGGGGTCTCCCAGTAGTGGCCGACCAGGAAGTAGGAGCAGATGCCCATGACTTCCCAGCCGACCAGCAGCACGATCAGGTCGCCGGAGTAGACGACCAGGAGCATCGCGGAGGTGAACAGGGAGACGAGGGCGGCGTACGAGGGGTAGCGCGGGTCGTCGCGCAGGTAGCCGGTGGAGTAGATCTGCACGCAGGTCGCGACGAACGCGACCAGGAGGGCGACGAGCGCGGCGAAGCCGTCGATGTGCAGGGCCAGCTCGATCGGGACGGAGCCGGTCGGCGTCAGTTGGGTGTGGGCGTCGACGGCCTGGCCGCCGCCCTGCCGTACGGCGACCAGCGCGGCCAGCACGAGCGAGGCCAGCGGCGGCAGTACGGCGAGCGGGCGGACGAATCCGGGGGCGGTGCGGCCGAGCAGCAGGCCGGCCGCGGCGCCCAGGAACGGCAGGAGGGGGACGAGGGCGGCGAGGGTGGTCGTGGTCACGCGGAGGCCTCAGCCTTCTCGGCAGCCAAGGTGCCGGGGACCTCGGGCTCGTGGCCCTCGGCGGTGTCGCGGAGCTTGTCGATGTCGGAGGTGCCGCGGTTGCGATGGACGGCGAGCACGATCGCGAGGCCGATGCCGATCTCGGCGGCGGCGATGGCGATGGTGAACAGGGTCAGCGCCTGGCCGGAGTGCAGGGTCTCCGCGGCGGTCCGGCTGAGCCAGACGTCGAAGGCGACCAGGTTGAGGTTGACGGCGTTGAGCATCAGCTCGACCGACATCAGGACCAGGATCGCGTTACGGCGGGCGAGGACGCCGTACAGGCCGGTGCAGAAGAGGAGGGCGGAGAGTACGGCGGGGTAGGCGAGGTGCATCAGCGGGCGCCTTCCTTCTCGCCGGGGACGTCGACGGCGGCGGGGCCGCCGGGGGCCGCGTCCGCCTTGGCCTTGCGGGACAGGACGATCGCGCCGACCAGCGCCGCCAGGAGCAGCACGGACAGGGCCTCGAACGGCAGCACCCAGTGCCGGAACAGGCTGGTGCCGGTGACCTCGGTGGTGCCGGCGGCAGGGCCGCTCAGGTCGATCCAGGTGGCGCGGAAGGCGTCCACGACCACCCACACCAGGGCGACGGCGGCGCTGACCGCGACGGCCAGGGCGGCCCAGCGGTTGCCGGAGTCGGCGTCCGGGGAGCGGCCGATGGGGGCCCTGGTGAGCATCAGACCGAACAGGAGGAGGACGACGACGGAACCGACGTAGATCAGGACCTGCACCCAGGCGATGAACTCGGCCGTGAGCAGCAGGTACTCCACGGCGAGGCCGCCGAGCGTGACCACCAGCCACAGGGCGGCGTGCACCAGCTGCCGGGTGGTGACGGTGACCAGTGCGGCGCCGAAGGTGACCAGGCCGACGAGCAGGAAGGCGATCTCGACACCGGTCGGGGACAGGAAGCCGTGCTGGGCCGCGGCGAGGTGCGCGGGTGCGGCCAGGTGCACGGGTGCGGAGAGGGTCACGAGCTGCCCTCCCGCGGCTCCTGGAGTTCCTGGGGTTCGGCCTGGGCGGCGGTCAGTTTCTCGGCGGTCTTGCGGGCGGCGGCGATCTCCTTGGGCTCCTCGGCGGCGGGGTCGAGGGCGGGCGGGGCCGGCACGGTCCACATCCACTCGCGGAGCTTGTCCCGCTCGTGGGTGAGGTCGTGGATGTCGGTCTCGGCGTACTCGAACTCGGGGGACCAGAAGAGCGCGTCGAAAGGACAGACCTCGATGCAGATACCGCAGTACATGCACAGGGAGAAGTCGATCGCGAACCGGTCGAGGACGTTGCGGCTGCGCTCGCGGCCGCCGGGTGCGGCGGGCGGGACGGTCTCCTTGTGGGAGTCGATGTAGATGCACCAGTCGGGGCACTCGCGGGCGCACAGCATGCAGACCGTGCAGTTCTCCTCGAAGAGACCGATCACGCCGCGGGTGCGGGGCGGCAGCTCGGGCAGGGTGTCCGGGTACTGCTCGGTGACTGTCTTCTTCGTCATCGTGCGCAGGGTGACGGCCAGGCCCTTGGCGAGGCCGGAGCCGGGGATGGGGGCCATGGTTAGCGGATCACCACCTTGACGATGCCGGTGAGGGCGATCTGGGCGAGGGAGAGGGGGACGAGGAGGGTCCAGGAGAGTTTCTGGAGCTGGTCCTCGCGCAGCCGGGGGTAGGTCACGCGGAGCCAGATGACCAGGAAGGCGAGGACCGCGGCCTTCAGCAGGGTCCAGACCCAGCCGAGGCCGTCGGCGCCCCACGGGCCGTGCCAGCCGCCCAGGAAGAGGACGGTGGTGAGGCCGCACAGGACGACGATGCCCGCGTACTCGGCGAGCAGGAACAGGGCGAAGCGCAGGCCGGTGTACTCGGTGTAGGCGCCGAAGATGATCTCCGAGTCGGCGACGGGCATGTCGAACGGCGGGCGTTGCAGTTCGGCGAGTCCGGCGACGAAGAAGACGAGGGCGCCGACGATCTGCCACGGCACCCACCACCAGTGGAAGGCGTGCAGGATGCCGGGCAGGGAGACCGTGCCCGCCGCCATCGCGACCGAGGCCGCGGCCAGCAGCATCGGGAGTTCGTAGGCGAGCAGCTGGGCGGCCGTGCGCAGGCCGCCGAGCAGGGAGAACTTGTTGGCGCTCGCCCAGCCGGCCATCAGCGAGCCGAGCACGCCGACGCCCATCACCGCGAGCACGAAGAACACGCCGGCGTCCAGGACCTGGCCGACGGCGCCCTCGCCCGGGCCGATCGGGATGGCGAGCAGGACGAGGAGGTACGGCAGCAGGGCCACGGCCGGGGCGAGCTGGAAGACGCGGCGGTCGGCGCCGGCCGGGACCACGTCCTCTTTCTGCGCGAACTTCACGCCGTCGGCGATGAGCTGGGCCCAGCCGTGGAAACCGCCCGCGTACATCGGGCCGAGGCGGCCCTGCATATGGGCCATCACCTTGTGCTCGGTCTGGCCGACGATCAGCGGGAAGGTGAGGAAGACGACGAACACGACGAGGAGTCGCAGGGCGACGTCCAGCGCGTCGTTCACTGCGGGCCTCCTGTGGGGTCGTCGGGGGCTGTGGGGTCGTCGGGGGTGCTCGGGTCTTCGGGCCGCTCGGAAGGCTCGGGCCGCTCGGGACGGCCGGGCCGCTCGGGACGGCCGGGCCGCTCGGGACGGTCGGGCCGCTCGGGACGGCCGGGCCGGTCGGGCCGGTCGGGACGCGGCTGGGGCTCGGGGGCCTGCTCCGGGGCGGGCGCCGGTTCGGGCTCGGGCGCCGGCTCGGGCTCGCGCGCCAGCTCCGGGTCGGGCGCCCGCTGTGACGTGGGCTCCGTGCCAGCAGGCTTCTGCGGCTCCGGACCGGCTGGCTTCTGCGGCTCCGGTTCGGCCGACTTCCGCGGCTCCGGTTCGGCCGACTTCCGCGGCTCCGGTTCGGCCGACTTCCGCGGCTCCGGTTCGGCGGGCTTCCCCGGTCGCGCCTCAGGTGTGGTCTCCGGCTCGTCGAAGGCCGGGCGGGCGTGGTGCCAGGGGGCGTCCGAGCTGCGGGAAGCCGTGTTCTCGCGGGCCGCGGAGGGCTCCGTCGGCTCGGACGGGGCCGGTTCCGGGGCCTGGGGTCGCTGGGAGGCCGAGCCCTGCGAAGCGCTGCGCGCGCGGCGGGGGCCGCTGGGCGCGGGGGCCTGAGCGGGCTGGTGTGCCGCGGGTGCCTCGGCCTCCTGCGCCTCCGTCCGCGCTGCCGACTCCGTCCGCTCTTCCGACTCCGTCCGCTCTTCCGACTCAGCCCGCCGTTCCGGCTCAGTCCGCCCGGCCGACGGCTCGCCCTCGGCCGGCGTCTGCTGGCTCACCGAGCCCTCGCTCGCGCTGCGCGTCCGGCGTGGCCGGGCGGGAGCGCCGGCACCGGCGCCCGGCTGCGCCGCCGGCGCACCGGCCGCGCCCGTGACGGCCGCCTCTCCGGGCTGCGCGGCCTCGCCGCCCTGCGCGGCCTGGCTGGCCGAGCCCTCCGCGACCGAGCGGCTGCGGCGTACCGGGCGGTCCCCGGCGGCGCGTGCCGGGCGCTCCCCCGCCGGGCGTCCCGCCGCTCGGGCCGGACGCGCCGGGGCAGGGGGCAGCTGGCCCTTGAGGGGGCCCCACTCGTTCGGGTCGGGGACGCCCGGCGGCAGCATCTGGCGGCGCCGGGGGCCGCCGTGCTCGGACTCGCCGGGTTCCTTGGCGCCCGGCCAGGCCTTGGCGACCCGGGCGGCGAGGACGAAGTCCTTGCGGAGCGGGTGGCCCTCGAAGTTCTCGGGCAGCAGCAGGTGTTCAAGACCCGGGTGGCCCTCGAAGACGATGCCGAACATCTCGTGGGTCTCGCGCTCGTGCCAGGCGGCGCCCGCGTAGACGCCGACGGCGGAGGGCAGGGTTGGGGCCTCGTGCGGGACCGTCGTACGGACGAGGAGGCGGCGGACCGGGTTCAGGGCGACGACGTGCGCGGAGACGCGGAAGCCCGTGCCCGGTTCGTCGACCGCGCTCAGCCAGTCGAAGTAGGTGCAGGACAGGGTCGTACGGGCCGTCTCCAGGGCGGTGAGCCAGGCGGACGGCGGTACGTCCACGGTCAGCAGGCCGTACGACTCCTCGGCCGTGGCGTCCGCGCCGAAGAGTTCCCCGGCGGGGGCGGGCAGCCAGCCGGCCGTGCTCATCGGGCGTCCCCTTCGGACGGGGCGGACGCCGGTACCGGGGGCTCGACCAGCCCGCTCTGCAGGGCGGCGGCGGAGGGGTGTGCGGCGCCGGTGCCGTAGCGCTCCCCCAGCGACTCGCGGGCGATCTTCTCCTGGAGCTTGAGGATGCCCTGGAGCAGCGCCTCGGGGCGCGGCGGGCAGCCGGGGACGTAGACGTCCACCGGGATGATCTGGTCGACGCCCTTGGTGACGGAGTAGGAGTCCCAGTAGGGGCCACCGCAGTTGGAGCAGGCGCCGAAGGAGATGACGTACTTCGGCTCGGGCATCTGCTCGTACAGGCGCTTGACGGCCGGGGCCATCTTGTCCGTCACCGTGCCCGACACCACCATCAGGTCGGCCTGGCGGGGCCCGGGTGCGAACGGGATGACGCCGAGGCGGATGAAGTCGTGACGGGCCATCGACGCGGCGATGAACTCGATCGCGCAGCAGGCGAGGCCGAAGTTGAACACCCAGAGCGAGTAGCGGCGGCCCCAGTTCAGGACCACCTTCATGGGCTCGGGGGCCAGGCGGGCCAGCGTGCCGAGGCGCTGCGGCTCCGGCAGGCGGACGGGTTCCGGGTTCACGTCCATGCCAGGACGCCCTTCTTGTATGCGTACAGCAGGCCCACGGCGAGGAAGCCGAGGAAGACGAACATCTCCACGAGGGTCGTCGCGCCGTAGCCGGGGGCGGCGAAGACCGTCGCCCAGGGGAACAGGAAGATCGAGTCGACCGCGAAGATCACGTACAGGAAGGCGTAGACGTAGTAGCGGACCTGGGTGTGGGCCCAGCCCTCGCCGACGGGGTCGACCCCGCACTCGTAGGTCAGCAGTTTCTCCGGCGTCGGCACCACCGGGCGCAGCAGGCGGCCCGCGCCGAAGGCGACCGCGACGAACAGCACGCCGAGGAGGGCGAGCAGTCCGACCACCGAGTAGGACCGGAAGTAGCCGGCCGCGACGACGTTCGCCGCGGTGACCGACGAGTCCCCCAACGTGTCCCGCACCGTCCGTCCCTCGCTCCCTGACCTCGTGACCTTAGTGAACTCTGTGATGCAACGTGATTCGAGGATCTGTACGCAACGGGAGTCTAGGCCCTGATAAAGAACCGGTAAGCAGCCAGTCACGCCGCGAGACGGCCGGGGGCGGCGGGGGTGGGGTTTTCCCCAGGCGGCGGAGGGCGGCCTACCGCATGGCGTGAAGGGGCCCGCGCACGGCAGGCTGATCAACATGACCGCTCCCAGCCCCGGCGCCGGCCGGACCGACGAACGAGACGGGCCCGACGGCCCCGACCGGCTGCCTCCGCTGCGGCCGGCCTACGACGCGTACACCTGGAAGGAGATCCTGTATCTCCTGCTGAACCTGCCGGTGGCGGTGTTCGGGTTCGCGTACGCGGTCACCGTGCTGGCGGCCGGCGGCGCCCTCACCCTCACCGTGATCGGGCTCCCGCTGCTCGCGGCCTGTCTGCTGGGCTCGCGGCAGCTGGGGAAGCTGGAGCGGGCCCGGGCCCGCAAGCTGCTCGGGGTGCGGGTGGAGGAGCCGTCGCCGCTGCCGCTGGCCAAGGGCGGGGGCCCGACGCAGCGGCTGTGGATGGCGCTGAAGGACCCGGTGGGCTGGCGGACGCTGCTGTACGACCTCATCCGGCTGCCCTGGGGCATCCTCACCTTCTGCACCGTGCTGGTCTCGCTGTTCGTGCTGTGGCCCGTGCTGCCGTACCTCGCGCGGGGCATGGCGAACCTGGACCGGGCGATGGTGCGGGGGCTGCTGTCGCCGTCGGACGAGCTGGAACGCCGGATCGCCGAACTGGAGTCCGACCGCGGGATCGTGGTCGACACGGCGGCGGCGGATCTGCGCCGGATCGAGCGGGACCTGCACGACGGGGCGCAGGCCAGGCTGGTCAATCTGGCCATGGGCCTCGGCCTGGCCAAGGAGAAGCTGCTGGAGGACCCCGACACGGCGGCGTCGATGGTGGAGGAGGCGCACGGCGAGGTGAAGCTCGCCCTTCAGGAGCTGCGCGATCTCGCCCGGGGCATCCACCCGGCCGTGCTCACCGACCGCGGCCTCGACGCGGCCCTGTCGTCGGTCGCCTCGCGCTGCACGGTGCCGGTGACGGTGGCCGTGGACCTGGTGGAGCGGCCCGCGGCGGCCATCGAGGGCATCGCCTACTTCACCGTCTCCGAGCTGCTGCAGAACATCAGCAAACACAGCCGGGCCCGGACCGCGGCGGTCGATGTGTGGCGGACGGAGGAGCGGCTGCTCATCCAGGTGCGGGACGACGGGCAGGGCGGTGCCCGGCTGGACGGCGGCAGCGGCATGCGGGGCCTCGCGGACCGGCTGGGCGCGGTGGACGGCCTGTTCGTGCTCGACTCCCCGGCCGGCGGCCCCACGGTGGTCACCGCGGAACTGCCCTGGCGGGACCGGGAGCGATAGCCGCGCCCCGGAGCACGACACCCGCAGCCCCCGCCCCCCGTGCCCGCACAACGCCCGCAACCCCCGCCCCCCGTGCCCGCACAACACCCGCACGCGCGCGCGTGAGCCCCGAAATGGCGGCCACGCGCGCGTACCGCTGAGAAACGGGGCCGCGCCACCCGCCACGGCGCCAGCGCCCGGAGCCCGAGCCCGAGGGTGGGGGTGGGGAAAACCCCCCGCCCGGGACGCCGACGGACTCCATGGCCCCGAGGCGCCCCGCGGGCGAATCTGGAGATACGGCTGAACCGCCGCTCGAACGAGGAGAACGGACGACATTCGATGGCCATGGAGTACGGACAGGGGTACGCGGCCGACAGCGGCCACCGGCTGCCCGCCGCCCTGCGGGCGCCGTTCGAGGCGCGCAGCTGGCGCGAGTTCGCCTATGTGCTGCTGGGCCTGCCGGTCTCCGTGGTGCTGTTCACCTGGACGGTGGCGATGGTCGCCCTGGGCGCGGGCCTGCTGGTGACCTTCCTCGGCATCCCGGTGCTGGCGGCGGCGCTCGTCGGCTGCCGGGCCTTCGGCACCCTGGAGCGGGTGCGGGCGCGCGTGCTGCTCGGCGTGGACGTGGCCGACCCGGAGCCGCTGCGGATGCGCAAGCCGGGCCCGGCGGCCTGGATGGGCGCGGTGCTCAAGAGCGGCGCCTCCTGGCGGCACGCGCTGTTCGCGCTGGTGCAGTTCCCGTGGGCGGTGTTCGCGTTCTCGGTGGCGGTGAGCTTCTGGACCTGCGGCTGGACGCTGCTGACCTATCCGGTCTGGTTCTGGGTGTTCCCGGCGTACGCCGGCCAGGGCGGTCTCCAGCTGTACGGCGACTCCCATCACAGCGTCTATCTCGACAACCCGTTCGAGGTCACCGTCACCGCGCTGATCGGGCTGGTGTTCACGCTGGTCACGCCGTGGCTCGTGCGGGCCCTCACGACCGTGGACGGGCTGCTCGTACGGGGGCTGCTCGGGCCGTCGAGGCTGTCGGCGCGGGTGGTGGAGCTGGAGTCGGACCGCGGGACCGTGGTCGACACGGCCGCCGCCGATCTGCGGCGCATCGAGCGGGACCTGCACGACGGGGCGCAGGCCCGGCTGGTGAGCCTGGCCATGGACCTGGGGCTCGCGAAGGAGAAGCTGCGGGAGGACCCGCAGGTGGCGGCACGGATGGTGGCGGACGCGCACGGCGAGGTGAAGACGGCCCTCCAGGAGCTGCGCGACCTCGCCCGGGGCATCCACCCGGCCGTGCTCACCGACCGCGGCCTCGACGCGGCCCTGTCGGCCGTCGCCTCCCGGTGCACGGTGCCGGTGGCGGTGGACGTGGAGCTGCCGGCCCGGCCGGCACCGGCCATCGAGGGCATCGCCTACTTCACCGTCTCCGAGCTGCTGCAGAACATCAGCAAGCACAGCCGGGCCCGGAGCGCCTCGGTCGACGTGTGGCGTTCGGAGGACCGGCTGATGCTCCAGGTGATCGACGACGGCGTGGGCGGCGCCGACCTCTCGCAGGGCTCCGGCCTCTCCGGTCTCGCCGCGCGCCTGGGCGCCGTGGACGGCGTCCTCGTGGTGGACTCCCCGGCCGGCGGACCGACCCGGGTGATCGCCGAACTCCCCTGGCGGCCCGTGGGCTGACCCCACCACCTGCCCGCCACCCGGTGTTCCCCCGGTACGGCGGCGGTCCGGCACGATTCCTGGGATGCTGGACCACCGGAGGACGTCACGGACGGACGTCCTCGCAGGTTTCATCCGGTGGGGGGCCGAAAGATCGTGGAGGACAGGGTGCGGGTGGTCATCGCCGAGGATTCAGTGCTGCTCAGAGAGGGCCTGACCCGGCTGCTGACCGACCGCGGGCACGACGTCGTGGCGGGCGTCGGCGACGCGGACGCGCTGGTGAAGACCATCGCCGACCTGGACGGCCGGGGCGAGCTGCCGGACGTGGTCGTGGCGGACGTACGGATGCCGCCGACGCACACCGACGAGGGCGTCCGGGCGGCCGTCCTGCTGCGCCGGCTGCACCCCGGGCTCGGGGTGCTGGTGCTGTCCCAGTACGTGGAGGAGCGGTACGCCACCGAGCTGCTGGCCGGTTCCAGCCGGGGTGTGGGCTACCTGCTCAAGGACCGGGTGGCGGACGTACGGGAGTTCGTCGACGCGGTGGTGCGGGTGGCCGAGGGCGGTACGGCGCTTGACCCCGAGGTGGTCGCGCAGCTGCTCGGCCGCAGCCGCAAGCAGGACGTGCTGACGGGGCTGACCCCGCGGGAGCGCGAGGTGCTCGGGCTGATGGCGGAGGGGCGGACGAACTCGGCGATCGCCCGGCAGCTGGTGGTCAGCGACGGCGCCGTGGAGAAGCACGTGAGCAACATCTTCCTGAAGCTCGGCCTGGCGCCGAGCGACGGGGACCACCGGCGGGTTCTGGCCGTTCTCACCTATCTGAACTCCTAGCCGGACGCCCGGTGTCAGCCCCCTGTCAGCGCCGCGTCAGCCCCTCCGGCTTCCGTGGAGGGCGGGCACCGGACGGGTGGCCGGACGCGGTCCCGGGGAAAGGCTCGGGCCGCGGCCGGAAAAGCGCGTACGCGTGCCTGGAAACGGCCCGTACGCATGCCCCGAAATGGCCTGTACGCGTACCCGGAGATGCCCCGGAGGCACGGCCGGAAAGGATCCGGACGGCAGGACGGAAAGACCCGTAGGGGGCGGGTGGGGATCCCGGTGGGCGCCTGGGGAAGCGAACCTTGGAAACGCGCGGGGAGCGCCTTGAGCGGCGCTTCCGCGATGCGGGACATGATGTGAAGTCAGCGCGACAGGCCGTCTCGAAATGTCATCCGATCCTCGGATGACCTCGGGAAGGCGACCCTAACCGACGTAGGGTTGATCCTGGGATGGTCCGTGGGACGACCGGCCCCGGACAGCCGCCTCGAAGGAGGTCCAGTTCAGTGACCAGCCAGGTCAGCAGCCCAGCGGAGCAGACCGACGGAACCGTCGTGGGAGAGCAGCGCACAACGGGCGGCGCGAAGGACGTGCGGCGCCTGGACCGGGTGATCATCCGGTTCGCGGGGGACTCGGGTGACGGCATGCAGCTCACCGGTGACCGATTCACCTCGGAAACAGCTTCCTTCGGTAACGACCTCTCCACCCTGCCGAACTTCCCCGCCGAGATCCGCGCCCCCGCCGGCACCCTGCCGGGTGTCTCGTCCTTCCAGCTCCACTTCGCCGACCACGACATCCTCACCCCCGGAGACGCGCCCAACGTTCTGGTCGCGATGAATCCGGCCGCCCTGAAGGCCAACATCGGCGACCTTCCCCGCGGCGCGGAGATCATCGTCAACACCGACGAGTTCACCAAGCGCGCCCTGCAGAAGGTCGGCTACGCCAGCGATCCGCTCGGGGACGGCTCGCTCGACGGCTACAGCCTCCACCCGGTACCGCTGACCACGCTCACCGTCGAGGCGCTCAAGGAGTTCGACCTCTCCCGCAAGGAGGCCGAGCGCAGCAAGAACATGTTCGCCCTGGGCCTGCTGAGCTGGATGTACCACCGGCCGACCGAGGGCACCGAGAGGTTCCTGAGGTCGAAGTTCGCGAAGAAGCCGGACATCGCGGAGGCCAACATCGCCGCGTTCCGGGCGGGCTGGAACTTCGGCGAGACCACCGAGGACTTCGCGGTCTCCTACGAGGTCGCCCCGGCCGCCACGGCCTTCCCCACGGGCACCTACCGGAACATCTCCGGCAACCTCGCCCTGGCCTACGGCCTGGTCACGGCGGGCCGGCAGGCGGAGCTGCCGCTGTTCCTCGGGTCGTACCCGATCACCCCGGCCTCGGACATCCTGCACGAGCTGAGCAAGCACAAGAACTTCGACGTCCGCACCTTCCAGGCCGAGGACGAGATCGCGGGCATCGGCGCGGCGCTGGGCGCGGCGTTCGGCGGCTCGCTCGCTGTCACCACGACGAGCGGCCCGGGTGTCGCCCTCAAGAGCGAGACGATCGGTCTCGCGGTGTCGCTGGAGCTGCCGCTGCTGGTGGTGGACATCCAGCGCGGCGGCCCGTCGACGGGTCTGCCGACCAAGACCGAGCAGGCCGACCTGCTCCAGGCGATGTACGGCCGCAACGGCGAGGCGCCGGTGCCGATCGTCGCCCCGAAGACCCCGGCCGACTGCTTCGACGCCGCGCTGGAGGCGGCCCGCATCGCGCTGGCGTACCGCACGCCGGTGATGCTGCTGTCGGACGGCTATCTGGCCAACGGCTCCGAGCCGTGGCGCATCCCCGACCTGGACGAGCTGCCGGACCTGCGGGTGCGGTTCGCCGCCGGCCCGAACCACACGCTGGAGGACGGCACGGAGGTCTTCTGGCCGTACCAGCGGGACCCGCAGACCCTGGCCCGGCCGTGGGCGGTCCCGGGCACCCCCGGCCTCGAACACCGCATCGGCGGCATCGAGAAGCAGGACGGCACGGGCAACATCTCCTACGACCCGGCCAACCACGACTTCATGGTCCGCACCCGGCAGGCCAAGATCGACGGGATCGATGTCCCCGACATCGAGGTCGACGACCCGCACGGCGCGAGAACGCTCGTGCTGGGCTGGGGTTCGACGTACGGCCCGATCACGGCGGCGGTACGGCGGCTGCGCGCGGCCGGCGAGTCCATCGCCCAGGCCCATCTGCGCCACCTCAACCCCTTCCCGCGCAACCTCGGCCCGGTCCTGAAGAGCTACGACAAGGTCGTCATCCCCGAGATGAACCTCGGGCAGCTCGCCACCCTGATCCGGGCGAAGTACCTGGTCGACGCCCACTCCTACAACCAGGTCAACGGCATGCCGTTCAAGGCGGAACAGCTCGCCGCGGCGCTGAAGGAGGCCATCGATGACTGACGCCACCCACGGGCTGCTCCAGCTGGTCCCGAAGGCCGAGGCCAAACAGTCGATGAAGGACTTCAAGTCGGACCAGGAGGTGCGCTGGTGCCCGGGCTGCGGTGACTACGCGATCCTCGCGGCCGTCCAGGGCTTCATGCCCGAGCTGGGTCTGGCGCGCGAGAACATCGTCTTCGTCTCCGGCATCGGCTGCTCGTCCCGCTTCCCGTACTACATGAACACCTACGGGATGCACTCCATCCACGGCCGCGCCCCGGCGATCGCGACCGGCCTCGCCACCTCCCGCCGCGATCTGAGCGTGTGGGTGGTCACCGGTGACGGCGATGCCCTCTCCATCGGCGGCAACCATCTGATCCACGCCCTGCGGCGCAACGTCAACCTGAAGATCCTGCTGTTCAACAACCGGATCTACGGCCTGACCAAGGGCCAGTACTCGCCCACCTCCGAAGTCGGCAAGATCACCAAGTCGACGCCGATGGGCTCGCTGGACGCGCCGTTCAACCCGGTGTCGCTGGCGATCGGCGCGGAGGCGTCCTTCGTGGCGCGCACGATCGACTCCGACCGCAAGCACCTGACCGAGGTGCTGCGCGCCGCCGCCGAACACCCCGGCACCGCGCTGATCGAGATCTACCAGAACTGCAACATCTTCAACGACGGCGCCTTCGACGCCCTGAAGGACAAGCAGCAGGCCGACGAGGCGCTGATCCGTCTCGAGCACGGGCAGCCGATCCGCTTCGGTGCCGACGGCGCGAGAGGCGTCGTGCGCGACCGGCGGACCGGCGACCTCGAGGTGGTGACGGTGACCCCGGAGAACGAGGCCGACATCCTGGTGCACGACGCCCGCACCGCGTCCCCCACCACCGCTTTCGCCCTGTCCCGGCTGGCCGACCCGGACACCCTGCACCACACCCCGATCGGGGTGTTCCGCTCCGTCGAACGGCCCGTCTACGACACCCAGATGGCCGAGCAGCTCGACACCGCGGTCGAACAGCGCGGCAAGGGCGACCTGGGCGCGCTGCTCGCGGGCGGGGACACCTGGACGGTCGTCGGCTGATCCGGCGGGTGACTCACGAGGCCCGGGACTGGATTTCCCGGGCCTCGTCGTATGCCTCCCGGGCCCGCTCCACCGCGCCGAGGCGGTCGTGCGTCCACTGGGAGAGGCCCCGGATCCGCTCCGCCGCCTCGCGGCCGAGGCCGGTGAGCGAGTAGTCGACGCGCGGCGGGATGACCGGCTTGGCGTCCCGGTGGACCAGACCGTCGCGCTCCAGCGTCTGCAGGGTCTGGGCGAGCATCTTCTCGCTGACGCCCCGCCCGCCGAAGGCACTGATCGCCCGGCGCAGTTCGCTGAACCGGTACGACCGCTCCAGCAGCTCGATGAGGACGAGGACGCCCCAGCGGCTGGTGACGTGCTCCAGGACGAGGCGGTAGGGGCACAGCGCCTCGGCATCCGCGACCTGCTTGCCCGGCGAGGGCTGCTCCCCGACCGTGACCTTTTTGCTTACCGTCATGCCAGTACCTTACTTGAAAGTGGGTACTTTCCAATCGAAAGCGCAGCTCCTACGGTGAGTGTCACAAGCCATCCCACAAGGAGTTTCTGAACCATGAGCATCGTCGTCACCGGAGCCACCGGACACCTCGGCCGCCATGTGGTGGAGCAGCTGCTGGAGAAGGTTCCGGCGGAGCGGATCACCGCCGTCGTGCGCGACAGGGCGAAGGCCGCCGGCCTCGCCGCCCGCGGAGTGAGGCTCGCCGTCGCCGACTACAACGCGCCCGAGACCTTCGAGGGCCTGTTCGCCGCCGGTGACAAGGTCCTGCTGATCTCGGGCAACGAGTTCGACAAGGGCCGGGTGCGGCAGCACACGGTCGTCATCGACGCGGCCAGGGCCGCCGGGGTGGCACTGCTCGCCTACACCAGCGCCCCCGGCAGCCTGACGGCCGCACTGGCGGACGACCACCGGGCGACCGAGCGGGTGCTGCTCGCCTCCGGTCTGCCGTACAGCCTGCTGCGCAACGGCTGGTACCACGAGAACTACACCGAGAACCTGGCGCCGGTGCTGGAGCACGACGCGGTCGTCCAGGCCGCCGGCGACGGCCGGATCTCCTCGGCCTCGCGCGCCGACTACGCCGCCGCCGCTGTCGCGGTGCTGACCGGCGAGGGTTACGAGAACACGACGTACGAGCTGGGCGGCGACGAGGCGTGGGGCTTCGCCGAGTACGCGGCCGAGCTGAGCCGGCAGACCGGCAGGGAGATCGCCTACAACCCGGTCTCCACGGAGGCCCTCACCGCCATCCTGACCGGCGCCGGGCTGCCCGGGCCGCTGGCCGCGATCCTGGCCGGGGTGGACGCCTCGATCGAGAAGGGCGAGCTGGTCGTCTCCTCCGGCGACCTGTCCCGGCTGACCGGCCGCCCGACCACACCGCTGGCGAAGGCCGTGACCACCGCCCTGAAGGGCTGAGCCGGGACCGCTCGGCCGGCACCTGGCATCCCTGCCTGTCATGACCGTATGGCGATACGAGCATGACAGCCGAGGGTGCCCGGCGCTACCTTCGTCCTCGCGCGTCCATGCCGGACGCGCGAGCGCGAAGGAGGGGCCGTGGCCGGGACGTCCGACGGTGAGCACCGCATAGGTCTGCTGAACGGTTTCGCCGCCTATGGGATGTGGGGACTCGTCCCCCTGTTCTGGCCGCTGCTCAAACCCGCCGGCGCCCTGGAGATCCTGGCCCACCGCATGGTGTGGTCCCTGGCGTTCGTCGCCGGGGCGCTGCTCTTCGTACGCCGCTGGGCCTGGGCCAAGGAGCTGCTGCGCCAGCCCCGGCGGCTCGGTCTCGTCGCGGTGGCCGCCGCCGTCATCACGGTGAACTGGGGCGTCTACATCTGGGCGGTGAACGCCGGCCATGTCGTCGAGGCCTCGCTCGGCTACTTCATCAACCCGCTGGTCACCATCGCGATGGGCGTACTGCTCCTGAAGGAGCGGCTGCGGCCCGTGCAGTGGGCGGCGGTCGCGGTCGGCTTCCTCGCCGTCGTCGTCCTGACCATCGGCTACGGCCGGCCGCCGTGGATCTCGCTCTGCCTCGCCTTCTCCTTCGCCACCTACGGGCTGGTGAAGAAGAAGGTCGCCCTCGGCGGCGTCGAGTCACTGGCCGCCGAGACCGCGATCCAGTTCGTGCCGGCGCTCGGCTATCTGGTGTGGCTGGTCGCGCACGGCGACTCCAGTTTCATGAACGACGGCGCCGGGCACGCCGCCCTGCTGGCCTCCACCGGCATCGTCACCGCTCTGCCCCTGGTCTGCTTCGGCGCGGCGGCGATCCGCGTGCCGCTGTCCACGCTGGGCCTGCTGCAGTACCTGGCCCCGATCTTCCAGTTCCTGCTCGGCATCGTGTACTTCCACGAGGCCATGCCGCCCGAGCGGTGGGCCGGGTTCGCGCTGGTCTGGCTGGCGCTGATCCTGCTCACCGGCGAGGCGCTGCGCTTCGCACGGCGCCCGGGCCGGCTGACCGTACCGGTGAGCCGTGCGGCGGAGACTCCCGCGTCGGCACCGGCGGACGCCTGACCCGCGGGTCCGTACGGTCGGGCGGCGTCCCCTGAGCCCGAGGGCGCACCCCCGGGCGCGGCGCCGACCGGTCAGACCTGCGCCGCCTTGGCGGCACGGTCGGACAGGCGGACCATACGGGCGCGGGCGGACTCCAGCGGGCGCGGATCGTCCGCGGCGGGGCCCGGCTCGGCGGTGAGGTCCGTCCACAGGTCGATCAGGTCGCGGCCCAGCCGCAGCCCCTCCTCGGGGTCGCGCACCGCACGCCAGGCGGTGGCCGCGCTCTGCACGTTGCCGTAGGCGGCCTCCCCGTCCCGTGCCTGGCTGCGCAGCCGGGCGACGTCCAGGGACAGCCGGCAGGCGCGGACCGGCTCGTCCCCCAGATAGGCGATGTAGGCGGACAGTTCGCGCAGGTGCAGCACCTCGGCGTGGGCCGGCCCGAACACGGCCGACGCCTCGGCGAGCGTCCGGTCGGCCAGTTCCGCCGCCGCGCCGATACGGCCCGCCCGTACGGCCTCGTTGATACGGCCCATCGGCTCGGTGAGCAGCTCCGCGCCCTCGGCGGTCTCCGTCAGGGGCCCGTCCCCGAGCACCTCCTCGGCGACCGCGTCGAACCCGCGCGGCGGCGTGGGAGTGGGGGCGGGGGCGGTATCGGCCGGCTCGAACGGCAGGGCGATGACGGGGGCCCGGGTGGCGGGGGCGGGCGTGCCGGTGCTCCGCGCGGCGGGGGCGGGCGCGACAGCGTTCCGCGCGGCCGGCACAGGGGCGTCGGCGGACTCGTCCGGCACGGGCGCGTCCATCAAGGGCACGTCCATCAAGGGCGGCGGCCCGAACTGCCCGGTCGGCATCTGCACGGTCCCCGCCCGTACGGTCCCCGCCGCGGCACCACTCGACGGCGATTGCGCCCGTGACGGCGATGACGACGGCGCCTGCGACCGCGGCGCGGCCAGCTTCACCGGCTCCCCCGTCATCCGGCTGGAACCGTCCGCCGAGACCTCCAGGGGCACCACGCAGCCCGCGACGTCGTCGTGGATCGTGGCGCGTATGGGGGCGCCGAGGCTGATCGCCAGGCGCTGGAGGTGATTCAGGACGGCCTGCTGGATGTCCTCCCCCGGTGCCGCCACGACCCGGGCCGCACCCACCGACGCACTTCCCGCGCCGAGCACCCGGACGGGCACCACCGTCGGGTGCCCCACGGGCTGCTGCGCCCGCCTCTTCTCGAAGCTGAGTCCAGCCATCGGTGTCCCTCACTCCCCCGGCGCCGCGATCCGGTCGTACGCGTCCTGCCCACCAGTGTGTCGGCTGCCCCCGGCCTCCACGTCACCACGACGTCACAGCATCGCACCAGCCGAGCCCTGGCCAAAGTTAGTTGCGCATGCATAAGATGCACACGCCTTTATTCGCGGTACGACACGACTCATCTGGGGGACCCATGAGCCGCAGCTTCCTCTTCGTCCTGGGCAGCGCCCGCACGGAGGGCAACACCGAACTGCTGGCCCGCGAGGCCGCCGCACAGCTGCCCGCTGACGTGGAACAGCGCTGGATCCGGCTCGCCGACCACCCGCTGCCCGGCTTCGTCGACCTGCGGCACGACAGCGACCACGTCCGGCCGTCGCCGGACACCAGCGCCGGCCTGCTGCTGGACGCCACGCTCGCGGCGACGGACATCGTGATCGCCTCCCCGCTGTACTGGTACTCGGTGTCCCACCTCACCAAGACCTACCTGGACTACTGGTCCGGCTGGCTGCGCACCCCGGGCGTCGGCTTCGAGGAGACGCTGGCCGGCCGCACCCTCTGGGGCATCGCCGCGCTGGCGGACCACGAGCCGTCCGTCGCCGACCCCTACGTGGGCACCCTCAACAACTCGGCCGCCTACATGAAGATGCGCTTCGGCGGCGTTCTGCTGGGCAACGGCAGCGCACCCGGTGACGTACGCAAGGACACCGACGCGCTGGCGCGCGCCAAGACGTTCTTCGCGCAGGACGCGCCCCTCGCCCGCTTCCCCTACGAGACCGCCGGTGTCCAGGCCGGCGCGAACAGCTAGGCGCTGATGTCCTTCGCCGTGAACCGCGCCCAGGCCGCCGATCCGAACACGGCCGCGTAGAGGGCCTGGAGGCCCAGGTTCTTGACGAGGTCGTCCCAGTAGACGGGGTCCCGCATCAGATCGGCGAAGGACAGCCAGTAGTGCGGGAACAAGTAGGGCTGCACCGCGTGCAGCTGGGGTATCTGGTCGATGATCTGCACGGTGATGAGCAGGCCCACCGTGGTCGCCATCGCCGCGATGCCGCTGTTGGTGAGGGTCGACACGAATAGGCCGAGGGCCGCCACTCCGATCAGTGAGGCCGCGACGGCCAGGGCGATGAGCAGGGCGCGGCCGAGCCCGTCGGCGAAGCTGATCCGGGTGCCGGAGATCGTCGTCAGCTCTCCCAGCGGGAAGAGCAGCGCGCCGGCGATCAGCGCGGAGACGGCGACGACCAGGGTGGCCAGCAGGCAGAAGGCCATCACCGTCGTGTACTTGACGAGCAGCAGCCGGGTGCGGCCGGCCGGGGCCACCAGCAGATAGCGCAGGGTGCCCGCGCCGGCCTCCCCGGCGACCGCGTCGCCCGCGACGACGCCGACCGCCATCGGCAGGAAGAACGGCAGGGTCGCGGCCAGCGCGGTGAACACCAGGAACAGGCCGTTGTTGGTGATCTGCGAGATGAACGCCGGGCCCTCGCCACTGGCCCCGCCCGCCGGGCCGCCGCCCCGGGTCTCGATCTTCACCGCGATCCCGACCAGCACCGGCACCGCGGCCAGCACGCCGAGCAGGGCGAGGGTGCGCCACCGGCGGACGGTGGTGACCAGCTCGCTGCGCAGCAGCCCGAAGGTCCACAGGGGGCTCGGCCCGCGTACGGCGTCCGGCTGGAGCACATCAGCCCGCGACATCGAATCCCTCCCCGGTCAGCGCCACGAACGCGTCCTCGAGCGAGGCCCGTTCGAGCGTGAGGCCCCGGACGCGGACGCCCGCGGCGACCAGGGCCGCGGTCACCTCGGCGAGGTCCCGCTCGGGCGGTTCGCCGGTGACGCGGTCGCCGTCGGCGGTCACGTCCCCGACGCCCAGCTCCTTCAGCACGCGGGCCGCGTCGGCCGGGTCCGGGGTGGTCACCACCAGCCGGCCGCGCGCCCCCGCGGCCAGGTCGGCGACCGCGCCCTGGGCGATGAGCCGCCCCTGTGCCATGACCGCCGCGTGCGTGCACACCTGCTCGATCTCGTCGAGGAGGTGGGAGGAGAGGAAGACGGTCGTACCGTCCGCGGCCAGCTCTCTGATCAGGGTGCGGATCTCGCGCATGCCCTGCGGGTCGAGGCCGTTGGTGGGCTCGTCCAGGACGAGCAGCCGGCGCGGCTGGAGCAGTGCCGCGGCCAGCCCGAGGCGCTGCTTCATGCCGAGCGAGTACGCCTTCGCCTTCTTGCCCGCCGCGGCGGGCAGGCCGACCCGGTCCAGGGCGGCTTCGACGCGGGCACGCCGGGTGCGCGGGTCGGCGGTCGGGTCGGCGGCGTCGTAGCGCAGCAGGTTGTCACGGCCGGAGAGGAAGCCGTACAGGGCCGGGCCCTCGATGAGGGCGCCGACCTGCGGCAGGACCGTGCGGGCCGCCTTCGGCATGGGCCGGCCGAGCACCCGGACCGTGCCCGCGGTCGGTTCGATCAGGCCCATCAGCATCCGGATGGTGGTGGTCTTCCCCGAGCCGTTGGGGCCGAGGAAGCCGAAGACGCTGCCCGCCGGGACGGTCAGGTCGAGACCGTCCACGGCGAGCTGTCCGCCGCGGTAGCGCTTGGTGAGACCCCGCGTGGCGATCACGCTCGCCCGGTCCGCCGCCCCACCGGTGTCCGGCGCACCTGCTCGGTCCAGGCCCGGCGCACCTGCCCGGTCCGGGTGGGGTGCGCCGGCTCGGTCCGGGCGGGGTGCGCCGGCTCGGTCCGGATGGGGTGCGGCGGTTCGGGCGCGGTCGGGTACGGCGGCCGGGGGACGCGCGGGTGCGCGGTCCGGTACGCCGTTCGAGGGGCGCGCGGGCGCGTTCTCGGGCGCGCGCTCCGGGGCGTCCTTCGGGTCACGCCGCGCGGAGGACGGTTCGTCCATCGGCTCCCCCCTCGATTCGTCGTGCCCGGACGGGTCACTTCCCCGCGTCGGCCGCCTTCACCAGGGCGTCCTTGGTCACCGCGCCGGCGTACACCTTGCCGTCGTCGGTGATCAGGGCGTTGACCAGGCGGGTGGAGAAGACCGTGCCCTTGCCGAACTTCCCGGAGACCTCGTCGCCCAGGGAGCCGAGGAAGCCGCCGAGGTCACCGCCCTGGGAGCCGGTCGGCAGGCCGCCCTTGGCGCCCGTGTCGAAGGTGGCGACGGAGGTCCAGCCCTTGCCGAGGACGTTCAGCCCGGCCATGCCCCCGGCTACGTCCCCGCCGTGCTCCGGGGTGTGCCGCGGTGCCTCGGCGGCGTCCCGCTCCTCGGTGACCTTCGCCCCCTTGGGCGGGGTGAAGTCGAAGGCGGAGGCGGCCGGCCGGGCGAAGGAGACCTGGGTGAAGCCCGCGTCGACCACGGCGGCGCCGCCGCTCTTCGGGGTCAGCGTGAACTTCAGCGGCAGGCCGGTCCTGGCGTCCACGGCGATGCTGATGGCGCCGACCGTGGTGCCGGACTGCTTGGGCCGGATCAGCAGCTTGTAGGCGTCGCGGCCGGCGACCTGCGCGGTGCCGTCGACGGTGACGGACGTGGTGTCGTCCACCGACTTCAGCGCCTCGTCGGCGAAGTCCTTGGGCGTGGCCGGGGGCTCGGCACCGCGGCCCTTGCCGGAGCCGGCGGCCGTGGAGTGGAAGACCTGGTTGCTCTTGCTGTCGTAGCCCCAGACGTTCTTGCCGTCGTGGATCAGGCTGTACTCGGCGCCGCTCTCCAGCAGCGAGAGCTTCTGCCGGTCGGGGCCGTCGGCGGCGACGCGCAGGGTGTGCGTTCCGGTGACCAGCTCGGTGAGCTTGGTCTGCGGGTCGGCGGAGGAGCCGTCGCCCGAGCCCCGGGCGGCGCCGGAGAGCAGGCCGTTCTCCAGGCCGCCGAGGTCGGGCAGGCCGAGGTCGGTGCTGATCTTCACCGTGCCGGACAGCTGCTGCACGTCCGACTTGGCGATCTTCTCGATGAGCTGCTGTGCGCTGATCTTCGGCAGGTCGGGGTCGCCGGAGTCGGCGAGCGCCGGGACCAGCCCGATCGTGGCCGCCGCCACCCCCACCACCGCGACCGGGACCGCGTACCGGGCGGCCTTGCGCCGGCCGGAGGGCGCGTCCTCGTCCCGGGCGGCGCTCAGTGCGTCGTCGGATTCGTACGGTGCCATGTGTGCCTTACCTCCGTCGTCGGCGGCGGCTGTCCTCACGCTGGTCCACCTGAGCCGCCATTCTCACCCGAATCGGTGAGGAGTGGTGATTTCCGTGGTTTCCATCTGACCAAATCGGCCGTGAGGAAGCGTCAGACCGTGGAGCCAACTGCGTCTACTCCTGCGGTATGACATAGGAAGGCGACATCTCCACCCGACCCGTAGGGGTCGGGCCGGGGGGGTGCCGTGCGCGGCGGTGTCCGGCCGGGTCAGCCGGCCCGGTGCACCACCGCGTCGCACAGCTCCAGCAGCGCCGCCTTGGCGTCGCACTCGCGCAGCGGGGCCAGCGCGGCCCGCGCCTCCTCCGCGTACCGGACGGTGTCCCGGCGGGCCTGCTCCAGCGCGGGGTGCGCGCGCAGGGCGGTCAGCGCCTCCGCGTGCCGGCCGTCGTCACTGAGGTCGGAGTCCAGCAGCTCGCACAGCGCGAGGTCCTCGGCGAGGCCCAGCCGGGCGGTCCGCTCGCGCAGCCGGAGCACCGGCAGGGTCGGGACGCCCTCGCGCAGGTCGGTGCCCGGGGTCTTGCCGGACTCGTGGGAGTCGGAGGCGATGTCCAGGACGTCGTCCGCGAGCTGGAAGGCGACTCCCAGCCGTTCGCCGTACTGGGTGAGTACGTCGACGACCGTCTCGTCCGCGCCGGACATCATCGCGCCGAACCGGCACGCCACCGCCACCAGGGAGCCCGTCTTGCCGCCGAGCACGTCCAGGTAGTGCTCGACCGGGTCGCGCCCGTCCGAGGGACCCGCGGTCTCCAGGATCTGACCGGTGACCAGCCGCTCGAAGGCCAGGGCCTGCACCCGGACCGCCTCGGGGCCGAGGTCGGCGAGGATCTGGGAGGCGCGGGCGAAGAGGAAGTCGCCGGTGAGGACGGCGACGGAGTTGTCCCAGCGGGTGTTGGCGCTGTCCACGCCGCGCCGCACGGCCGCCTCGTCCATGACGTCGTCGTGGTAGAGCGTGGCGAGGTGGGTCAGCTCCACGACCACGGCCGACGGCACGACGCCCGGCGCGTAGGGGTCGCCGAACTGGGCGGCGAGCATCACGAGAAGTGGCCGGAAACGCTTCCCTCCGGCCCGTAGGAGGTGCTGCGCGGCCTCCGTGATGAACGGGACCTCGCTCTTGGTGGCCTCGAGCAAGCCTTCCTCGACAGCCGCCAATCCGGCCTGGACATCGGCTTCCAGAGCCTGGTCCCGCACGCTCAGCCCGAACGGCCCGACGACGGTCACGAGGGGTCTCCTGTCTGCTGGTGTCTGCTGGCGATTACGCGGTTTGTCGATAGGTCGTTGCCCTCACTCAAGTCAGCGTATCCGGTCCCGTTTCGATCACCGATAGCGCCCACCGGTCCAGCCCGGGCGGTATCGGACCATGACCGCCATGGTTTTGATCAGATGGTAATAACGGACATTTATCGACTTAACAGTAATCCGAGCACCGTGTCGTGACCTCTCCAGGCCCCCCTTTCGGTCACTCTCCCCCCATCGACCACTACGGCAACGACACGCACCACATCCCGGCTTCCACCATTAGTCCGACTTCAGGCGTGAATCCCTCTAATCCCTCATGTCTGATTTGCAGGGTTTTGCCATTTCGTGAATTGGGTCACTCGCCCCAGGGGTCCACTTCACTCCCCCGGACCCCCACCACCCCTTGCCGCGTCGGCGAGTTGAGGATTGGCAACCGCAAAGGATCAAGCGCCTCATACGGCGTCGATCAAGGTCAAATGGCGCATTGCGTGAATCCGGTACTTGTTCCCGACATGTGCGGTCGCATACGTTCCGGGCCGTCGGGCGGACGCCTAATCCTGCCGCCGCCCGCATAACCCATCGACGAACTCATTCGTACGGCAGGAGCGGGGGACCCAGGTAAGCCGCCGGACCGGAACGGCCCATGCCGCACCGGAACGGCTCGGGGTGAAGCCGTGCCCTCCCCAGGCACGGCCGGGCACCTCCCCGCCCGAACCCGACAGCTCACCTCGTAGGCGCCGGAGAGGAATCCCCCATGCTCGCTGCCGCTCAGCACCGCCGCACCCGCCTCGTCCGCACCCTCGCCGCCGTCGGATCCGGCGCGGCCCTCCTCGTCCTGCCGCTCATCGGCGCGACCAGCGCCTCCGCGACCACCGGCACCACCACGACGGCCGCCACCACCCCCGCCGGATACCCGAACAACCTCGACGGCTGGATCCGCGAGTCGCTCGCGATCATGAGCGAGAAGAAGATCCCGGGCACCTACAACGGCATCTACCGCAACGTCATCCGGGAGTCCTCGGGCAACCCGGCGGCCATCAACCTCTGGGACTCCAACGCCGCCAAGGGCATCCCGTCCAAGGGCCTGCTCCAGGTCATCGACCCGACGTTCAACGCCTACCACGTCGCCGGAACCTCGTTCGACATCTACGACCCGGTCGCGAACATCACCGCCGCCTGCAACTACGCGGCCGCGCGGTACGGCTCGATCGACAACGTCTTCAGCGCGTACTGACAGCCGCGGGCCGGCACCCGGCAGGCCCGGCCGGCCGGCACTCGGCCCCGACACCCGGCAGGCCCGGCCGACCGGCACCCGGCCCCCGGCAGGTCCGATCGGCCCGATCCGCCCGATCGGCCGGTGGCTACTGAGGTGCCGGTCAGTCGGTCGGGAACAGTCTTTCGAGGACGACGGCGATGCCGTCGTCCTCGTTCGACAGGGTGATCTCGTCGGCCACCGCCTTGAGTTCGGGATGGGCGTTGGCCATGGCGACACCGCGTCCGGCCCAGCCGAACATCGGGATGTCGTTGGGCATGTCGCCGAAGGCCAGCGTCCGCGCGGCGCCGATCCCAAGTCGTTCGGCGGCCAGCGCGAGGCCGGTCGCCTTCGTCACCCCGCTCGGCTGGAGTTCCACGGTGCCGGGCCCCGACATGGTGACCGTCGCCAGCGAACCCACCGCCGCGCGCGCCACGGCCGCCAACGCGTCGTCGGACAGGGACGTATGCCGCAGCAGCACCTTGCTGATGGGCGCGCACCACAGGTCGTCGCGGCGGGCGACGCGCACCGCGGGCAGGGTCGGGTGGGGCATCCGGTAGCCGGGCTCGATCAGCGTGAGTCCGTCCACGCCGTCCTGGTCGACCGCCGCGTAGACCTGCCCCACCTCCGCCTCGATCTTGCCGAGCGCGGTCTCGGCCAGTTCCCGGTCCAGCCGAACCGACCAGAGCAGGCGGTCGCCCCCGGCGTCGTAGACCTGCGCGCCCTGCCCGCACACCGCGAGCCCGGTGCAGCCCAGGTCCGCGAGGAGGGGCCGTACCCGCGGGGCCGGGCGGCCCGTCACCACCAGGTGCCGGGCACCGGCCCGCGCCACCCGCGCGAGCGCGGCGAGCGACCGGTCGGAGACGGTGTCGTCGCCGCGCAGCAGCGTCCCGTCCAGGTCGGTGGCGATCAGTGCATATGCGGGGGTGGGTGCCATGACCAGAGAATACGGACACGGCGGCCCCCCGACTCACCTGCCGTTCCACGCACTTACGTGCTGTTCGCCCCCAAGTGGGGTCTGTAGGTGCCTTGATGGCGGTGTGGCGGCGGCTCGGCCAGGTGCGGCGGCGGCTCGGCCAGGTGCGGCGGTGGCTCGGCAGGGTGCGGCGGTGGCTCGGCCGGTGCGTCCCCGCGCGCCCAGGAGCGGGCGGGCGGGGACCGCGGCTGCCGGCGCCGCCGCTCAGCCGTGGGCGGCGGCCAGGTGCCGCGCCAGGCGCGGGGAGGCGAACTCCGTACCGCAGACGAACCGCATCACCGGACCGTAGGACGACGCGGCCGGCAGGCCGGTGAAGTACAGGCCGGGCACGGAGGACACATAGCCGGGGCCCAGCCGGGGCGTGCCGCGGCTCACCGCGAGCCGGGTGCGCAGCCCGTGGCCGAGGAAGTCCATCGCCGCGATGTCGACGCGATAGCCGGTCGCGGCGATGACATGGTCGGCGATGAGCCGTTCGGTGTGGCCGGGATGGGCGCGGACGGTGAGCACGGGGCTGCCGTCCCGGATCTCGGCGCCCTCCACCCGGGAGACGTCCCGCACCTGCACGGCGCTCTCGAAGCGTTCACGCAGCCACCAGGCGCCGAGCGGGCCGAGGACGCGGCGGACCAGGTGGTGGCGGACGGCCTCGGGCAGGTGGCGGTAGGAGTGCGGGTAATAGCTGAGCGCCCACAGGGACCAGGCGCGGCCGAACGGGGACTCGGGACGGAACCTCGGCTGCTTCCAGGGCGGGGCGCCGAAGGCCACCCGGCCGCGGCCGCGCGCGACCACGCGCACGCGTGCGCCCGCCTCCGCCGCGAGCGCCGCCGTCTCCAGCGCGGACTGGCCGGCGCCGATGACGATCAGCTCCTTGCCGGCGAACCGGCCGAGATCATGGTGCTGCGAGCTGTGCGAGACGGGGCCTGCCGGGGCGGGGCCGCCGGCCGCGGCCGGTGCCAGCGCGGCCGGCAGGTGGGCGAGCCCGGACAGGCCGGTGGCGACGACGACCGCGCGCGCGGTGAACAGCTCGCCCGAGTCCAGCTTGAGTTCGAAGCCGCCGCCCGGGCCCTGGTCGACGGAGACGACCCGCACCCGCTCCAGCTCGGGCACCAGCTCGCGCTGGAACCACTCCCCGTAGGCGATGAAGGTCTCCACCGGGATGATGTCCTCGTCGGTCACCAGCCGGCGTGTCCCGGCCGCGTCGCAGTAGTCGGCCAGGGTGTGGCCGGGCTGCGGGCAGTCGAGGCTGGAGGCGGCGGGCGTCGACTTGAGGAGCATGCCCTGCGGCATGTGGGCACGCCAGCTCACCATGGGATCGCCGAAGACACGGACGGGGATGCCGCGCGCCCGCAGATGGGCGGCGGTGGACAGGCCGAACGGCCCCGCCCCGATCACTGCTACCGGTCGGATCACGAAGTCCCTCCCCAGGACGCGGTACGCCACGCTGTCGTGGCCTTGCCTACTTCGTGGCGGTGCTGCCGCCGCGGCGGCTGGTCCGCCACAGCTGATAGAGGTGCTTCGCGCCCGGGCGCACGAAGCGGGCGAGCATCGTGAGGAACGGCAGCGGGTCGTCACCCGCGAGCCAGGCCAGCTCCGTGCCGCTCGGCCTGGCCGGCGCGTGCGGTGTGGTGTAGCCGCTGCGACGGTAGGCGAGGAGGGCGGGCAGGTCGATGTTCTCCACGATGTAGCGGTGGCCGGCGCGCTGTTCCCCCTCCGGAACAGCGCGGCCGGTCAGGTGCAGGTGCATCGCACGGACGACGTCCACGCCCGACTCGTTCTCGAAGAGCCGGAACTGCGCGCCCATGCGCGGGTTGAAGTCGAGCAGCTTGTACTGTCCGTCGCGCCGGTCGAAGCGCAGGTCGAGGTCGATGATGCCGCTGAAGCCGATCTGCTTGATGAAACGTGCGGCGAGGTCGGCGAGTTCCGGGTTGTCGACGACGTACGCGTTCGCCGTCATGCCCGCGTGCGGCGGCCAGGAGCGGACCTTGACGCCGGTGAACAACGCGAGCGGGCTGGAGTCCTGGTCGAAGCAGGCGTGCACGATCCAGTCCTCGGCCTCCTCGCGCGGCAGGTACTCCTGGAGGATCACCCCGGGCTCCGCGCCCCAGTCGCGGGCCAGACCGAGCAGCCCCGCGCGCGTGCCGATCTTCGTGGTGCCGTTCACGGCGGGCCGCCGGCGCCGGACGAACGCCTCGCGATTCTTGGCCACCACCGGGAAGCGCGCCGTGTCGGCGAAGGCGACGATCTCCTCGTACGAGCGCGGGAACACCGCCGCCGGGCTGGCGATGCCATGCTCCGCACACAGTTCGTGCAGCCCCTGCTTGCTGGCCAGCCGGCGGGGCAGCACGGGGTCCACGCGCGGGAACAGGAAGGGCCCGGCCAGGTCGCCCTGGTGCTCGGCGATCAGTACGGCGGCCTCCTCGTCCGTCGGGATCAGGACGGCCGGGCGGCCGATCCGGCGGCCGATCCGCAGCAGGCCCTCGACGAGCCTGCCCGGGTCCTCCGCGCCGGTCGTGGGCCATACGAACGCCCTCTTCAGATAGCGCGAGGAGGCGGCCGGCGTGTACGGGTCCTCGGTGATGGCGTACATGGGCACGCCGAGGCGGCCCAGGCTGCGGATCGCGCCGACACCGCCGTGGTGCAGCGGGTAGCCACCGAACTTGACGATCAGCCCGGGCACCTCACGGTCGGCCACCACGGGCACGCTGACGACGCTTCCGGCCACGGGTCCCCCCACGTGTCCCCCCAATGGAACGGACCCACCCCGTCCGTGTCCCAAAGGACGCTAAGCCGGAATTGCCGCCTCCGACAAGGCTTATCCGGACATTGCGAACTCTTTAGACATCATGCGAGCAACCTTTCGAGTGGGGCGTGAACCACTGCCCAAGACACGTAGATCGCCCGTAACGTGTGGCCCGACCACATGGAACACATCGCCATGCATGGCCCGGATGAGAGTGAGGCAGCACCCCATGCCCCCCTTCGACGTCCCCGAGGACGACCCCTTCGGTCCGCACAACCTCCCCTATGGCGTGTTCTCGCCCTCCGGCAGCACGGAGCGGAGGGTCGGCGCCCGGCTCGGGAACCACGTCCTCGACGCGGGCGCCACCGCCGCGGCACTCGGCTCGCCCCACCACGCGCTGCTCGCCGGGCCCACCCTCAACCCGCTGCTGGCCGCCGGCCGCACCGCCTGGTCGGACGTACGGCGTGCCGTCACGTCCTGGGTCACCGACCCGGCGCACCGGAACACCGTCGAACCGCTGTTCCACCCCTTGTCCGAGGTGACCCTCCACCTGCCCTTCGAGGTGGCGGACTACGTCGACTTCTACGCGTCGGAGCACCACGCCCGGAACGTCGGCCAGATGTTCCGCCCGGAGGCGGCCGACTCCCTCATGCCCAACTGGAAGCACCTGCCGGTCGGTTACCACGGCCGCGCCGGCACGGTCGTCGTCTCCGGCACCGACGTCGCCCGGCCGTCCGGTCAGCGCAAGGCCCCGGCCGACCCCGCGCCCGTCTTCGGTCCCTCGGTCCGGCTGGACATCGAGGCCGAGGTCGGCTTCGTCGTGGGCGTGCCGACCGACATGGGCAGCCGGGTCGCGCTCGGCGACTTCCGGGAGCACGTCTTCGGGCTGTGCCTGCTGAACGACTGGTCCGCGCGGGACATCCAGGCCTGGGAGTACGTCCCCCTCGGCCCGTTCCTCGCCAAGTCCTTCGCGACCTCGGTGTCGGCGTGGATCACCCCGCTGGAAGCGCTGGAGCACGCGCGCGTGGCGCCCCCGGAGCGCACGCACCCGCTGCTGCCCTACCTGGACGACTCGGCGCCCGGCACCGAACTCGGCGGGTACGACCTGCGCATCTCCGTCGCCGTCAACGGCCATGTGGTCTCCGAGCCGCCGTTCTCCGCCATGTACTGGACCGCCGCCCAGCAGCTCACCCACATGACGGTCAACGGTGCCGCACTGCGCACGGGCGACCTGTACGGCTCGGGCACGGTGAGCGGTCCGGCCGAGCACCAGCGCGGCTCACTGCTGGAGCTGACCTGGAACGGCCGTGACCCCCTCGAACTCCCGGACGGCAAGCGCACGTTCCTGGAGGACGGGGACGTGGTGACCCTGTCGGCCTGGGCACCGGGCGCGGGCGGCCTCCGGGTGGGTCTGAGCGAGGTCAGCGGCCGGATCGTCGCGGGCTGAGCCGCGCTGCCGCCGGAGCCGGTGGGCGCCCCCGGCGAGGCGGGGGCCCGCACCGGCACGGCGGGAGTGCGCCCGCGACGCGCGTGACGGGGATCCCTGAGCGCGCGGAGCGCGGATCCCGTGGCCGTGCGGGCCGTGGTGCCGGTACGCGTGCGCGGTGTCGTGGGAGCCCGCCGCGCGCGCGTACCGCGGTCCGGCCGGATCGTCGCCGACACCTGACTCGCACCGCCCGACTTCGTCATACTGGCAGGGACACGCACCACGCACCCCGCGTGCCCGGCACCACCCGCTCCCGCACACCTCTCCGACCAGGAACCGGGGCCCCGGCATGACCGTCTGCCTGCTCCTGCTGAGCGCCGTCGCCCTGACGGCCGCCGTACCGGCACCGCGCGCGCTGACCCGGGCCGGCTGGACCGAACGGGACCCCGTGGTCGCGCTGTGGGTGTGGCAGTGCCTGGTCGCCACCGTCCTGCTGTGCTGCCTGACCGCCCTGGTCCTCGGCGCGGCAGCGGTCTTCCACACCGTCCGCGACCGCGTGTTCGCCCCCGCGCCGCCCGCCGTCACCGCCGCGTACGACCTGTCCACCGCACCCATCTGGGCCGCGGCACTCACCGTACTGCTGGCCTGCGGAGCCGCCTGGACCACCGCCATGCTGGCCCGCGAACTCCTGGAGGCCCGCCGCACCCGCGGCCAGGCCCGCGCGCACCTGCGCGAACGCGCCCCCGAGCTGCCGGCCGGACTCCCCGCCGCCCGCGGGCCGATGCTGGTCCTGGAGGACGAGTACCCCGACGCCTGGTGGATGCCCGGGCACCCGCCCCAGCTGGTCGTCACCACCGGCGCCCTCCAGCGCCTCACCGACCTCCAGCTGGACGCCGTCCTCACCCACGAACGCGGACACGCCCGCGCCCACCACGACTGGCTCCTGCACCTGTCCTCCGCCCTCGCCACGGGCTTCCCCCGCGTCCCGCTCTTCGCCCACTTCTGCGACCAGACGCACCGCCTGGTCGAACTGGCCGCCGACGACACCGCCTCCCGGCGCTGCGGACACCTCACCACCGCCCTCGCCCTCATCGAACTCAACCAGCACCGCGGCGTCCTCTCCTGCGCCTCCAGCCGCCGCCTCCTCGGCGAACGCGTCGACCGCCTGCTGGAACCGCCGCCGCGGCTGCTGCCCCGGCACCGGGCGCTGACGACGACGGTGGCCGCGCTGGTGCCGCTGCTCCCCCTGCTGATCATCTTCGCCCCGGGCCTGACGGCACTGTCCTGACGGCACTGTCCTGACCGCCCCTCCCAGCCGGCTCCGCCGGGTGGCAGATCTTGCCCCGCGGAGCGGAAAGCCGCAGCTCAGCGGCCTGCTGCTGGCGTCCTGACCTGGCGCAACACTTCAGCAACACGCCTTTCCCCACCGCATCGGTAGGGTTCCGGCCATGCCACCCAACGACCGCCCCCGAGACCACGCCGGGCAGGGCGCCGCGACCACCGTCGCCGCCCACCGCGCGCGGCGCCGGCTGCGGGCGGACCGGGCCCGGCAGCTCGCCGACCTGCTGCGCCGCCAGATCCTCACCGGCGCCTTCCCGGACGGCCCCCTCCCCCACGAGTCCACCCTCGCCGCCGACTACCGGGCCTCCCGCAACACCGTCCGCCAGGCCCTTGACCTGCTCCGGGCCGAGGGCCTTGTGGACCGGCTGCCCGGAGTCGGCACCGTCGTCGTCGCCCGCAAGTACCCGCACGGGCTCGACCGTCTGATGGGCCTGGCGGAAACCCTCCGCGAGCACGGCCGCGTCACCAACGAGGTCCGCACCGTGGGCCCCGCACCCGCACCCGCCCCGGTGGCCGAACGGCTCCGTGTCCCGGCCGGCGCCGACGTCCTCTACATCGAACGCCTGCGCCGCCTGAACGGCCTCCCCCTCTCCCTCGACCTCACCTACATCCCGCTCGACATCGGCACCGCGCTGCTCGGCGCCGACCTGGAGAACACCGATGTCTTCCGGCTCCTGGAAGCCATCACCGACCAGCGCCTCGGCCACGCCGAGATCACCCTGGAGGCGGTGAACGCGGACGCCCACTCCGCGGCCGTGCTCCAGGCCCCGCGCGGCGCCGCCGTACTGATGCTGGAGCGCCTCACCCACCTCGCCGACGGGCGCCCCGTCGACCTGGAGTTCATCCGCTTCCGCGGCGACCGCATCACCATGAGCGGCCTGCTGCACCGGTCGTAACCCCACCCCGCCTGCACCTTTCCTGGAGACAGCCATGCCCTTGGCGCCCCAGCGGGCCGATGTGCCCGTGACCATCGACGAGTCGAAGTGCATCGACGGCTGCACCCTCTGCGTGGACATGTGCCCGCTGGACTCCCTCGCCATCGACGAGAGCAGCGGCAAGGCGTACATGCACGTCGACGAGTGCTGGTACTGCGGCCCGTGCGCGGCCCGCTGCCCCACGGGAGCCGTCACCGTCAACATGCCCTATCTGCTGCGGTGACAGGCCCCGCCGGGTCCCGGGTGCGCCGCCGTGCGCGAGGTGCCCCGCCCCCGTGACCGTGGGGCCTTCGGCGATCCCGCGCGCGTGGCGCGCTGCCCCGCGTCCTCCTGACCTCGCTCGGCTTCTGAAAGGCATCCCGGTGACCAGTCCCGCGCCCACCCCCCTGGAGATTCCCGCCGTCACCGACGCCGAGGAGCTGACCTGCGGCGTCCTCGTCATCGGCGGCGGCACCGCCGGCACCATGGCCGCCCTGACCGCCGCCGAGCGCGGCGGGGACGTCCTGCTGCTGGAGAAGGCCCACGTCCGGCACTCCGGCGCGCTCGCCATGGGCATGGACGGCGTCAACAACGCCGTCGTCCCGGGCCGTGCCGAACCCGACGACTACGTCGCCGAGATCACCCGCGCGAACGACGGCATCGTCGACCAGTCCACCGTCCGCCAGACCGCCACGCGCGGCTTCGCGATGGTGCGGCGGCTGGAGTCGTACGGAGTCAAGTTCGAGAAGGACGAGCACGGTGAGTACGCGGTGCGCCAGGTCCATCGCTCCGGCTCGTACGTACTGCCGATGCCAGAGGGCAAGGACGTCAAAAAGGTCCTGTACCGGCAGTTGCGGCGGCGCGAGATGCGGGAGCGGATCCGGATCGAGAACCGGGTGATGCCGGTCCGGGTGCTCACCGCCGGGGGGCGGGCCGTGGGTGCCGTCGGGTTCAACACCCGTACCGGTGCCTTCGTCACCGTCCGCGCGGGCGCGGTGATCCTCGCGACCGGTGCCTGCGGCCGGCTCGGGCTGCCCGCCTCCGGCTACCTCTACGGCACCTACGAGAACCCCACCAACGCCGGTGACGGGTACGCCATGGCCTACCACGCGGGCGCCGAGCTGACCGGTATCGAGTGCTTCCAGATCAACCCGTTGATCAAGGACTACAACGGGCCGGCCTGCGCCTACGTCGCGAATCCCTTCGGGGGCTACCAGGTCAACCGGCACGGCGCGCGCTTCGTCGACTCCGACTACTGGTCGGGGCAGATGATGGCCGAGTTCGCCGCCGAGGTCGCCAGCGACCGCGGCCCGGTCTACCTCAAGCTCAGCCATCTGCCCGAGGAGTCGGTCGCCGCGCTGGAGTCGATCCTGCACTCCACCGAGCGGCCCACTCGCGGCACCTTCCACGCCGGCCGCGGGCACGACTACCGCACCCATGACGTCGAGATGCACATCTCCGAGATCGGTCTGTGCGGCGGTCACTCCGCCTCCGGTGTCCGGGTCGACGCACACGCCCGTACGACCGTTCCCCGTCTGTACGCCGCCGGCGACCTCGCCTGCGTCCCGCACAACTACATGATCGGCGCCTTCGTCTTCGGCGACCTCGCGGGTGCGGACGCCGCCCGGTACACGGCGTACGACGGGGAGCTTCCCGCGGACCAGGTGCGCGAGGCGCACGAGTTGGTCTACCGCCCGCTGCGCCACCCTGACGGCCCGCCGCAGCCCCAGGTCGAGTACAAGCTGCGCCGTTTCGTGAACGACTACGTGGCACCGCCGAAGTCCGGGGCGCGGCTCTCCCTCGCGCTGGAGGCGTTCGAGCGCATGCGCGCCGACATCGCCGCGATGGGCGCCCGCACCCCGCACGAGCTGATGCGCTGTGCCGAGGTCACCTTCATACGCGACTGCGCGGAGATGGCCGCCCGCGCCTCGCTGGCCCGTACCGAGTCCCGTTGGGGCCTCTACCACGACCGTCTCGACCACCCCGGGCGTGACGACGTCTCCTGGTTCCACCATCTCGATCTGCACAAGTCCCCCTCTGGTGCTATGGAGTTCACGGCTCGCCCGGTGGCTCCCTATCTGGTTCCGGTGGACGAGTTCACGCCTGTCGGCGGCCCCTCCCGGCAGCTGGGCGAGGTCCGCCCCGAACATGTGGCCACGGCCGGCCCGCGCGAGGTGGCGCCGGTGGCCGCGGGGCCCGGTTCCGCGCGCGCCGCGGGTCCCGCGGAGGGCGCCGGTGCCCGGGGCTCCGCCTCGCCCCGGCTGCTGGAGCTGCTGGAGCTGGCCGAGGCCGAGCCCGAACTCGCCGCAGTCGCGCCCTATCTGAGCGACGCGGATCCCGCGGTCCGCCGTACGGCCGTCTCGGTACTCACCGAGACCGTGCCGCCCGGCACCGGGCAGGCCCTGGCCGGTGCGCTCGCCGACGCCGACGCCGAGGTCCGCGCGAGCGCCGCGGCCTCACTGCGCGAACTCGTCGAGACGCTGCCACCCGAACCCGCCCTGGGTGCCGCCCTCACACGGGCCCTCGCCCAGGCCGACCCGGTGGTCCGTGCCGCCGCCCTCGATGTGCTGCGGGCCCTGCGGCTCGGCGAGGCCGGGGTCTTCGCGGCAGCGCTGGCCGACTCCGAGATCGCCGTCCGGACGGAGGCCGTACGGGCGCTCGTCTCGGTGGACGCGGTCCGGCCGCTGGCGGGCGCGGCGGACGATCCCTCCCGGGAGGTCCGGGTCACCGTGGCCAAGGCCCTGGCCACCGTCGGCTCGGCGCCGCTCGCCGCCCCCGACCGGGAGCTGCTCACGGCCGCTCTGGACCGGCTCACGGAGGACGGCGACCCGCTGGTGCGCGGGGCCGCGCTCGGCGCGCTGTCCGCCGTCGGCTGCCCGCCGCCGCTCGCCGGACGTGCCGTGGCGGCTCTGTCCGATCCGGCCTGGCAGGTGCGGTCCGGCGCCGCGACCGCCCTGTCGGCCGCCACGGCCGGCCCGGCCGTGGCCGCGCTCGCCAAGGCTCTCGCCGACCCCAACGCCGATGTCCGCAAGGCGGCGGTGCTGGCTCTGCGCCGGCACCTGGCCTCGCCGGAGGCCCGCGCGGCCCTCGCCACCGCCACGGCCGACCCGGACGCGGACGTGCGGGCCTACGCGGCGCGGGGGCTGTGAGCCCCGCACCGCGCCGGGGCCGGCCGGGCTATATCCAGTCCTCCGGCTCCGGCTCGTCCGAGGGCTCGGGCCAGTCGGCGTCCGGGGCGTCCTCCGTGGCGGCCGGGGCGGCCGTCCCGTCCAGGGAGGCCAGCACCTGGAGCACCCCTTCCCCGTACGTCGCCAGCTTCTTCTCGCCGACACCGCTCACCGTGCCCAGGTCCCGCACCGAGCCGGGCCGCCGGGCCACGATCTCCCGGAGCGTGGCGTCGTGGAAGATGACGTACGCCGGGACGCCCTGTTCCCGGGCCTGCTCGGCACGCCAGGCGCGCAGGGCCTCGAAGGCGGGGAGCAGCTCGTCGGGCAGTTCGGCCGCGGCGGCCTTGGCCTTGCGCTCGCCTCCGGCGCCGCCGGACCGCGACCGGGAGGCGGCCGGCTTCTTCGGCTCCTTGCGCAGCGGCACCTCTCGCTCGTTCCGCAGCACCGAGCCGCTCGTCTCGGTGAGCGCCAGCGTGCCGTACTCCCCTTCGACCGCGAGCAGCCCCTGGGCGAGCAGCTGCCGGATCGCGCCGCGCCACTCGCCCTCGGTGAGGTCCTGGCCGATGCCGAAGACGGACAGCTGGTCGTGGTCGAACTGGATCACCTTGCCGGTGCGCTTGCCGAGCAGGATGTCGACGATCTGGATCGCGCCGAACTTCTGACCGCGCTCCCGCTGCAGGCGGACCACCGTGGACAGCACCTTCTGCGCGGCGACCGTGCCGTCCCAGGTCTCCGGCGGGGCGAGGCACGTGTCGCAGTTGCCGCAGCCCGCGGGGTCGGGGTCCTGGCCGAAGTAGGCGAGCAGCTGGCCGCGGCGGCACTGGACGGTCTCGCACAGCGCGAGCATGGCGTCGAGGTGGGCGGCGGCCCGGCGGCGGTGCGCCTCGTCGCCCTCGCCGGACTGGATCAGCTTGCGCTGCTGTACGACGTCGTTCAGGCCGTACGCCATCCAGGCCGTGGACGGTGAGCCGTCGCGGCCCGCCCGGCCGGTCTCCTGGTAGTAGCCCTCGATCGACTTGGGCAGGTCCAGGTGGGCGACGAAGCGCACGTCCGGCTTGTCGATGCCCATGCCGAAGGCGATGGTCGCCACGACGACCAGGCCCTCCTCGCGCAGGAACCGGGACTGGTGCTCCGCGCGCGTGGCCGCCTCCAGACCGGCGTGGTACGGCACCGCCTGGATGCCGTTGGCGGTCAGGAACTCCGCCGTGCGCTCCACCGAGTTGCGCGAGAGGCAGTACACGATGCCGGCGTCGCCCGCGTGCTCCTCCCGCAGGAAGGCGAGCAGCTGCTTTTTCGGGTCGGCCTTGGGCACGATCCGGTACTGGATGTTGGGCCGGTCGAAGCTGGCGACGAAGTGGCGGGCCGCCGGCAGCTTCAGCCGCTCGGTGATCTCCTGGTGGGTGGCGCGGGTGGCCGTGGCGGTGAGGGCGATCCGCGGGACGTCCGGCCAGCGCTCGCCGAGCAGGGACAGGGCGAGGTAGTCGGGGCGGAAGTCGTGGCCCCACTGGGACACGCAGTGCGCCTCGTCGATCGCGAAGACGGAGATCTTGCCGCGGGAGAGGAGGTCCAGCGAGCTGTCCAGGCGCAGCCGCTCCGGGGCCAGGTAGAGCAGGTCGAGCTCACCGGCCAGGAACTCGGCCTCGACCATGCGCCGCTCGTCGAAGTCCTGCGTGGAGTTGATGAAGCCGGCGCGGACGCCGACGGCGCGCAGGGCGTCGACCTGGTCCTGCATGAGGGCGATCAGCGGGGAGATCACCACGCCGGTGCCGGGCCTGACCAGGGCCGGGATCTGGTAGCACAGCGACTTGCCGCCGCCGGTCGGCATGAGGACGAGGGCGTCGCCGCCCGCCACCACATGCTCGATGATCGCCTGCTGCTCGCCCCGGAAGGCGTCGTATCCGAAGACGCGGTGCAACGTGGCCAGCGCCTCGCTGTCGGTCACGCCCGGTCCCTCGGTCACCTGTGGCATCTCGCTGATCCCGCCCGTCACGCCCGTCACGCCCATCGTCCTTGCCCCCGTCGGTCCCCCGTGTGTCGTCTCTCGACCGCTGCATCCACCATAGGGGCCCGGACCGACAGCCTCGGAGTTATCCACAGGCTCGCCGGCCGCTCCACGCCACGAACCCGATCTCCGTTCGCCCCTCGCACGCCGCCGCCCGGCCCCCTCAGGACGGGGTGCCGGGCAGCGGGGTGCACGAGGGGGGCGTCAGCGCACGAACACTCCTGCCTGGCTCGCCAGGTCCAGGAAGTACTGGGGCGCCACGCCGAGGACCAGTGTCACCGCCACGCCCACGGCGATCGCGATCGTCGTCAGCGGTGACGGCACGGCGACGGTCGGGCCCTCCGGCCGCGGCTCGCTGAAGAACATCAGCACGATCACGCGGATGTAGAAGAACGCGGCGATGGCCGAGGAGATCACACCGACCACGACCAGCGGAACCGCCCCGCCGTCCGCCGCCGCCTTGAACACGGCGAACTTCCCGGAGAACCCGGAGGTCAGCGGGATACCGGCGAAGGCCAGCAGGAACACCGCGAACACGGCCGCCACCAGCGGCGAGCGCCGGCCGAGGCCCGCCCACTTGGACAGGTGGGTCGCCTCGCCGCCCGCGTCCCGCACCAGCGTGACCACCGCGAACGCGCCGATGGTCACGAAGGAGTAGCCCGCCAGGTAGAAGAGGACGGACGACACGCCGTCCTTCGACGTGGCGATGACACCCGCGAGGATGAATCCGGCGTGCGCGATGGACGAGTACGCGAGCAGCCGCTTGATGTCGGTCTGCGTGATGGCGACGATCGCACCGCCCAGCATGGTGATGATCGCCACCGCCCACATGACCGGCCGCCAGTCCCAGCGCAGCCCGGGCAGGACGACGTAGAGCAGACGCAGCAGCGCGCCGAACGCGGCCACCTTCGTCGCCGCCGCCATGAAGCCGGTCACCGGGGTGGGTGCGCCCTGGTAGACGTCGGGGGTCCACATGTGGAACGGCACCGCGCCCACCTTGAACAGCAGGCCCATCACGAGCATGGCGCCGCCGATCAGCAGCAGCGCGTCGTTGCCCATGGTGCCGGCGAGGGCCGGGTCGATGTTGGTGGCCGTGCCGTCGACGACCTGGGCGATGCGCGCGTACGACACCGAGCCCGCGTAGCCGTACAGCAGGGCGATGCCGAACAGGGTGAACGCCGAGGCGAACGCGCCCAGCAGGAAGTACTTGACGGCGGCCTCCTGCGACATGAGCCGTTTGCGGCGGGCCAGCGCGCACAGCAGGTACAGCGGCAGGGAGAAGACCTCCAGGGCCACGAACAGCGTCAGCAGGTCGTTGGCCGAGGGGAAGACCAGCATGCCGCCGATCGCGAAGAGCAGCAGCGGGAAGACCTCGGTGGTGGTGAAGCCCGCCTTCACCGCGGCCTTCTCGCTGTCGCTGCCGGGTACCGAGGCGGCCTGCGCCGCGAAGGAGTCGACCCGGTTGCCGTGCGCCGCCGGGTCCAGGCGCCGTTCGGCGAAGGTGAACAGGCTGACCAGGCCGGCCAGCAGGATCGTGCCCTGCAGGAAGAGGGCCGGCCCGTCGACCGCGATCGCGCCCATGGCCGCGACATGCGACTTCGTGGTGCCGAATCCGTCGGCCGCGAGTGCGATGACCGCGGCGAACGCGGCGCACAGGGCTACGACGGACACGAACACCTGCGTGTAGTAGCGGGCCCTGCGCGGCACGAAGGCCTCGACGAGCACCCCGACCAGCGCCGCACCGACGACGATCAGCGTCGGCGACAATTGTCCGTATTCGATCTTCGGCGCGTCGATCTTCGAGATCGGTTCGGCCGCCGTTGTCCACAGGCTGTGGACAGCTGCTGCGCTCACTTGGCCGCCTCCACCTCGGGCTTGGGGTCCTTCTTGTGTACGTCGGACATGGTCTGCTTGACCGCCGGATTGACGATGTCCGTGACGGGCTTCGGATAGACGCCCAGGAAGATCAGCAGCACGATCAACGGGGCCACGACGACCAGCTCGCGCGCGCGGAGGTCGGGCATCGCGGAGACCTCCGGCTTCACCGGGCCCGTCATCGTCCGCTGGTACAGGACGAGGGTGTAGAGCGCGGCGAGGACGATGCCGAAGGTGGCGATGACGCCGATCGCCGGGTAGCGCGCGAACGTGCCGACCAGGACCAGGAACTCGCTCACGAACGGCGCGAGTCCGGGCAGCGACAGGGTGGCGAGGCCGCCGATCAGGAAGGTGCCGGCGAGCACCGGGGCCACCTTCTGCACGCCTCCGTAGTCGGCGATGAGCCGCGAGCCGCGCCGGGAGATCAGGAAGCCGGCGACCAGCATCAGCGCGGCCGTGGAGATGCCGTGGTTGACCATGTAGAGCGTGGCTCCGGACTGGCCCTGGCTGGTCATCGCGAAGATACCCATGACGATGAAGCCGAAGTGCGAGATCGACGCGTAGGCCACCAGGCGCTTGATGTCCCGCTGGCCGACGGCGAGCAGCGCGCCGTAGACGATGCTGATCAGCGCCAGTACGAGGATCACGGGCGTCGCCCACTTGCTGGCCTCCGGGAACAGCTGGAGGCAGAAGCGGAGCATCGCGAACGTGCCCACCTTGTCGACGACCGCGGTGATGAGCACGGCGACCGGTGCCGTGGACTCCTGCATGGCGTTGGGCAGCCAGGTGTGCAGCGGCCACAGCGGCGCCTTCACCGCGAAGGCGAAGAAGAAGCCGAGGAACAGCCAGCGTTCGGTGCTGGTCGCCATGTGCAGGGAGCCGCTCGCGCGGGCCTGGGCGATCTCCTGGAGGCTGAAGTTCCCGGCCACCACGTAGAGGCCGATCACCGCGGCGAGCATGATCAGGCCGCCGACCAGGTTGTAGAGCAGGAACTTCACCGCGGCGTACGACCGCTGCGTGGCGGCCGTCTCCTCGCCGTGCGCGTGGGCACGGTCCCCGAAGCCGCCGATGAGGAAGTACATCGGGATCAGCATGGCTTCGAAGAAGATGTAGAAGAGGAAGACGTCGGTGGCCTCGAACGAGATGATCACCATCGCCTCGACCGCGAGGATCAGCGCGAAGAAGCCCTGGGTGGGCCGCCAGCGGCGGCTCCCGGTCTCCAGCGGGTCGGCGTCGTGCCAGCCCGCGAGGATGATGAACGGCATCAGTACGGCGGTCAGCGCGATCAGCGCCACCGCGATGCCGTCGACGCCCAGTTCGTACCTGACGCCGAAGTCCTTGATCCAGGCGTGGGACTCGGTGAGCTGGTAGCGGGAGCCGCCCGGGTCGAAGCGGACCAGGACGGTGACCGCCAGGGCGAGCGTGGCGAGCGAGACGATCAGCGCCAGCCATTTGGCGGCGGTGCGCCGGGCGGCCGGTACGGCGGCCGTGGCGACGGCCCCGAGGGCCGGGAGCACCGCCGTCGCTGTGAGTAGAGGAAACGACATCGGTATCAGACCGCCCTCATCAGCAGGGTCGCGGCGACCAGGAGTGCCGCACCGCCGAACATCGAGACCGCGTAGGAGCGGGCGAAGCCGTTCTGGAGTCGGCGCAGCCGTCCGGACAGGCCGCCGAAGCCGGCCGCCGTCCCGTTGACGACACCGTCGACCAGGGTGTGGTCGACGTACACGAGGGAGCGCGTCAGGTGCTCGCCGCCGCGCACCAGGACCACATGGTTGAAGTCGTCCTGGAGCAGGTCACGGCGGGCCGCGCGGGTGAGCAGCGAACCGCGCGGGGCGACGGCCGGGACGGGCTTGCGGCCGTACTGGGCCCACGCGATGGCGACGCCGATGAGCAGGCACACCATGGTGGCGCCGGTGACCGTCGCCGCGCTGAGCGGGGAGTCGCCCTCCTGGTGCCCGGTGACCGGCTCCAGCCAGTGCAGGAAGCGGTCGCCGATGCTGAAGAAGGCACCGCCGAAGACGGAGCCGACGGCCAGCACGATCATGGGGATCGTCATGACCTTCGGGGACTCGTGCGGGTGCGGTTCGTTGCCGTTCGCGTCGGGCTGCCAGCGCTTCTCGCCGAAGAACGTCATCAGCATCACGCGCGTCATGTAGAAGGCGGTGATGGCCGCGCCGAGCAGGGCCGCGCCGCCGAGGATCCAGCCCTCGGTGCCGCCCTTGGCGAACGCCGCCTCGATGATCTTGTCCTTGGAGAAGAAGCCGGACAGACCGGGGAAGCCGATGATCGCGAGATAGCCGAGACCGAAGGTGATGAACGTGACGGGCATGTACGTGCGCAGCCCGCCGTACCTGCGCATGTCGACCTCGTCGTTCATGCCGTGCATGACCGAACCGGCACCGAGGAAGAGCCCGGCCTTGAAGAAGCCGTGCGTCACCAGGTGCATGATCGCGAAGACGTACCCGATGGGGCCGAGGCCCGCGGCCAGCACCATGTAGCCGATCTGCGACATGGTCGAGCCGGCCAGTGCCTTCTTGATGTCGTCCTTGGCGCAACCGACGATCGCACCGAACAGGAGCGTGACCGCGCCGACGACGGTGACGACCAGCTGGGCGTCGGGCGCGGCGTTGAAGACGGCGGCGGAGCGGACGATCAGGTAGACGCCGGCGGTCACCATCGTCGCCGCGTGGATCAGGGCCGAGACCGGGGTCGGGCCCTCCATGGCGTCCCCGAGCCAGGACTGCAGCGGCACCTGGGCGGACTTGCCGCAGGCGGCGAGCAGCAGCATCAGCCCGATCGCGGTGAGCTTGCCCTCGGAGGCGTCACCGGTGTGGCTGAAGACGGGGCCGAAGGCGAAGCTGCCGAAGGTGGTGAACATCAGCATGATCGCGATCGACAGGCCCATGTCGCCGACGCGGTTGACCAGGAATGCCTTCTTCGCGGCCGTGGCGGCGCTCGGCTTGTGCTGCCAGAAGCCGATCAGCAGGTACGAGGCGAGGCCGACGCCCTCCCAGCCGACGTACAGCAGCAGGTAGTTGTCGGCGAGGACGAGCAGCAGCATGGCCGCGAGGAACAGGTTCAGATAGCCGAAGAAGCGGCGGCGCCGCTCGTCGTGCTCCATGTACCCGACCGAGTACAGGTGGATCAGCGAGCCGACACCCGTGATGAGCAGGACGAAGGTCATCGACAGCTGGTCGAGGCGGAAGGTGACGTCCGCCTGGAAGCCGGCCACCGGGATCCAGCTGAACAGGTGCTTGACGAGCGTGCGGTGTTCGGCGTCGTTGCCGAGCAGGTCGACGAAGAGGATGACGCCGAAGACGAACGAGGCGGTCGACAGGAGCGTGCCGATCCAGTGGCCGACACGGTCCAGGTGCCGGCCTCCGACCAGCAGGACGGCCGCTCCGAGCAGGGGCGCCGCGATGAGCAGCGCGATGAGGTTCTCCACGATTCTTCCGACCCCTTACAGCTTCATCAGGCTGGCGTCGTCGACCGAGGCCGAGTGGCGGGTACGGAACAGCGACACGATGATCGCGAGGCCCACCACGACCTCCGCGGCGGCGACGACCATCGTGAAGAAGGCGATGATCTGGCCGTCGAGGTTGCCGTGCATCCGGGAGAAGGTGACGAACGCGAGGTTGCAGGCGTTCAGCATCAGCTCGATGCACATGAAGACCACGATGGCGTTGCGCCGGACGAGGACGCCGGTCGCGCCGATCGTGAACAGCAGGGCGGCGAGGTAGAGGTAGTTGACCGGGTTCACTTCGACGCCTCCTCGGGCCGCTTGAACGTCTCCGGCTCGACCGCCGTACGCTCCAGGCGCTCCTCCGCGCGCTGTTCCAGCGCCCGTAGGTCGTTCATCGCCTCGGCGGACACGTCACGGATCTGGCCGCGGTCGCGCAGCGTCTTGCTGACGGTCAGCTCGGACGGGGTGCCGTCGGGCAGCAGGCCCGCGATGTCCACGGCGTTGTGCCGGGCGTAGACACCGGGGGCGGGCAGCGGCGGGATGTGCACGCCTTCGCGGATGCGCTGCTCGGACAGCTCGCGCTGGGTCTTGGCGCGCTCCGTGCGCTCGCGGTGGGTGAGCACCATGGCACCGACGGCGGCCGTGATGAGCAGCGCGCCGGTGATTTCGAAGGCGAAGACGTACTTCGTGAAGATGAGGGCCGCGAGGCCCTCGACGTTGCCGTTCGCGTTCGCCTGGCCGGTGCCGGTGAACTCCGTCAGCGAGGCGTGGCCGATGCCGGCGAACAGCAGGACCCCGAAGCCGACCCCGCACACAAGGGCCAGCCAGCGCTGGCCCTTGATGGTCTCCTTCAGGGAGTCCGCCGCCGTGACGCCGACGAGCATCACCACGAACAGGAACAGCATCATGATCGCGCCGGTGTAGACGACGATCTGCACGATCCCGAGGAAGTAGGCACCGTTGGCGAGGTAGAACACCGCCAGGACGATCATGGTGCCGGCGAGGCAGAGCGCGCTGTGCACGGACTTCCGCATGAAGACGGTGCACAGGGCGCCGATCACCGCGATGGTGCCGAGGACCCAGAACTGGAAGGCCTCACCGGTGGAGGTCGTGTAGGCGGCGAGCTGCGCGCTCATGCGTCCACCTCCTGGTCCTCTGGGTTCTCCCCTTTGGACACGGCCACCTGCGGCACGGTGCCCGGCGCGGCCTGGGTCACCAGGCCGCGGTAGTAGTCCTGTTCGTCGGTCCCCGGGAAGATCGCGTGCGGCGTGTCGACCATGCCGTCCTCGAGGCCGGCGAGCAGCTGCTCCTTGGTGTAGATGAGGTTGGCGCGGCTGGAGTCGGCCAGCTCGAACTCGTTCGTCATCGTCAGCGCGCGCGTGGGGCACGCCTCGATGCACAGTCCGCACAGGATGCAGCGGGCGTAGTTGATCTGGTAGACGCGGCCGTACCGCTCGCCCGGCGAGTAGCGTTCCTCGTCGGTGTTGTCGGCGCCCTCCACGTAGATGGCGTCGGCGGGGCAGGCCCAGGCGCACAGCTCGCAGCCGACGCACTTCTCCAGGCCGTCCGGATGGCGGTTGAGCTGGTGCCGTCCGTGGAACCGCGGGGCTGTGGTCTTCTTCTGCTCCGGGTACTGCTCGGTCAGCCGCTTCTTGAACATGGCCTTGAAGGTCACGCCGAAGCCGGCCACGGGGTTCTGGAAGCCGGGCTTGGTCGACCCGGACTCCTGAGGCTCCTCAGCCATCGGACGCCTCCTTTCCATCCGAAGATCCGTCACTGACAGTGTCCGGTCCACCACTGACAATCAGCTCCCGCTCGCGGTGCGAGCGGCGCCTCGGCACCGGCGGCAGCTCCTGTCCGGGCAGCGGCGGTACGGGGAATCCGCCCGCCAGCGGGTCGAAGTCCGGCTGCTGGGCGGCGGGCTGCGCGGCCGTCCTGTTCTTCTCGCGGAACATGTCGGCGACGAAGGAGATCAGCAGCAGGGCGAGGACACCGCCGCCGACGTAGAGGGCGATGTCGGCGAAGTCGTAGTTCTCGTTGCGCAGCGCGCGGACGGTCGCGACCAGCATCAGCCAGGTCACGGAGACCGGGATGAGGACCTTCCAGCCGAGCTTCATCAGCTGGTCGTAGCGGACCCGCGGGAGCGTGCCGCGCAGCCAGATGAAGAAGAACAGCAGCAGCTGGACCTTGATGACGAACCAGAGCAGGGGCCACCAGCCGTGGTTCGCGCCCTCCCAGAAGCTGCTGATCGGCCAGGGGGCACGCCAGCCGCCGAGGAACAGGGTGGCCGAGACGGCGGAGACCGTCACCATGTTGACGTACTCGGCGAGCATGAACATCGCGAACTTGATCGACGAGTACTCGGTGTTGAAGCCGCCGACCAGGTCGCCCTCGGACTCCGGCATGTCGAAGGGGGCGCGGTTGGTCTCGCCGACCATCGTGATGACGTAGAGGATGAAGGAGACCGGCAGCAGCAGGATGTACCAGCGGTCGTGCTGGTGCTCGACGATCGTGGACGTCGACATCGACCCCGAGTAGAGGAACACCGAGGCGAACGCGGCGCCCATGGCGATCTCGTAGGAGATCATCTGCGCGCAGGAGCGCAGGCCGCCCAGGAGCGGATAGGTGGATCCCGAGCTCCAGCCCGCCAGCACGATGCCGTAGATGCCGACCGAGGCGACCGCGAGGATGTAGAGCATCGCGATCGGCAGGTCGGTGAGCTGCATCGTGGTGCGGTGGCCGAAGATCGAGATCTCGTTGCCGGCCGGCCCGAACGGGATCACCGCGATCGCCATGAAGGCCGGAATGGCCGCGACGATCGGCGCGAGGATGTAGACCGCCTTGTCCGCGCGCTTGACGACGAGGTCTTCCTTGAGCATCAGCTTCACGCCGTCGGCGAGCGACTGGAGCATCCCCCAGGGGCCGTGCCGGTTCGGGCCGATGCGCAGCTGCATCCACGCGACGACCTTGCGTTCCCAGACGATGGAGAACAGCACGGTCACCATCAGGAAGGCGAAGCAGAACACCGCCTTGACGACGACCAGCCACCAGGGGTCGCGGCCGAACAGCGAGAGGTCTTCGGCGGCCAGGTACGCGTTCATGCCTCCACCTCCTTGGGGGCTTCGTCGGCCACTGCCGCCGGGCCGATACGGACGAGGGAGCCCGGCTGCGCTCCGGTGCCGGAGCCGACTCCGGCACCCGCGGAGTTCAGCGGGAGCCAGACCACGCGGTCCGGCATCTCGGTGATCTGAAGGGGCAGCTCGACCGAGCCCGCGGGACCGGTGACGGCCAGCGCTTCGCCGTTCGCGACGCCCGCCTCGGCGGCCGTGGCGGCGGACACGCGCGCGCGTGCGGCGTGCCGGGTACCAGCGAGCGCCTCGTCGCCCTCCTGGAGGACGCCCTGGTCGAGCAGGAGCCGGTGTCCGGCGAGTACGGCCTCGCCGACGGCCGGGCGGGGCAGCACGCCCGCGGACTCCACGGGGCCGGAGGCCCGGGCGCCGGCCCAGGGGCCGAGCCGGTCGATCTCCGCGCGTGTGGTGCGCAGATCCGGCAGGCCCAGGTGGACGTCCATGGCGTCGGCGAGCATCTGCAGCACGCGCGCGTCGGTCGGCGCGAGCCGGCGGGTCATCTGGTCGGGTTTGAGCGCGGCCTCGAAGAAGCGCACACGGCCCTCCCAGTTGAGGAAGGTGCCCGCCTTCTCGGCGGCCGCGGCCACCGGCAGGACGACATCGGCGTGCTCGGTGACCTCGCTGGGCCGCAGCTCCAGCGACACCAGGAAGCCGACGCTCCGCATCGCCTCGCGCGCGCGTGCCGGATCGGGCAGGTCGGCGACCTCCACACCGGCGACCACCAGCGCGGAGATCTCTCCGGTGGCGGCGGCCTCGACGATCTGGTGGGTGTCGCGGCCGTAGCGCGGCGGGAGTTCGGCGAGCCCCCAGGCGGCGGCGACCTCCTCCCGCGCGCGCGGGTCGGTCGCCGGACGGCCGCCCGGCAGCAGCGAGGGCAGCGCGCCCGCCTCGACGGCGCCGCGCTCACCGGCCCGGCGGGGGATCCACACCAGCTCGGCGCCGGTCGCGGCCGCGGCACGCAGCGCGGCGGTGAGGCCGCCCGCGACGGCGGCCAGCCGCTCTCCCACGACGATGACCGCGCCCTCAGCCCGCAGGGCCTCGGCGGCGCGGGTGCCGGGCTCCTCCAGGCCGGTGCCGCTCGCGAGGGCGTCCAGCCACTCCGTCTCGGTGCCCGGAGCGGCCGGCAGCAGCGTGCCGCCCGCCTTCTCCAGGCCCCGGGTGGCGTGCGTGGCCAGCGCGAACACCTGCTGCTTGTGGTTGCGCCAGGCCTTGCGCAGCCGCAGGAAGACGCCGGGTGCCTCCTCCTCCGACTCGAACCCCGCCAGGAGGACGGCGGGCGCCTTCTCCAGGGAGGTGTACGTGACGCCCGTACCGTCGAGGTCACGGCCTCGGCCGGCCACCTGGGCCGCCAGGAAGTCGGTCTCCTCGGCGCTGTGCACGCGCGCGCGGAAGTCGATGTCGTTGGTGTCGAGCGCCACGCGCGCGAACTTGCTGTACGCGTACGCGTCCTCGACGGTCAGCCGGCCGCCGGTGAGGACGCCGGCCCGGGAGCGGGCGGCGGTCAGGCCCGCCGCGGCCGCCTGGAGCGCCTCGGGCCAGGAGGCGGGCTCCAGGACGCCCTCGGCGTTGCGGACCAGCGGGGTGTCGAGGCGGTCCTTCGCCTGCGCGTACCGGAACGCGAAGCGTCCCTTGTCGCAGATCCACTCCTCGTTGACCTCGGGGTCGTTGGCGGCGAGCCGCCGCATGACCTTGCCGCGCCGGTGGTCGGTGCGGGTCGCGCAGCCGCCGGAGCAGTGCTCGCAGACCGACGGCGAGGAGACGAGGTCGAAGGGGCGGGAGCGGAATCGGTAGGCGGCCGAGGTGAGCGCGCCGACCGGGCAGATCTGGATGGTGTTGCCGGAGAAGTACGACTCGAACGGGTCGCCCTCGCCGGTGCCGACCTGCTGGAGCGCGCCGCGTTCGAGCAGCTCGATCATCGGGTCGCCCGCGATCTGGTTGGAGAAGCGGGTGCAGCGGGCGCACAGCACGCACCGCTCGCGGTCGAGCAGCACCTGGGTGGAGATCGGTACGGGCTTCTCGTAGGTCCGCTTCTTGCCTTCGAAGCGGGACTCGGCGTTGCCGTGCGACATCGCCTGGTTCTGCAGCGGGCACTCGCCGCCCTTGTCGCAGACCGGGCAGTCCAGCGGGTGGTTGATGAGCAGCAGCTCCATCACACCGTGCTGGGCCTTCTCGGCGGCCGGCGAGGTGAGGTGGGTCTTGACGACCATGCCGTCCGTGCACGTGATCGTGCAGGACGCCATCGGCTTGCGCTGGCCCTCGACCTCGACGATGCACTGGCGGCAGGCGCCGGCCGGGGCGAGGAGGGGGTGGTCGCAGAACCGCGGGATCTCGATGCCGAGCTGCTCGGCGGCCCGGATGACCAGGGTGCCCTTGGGCACGCTGATCCCGATGCCGTCGATCGTCAGCGAGACGAGGTCCTCCGGCGGGACCGCCGCCTCTCCCCCTCCGCTGGGGGCGCTGGTGGTCACGGTCATGCGTTCACCTCCGGGCGGTCCGCCCAGGCCGTCGACTTGGCCGGGTCGAAGGGGCAGCCCCGGCCCGTGATGTGCTGCTCGTACTCCTCGCGGAAGTACTTCAGCGAGGAGAAGATCGGGGATGCGGCGCCGTCGCCGAGGGCGCAGAACGACTTGCCGTTGATGTTGTCGGCGATGTCGTTCAGCTTGTCGAGGTCGGACCTGACGCCCTTGCCGGCCTCGATGTCCCGCAGCAACTGCACCAGCCAGTAGGTCCCTTCGCGGCAGGGTGTGCACTTGCCGCAGGACTCGTGGGCGTAGAACTCGGTCCAGCGGGTCACGGCCCGCACCACGCAGGTCGTCTCGTCGAAGCACTGGAGGGCCTTGGTGCCGAGCATGGAGCCGGCGGCGCCGACGCCCTCGTAGTCGAGGGGGACGTCGAGGTGCTCGTCGGTGAACATCGGCGTCGAGGAGCCGCCCGGCGTCCAGAACTTCAGGCGGTGGCCCGGCCGCATGCCGCCGCTCATGTCGAGGAGCTGGCGCAGCGTGATGCCGAGCGGGGCCTCGTACTGGCCGGGGCTCGCGACGTGGCCGCTGAGCGAGTAGAGCGTGAAGCCCGGGGACTTCTCGCTGCCCATCGACCTGAACCAGTCCTTGCCGTTTTTCAGGATGGCGGGAACCGACGCGATCGACTCGACGTTGTTCACCACAGTGGGACAGGCATAGAGGCCTTCCACCGCAGGGAAGGGGGGACGGAGCCGCGGTTGACCACGGCGGCCTTCGAGCGAGTCGAGCAGTGCGGTCTCCTCACCGCAGATGTACGCGCCAGCGCCCGCGTGCACGGTGAGGTGGAGATCGAGTCCGCTGCCCAGGATGTTCTCGCCGAGGTAGCCCGCCGCGTAGGCCTCGCGCACGGCCTCGTGCAACCGCCGCAGGACGGGGACGACTTCACCACGCAGATAAATGAAGGCATGCGACGACCTGATGGCATAACACGCGATCACAATGCCCTCGATGAGGCTATGCGGGTTCGCGAAGAGGAGCGGGATGTCCTTGCAGGTGCCCGGCTCCGACTCGTCGGCGTTGACAACTAGATAGTGCGGTTTTCCATCTCCCTGCGGAATGAACTGCCACTTCATCCCGGTGGGGAATCCAGCGCCGCCGCGGCCGCGCAGCCCGGAGTCCTTGACGTACGCGATCAGGTCGTCCGGTGACATGGCGAGCGCCTTGCGGAGCCCCTCGTACCCTTCGTGCCTTCGGTAGACGTCCAGCGACCAGGACCGGTCCTCGTCCCAGAAGGCCGACAGCACGGGTGCGAGCAGCTTCTCCGGGCTCGTGTCCTTGACCTCGGGTACCACGGTCATCACTCCCCCTCCTCGGCGGCGGGCCCTGCCGGGTGGGCCGGGTCGGAGGCCGATGTCTCCTGCGGCGCGTCATGGGAACTGAGGTGCTGGGCCGGCGAGGGCTCATGCACCCTGTCCTGCGGATCCTCGTGAGGACCTCCGCGCGGATGGACCACGCGCGCGGGTGCGGCCTCTCCCCTTGCCAGGCGGAGGCCCACCAGCGAGGCGGGTCCCGCACTGCCGCTCTCCTCGACGGCCCCGGGCCGCTCGTCGGGGAAGCCGGCCAGGATCCGTGCGGTCTCCTTGAACGTGCACAGCCGGGCCCCGCGCGTGGGCTCCACGGGCCGCCCCGCGCGGAGGTCGTCGACCAGCCGCTTGGCGCTGGCCGGGCTCTGGTTGTCGAAGAACTCCCAGTTGACCATCACGACCGGCGCGAAGTCGCAGGCCGCGTTGCACTCGATGTGCTCCAGGGTGACCTTGCCGTCGTCGGTGGTCTCGCCGTTGCCGAGACCCAGGTGCTCCTGGAGGGTCTCGAAGATCGCGTCGCCGCCCATCACCGCGCACAGCGTGTTGGTGCACACGCCGACCTGGTAGTCACCGGAGGGCCTGCGCCGGTACATGGTGTAGAAGGTGGCGACCGCGGTGACCTCGGCCGTGGTCAGGTCCAGCATGTCCGCGCAGAACCGCATCCCGGTGCGCGTGACGTGGCCCTCCTCGGACTGCACGAGGTGGAGCAGCGGCAGCAGGGCGGACCGGGAGTCCGGGTAGCGCGCGATCACCTCGCGCGCGTCCGCCTCCAGGCGGGCCCGGACGTCGTCCGGGTAGGCGGTCGCGGGCAGCTCGGGCATGCCCAGGCTGACGCCCCGCTCCGAAGAAGAGGTGGTCACCGGTCGACGCCTCCCATCACGGGGTCGATGGACGCGACGGCGACGATGACGTCGGCGACCTGGCCGCCCTCGCACATCGCCGCCATGGCCTGCAGGTTGGTGAAGGACGGGTCGCGGAAGTGGACCCGGTAGGGGCGGGTGCCGCCGTCGGACACGACGTGCACCCCGAGTTCGCCCTTGGGCGACTCGACGGCCGCGTACGCCTGTCCCGGCGGGACGCGGAAGCCCTCGGTGACCAGCTTGAAGTGGTGGATCAGGGCCTCCATGGAGGTGCCCATGATCTTCTTGATGTGGTCGAGGGAGTTGCCGAGGCCGTCCGGTCCCAGGGCGAGCTGGGCGGGCCAGGCGATCTTCTTGTCGGCGACCATGACCGGGCCGGGCTGGAGCCGGTCGAGGCACTGCTCGACGATCCTGAGCGACTGGCGCATCTCCTCCAGGCGGACGAGGAAGCGGCCGTAGGCGTCGCAGGTGTCGGCGGTCGGGACGTCGAAGTCGTACGTCTCGTAGTCACAGTAGGGCTGCGACTTGCGCAGGTCGTGCGGCAGGCCGGTGGAGCGCAGGATCGGGCCGGTCGCGCCGAGGGCCATGCAGCCGGCCAGGTCGAGGTAGCCGACGTCCTGCATGCGGGCCTTGAAGATGGGGTTCCCGGTGGCGAGCTTGTCGTACTCGGGGAGGTTCTTCTTCATCTTCTTCACGAACTCGCGGATCTGGTCCACCGCGCCGGGCGGCAGGTCCTGGGCGAGTCCGCCGGGCCGGATGTACGCGTGGTTCATGCGCAGGCCCGTGACCAGCTCGTAGATGTCGAGAATCATTTCACGATCGCGGAATCCGTAGATCATGATCGTGGTGGCGCCCAGCTCCATGCCGCCGGTGGCGATGCACACCAGGTGGGAGGACATCCGGTTCAGCTCCATCAGGAGCACCCGGATGATCTTGGCACGTTCGGTGATCTCGTCCTCGATGCCGAGGAGCTTCTCGACGCCGAGGCAGTACGCGGTCTCGTTGAAGAAGGACGTCAGGTAGTCCATGCGCGTCACGAACGTGGTGCCCTGCGTCCACGTGCGGAATTCGAGGTTCTTCTCGATGCCGGTGTGGAGGTAGCCGATGCCGCAGCGGGCCTCGGTGACCGTCTCGCCCTCGATCTCCAGGATCAGCCGGAGCACTCCGTGGGTGGACGGGTGCTGGGGACCCATGTTGACGACGATGCGTTCGTCGTCGGCGCGGGCCGCGGACTGGACGACCTCGTCCCAGTCGCCACCGGTGACCGTATATACGGTGCCCTCGGTGGTCTCGCGCGCGGACGCGGCCGACGCGGCGGATGCTGACTGCGTGCTCACGAGTACGACCTCCGCTGGTCCGGAGCCGGGATCTGGGCGCCCTTGTACTCGACGGGGATGCCGCCGAGGGGGTAGTCCTTGCGCTGCGGGTGGCCCTGCCAGTCGTCCGGCATCATGATCCGCGTCAGGGCCGGGTGGCCCTCGAAGACGATTCCGAAGAAGTCGTAGGTCTCGCGCTCGTGCCAGTCGTTGGTCGGATAGACGGAGACCAGTGACGGGATGCGCGGGTCGCTGTCGGGGGCGCTGACTTCGAGGCGGATCAGCCGGTTGTGGGTGATCGAGCGCAGGTGGTAGACGGCGTGCAGCTCGCGGCCCTTGTCGTTCAGGTAGTGGACGCCGCTGACGCCGGTGCACAGCTCGAAGCGCAGGGCCGGGTCGTCGCGCAGGGTGCGGGCGACGCGGAGCAGGTGCTCGCGTTCGATGTGGAAGGTCAGCTCGTCGCGGTCGACGACCGTCTTCTCGATGGCGTTGCCGGGGAGGAGTCCCTGTTCCTCCAGGGCGCCTTCCAGTTCGTCGGCGACCTCGTCGAACCAGCCGCCGTAGGGGCGGGTCGCCGGTCCCGGGAGTCGGACCGAGCGGACCAGGCCGCCGTAGCCGGAGGTGTCGCCGCCGTTGGCGGCGCCGAACATGCCGCGCTGGACGCGGATCTCCTCGCCGCCGTCGCCGCGCTGGCCGGGGAGGTTGGAGGCGGCGAGGTCCTTCTCGGGGTTCACCCCGTTCGCGGACCCGTTGTCGCCGTGGGTGCCGTTCGCGTCGCTCACCGCAGCAGCCCCTTCATCTCGATCGTGGGCAGGGCCTTGAGCGCCGCCTCCTCCGCCTCGCGGGCGGCCTCCTCGGCGTTCACGCCGAGCTTGGAGGACTGGATCTTCTGGTGGAGCTTGAGGATCGCGTCGATCAGCATCTCGGGCCGCGGCGGGCAGCCGGGGAGATAGATGTCGACGGGGACGATGTGGTCGACGCCCTGGACGATCGCGTAGTTGTTGAACATGCCGCCCGAGGAGGCGCAGACACCCATGGAGATCACCCACTTGGGGCTGGGCATCTGGTCGTAGACCTGCCTCAGGACGGGCGCCATCTTCTGGCTGACCCGGCCGGCGACGATCATCAGGTCCGCCTGGCGCGGCGAGCCGCGGAAGACCTCCATGCCGAAGCGGGCGAGGTCGTAGCGTCCGGCGCCGGTGGTCATCATCTCGATGGCGCAGCAGGCGAGGCCGAAGGTGGCCGGGAAGACGGACGCCTTGCGTACCCAGCCCGCGGCCTGCTCGACGGTGGTGAGCAGGAAACCGCTCGGCAGCTTTTCTTCGAGTCCCATGTCGTGTGGCCCCTCAGTCCCATTCCAGGCCGCCGCGCCGCCATACGTACGCGTACGCGACGAAGACGGTGAGCACGAAGAGCAGCATCTCCACGAGCCCGAAGATCCCCAGGGCGTCGAAGGTGACGGCCCAGGGGTAGAGGAAGACGATCTCGATGTCGAAGACGATGAAGAGCATCGCCGTCAGGTAGTACTTGATGGGGAAGCGCCCGCCGCCGGCCGGCGTGGGGGTCGGCTCGATGCCGCACTCGTAGGCTTCGAGCTTGGCGCGGTTGTACCGCTTCGGACCGATCAGCGTGGCCATGACCACGGAGAAGATCGCAAAGCCTGCCCCGAGGGCTCCCAGTACGAGGATGGGCGCATACGCGTTCACCGCTCCTCGCTCCTCTCAGTCGGCACTGACTGCATGGGGGTCCCCCCTGGTCGAGCGGAGCCGAGACCTTGGGGGAGGTGCACTGGACTCACGCCTGCCTCACCGGTCCCACGAGCCCCGCGCGTCCCGGCGAAGATCGAGAACATGTGAAGCAGGTCACAAGCCCAACTGCCTCGCATCTTATGCCCGCCGCTCTGTGATCTGCGACACGGGGTATTGCACAAGCTTTGTGATCTCCACCACCTGACGAAGGATCATGAAGTCGGATGATGGGTGATCTTCACACTCGAAGCGTTCAGTTGATCACCAGAAGTGACATTCTCGCTTGTCGTCCCAGGCCGGAGGGGGCGTCTCCATATCAAGAGACTTCCAGTGCATGCAAATTGGTGCTGGATGCGGGGGTCTGATAGTGCGCTTCATTCACACCTCGGAGGGAGGCGCGGGACGGGTGTGGACGGGGGCCGGGGCGCGTGCACGCGTTCACGAGCTGCGCACGCGGGGGACGCCGGGGTTCCGGTGACCGTTCCGTGACCTCCGCCACATTCATGAGAGGCCCATGAGAACCGGGCTTGGCCAACGACCTCAACCGGTGGTAGGCGGGGGGCAATCCGGACTTAATGATCAAAGACCGTGATCAAGGGCTTGATCACGTGCGCCCGCAATGTCCGTTACGGCGTCAATAAAGAGTGACGCGCCCGGGATTCCGGGTCTCGATTGAACAACTGTGGCGCAGGACACGTTTCTTGAAGATATGAAGGAGCCCCTGGTACCGGTTGTTCCCATGTCCCACACCGCTCACATACGCAGCCACCGGAAGCCCCGCCGCAGCGCGTCGACCCTCGCCGTGCGGGCCGGAGTTGCCGGTGGCGTCCTCGGCACCCTGGCAGTCGCCGGGGCGTCCGGCTCGGCGAACGCGGCCGAGCCGGTGACGCAGACCCTCGAACTGCCCACCCTGACGGCCGACCTGGCAGCCCAGGCGGCCCAGTCCGCGGACGCCACCGAGCAGGCGGCTGCCAACTACCAGCTGCAGGCCGAGCGTGACGCGGCTGCCACAAAGGCCGCGAAGCAGGCCAAGGCGGACCTCGTCGAGGCCAAGAAGAAGGCGGCGGAGGCCAAGAAGAAGGCCGAGCAGGAGGCCCGCAAGGAGGCGGCGGCCCGCGCCTCGCGCAACGCGGAGCGGACCACGCTGTCCACCACGGCGGACTCCGGATCCACCTCCACCTCCACCTCGACGTCCACCGACACCTCCCCGGCGACCGGTTCGGCCGCCGCGGTCGTCAGCTTCGTCAAGTCGCAGGTCGGCAAGGCGTACGTCTCCGGTGCCACCGGTCCCAGCGCCTACGACTGCTCGGGTCTGGTGCAGACGGCCTTCAAGCAGGTCGGCATCAGCCTGCCGCGGGTCTCCCAGGACCAGTCGACCGCCGGCACCCAGGTCTCGCTGAGCAACCTGCAGCCGGGCGACATCCTGTACTGGGGCAGCGCGGGCAGCGCGTACCACGTCGCGGTGTACGTCGGCGACGGCATGTTCGTCGGTGCGCAGAACCCGTCCAGCGGCGTCGTGGAGCGCTCGCTGTCGTACGACCCGCCCACCGGCGCCGTGCGGGTGCTCTGAGCGCGTCCCGCACCACTCACACGCGTAGGGCCGCGGCCGCTCGGGGGCAGCGGCCCTCGTGTCGTCCCTGAAGCGCGCCCAGCGCGCCCGGCTCCCTGCCCTGGCGCCGCGCGCCCTCCGCGCCCTCGGGCGGCGCCTCGGAGCGCCCTGGGGCTCCCTGGGGCGCCCTGGGCGCCCTCAGCGCGCTTCCACGCCCGCCCGCGCCCCTGCCGGGCTCTCACCACGCCCCGGGCTCCGCTCGCCCGGGTCCTCACCTCGCCCGCGCCCTCAGCTCGCCCTCGTATGCGACGCCTTCCCCGTGCACGCACTGGCATGCTCGGCTCGGGCCGCCGGACGGCGGCCCGTTCGCGAGTGAAGGAGGCAGTGCGATGCCACGTGTGTTCGTGCAGGGCGGTCCCGTCGACCGGTTCCCGCGGTACGCCCCCGAGGCCGGGCGCGGTGCGGTGCGCCGTATCACCGAGGTCGGCGAGGAGGTGCTGCACAGGCCGTGCCGGGACGTCACGGAGTTCGGGCCCGACCTCGCCGCGCTCATCGACGACATGTTCCGCACCATGTACGTCGCCGACGGGGCGGGGCTGGCGGCGAATCAGGTCGGGGTCGGTCTGCGGCTGTTCGTGTACGACTGCCCCGATGATGACGGTGTCCGACATGTCGGGCACATCGTCAATCCGGTGCTGGACACGCCCACGAGCGGGCGACGGCTGCTGGACGAGGGCGAGGGCTGCCTCTCGGTGCCGGGTGCGGTGCTGGCCGTACCGAGGCCGGACCGGGTCGTCGTACGGGGGCAGGACAGGGACGGTGCCGCCGTCGTCGTCGAGGGCACCGGGTACTTCGCGCGGTGCCTCGCGCACGAGACCGACCACACCGACGGGCAGGTCTATCTGGACCGGCTGGCGAAGCGGGACAAGAAGGACGCGCTGCGGCAGATGGCGGACCGGCGGGACGAGGTGTACGCCCGCCGGGCCGCCAAGGCCGCCGCGTTCAGCGCCTAGCCGGGCGCCCGCGTCCGGTCACGCCTTCGGGGCCACCTTGCTCAGGCCGTTGATGATGCGGTCCATCGCGTCGCCGCCCGTGGGGTCGGTGAGGTTCGCGAGGAGCTTCAGGGTGAACTTCATCAGCATCGGGTGGGTCAGACCGCGCTGGGCGGCGATCTGCATGACCTTCGGGTTGCCGATGAGCTTCACGAAGGCGCGGCCGAGCGTGTAGTAGCCGCCGTAGGTGTCCTTGAGGACGCGCGGGTAGCGCTGGAGGGCGATCTCGCGCTGGGCGGGCGTCGCGCGCGCGTGGGCCTGCACGATGACGTCGGCGGCGATCTGGCCGGACTCCATGGCGTAGGCGATGCCCTCGCCGTTGAAGGGGTTCACCAGGCCGCCGGCGTCGCCGACGAGCAGCAGCCCGCGCGTGTAGTGCGGCTGGCGGTTGAAGGCCATGGGGAGGGCGGCGCCGCGGATCGGGCCGGTCATGTTCTCCGGGGTGTAGCCCCAGTCCTCCGGCATGGAGGCGCACCACGCCTTGAGGATCTCGCGCCAGTCCAGCTCCTTGAAGGAGGCGGAGGTGTTCAGCACGCCGAGTCCGACGTTCGACGTGCCGTCGCCCATGCCGAAGATCCAGCCGTAGCCGGGCAGCAGCCGGTCCTGGGCGCCGCGGCGGTCCCACAGTTCCAGCCAGGACTCCAGGTAGTCGTCGCCGTGGCGCGGGGAGGTGAAGTAGGTGCGCACCGCGACGCCCATCGGGCGGTCCTCGCGGCGGTGCAGGCCCATCCCGAGGGACAGCCGGGTGGAGTTGCCGTCGGCGGCGACGACGAGCGGCGCGTGGAAGGTGACCTCGCGCTTCTCCTCGCCGAGCTTGGCGGTGACGCCGGTGATGCGGCCGGTGCGGTCGTCGATGACCGGGCCGCTCACGTTGCAGCGCTCGTGCAGGCGGGCGCCGGCCTTCTGGGCGTTGCGGGCGAGCTGCTCGTCGAAGTCGTCGCGCTTGCGGACGAGTCCGTAGTTCGGGTAGGAGGCGAGATCCGGCCAGTCCAGCTGGAGCCGGGAGCCACCGCCGATGATGCGCAGACCCTTGTTGCGCAGCCAGCCGGCCTCCTCGGAGATGTCGATCCCCATGGCGACGAGCTGCTTGACCGCGCGCGGGGTGAGACCGTCGCCGCAGACCTTCTCGCGCGGGAACTCGGTCTTCTCCAGGAGCAGGACGTCGAGGCCGGCCTTGGCGAGGTGGTACGCGGTCGTGGAGCCGGCTGGCCCCGCGCCCACGACGATCACATCGGCGGAGTGGTCGGAGAGGGGCTCGGTCACGGCGGGATCTCCCCAAGGTTAGAAATCTGCGTGCCGACCGGCACTGGACATGGGCAGTCTATTCAGCAGAATTGATCACCCGGCTGAAGGGCTGCCCTGTGAACCGACCTCTCCCCGCGGTACGGCTGCGCGTTCCCACGCACGAGGACGCGGTCGCCTGGCACCGGGTCTTCGACAACCCCGAGGTCATGGAGTTCTACGGCGGCAGGCCGGCGGCGCTGTCGGTCTACGAGGAACTCACCGCGCGGCAGCGGCGGCACGACGCCGAACACGGCTTCTGCCTGTGGACGTTGCTGGACGAGACGGGCGAGGTGATCGGCTTCACCGGCGCGCAGCCGTGGTCGCCGGACTGGGGCCCGGTCGGCGAGACCGAGATCGGCTGGCGGCTCGGGCGGGCGTACTGGGGCAAGGGGTACGCCACCGCGGCGGCGCGGGAGACGATCGGCCGGGTGCGGGCGGCCGGGGTGCCCGATGTGGTGGCGGTGGTCCGGCAGGGCAACGCGCGGTCGATCGCGCTGGCCCGGCGGCTCGGCATGGAGCAGGCGGAGACCTATACGCATCCGAGGCTGAGCGAACCGGCGCTCTGCTTCCGGCTCCCCCTCAATCACCCACAGTAGTCAACTGTTACAGAAAGCCACCGGCGCCTTCCGGGCGGGCCGCCCGGGAGTTACCCTGCCAGTACCGCTGGGGGTGACATCTGTGCGCATAACACCCAAGACACCCGAAGTACGTGTCCCGCATCTGGTGGGTCTGATGGCGATGGACGCGCGCGAAACGGCCCGGGCGCAGGGTCTGTTGCTCGCCGCGCCGGACCGCCCGGACTTCCACCTCGCCGTCGTGGACTACGTCGTACGCCAGTATCCGCAGCCCGGCGCCGAGGTGCCGCGGGAGTCGCTGGTGTACGTGTGGTTCGACTTCGGTGACGGCGACGGCGGCGGAGGGGTGCGTGAACCACGCATCCCGGGACCGCCGCGGGGCGGACTGCAACGGGAGCTGGACCAGCCCGGGGATCCGTACGCGGTCAGCTCTCCTTGAAGCGCCGGTCCAGCTCCACAGCGCCGGTCCAGCTCTCCTCGGCGCCGGTTCAGCTCTCCTTGAAGCCCCGGTGCAGCGCGACGACGCCTCCGGTGAGGTTGCGCCAGGCCACCTTCGACCAGCCCGCCTCGCGCAGCCGCCCGGCGAGGGCGGGCTGGTCGGGCCAGGCCCGGATGGACTCGGCGAGGTAGACGTAGGCGTCCGGGTTCGAGGACACCGCGCGCGCGACCGGCGGCAGCGCCCGCATCAGGTACTCGGTGTAGACGGTGCGGAACGGCGCCCAGGTCGGGTGGGAGAACTCGCAGATCACCACGCGCCCGCCGGGGCGGGTCACCCGGTACATCTCGCGCAGGGCCGCGTCCGTGTCCTGGACGTTGCGCAGCCCGAAGGAGATCGTCACCGCGTCGAAGGTGTCGTCCTTGAAGGGCAGCTTCGTCGCGTCGCCCGCGGTGAACGGCATCCAGGCGCGCTTGCGCTTGCCGACCTGGAGCATCCCGAGGGAGAAGTCGCAGGGGACGACGTAGGCGCCGGTCTGCGCGAAGGGCAGGGAGGAGGTGGCCGTACCGGCGGCGAGGTCGAGGATCTTCTGCGCCGGGCGCGCGTCGACCGCGTTCGCCACCTCCTTGCGCCAGCGCCGGTCCTGGCCGAGCGACAGCACGTCGTTCGTCAGGTCGTACCGTTCCGCCACGTCGTCGAACATCGAGGCGACTTCGTGCGGCTGCTTGTTCAGGGAAGCGCGGGTCACCCGCCCATTCTTGCAGCCCCGTCCCACGGCGGGAGCCTCGGCTTGTCCGAGCGGGACGGGGGGTCCGGGCGGGCGGTCGCGCAGCGGCTGCGGCGAGGGCGCCGGGCCCCGGCGCGCGTCAGCGGCTCCGGAACACCAGCCGGCCGCCGATCACGGTCGCCACGCAGGTCCCGGCGCCGCGGCGGACCAGCTCGGCGCGGTCCGCGACGTCGAACACGGCGAACCGGGCGGGACCGCCCGGCACCAGCTTCGGCAGCAGGATCAGCGGGCTCGGGGAGAGCGCCGCCGGGCCCGGGAGACGTTCCGGGCGCTGCCCCACCGCGAGCCCGGCCCTGCGCACCGCGTCGGCGGCGGCCCGCGACCGCAGTTCCCCGGCCACCGCCACCGTGCCGTGCGCCAGCATCCGCTGCACCCCGCGCCGCGCGCTCGCGCCGAGGCGTACCGGTTCGGTACGGAAGATGGCGCGCGCCCGCTCCCCGCCGATGGGCTCGGTGCCGAGGGCGTCGGCCTCGCGCGGGTCGGGGTGGTAGGTGGCCTCCAGCAGCTCCGGGCCGTACGGGTTCAGCAGCCCCGGCGTCAGGATGCCGGGCCAGCGCCGCACCCTGGCCGCCGGGTTGGCCGCGGCCAGTTCCTCGTACGGGCCGACGGCGGCGACGGACGCCCCGTCGACCAGGACCGCCGCTTCGGGCGACTGCTCGGCGACGTGAAGTGTGAGCACGGGACCCCTGGTCGGCGCTAGTTGGACGCGAGCAGCTTCAGCTCGGGATGTGCGGTGCCCCCGGCGATGGCCGTGGAGGAGATGTGGGAGGCCACGCGGTCGTCGACCGGGTCGTCGGCCGGGTCGTCGTGGACGACGAGGTGCTCGTACGTCGTGGCGCGCTGGGCCGGGACGCGGTCCGCCTTGCGGATCAGGTCGATGATCTCCTGGCGGTTGGAGCGGTGCTTGGCGCCGGCCGAGGAGACCACGTTCTCCTCCAGCATGATCGAGCCGAGGTCGTCCGCGCCGTAGTGCAGGGAGAGCTGGCCGACCTCCTTGCCCGTGGTGAGCCAGGAGCCCTGGATGTGCTGGATGTTGTCCATGAACAGCCGGGCGATGGCGATCATCCGCAGGTACTCGAAGAGCGTCGCCTGGGTGCGGCCCTTCAGGTGGTTGTTCTCGGGCTGGTAGGTGTACGGGATGAAGGCGCGGAAGCCGCCCGTACGGTCCTGTACGTCCCGGATCATCCGCAGGTGCTCGATCCGCTCGGCGTTGGTCTCGCCGGTGCCCATGAGCATGGTGGAGGTGGACTCGACACCCAGCCGGTGCGCGGTCTCCATGATCGCCAGCCAGCGCTCGCCGCTCTCCTTCAGCGGGGCGATGGCCTTGCGCGGGCGCTCGGGCAGGAGTTCCGCGCCGGCGCCGGCGAACGAGTCGAGACCGGCCTCGTGGATCCGGGTGATGGCCTCCTCGACCGACACCCCGGAGATACGGGCCATGTGCTCGACCTCGGACGCGCCCAGCGAGTGGATCACCAGCTGCGGGAAGGCGTCCTTGATGGCCTTGAAGTGCTTCTCGTAGTACTCGACGCCGTAGTCCGGGTGGTGGCCGCCCTGGAACATGATCTGGGTGCCGCCGAGTTCGACGGTCTCGGCGCAGCGGCGCAGGATGTCGTCGAGGTCGCGGGTCCAGCCCTTGGCGGTGTCCTTGGGGGCCGCGTAGAAGGCGCAGAACTTGCACGCCGTGACACACACGTTCGTGTAGTTGATGTTGCGCTCGATGATGTACGTGGCGATGTGCTCGACGCCGGCGTACCTGCGGCGGCGAACGGCGTCGGCGGCCGCGCCCAGGGCGTGCAGGGGCGCGTCGCGGTAGAGGTCGAGTGCTTCCTCGGGCGTGATGCGTCCGCCCGCCGCGGCTCGGTCGAGCACGGACTGGAGGTCGGCCTTCTCGGTCACCGGGCGTCCCTTTCGTCAAGCGGTGGGGGCAGACCGAACCAGCCTACGCCAGCCGTTTCGGGCGAAAGACCTCAGGCCGCGTACGCACCGATCAGCAGTCCGGCGAGGGCGCCGGCGAGCAGGAACGGGCCGAAGGGCACAGCGGACTTGCGGTCCGCCCGCCGGGCCAGCACGAGCACGCCGCCGTAGAGCGCGCCGAGCAGGAAGCCGGCGAAGGTGCCGAGCAGCACGGCGGACCAGCCGTACCAGCCGAGCACGGCGCCCGTGCCGACGGCCAGTTTGACGTCGCCGAACCCCATGCCGCCCGGGTTGAGGCGGTACAGCGCGTAGTAGCCGGCGCCGAGGGCGAGGGCGCCGTAGAGGGCGGTGGTCCAGTGGCCGGCGTGTTCGGGGAGCGCGGCGGCGAGGCCGAGCAGGGCGAGGGCGGCGGCGGCGAGCGGCAGGGTCAGCGGGTCGGGCAGCCGGTGCACCCGGAAGTCGACGGCGGCGAGGAGCACGCCGACGGGCGCGAGCAGCAGCCAGACCGCCAGCTCGGGCCGCGTGCCGGTGGCGGCGGCGAGGGCGGCGCAGACGAGGGCGGTGGCGGCGGCGAGGAGGAGAGCGGAGGGGGCGTGCGGCGGGGGGTGCGATGCGGAAGGGGCGTGCGGCGCGGGGTGCGATGCGGAGGGGACGTGCGGCGCGGGGTGCGATGCGGAGGGGACGTAGGGGGCGGGGTACGACGCGGAGGGAACCCCCTGCCGGGACTCAGCCCCGGCACCGGCGCCCGGCTCCCCGGGCTCCGGACTCCCGCCCGGCACCCCGCGCTCCGCACTCCCGCCCGGCACCCCGCGCTCCGCACTCCCGCCCGGCACCCCGCGCTCCGGCCCCTTGGCCGGCACCCCGCGCTTCGCCGTCCCGCCCGGATCCCGGCGCACCGCGCTCGCGCGCGGTCCGCACTCCCCGCACCCGGTCCCGCCCAGCCACCCCCGGACCGGGTGGCCGGCGGGGCAGTAGCCGCGCCAGGGTTCGCCGGCCGGGACGGCGAAGCGGTAGGCGGCGCGGGGCAGCAGCAGGCCCGCCAGCAGGCCCCACACCGCGGCGCCGAGCACCAGCACCCCCGTGGTCATCCCGCCCACAGCCGCCACCCCCGTCACACCGTCGTTTCCCGCGCCATGTCCCCCGCCCCGGGTGTCCCTACCCGGTTCAGACGGCCGGCATCGCGTAGACGTCCTGGCCGTTGGCCGTCAGCAGCCGGTTGCCGGACAGGGCGATCTGCCACTGGTCGCCGGTGTCCTTGTTGTCGGTCCAGCTCCAGCGCTTGCGGCCGGTCTTCGCGTCCAGCGCGACGACACCGCCGGCGACGGCCTGGCCGCCGCAGTACAGGGTGGTGCCGTACTTCAGGAACACCTCCGGGGCGCCGCGGTCGTTCTCCTCGCACAGCCAGATCCGCTTGCCGGTGCGGACGTCGACGGCCCAGATGCCGCGGTCGTGGTCGGCGACGTAGAGGACGCCGTCGATGACGGTGGGGTTGTAGAAGCCGCGGCGGCCGTTCGGGGACAGGGTCCACCGGGTGGCCCCGGTCTTCGCGTCGACGGCGGTCAGTTCGTCGCCGGGCAGGAAGACGAGGCCGTCGGAGGCGCTGGGCCGCCACGTCCAGTCGTCGCCGATCTTCTTCGTCCACAGCTGGCCGCCGGTGGCGGTGTCGCGGACGGTGAGGTTGTACTTGGAGTCGGCGTAGACCAGGTACTTGCCGGCGACGGAGCCCTCGACGTCGTAGTCGTCGGTGCCCCAGTCGCGCTTCTGGATCCACACGGTCTTGCGGGTGGCGATGCTGACGGCGGCGATCGCCGTGCGGTACTCGGTGGCGCTCTTGGACTCGCCGTAGTCCTTCGCCGTGACGTAGACGTGCTCGTCGTCGACGGCGATGGTGTCCTCGATGTCGATGTGCTTGCCGAGCCGGCTGCGCCACACCTCCTCGCCGGTCCCCGCGTCACGGGCGACGAGGACGCCGTCGTAGTCGCCGTCGGGCAGGTAGATCCGGCCGCCGCGGTGGAGCAGCTGGGAGCCGGGGACGACGATGTCCGGCTTGCTCCAGCGGGGCTTGCCGGTCTTCACGTCGTACGCCACGAGGGGGTCGCCGCTGATCAGCAGCAGGCCGTTGCGGACGAGGAGCGGTACGGAGGTGCTGGTGCTGTCCTCGGCGAGCGGCTGGTGCCACAGCGGCTGGGGGGCCACTCCGGCGGGCGGGGTGGTGAAGTTCTCGGCGGCGGGCTCGCCCGAGGCGACGCCCTTGCCGCCGGCCGGTGCGCCGGCGGCGGTGCCGTCGTCCCGGCCGAGCCACCAGGCGGTGCCCCCGCCGACGGCCGCGACGGCGGCGGCGCCGCCGAGGGCGAGGGAGAGGGCACGGCGCCGGGTGGGCCGGGCGGTCCGGGCGGTCCGGGCGGGCGCCTCGGAGGCGCCGAACGGCACGGTGCCGGGCACGGGGGCACCGGGCACGGGGGCACCGGCGGCCGGCGTCGCCGCCCCGTCCAGCATGGTCGGCGGCGGCCCGAACCCACCGGCCACAGCCCCGGCCACAGCACCAGCACCGGCACTGGCACCGGCACCAGGGCTCACCGCCGCCCGCGCCTCGGGGGCCTCCAGGTCCAGGATCCCGGCCGCGTGCGTGGCGATGGTGGAGGCGACGGCCGACGGCAGCCAGTCGCGGAGCAGGCCCTCGACGCCCTGCGGGGCCAGCGCGGTGACGATCTCGGCCGGCGCGGGCCGGTCCGCCGGTTCCTTCAGCAGGCAGGCGCGGACCAGGCCGAGGAGCGGGCGCGGTATGCCGGTCAGGTCGGGGTCGCCGTGCACGACCTGGTAGAGCAGCGCGGCGTGCGAGGCGGCCTCGCCGAAGGCGCCGCGCCCGGTGGCCGCGAAGGCGAGGACCGCGCCGAGGGAGAAGACGTCGCCCGCCGGGCCGACGTCCTTGCCCATCGCCTGCTCCGGCGGCATGTAGCCGGGCGAGCCGACGACGACGCCGGTCTGGGTCATCCGGGTGCCGTCCACCGCGCGGGCGATGCCGAAGTCGATGACCCGGGGTCCGGCGGCGGCGAGCAGGACGTTCGACGGCTTGAGGTCGCGGTGGATGAGGCCGGCCGCGTGGATCTCCTGGAGGGCGGCGGCGAGCCCGGCGCCGAGCGCGCGCACGGTGTGCTCGGGCAGCGGGCCGTGGGTGGCGACGACCTCGGTCAGGTCGGGGCCGAGCACGTACGAGGTGGCCAGCCAGGGCAGCGGCGCCCCGGGGTCGGCGTCCACGACGGCGGCGGTGTACTGCCCGGAGACGGCCTGGGCGATCTCGGCCTCGTGCCGGAAGCGCTCGCGGAACCCGGCGTCGGCGGCGAGGTCGGGGCGTACGACCTTGACGGCCACGGTCCGGCCGCCGGGCGAGCGGGCCAGATAGACCCGGCCCATGCCGCCGGCTCCGAGTCTGCGCAGCATCCGATAGCTGCCCAGCTCCCGTGGATCGTCCGGCTGAAGTGTCTCCATGGCGGGATTACCCCGTCCTTCCCCGTCGTGTGCGTCGGCGTCCTGCGCGTCGACGCGGACACAGTAGTGACGGGTGGGGACGGGGAGAGCGACGGGGCGGCCCGGCGGACTGGGCAACGGGCCGTCCCCGTACGGGAACCGAGGGACGTAAGGGACCTAAGCGAGCAGGTCCACCTTGACGTCGCCCGGGAAGCCGGTCGTCGGGCCGACGCGGCGGGCGAACTCGGCGACGGCCGCCAGCTGCGGGGCGCCGAAGCTGAAGTCGAGGGTGGTGAAGTACTGGGCCAGGGCGGCCTCGTCGAACGCCTCCCAGCGGGCGGCCTGTTCGGCGACCTTGCCGACCTCTTCCAGGGAGAGGTTGCGGGAGTCGAGGAACGCCTCGTGGACCTTGCGGGTGATGTGCGGCTCGCGCTCCAGGTAGTCCCGGCGGGCGGCCCACACCGCGAAGACGAACGGCAGGCCGGTCCACTCCTTCCAGAGGGCGCCGAGGTCGTGCACCTGGAGGCCGAAGCGGGGGCCGTCGTGGAGGTTGGCGCGCAGGGCGGCGTCGCCGATGAGGACGGCGGCGTCCGCCTCCTGCATCATCAGGCTGAGGTCCGGCGGGCAGGTGTAGTAGTCGGGCCGGACGCCGTAGCGGTCGGCCAGCAGGAGCTGGGCGAGCCGGACCGAGGTGCGGGAGGTCGAGCCGAGGGCGACCTTGGCGCCGTCCAGCTGGTCCAGCGGGACCTGCGAGACGATCACGCAGGACATCACCGGGCCGTCGCAGCCGACGGCGATGTCCGGGAAGGCGACCAGGTCGTCGGCGTTGCGCAGGAACTCGACGAGGGTGATCGGCCCGATGTCGAGATCACCGCGCACGAGCTGCTCGCTGAGCTTCTCCGGGGTGTCCTTGGTCAGCTCGAAGTCGAGGAGCGTGCCGGTTCTCGCGAGCCCCCAGTAGAGGGGCAGGCAGTTCAGGAACTGGATGTGGCCGACACGCGGCCGGGTGCGAGAATTGTCCACATCGCGACAGTAGACCCCGGGCGCCGCGGCGCCGGAACCGACCCCGCCTCCGAACGGCCTAACGGACGTTCAAACGTCCGGGTGAAGTGATCTTGACCTCTATTGCTTTCGCCTGCCTGCGTGCTAGGCTCATCGCAAGTTGCAGTTTGGTTTCCCTTGCAGTACAGAGCCTGCGGAGCATGTAACCGCGGGCTCTCGTCGTTTTCAGACATATGCAGTTGTGCAGCACCGTTTCACACTTGCAGGTTCTGGAGCAGGGCAACCCTTTGTGAGCCCAAGGAGGGCTTATGGCTACCGGAACCGTGAAGTGGTTCAACGCCGAAAAGGGCTTTGGCTTCATCGCCCAGGAGGGCGGCGGCCCCGACGTCTTCGTCCACTACTCCGCGATCAATGCCACCGGCTTCCGCTCCCTTGAGGAGAACCAGGCGGTGACCTTTGATGTGACGCAGGGCCCGAAGGGTCCTCAGGCGGAGAACGTCTCTCCCGCCTGATTCCTGCCTGATCGCAGAACCTGAGTGCAGTACCCAAGGAGCCCCGCGCCTTACGGCGACGGGGCTCCTGCCTTTCCGGCCCCGCGCCGTTCACCGTGCCGGTCATCCCTCGTTCACGCGCCGTCACCAGACCCCGGTCACCACGATATGTTTCACCGCCCCGGAACACCCGTACGTTCTCGGATCCAGTCAGACGAGGTACAGATCCCGGCGGGCGCCGGGCGGGCAGGCGCAGAGCAGTGAGGCCACATAGCTTGACTGGTCGGAGTGGACCGTCGGCCCCTGGACCGCCCCGATCACCTGGACCGTGGGCGCGGTGGCTCGACCAGTGCGCTGAGCGACTTGGCGATGCCGGCGTGCTTGGCCAGTTCGGACAGCCTTCCGGTATGAGCGCCGGTGCTGATCGCGCTGCTGGTGTACGCGGGGTCGGCGCAGTTCAGCGCGGTGGATGTGCTGCTCGCCAGGAGCGGGCCGGTCGCGGGCGTCGCCACCGGGCTGCTGCGGAACATCCGGACGGCCGCGTTCAGCCTGGCCGTGGCGGAGATTCTCGGCACCGGCTGTGCGAGCCGTTCCCGTGGCACGCACCTGGTCGCCGACAAGACGGTCGCCTTCGCCATCTCCCAGCCCGATCGGGTCCGTCGGCGCCGGGCCTTGTGGATCTCCGGGCTGGGCCCGTTCGCCGTGTGGAAAACCGGTGTGCTAGCCGTGCCGTGGCGGGTGGCGCGCTCGGCGACACGACCCGCTACAGGCTGGACGCCGCCTTCCCGGCCGTCCTGGTCGCGCTGGTCCTGCCCGCCTGGCGCTGGCGGTCACACCCGCCGTCCCGGCCGTGGTCCCGGTGCTGCTCGCCCTCACCGGGCTCGTTCTGCACCGCCGCCGGGCCGCCGCGCCCGGAACCATGGCGTGAACGCCATGGTGGGCATGTTCCTTGCACTGGCCGGCGGCACGTACGCCTTCCGGCTGGTCGGCCCGGTGATGCACGGCCGGGTCACGGTCCCGCCCGCGTGCGGGAGCTGGCGTCGGCGAGCGCGGTGGTCCTGCCGAGCGCCCTGCTGGCCACCGCGCGCTGACCGAAGCCGGCGGATTCGCCGACTGGGGCCGCCCGGCCGGGTCCTGGCGGGCACCGCCCTGGCCTGGCGCCGGGCCCGGTTCGCCGTCGTCGTCCTGGGGGCGGCGGTGACAACAGCGCTGCTGCGGCTGGCCGGGACGGGTCAGGCCGCCTTGCGCCAGATCGTCAGTTCACCGTCGAGGAAGGCGATGTCCGGCATCGCGGTCGACTTCGTCTGGATCACAAACACCCCGATGGTGCCGTGCGAGTCCTTCATGCAGATCTCGGTGCCGTTTGCCGCCCCGGCCAGCGGAAGTCTGTGCGTCTTGCTGTGCGCGAGCATGAGACGGCACATGTCGAGGGTGGCCTCGCCGGGCTTTCCGTAGGACTGGAGGAAGACTGCGGTATCGCTTTCCAGTTCACAGCCGATCATCTTGCAGCCGAAGCGGATGTCGCCCTTGCGGTTCTTCAGCTCGGCGTCCGGGTTCCCCAGGTTTACCGAGTTCTCCGGTCTCAGTGACACCAGGGGGTACGGGGTGGCTACCGGGTCCCGGCGCGAGGGCAAAAGGGATGACGGCGTCTCACGCGCACCGCCGCCGGTTCGCACAGCTTCCGAATCAGAGGAGGGACGCGACGCATCCTGCGACTTCGCGGCCCCTGCTGGAGTGGACGCGGCGGAGCGGACCCCGTCCGAGCGGCGTAGCGCGTCCTGCGCGTCCATGAGCGACCAGGCCGTGGCCGCCACCAGCAGCGCGCCCCCGACCACACCGGCGGCCGTGATCAGCGCGGTGCGCCGGCCGCGCGCCCTGCGCTGCTCCACCGTCGGCTGCGGCCACCCGTACAGCGGCTGCGGGTGGGCCCGGGTCGGCTCGGACACCGGCGCCGGGACCACGACCTCGGGTCCGGTGATCTCCCGCCACACGGCGGGCCCCCCGCCCGCGTCGGCGTCGGCCCCCAGCCGCTGCCGGCAGAATTCCACGATCTCGGCCGGAGTGGCCCGCTCCGCCGGGTCGGCGGCCAGGCACCGGGCGAACAGCGGGCGCAGCGGCTCGGGCAGCGCGTCGAGGTCGGGTGCGGAGTGCACGATCCGGTACAGCACGTTGACGGCCGGGCCGTCGCCGTAGAGCGACCTGCCCAGCGCCGCGAACGCGGCGGTCTGGCCGAGCGCGAAGACATCGGTCGCCGCGGTGACCTCGCCGCCGGACGCCTGTTCGGGAGCCATGAACGACGGGGTGCCGATCGTGCCGCCCGTCGCCGTGTAGGAGGTGCCGTCGGCGGCCAGCGCGATACCGAAGTCGATCACCCTCGGCCCGTCGGCGGCCAGCAGCACGTTGGACGGCTTCAGGTCCCGGTGCACGATGCCCTCGCCGTGGATGGCCTGCAACGCCTCGGCCACTCCCGCCATCAGCCACAGCAACGCCGGAACGGGCAGCGGCCCCCGCCGGGCCACGGCCTCCGCCAGCGACGGCCCCGGCACGTACAGGGTGGCCAGCCACGGCGGTACGGCGTCGGCATCCGCGTCGATCAGCTCGGCGGTGTACGCGCCGCGCACCCGCCGGGCCGCCTGGATCTCCCGGCCGAAGCGCCGCCGGAAGTCCGGGTCGTCCGCCAGCTCCGGCCGTACGACCTTGATCGCGACCGGGCGTCCGCCCTGGGTGTGCGCCAGGTAGACCCGGCCCATGCCGCCCGCGCCCAGCCGGGCGGCGAGCCGGTACCCGGCCACGACGGGCGGATCGTCCGCCTGGAGCGGCTGGAATATCTCCGCCATATGGTCCATAAGCCCACTACCCCCACTTAGATACAAGGTCCAAGAACAGCAGCCTAGGGGGGTTGCCCGTGCCAAACGCGCGGTCATCTTTGCATCCGCCAGACCAGATCGGCCACGGTCCATGGCCCCAGCCGCAGGCCTCGGTGACGGCCGCCGGGCCGCCCAACAGAAGACTAAGTTGGACGGCACTCCTGAAAATGAGACACCCTCATCGAGGGCTTGCACACTGGCTGGACCGCAACCTACGTCTGACCACCCGCCAGAGAGCGACGGTCAGCAACCGCGCCGTTTGGCGTCGTAACGACCGAGTGTCACACCTCGCCAGGTGATCGAGCCGACTGCCGCGACACAGTAGTTCGCCGTACCAGTCACGCCAACGGGACCTGCCTGGTACGCGTACTTGCCTTCGTCCGTATCGGAGTCAACACCGTGGCATAGCTGCCCCTCGCCCGACTTCTCCGAGCAGCGGATGATGTGGACGAAGGTCTCGGTAGCGACGCCGTAGGCGGGGCCGCGGTGCTGGAAGCAGGCGCTGTTAGTGCCGCCGTTGCTGCTGTTGTAGTAGATGGTCAGCTGACCGACGATCTCTCCGGTCGCGGGGTACGGAATGTTCTCGCTGTAGGTGATGGTGCCTGAGCAAGAGGTAGCTGCCTGCGCGGGGGTGGATATGAGCATGTTGACACCAACGAGGGTGGCCAGAGTGGTGAGCAGGACCACAGGGCGACGAGGGAGGCGCATGATATTTCCTTCTGGGCAATGGGCCGGGATAGCCGCAGATCATCGTAAGGCCCCCTACATGCAGCACATCCCTCCCACGAAAAATACTGACGGACACTCAAACTGGCTGCGAGTCAACCCACTCAGTCACTCCCGGCTGCGTCACTCTGGTCCGAGTCGCCGCCCATCGCCCCCCGAACGCCCCGTCGGTGGCGACATCCGCTAGAGGCAGGACCAACACGCGCAAAGCGCCCGTTCCTATGCAGTACGCCGTCGGCACTCAGGGTCAGCGAACTCGAAGGTCGGTACCCAAGGCACTGTCAGTGGGGCCCGCTACGGTCCCTCCCCATGACCGACACCCGCACGTTCTACGACACCGTCGCCGAGGACTACGCCGAGCACTTCCGGAATCCGCTCGCCGACCGGCCGCTGGAGCGGGCGCTGCTCGCCGCGTACGCCGAGCAGGTCGGGCCGGACGGCACGGTCGCCGACCTGGGCTGCGGGCCCGGTGCGGTCACCGCCCACCTGGCCGGCCTCGGCCTGTCCGTCTACGGCCTCGACCTGTCCGAGTCCATGATCGCCGTCGCCCGCCGCGAGCATCCCGGGCTGCGGTTCGAACGGGGCTCCATGCTGGAGCTGTCCGTCGCCGACGGTTCCCTGGCCGGGGTCGTCTCCTGGTACTCCAGCATCCACACCCCTGTGGACCGGCTCCCGGACCTGTTCACCGAGTTCCACCGCGTCCTGGCCCCCGGCGGACGGCTCCTGCTCGCCTTCCAGGTCGGGGACGAGCCGCTCCGCCTCGACCGCCCCTGGGGCCGGGACGTGACGCTCGACTTCCACCGGCGCCGCCCCGAACAGATGGCGGAGCTGCTGTCCGGGGCGGGGTTCGTCGTTCGGTCCAGCACGGTGCGGGGGCCGGAGGAGGGGCGGGGCGAGTCACTCGTCCCGCAGGCGTTCCTGCTCGCCCAGAAGGAAGGCTGACCAGGCGGTGGGGCCGACGGTGAGGTGAGCGGCGGCCGGTCGCTTGGAGTCACGGATGTGGATGACGGCGGGGTGGGCGGCGACTTCCAGACACTGGCCGCCTTCGCCATCGCTGTAGCTGGACTTGCGCCAGTTGTAGGCGAGTTCGAGACACTGCCCGCCTTCGCCGCTGCTGTAGGTCGACTTGAACCAGCTCAGCTGCTCTATGTTCATCGTTCTTCCAGCACCTTCTCGATCAGGGCTAGGGACTCGTGCGGGTTGAGGGCCTGCGCCCGGATGATCCCATAGCGAGCAGCGAGGATGCGGACCTCTTCTCGGTCGGTGATCAACTTGGGGTGCCCCTGGACCTCCATGTACGCAACCTGCTCCTTGCCCTTCGGGATGAGCAAGGTGAAAGAGCCGCCAAGTGACGGGTGGATGTCACGCCCCGTGGGCATCACCTGTAGCTGGACATTCCGCATTCGACCGATGCGCAGTAACTGATCAAGTTGGTCCCGGTGCACCTTCGGCCCCCCGATGGGCCGTTCCAGTACGGCCTGTTCCATGACAAAGCTGAACTCCGGCGGAGGCCACTGTTCGAAGATCTGCTGGCGCGAGAGCCTGTCCGCCACTCGCTTCTCGATGGTCTCTTCGTCCAGAGGCGGGTGTCGCTGCGTGAATACCGCACGCGAGTAATCCTCGGTCTGCAGCAGTCCCAGCACACCCATGGTGCTGTAGTCGTGCAATGAGACCGCCTGCCCCTCCAGCTCGGCATACCCCCGGTACCACTCAGGATGCCTCGTCCGCGCCTTGGTCATCGCCTCCTCCACCTGCGGGATGACCGCCGTGAACAGCCCGTTCGCCGCCAGGAGTTCATCCGCCTTCTGCAGGAACTCCGGCCTCGGCGTCCGTACCCCCCGCTCCATGGCCGAGATCTGATCGGGGCCGTACCCCACCAGGTTGCCGAACTCCCTCTGGTTGAGCCCGGCCCGCTCCCGCAGCAACTTCAGCTGCCTCCCGAGGACGACGAAGACCGCCACCGCCCCGTTCTCCTCCGCCGGGGTCTCCGGCCGCCGCTCCTCCGTCACGCCACCCTCCGACTCTCTCGTACACACACCTGCCGCGCCCGTACGACTACGTACAGTCGCCAGGTCTCCCCTGGTCAGGGTAGGGAGGACTGGCCACGCTCGGTCACGTGAACGTAGAAATCTCCACCCCCGGAACCGAACTCGTCCAACGGTTGACCGCCACGCCCCACGGAGCCCGGCAGGCCCGGCGGCTCACCGGCAGCACGCTGGCCGCCTGGGGGCATCCGTACGACGGCGAGCTGAACCACACCGCCCAGCTCCTCGTGGCCGAACTCGCCGCCAACGCCGTCACCCACGGGCGCGTACCCGGGCGGGACTTCGAGCTGCGGCTCATCCTGCTGCGCGAGCGGGACACCCTGCGTATCGAGGTCAGCGACGCCCGGAAGGACCGCGCGCTGCGCTTCCTGGACGGGCGCCCCGAGGACGAGCACGGCCGGGGGCTCGTCATCGTCCAGGTGCTGGCGTCCCTGTGGGGCGTGTCCGAGCGGGACGTCGGCAAGACCGTCTGGGTGGAGCTGTCCCTCAGCCCGCGGCAGCGGCCCCCGCGGTCCGGCACTCCACGACCGTGTCCGCGAACGCCCGCGCCGGAGGGCTGAGCGCGTCCCAGCGGCGGACGGCCCAGCCGACGGGGAGGGGCCGCAGGCCCGGCAGCGGCACCAGCTTCAGCGGGCTCGCGCCGGGCAGCGGCAGCCCGGGTACGGCGGGCACGACCGCCCTGCCCAGCCCCAGCTCGGCCAGCTGCAACGCCGTGTCCCAGTCGGCCACGCTCGGCTCGTGGGCGAGCCGCACCCCGCGCTCCGCGCACGCCGCCTCCAGGTGGGCGGCGGAGGTGGAGTTCGGGGGGAGCCGGATGAGGCGGAGGCCGGCCAGCTCCCCGGGGTCGAGGTGCGGGCGGGCGGCCAGCGGGTCGTCCGCCCGGACGGCGAGCAGCCACGGCAGTTCCACGACCGTGCGCTGTTCGATGCCCCTCACCGGCGGGCCGACGGTGATCCAGGCGAGGTCGAGGGTGCCGTCGGCGAGGGCGTCGAAGGTGCCCCGGCCCGAACTGACCGTACGGAACTCCAGGTTGACCTCGGGGTGGCGGTGCCGGAACGTGACGACCGCGTCGGACATGAAGTGCCGTACGGTCGTGGCGCCGGTGGCCACCCTGACGTAGCCGCTGTGTCCGTCGACCAGGTCGCGCAGCCGCCGTACGGCGAGGTCGAGACCGGAGATGCCCTCGGCCGCCGCGGCCTCCAGGATCCGCCCGGCCTGGGTCGGGACGACACCGCGCGGCTGGCGTTCCAGCAGGGCCACCCCCGTCTCCCGCTCCAGGCGCTTGACGTGCTGGCTGACGGCGGACTGGGTGCAGCCGAGGTCGCGGGCGACCGAACTCAGGCTGCCCGCGCGGCACACGGCCACGAACACACGGAGGTCGTCCAAGGTCACAACACCCAAGTTAACACTTGGGTTTGGGGAGGAAACCCAAGGATTGACTGGCTGCTGGGGGCGTACGAGGATCGTGAGCGGGCCGCAACCGACCCAGGCGGCAACCCGCTCCCCGCTCCGCCGAGTCCGGACGACGTGGGGCAAGCGAGGAGCGGGTGCCGACCCCTCCCGGCTGCTGTCAGCCGGAGTACAGGTCCGCCACTTCCCGTGCGAAGTCCCGCATGATCTGGTCCCGGCGGAGTTTCATCGACGGGGTGAGGTGGCCCGCCTCCTCCGTGAAGTCGACGGGCAGGACGGCGAAGCGGCGGATGGACTCGGGGCGGGAGACCAGCCGGTTCGCCTCGTCCATCGCCCGCTGGAGGATCGCGTGCAACTCCTGGTCGTCCAGGAGGAGCTCCGGCGGCACCGGGTGCTTGCCGATCATCTGGCGCCAGTGGGTGATGCCGTCGGGGTCGAGGGTGACGAGGGCGCCGACGTAGGGGCGGCCGTCGCCCACCAGCATCACCTGGGAGATCAGCGGGTGCTGGCGCAGCCAGTTCTCCAGCGGGGCCGGGGCCACCGACTTGCCGCCCGCCGTGATCAGCAGCTCCTTCTTCCGGCCGGTGATGGTCAGATAGCCCTCGTCGTCCAGCTCGCCGATGTCGCCCGTCGGCAGCCAGCCGTCGCGGGTCGCGGGGACGACACCGCCCGCCTGCGGGTCCCAGTAGCCGCGCAGCACATGGTCGCCGGCGAGGAGGATCTCGCCGTCGGCCGCGATCCGCACCCGGGTGCCGGGCAGCGGCCAGCCGACCGTGCCGAGGCGGGGCTTGAGGGGCGGGGTGACCGTGGAGGCGCCGGTGGTCTCCGTGAGGCCGTAGCCCTCGAAGATCTCGATGCCCGCGCCCGCGTAGAACGCGGCCAGGCGGCGGCCGAGGGGGGAGCCGCCGCAGATGGCGTACCGGACCCGGCCGCCCATGGCGGCGCGGATGCGGCGGTAGACGAGGGGGTCGTAGAGGCCGCGCTGGGTCTTCAGGGCGCGGCCCGGGCCGTTCCCGGTGCCGGTCTGGCGGGCCTCCAGCGCCTCGCCGTAGCGCACGGCGATGCCCGCCGCCCGGTCGAAGGCCGCCACCCGGCCGCCCGTCTCCGCCTTGGCCCGCGCGGAGTTGTAGATCTTCTCCAGCATGTAGGGGATGGTCAGCAGGCAGGTCGGCCGGAAGGCGGCGAGGTCCGGGAGCAGGTCGTCGGGGGCGAGGCTGGGGGCGTGGCCGAGGCGGACCCGGGCGCGGACGCAGGCGATGGCCACCATCCGGCCGAAGACATGGGACATGGGCAGGAAGAGGAGGACCGAGGGCTCCTCGCCGCGCGCCTTGAAGACCGGGTGGAGCAGCTCGATCGCGTTGTCGACCTCGGCGAAGAAGTTGCCGTGCGAGAGGGCGCAGCCCTTGGGGCGTCCCGTGGTGCCCGAGGTGTAGATCAGGGTGGCGAGCGTGTCGGGGCCGAGCATGCCCCGGCGGACGCCCACCTCCCCGTCCGGCACCGGTGCGCCGGCCTCGGCCAGCAGGGCGATGTGGTCCTTGTCCATCACCCACAGGTGGCGCAGGTCGGGCAGGTGCGCGAGTTCGGGGCCGATGGCGGCGGCCTGCGCGGCGTCCTCGGTGACGAGGGCGACCGCGCCGGAGTCGTGCAGGATCCAGCGGGTCTGGAAGACGGAGGAGGTCGGATAGACCGGGACGGTGACCAGGCCGGCGGCCCAGGCCGCGAAGTCCAGCAGGGTCCAGTCGTACGTCGTACGGGCCATGACGGCGATCCGGTCGCCGGGCAGCAGGCCCTCGGCGATCAGGCCCCTGGCCACGGCCTGCACCTGGGCGGCGAACTCGGCGGCCGTCACGTCCGTCCAGCGGCCGTCGGGCAGCTTGCGGCTGAGCACGACCGCGCCGGGGGCCGCCTCCGCGTTGTCGTACGGGAGGTCGGCGAGGGATCCGTGGGTGACCGGCGGGGCGAACGGGGGGACCGACACCTCGCGCACCGCGCCGTCCAGCCGCTTCGTCTCGGGGGTGACGAGGACCGGGTGGCCGTCGTAGTCGGTGGCGGAGACCGGGGCGCCGGAGGAGACGGAGGTGTTCGGGTACGGGGTGGACACGGGCGGCTCCTCTGGCGTGCGTGCACCGGCGGCGGGTCCCGTGCGGGGGTTACCGCCGGTCAGGCGGCGATCGTACGGGTCCGCTGTGAGGGGGTTGTGCGGGTCCGGGGCGGGTCCGGGGCCGGGGATGTGCAGCCTCGGGGGTTATGTGACAGGCGCTCAACTTTGCTTGTACCGGGTGCGTCGGGGGTGCGGGGATCGCCGTCGTTCCTTGCCCGCCTGGGCCTTACCTCCGGTAACCTTACTCCAGAGTAGGCATTTCGGACCGAGTCGCGCGGGAGTTGCACATGGCCGATCGTCACCTGGGCTTCACCGGTACGGTGCGCGGGGGTCTCCCCGGTGGGCGGCCGGGCCGGTGAACGCCGTCACGCTCCGCGCGGCGCCGGCGCTGGGGCCGCTGCTGGCGCGGGGTGCGCTGCGGTCCCTCTTCAAACGGCCGTCGGCCGACGCGGACTTCCCCCGCACGCGGCTTGTGCTGCCCGGGCTGCGGATCGATCTCGCGCGGCTGGCGGCGTACGAGCGGGTGTGCGGGTTCGCCACCGGGGCGGCCGGTCTTCCGGTGACGTATCCGCACGTCCTCGGGTTTCCGCTGGCCATGCGGCTGATGAGCGGGCGGGACTTTCCGCTGCCGCTGCTGGGGCTTGTGCACACCTCGATCGAGATCGTGCGGGGTACGGCGCTGCCGGCCGACGGGGAGTACCAGCTCGCGGTGTGGATCGAGGGGCTGACGGCGCATCGGAGGGGGACCGAGGCGACGGTGGTGACGGAGTTGCGGCTGGGGGGTTCGCCGGCCTGGGAGTCCCGCAGCCGCTATCTCTCCCGCCATCCCGCCCACCCACCCACCCGACTCGCTCAGCCGGAAAGCGGCCCACACGGGGCTCCGCCCCGGACCCCGGGGGGCGGGGAGCGGCCAGCGGCCGGCGGGGAGCCGATGAACGCCGGAGGGGAGGGGGTGAGCGGCGGCGGGGAGACGGCAGCGGTCGGCGGGGCGCGGACGGCGGCCGGCGGACAGCCGACGAGCAGCGGCGGGCAGCCGACGAGCAGCGACGGGGAAACGGCAGCGGCCGACGGGGCGCGAATGACCGTCGGCGGACAGCCGACGAGCAGCGACGGGGAAACGGCAGCGGCCGACGGGGCGCGAATGACCGTCGGCGGACAGCCGATGAGCAGCGACGGGGAAACGGCAGCGGCCGGCGGGCAGCGGATGAGTGGCGGCAGGGAAACGGCAGCGGCCGACGGGGCGCGGATGAGTGGCGGTGGAAAGGCGATGAACGCCGGCGGGGAGTGGCGGATCGGGGAGGACGTGGGGCGGCGGTACGGGGTGGTGTCCGGGGACCGCAATCCCATTCACCTGTATCCCCTCACCGCCCGGCTCTTCGGGTTCCCGCGCGCCGTCGCGCACGGCATGTGGACCGTGGCCCGGTGCCTGGCCGCCCATGGCACCCCGGACGCGACCGAGGTCCGGGCCCGGTTCCGGGCGCCGGTGCTGCTGCCGGGGACGGTGGTCTACGGCGCGGACGGGGGCGGACGGTTCGAGCTGCGCGGGGCGGACGGGCGGCTGCACGTGGAGGGAGAGGTGCACGCCGGCCCGGGAGAGCGGGGCGGGGGCCGGACACCGTAGGGGGCCCGGGGGCTAGGGCTCTTCGGGGGGCGGGGTCCAGTTGCGGCCCGCCAGGAGGGTGCCCAGACCTGACCAGGCGAAGTTCATCAAGGTGGTCGCCGCCTGGCGGGCCGTGATGCCGGGGGTGGCGTTGGCCCACGCGGCGAGCGACTCGGCGGCGCCGACCAGGGCCTCGGCGAGGCCCGCCACCTCGTGCTCGGGCAGATCGGGATCCTGGTGGGCGTCCCGGGCCGCCACCGCGATCAGCCGGGTCACGAAGGCGACCAGCTCCGCGCGCATCGCGGCGATCTCCGCCGCGAACGGCTCCCCGTGCGTGCGGGCCTGCAGATGCAGCACCGACCAGCCGTCGGGATGCTCGGCGGTGTGCGCGAAGAACGCCCGCAGGCCGTCCCACAGCTGCCGGTCGGCCGGCAGTCCCGGAGCGGCCCCGGCGCGCACGGCCGCCGTGAGCGCGGCGGCCTCACGGCGGATGCACGCCGTGAACAGGTCTTCCTTCGAGTTCAGGTAGAGGTAGACCAACGGCTTGGACACACCGGCGAGTTCGGCGATCTCGTCCATCGAGGCGGCCATGTACCCGCGCTGCCCGAAGATCCGCACGGCGGCGTCGAGCATCTGCCGCTCCCGCACCGCCCTCGGCATCCGTTTGGTCTTGACGGCACCCATGGGGGCAAGCCTAGTTGGACCGCGCCCGGGGCCGGTGGGGCCGAACGGGCCGGATCAGCTGGACGCGGCGGCGCCGTCCTGCGTGCGGGAGGTGTCGTCGGCCAGGTCCTCCTGGCTGCGGTTGGCCTCCAGGTTGGCCTTCATCCGGTCCACCTTGTGCACGATCCGCACCGAGGCCCGCTCCCGCTCCTTGCGCAGCACCACCCAGCTGATCGGCGCCGAGAGGACCAGGGAGAGCAGCAGGACCCACAGGAGGTTGGAGTCGCCGAAGCCGCGCGGGAAGATGCCCGAGTAGACGGCTCCCCAGACGATCACGAGGCAGCCCGCGAAGATACCGAGGCGCATCAGCGTGTAGCGGAGCATCTCAATCCACTCGTCCGATTCCAAACAGGGTCATCGTCCAGTGAAGCACGCGCGCGGAGCGATCACACAGGGGGGTCAGCCGAGCGGCAGGAGCATGAAGATCTCGTCCCGGTCGTCACCGGGCGCGACCCGGATGGCGTCCGGGACGCGGCCGACCTCCTTGTAGCCGCAGGAGGCGTAGAACCGCTCCAGACCGTGGCCGCCCCGGCAGGTCAGCCGGATCGCCCCGATGCCCTCGGTCCCGCGCGCCGCGTCCGCCGCGGCGGCCAGCAGGTCGCGGCCGTAGCCCCGGCCCTGGTGCCGGGGATGGACCATCACCGTGTACAGCCACACCCAGTGGGTCATCAGCCGGTGGCTGTTGCGGGTGAGGAACGCGGCCGCTGCCACCCGGCCGTCCTCGTCGTGGCCGACGAGGAGCCGGGTGCGGCCCTCCGCCATCTGCACGAAGTGCCGCACCAGCTCCGGACGGATCTCCTCACGGCCCACCGGAGGCACGAAGCCGACGGCGCCGCCCGCGTTCGAGACGTCCGCCCACAGGTCGAGGATGCCGTCGCGCAGGGCCGGCGAGACGGCGGGGTCCAGGGTGAAGGTAAGAGGCACTCGGCCAGCTTATCCATTACCCGCAGGGCTCCGGAGAGGCTCCGGAGCGGCGCTGCTCACACCCGCATCGGCTGGGGGGACTCCCGGCGGCCCGGGTCCGAGCCCTCGTACTCGCGGATGATCTCGTAGCGCGTGTTGCGCTCCACCGGGCGGAATCCGGCGTCGCGGATCAGCTCCAGCAGGTCATCGCGGGTCAGCTTGTTCGGCGTGCCGTAGTTGTCCGCGTCGTGCGTGATCTTGTACTCGACGACCGAGCCGTCCATGTCGTCGGCGCCGTGCTGGAGGGCCAGCTGGGCGGTCTGCACACCGTGCATCACCCAGAAGACCTTCACGTGCGGCACGTTGTCGAAGAGGAGGCGGGACACGGCGAAGGTCTTCAGGGCCTCGGCGCCGGTCGCCATCTGGGTGCGCGCCTGGAGGCGGTTGCGGACCTTGCCGTCCTGCATGTCCACGAAGTCGTGCTGATAGCGCAGCGGGATGAAGACCTGGAAGCCGTTCGTCTCGTCCTGCAGCTCGCGCAGGCGCAGGACGTGGTCGACCCGGTGGCGCGGCTCCTCGATGTGGCCGTAGAGCATCGTGCAGGGGGTCTTGAGGCCCTTCTCGTGGGCCAGCCGGTGGATGCGGGACCAGTCTTCCCAGTGGGTCCGGTGGTCCACGATGTGCTGCCGGACCTCCCAGTCGAAGATCTCGGCGCCGCCGCCGGTCAGCGACTCCAGACCGGCGTCGATCAGCTCGTCCAGGATCTCCGACGCCGACAGGCCGGAGATCGTCTCGAAGTGGTGGATCTCCGTCGCCGTGAACGCCTTCAGCGAGACGTCCGGCAGGGCGGCCTTCAGCTCGCGCAGGGAACGCGGGTAGTAGCGCCACGGCAGGTTCGGGTGCAGGCCGTTGACGATGTGCAGCTCGGTGAGGTTCTCCGACTCCATCGCCTTGGCGAGCTTCACCGCCTCCTCGATGCGCATCGTGTACGCGTCCTTCTCGCCCGGCTTGCGCTGGAACGAGCAGTAGGCGCACGACGCGGTGCACACGTTCGTCATGTTGAGGTGCCGGTTCACGTTGAAGTGGACCACGTCACCGTTCTTGCGGGTGCGCACCTCGTGGGCGAGACCGCCCAGCCAGGCCAGGTCGTCCGACTCGTACAGCGCGATGCCGTCCTCGCGGGTCAGCCGCTCACCGGAACGGACCTTCTCCTCCAGCTCGCGCTTGAGCCCGACGTCCATGCCAACACCTTTCTCCGACAGCTCGACAACCGTAACTCCCCCGCCCGGCGGGCGGACGGCGCCCCCGTGCGCCGCAGCGCTCCTACACCTCTTCCGGCAGCTCCCCGACCCGGTTCTCCCACTTGGTGGAGAGCACGATCGTGGTCCGGGTCCGGGACACGCCCTTGGTCCCGCTGAGCCGGCGGATGGTCTTCTCCAGGCCGTCCACGTCACTGGAGCGCACCTTGAGCATGAAGGAGTCGTCGCCGGCGATGAACCAGCAGTCCTCGATCTCCGGCAGGTCCCGCAGCCGCTGCGCGACGTCCTCGTGGTCGGCCGCGTCGGACAGCGAGATGCCGATCAGCGCGGTGACACCGAGGCCGAGCGAGGCCGCGTCCACCGTCGCCCGGTACCCGGTGATGACACCGGCCGCCTCCAGCCGGTTGATGCGGTCGGTGACGCTCGGGCCCGACAGGCCGACAAGGCGTCCCAGCTCCGCGTACGAGGCCCGGCCGTTCTCCCTCAGGGCCTGGATGAGCTGCCTGTCCACCGCGTCCATGCGATCGAAGCCTTCCGGTGAAAGTTCCTGAAGTGATGAGAGGTACTGCTACTTGCCCGCCGAGCCGCTGCCGCCGCCCAGCTCGCCCCGCCACCGCCGGTACAGGCCGTGGCCGACGCCCGCCGCGTCCAGCACCCGGCCGGCCACGAAGTCCACCAGGTCCTGGATGTGGGTGGCGCCCGCGTAGAAGGCCGGCGAGGCCGGCACGACCGCGGCGCCGGCGTCGTCCAGGGCGACCAGATGCCGCAGCGTCTGCCCGTTCAGAGGGGCCTCCCGCACCGCCACGACCAGCGGCCTGCGCTCCTTCAGCGTGACACTCGCCGCGCGCTGCAGCAGATCCTTGGACAGCCCGAGCGCCACCCCCGCCACACAGGCGGTGGAGGCCGGCACGATCAGCATCCCCTTCGCCGCGTACGACCCCGAGGAGGGGCCCGCGGCGAGATCGCCCGCGTTCCAGTACCGCGTCGCGCCGAGGTCCACCTCGAAGGTGCCGGGCTTGCCGTCGGCCCCGCGGGCCAGCCATTCGCGCAGGTCGTCCTGCCAGTGGGCGTCCCGGAACGAGATCCCCGTCTCGTCCAGCAGCGTCAGCCGCGAGGCCCGGCTGACCACCAGGTCCACCGCTTCCCCGGCCGCCAGCAGCGCCCGCAGCACCGCAGCCGCGTACGGCGTTCCGGAGGCTCCGGACACCCCCACGATCCAAGGCACGCGCTGCGTTTCTCCTGCGTTCACACCTTGAGCGTACCGGCGGGTCGCCCAGGACTCAGGCCGGGTGGGGCCCGGCCCCTCAGACAGTCAGACCGCGCACGAGGAGATCGAGCAGCGCGCACACGAACAGGGCGATGCCGATGAACCCGTTGACACTGAAGAACGCCCTGTTCAGACGGGACAGGTCGTGCGGGCGCACGATGCGGTGCTCGTAGACGAAGGCGGCGGCCACGATCAGCAGGCCCAGCCAGAAGAACGCGCCGGCGTGGGTGGCCAGGGCGTACCAGACGAACAGGGCCGTCGTGATCGTGTGGCAGACGCGCGCGCCCCAGATCGCGGCCGGGATGCTGAAGCGGGCCGGGACCGACATGACGCCGATCTCGCGGTCGGTCTCGACGTCCTGGCAGGCGTAGATCAGGTCGAAGCCGCCGATCCAGACGCCCACGGCGAGCCCGAGGACCACCGCGTCCCAGGACCAGGAGCCCGAGACGGCGAGCCAGCCGCCGACCGGGCCCATCGCCTGGGCCAGGCCCAGGATGGCCTGCGGGAAGTTCGTGAACCGCTTGCCGTACGGATAGACCACCATCGGGATCACCGCGATGGGGGCCAGGGCCAGGCAGAGCGGGTTCAGCAGGGCCGCGGCGCCCAGGAAGACCACCAGGGCGATCAGGGCACCGGTCCAGGCGTGGCGTACCGACATCGCGCCGGTGACCAGCTCGCGGTGGGCCGTGCGGGGGTTGCGGGCGTCGATCTCGCGGTCGATGATCCGGTTGACCGCCATGGCGAACGTGCGCAGGCCGACCATGCAGACCGTGACCAGGAGCAGCCGGCCCCAGTGGATGTTCCGGTCCCACTCGTACATCGCCGTGAGGGCGGCGATGTAGGCGAAGGGGAGCGCGAAGACCGAGTGCTCGATCATCACCAGGCGCAGGAACGCCTTGGTGCGTCCCGGCCGCGGGAGTGCCGCGGAGGCGCTGCTCACAGGCCGTACTCCTTCCAGCGGCGGTCCACCAGGGCCGCCGTATCCGGGTCCGGCAGGACCATGTCCGGCCAGCCGCCGTCGCGGGTGTAGCCCTCCTCGGGCCACTTCTTCGTCGCGTCGATGCCCGCCTTGCCGCCCCAGAACTGCTGGTAGGAGGCGTGGTCGAGGTGGTCGACGGGGCCTTCCACGAGGGAGAGGTCGCGGGCGTAGTCGGTGTTGCCGAGGGCCCGCCAGGCGACCTCGTGCAGGTCGTGGACGTCGCAGTCGGAGTCCACGACCACGATCAGCTTGGTGAGGGACATCATGTGGGCCCCCCAGATCGCGTGCATGACCTTCTGCGCGTGCTTCGGGTACTTCTTGTCGATCGAGACGATCGCACAGTTGTGGAAGCCGCCGGCCTCCGGCAGGTGGTAGTCCACGATGTCCGGGACGATGATCTTGAGCAGCGGGAGGAAGAAGCGCTCCGTGGCGCGGCCGAGGGGGCCGTCCTCCGTGGGGGGCCTGCCCACCACGATCGACTGGAGCAGCGGGCGCTTGCGCATCGTCACGCAGTCGATCCGCAGGGCCGGGAACGGCTCCTGCGGGGTGTAGAAGCCGGTGTGGTCGCCGAAGGGGCCCTCGGGCAGCATCTCGCCCGGCTCCAGCCAGCCCTCCAGGACGACCTCCGCGTTCGCCGGGACCTGGAGCGGGACCGTCTTGCAGTCGACCATCTCGGTCCGCTTGCCGGCGAGGAAGCCGGCGAAGAGGTACTCGTCGATGTCACCGGGGAGCGGGGCCGTGGAGGCGTAGGTGACGGCCGGGGGGCAGCCGAAGGCGATGGCCACGGGCAGCCGCTCGCCGCGCCGCGCGGCCACCTGGTAGTGGTTCCGGCTGTCCTTGTGGATCTGCCAGTGCATGCCGATCGTGCGCTTGTCGTGGCGCTGGAGGCGGTAAAGGCCCAGGTTCCGGATGCCGGTCTCGGGGTCCTTGGTGTGGGTCAGGCCCAGGTTGAAGAAGGAGCCGCCGTCCTGCGGCCAGGTGAAGAGCGCCGGGAGCCGGTCGAGGTCGACGTCGTCACCGTGCAGGACGACCTCCTGCACCGGCGCCTCCTTGACCTTCTTCGGCGGGACGTGGGCCATCGCGCCCAGCTTGCCGAAGGCCTCGCGGACCCCGACGAAGCCGTGCGGCAGCTCGGGCCGCAGCAGACCGCCGATCTTCTCGGAGATCTCGCCGTACGACTTCAGGCCCAGCGCCTTCAGCAGGCGGCGGTCGGTGCCGAAGACGTTCATCGCGAGGGGCATCGCCGAGCCCTTCACGTTCTCGAAGAGCAGCGCGGGGCCCTGGGACTTCTGGACCCGGTCGACGATCTCCCCGACCTCCAGATACGGGTCGACCTCGGCCTTGATGCGCTTGAGGTCCCCCTCGCGCTCCAGTGCCCTGAGCAGGGAGCGAAGATCGTCGTAAGCCATGCGTCCCAGTATCGGCCACCCGCTAGTCTGGCCCGGTCACCGGGGCCGACTCACATCTCGGAGAGAGTGCGCGACGATGCTCAGGTATCTGCCGTTCCTGCTGGTCCTGGCGTTGTGGATCTACGCCTTCGTGGACTGCCTCAACACTCCCGAGGAAGAGGTGCGCCACCTGCCGAAGGTGGTGTGGGTGATCATCGTGCTGCTGTTCGGCGAGGTGCTGGTCGGGCCGGTCGCCTGGCTGGTCACCGGCAGGACGCGGCGGCGCCCGGCGGGCGGCGCCCCGGCCGGGCCCCAGCGCGGCGCCGGCGCGCACTGGGTCGCCCCGGACGACAACCCGGAGTTCCTGAAGTCCCTGGAGACCCAGGACGACCGGCGGGACGACGATCCCCGGCAGGACGGGCGCGGCAACTGAGGAGTCGCGCCCCGCGGTGCGTGGAAGCATGGCGGCAGAGGCCCTGACGCCCCGGCGCGAGGGGCGATCCGGCTCGGCGGCAGGAGACCAGCGGTGAGCGACGTACGGATCCCCACCATCGATCTGCGGCCCTGGACCGAGGGGGACGCGGCGACCCGCGCCGCCCTCGCCCGCACCGTCGACGAGGCCCTGAAGACCGCCGGGTTCCTGCTGGTCACCGGGCACGGCGTGGACCCCGGGCTGCGCGCCCGGATCCGGTCGGCCGCCCGGGAGTTCTTCCTGCTCCCCGCCGATGTCAAGCAGCGCTACGCGGCGAAGGTCGGCGGACGAGGCTGGCTCGGTCCGGGCGCCGAGGCCAACGGGTACGCGGAGGGCACCCAGACCCCGCCGGACCTGAAGGAGTCGCTCACCTTCGCGACCGACGAACCCTTCGAGGACCCGGTCGTCAACGCCGAGTGGTACGCGCCGAACGTGTGGCCGGCCGAGGTGCCCGCGCTGCGCGCGCCCTGCGAGGAGTACCTGGCCCGGATGGCCGCGCTGGAGAAGGAGCTGCTGGCCCTGCTGGGGTGCGCGCTCGGACCCGGACCCGGGTTCTTCGCCCGGCACATGGACCATCCCACCTACGGCTTCAACATCAACTGGTACCCCGGGACGGAGGTCGTCGGCCGGCCCCGGCCGGGCCAGTTCCGGATCGGGCCGCACACCGACTTCGGGACCGTGACCATCCTGGACCGGCAGACCGGCAAGGGCGGCCTCCAGGTCCACACGGACGAGGGCGGCTGGGCGGACGCGCCCTACGATCCGTCCGCCCTCACCGTCAACATCGGTGACCTGCTGGCCCGTTGGACCGGTGACCGGTGGCGGTCGGGGCGGCACCGGGTGCTGCCGCCGCCCGTGGACGCGCCCGCCGAGGAGCTGATGTCGCTCGTCTACTTCGGCGAGTGCACCCCGGGCACGCTGGTGGAGTCCGTACCGGCGCCGGTCGGCCGGGTGGCCTATCCGCCCGTCGACTCCCACGCCTACCTCCGCGGGAAACTCGACTCGATCACCGTCGGCTGACTCCCGGTCCCGGCGGGCGATCAACTTCGTGCGCGGGGGGCCACCCGATCCGTTGAATCGGCCCGGGTGGGCATGTCCCGGTCGCGTTCCACGGCATTGCCTTGCAGGGGGCCCGCCATCCAGGGGCCCCTTCTGCGAGGGGAGACGCGTGCGAATCACTGACATCCAGCGCTGCGAGGTCCGGCCGGGACGGCTCGTCGAGTGGACGCTGAGCCCGGCGACCGTCGCGGCGGCGACGGCGCTGCCGGAGGACTCCCGGCCACCCGCCTACATCCAGGAGTCGCACATCAGGACGGCCAAGGCGGTCCGGGAGCAGGGGCTGTCCGTGCCGACCTGGATCGGCATCGCCTTCGACCTGCCGGGACCGGTCGACCTGGACGCGCTGGAGCGGGCCCTGCACGCCTGGACGGTACGGCACGAGACGCTGCGCAGCGGCTTCCGCTGGGCCGGTGACGCACTGCGCCGCTTCACCCTCGACGCGGCCGAGGTGTCCCTGTGCCGCGCGGAGGTGGGCGACTTCCCCGAAGCGGACGGCCTGGTGCGCCACCTCCAGGACCGCTTCGACACGGTCGCCGACGCGCTGCGCTGGCCGAACCTCATCTACACGGCGGTCGTCCGGGACGACGGCGCCGGGGTGTACCTGGCCTTCGACCACAGCAACGTCGACGCCTACTCCGTGCAGCGCATCCCCGCCGAGATCCACGAGCTGTACACGGCGGCCCCGGCCGGCCCCGCACCCGGCGCCCGCACCCCGACCGCCAGTTACGTCGACTTCTGCGAGATCGAGCGGTCCCACGCGGACGGCATCGACGGCCGGCACGAGACCGTGGAGCGCTGGCGGGAGTTCATCCGCCGCTGCGACGGCACCCTGCCGGGCTTCCCGGCCGACCTGGGCCTGACGCCGGGCGGCCCGCTGCCCCGGCAGCGGATGCTGTGCGAACCGCTGGCGGACGCGGACGCGGCGGCGGCGTTCGAGGCGTACTGCCGGCCCTACGGCGGCAGCCTGGTCGGAATGCTCGCCGCGACCGGCCTCGTCCTGCACGAGCTGGGCGGGCAGCCGGTGTACCGGACGGTGGTGCCCTTCCACACCCGGGTGAAGTCGCGGTGGAGCGACTCGGTGGGCTGGTACGTGGGCGGCGCCCCGATCGAGGTGCCCGTGGGCCGCCTCCGCGGCTTCCCGGAGGTCCTGCGGGCGGTGCGGGCCGAGCTGGGCGCCAACCGGTCGCTGGCCCGGATGCCGCTGGCCCGGGTGCTCGAACTGCTCGGCACGGACTTCCGGCCGACCTCCCCCGACCTGCACTCGATCGTCTCCTACCTCGACACCCGCTCGCTCCCGGGCGCCGGGCGGTGGGCGGAGCTGAAGGCGTACGGGCTGCTCCGGGTGTCGTACGGGGACCAGGTGTGCGTCTGGGTGAACCGGCTGCCCGAGGGGCTGTGGCTGGCCAGCCGGTACCCGGACACGGACACCGCGGCGAAGACCATGCGGCTGTACACCGAGCGGCTGCGGGACCGGATCGCCTCGGTGGCCGGTGGCCGGCTCCCGGCGGTTTCGTGACCCAACGGGGACATCACGGACCCTGGTCCTGACCAACTCCCCCTTCTTACACTGCTGTTGAGGGGGAGATGCGGTGCACAGACGGTTGCACGGGCGCGGAGCGCTGTTCGACGTCGATCCGGCCGGCCTCGCGCCGCGGCTCGTGGGCCTGCGCCCGCACCAGCACCGCGCACATCCGTACGAGCATCCGGACGAACCACCGTTCGTGATCCTCAGCGGAGCGCGCGGTCTTGGCAAGAGCGCGGTCCTCGCCGAGCTGCGGGACGCCTATCGGGGACATACACCGGTCGCGCTGGCCGACTGCGCGGAGGACCAGTTCCGGGCGCCGCCCGCGGACCGGCCCGCCGACTCCTGGTCACCGCTCGGGCAGGCGCTGCTGGTGATCGCCGAGCAGCTCGCCGCGCCGGTGACGGGAGCCGGGCGGATCACCTTCCCGCGGCTGATGTCGGGCCTGGTCGCGGTGGCCGCCGGCGGCTGGGGCGACGCCGACTCGGAACGGATCCGCCGCGAGGTCGAACGGATCCTGCTGCTGAACGAGAGCGGCTCGTGGATCAGCGGTCTCGCCGGGCGCTGGGCCGGGAAGGTGGCGGCCAAGGTGGTCGCGGCGGCCACCGGCACCGGGCCGCTGGTGTCGGGCGCCATCGAGGCGACCCTGGAGTCCGTCGCCGAGGGGTTCACCAGCCGCCGGCACCAGAAGGCGTCGGTGTGGTACCGGACGTATCCGAACGCGGGCGGCAACGCCCAGCGCGGGCTGATCCTGCTGTCCCGGCACTTCCGCGACGGCGGCGGCTCCCGCGAGCACGCCGAACGCCATCTCGTACGGGCGCTGCTGGCCGATCTCGCCGAGGCGTACGCGGGGGTGCTGCCGCGGATGCAGCGCCTCGGCCGGCCGCTGGTGCTGCTGGACAACGCGCAGACGGCGCCGGGCCCGGGGCTGGTCGCGGCCGTGCTGCGGGACCGCGGCGAGGGCATCGCCGACCGGGTGGCGTTCGTCGCGGCCCGGCGCGGCGAGGGCCGCGAGGAGCTGCCGGGAGCGGTGCGGCGGGGGCTGCCGGAGGTGGCCAGGCGCTGCGACTGGGCGCCGGACACCACCCCCTCCTCGCGGGCGCTGCTGCTCTCGCTGCCGCCGCTGAGCGCGGACGACACCCTGCACATCGTCGGCGCGGTCTGCGAGGACACCGCCGTCCCGCCCCATCTGCCGCCCGCCGTGCACCGGTTGACCGGCGGGAACCCGATGGGCGTCGTGCTGCTCGCCGAATCGGCCGCGCGGGCCCTGCCCGGAGCCTGTTCGCTCGGCGAACTCCTCACGGCGGATCTGCGGCCCGCCGAGGACGGACCCGCCGTGCCCGCCCACGAGGCGCTGCTCGACCGGCTGGTGCCGGCCGAGCGGCTGGCGGAGCTGACCGTCCTGGCCGCCGCGCACGACCACGGCTCGGCCTGCGCACTGGCCGCCGCCCTGCTGCCGGACACCTTCGGCCCGGCGAGCGTGCGGGCGCTTCTGACGCTGCTCGCCGACGAGGGGCTGCCCGCCGTGCCGGGCCGGTTCGTCGGCGACCCGTTCGTGCGCACCCTGCTGCTGCTCCGGCTGCATCTGCGGGACGCCGACCACGCGTCCTGGCGTACCGCGCACGAGACCTTGATCGCGCACTACCCGGACGAGGCGCACGCCCGGTACCGGCTGCACCACGAACTCGCCCTCGGGGACACCGAGGCGGCGGTCGCCCATCTGCGCGACACCTTCTTCACGGCGGACCCCCGGGCCTGGCTGCGCACCCTGCGCTTCATCGCGTCCGCGCCCTACTTCCACGCGCACGACGCCGAGGGCCGCGACTTCACCGGCCGGGGCGACCGGCGGGAGGCGGTCGCACTCGGCCGCACGGACGCCGAGCACACCGTGCCCGAGGGCGCGGACGCCGTCCTGCACCTGCGGATACGCCGGCTGCTGCACGCGGTGTGGCTGCTGGCGGACCCGCTGGTGCTGCCCGACCCGCAGGTGTGCGACCGGCTCAGGTTCGAGCTGGAGCAGCTGTCCAACCTGCGGCCCGCGGGCAACGCGCTGCTGTGGCGGGCCTCCCGGGACTGGCCGGAGGCGGCGCTGGCCGGGCGTCCGATGGATGGTCCCGGCGACGCGGACGGCACCACCGGCGCCGGTGACAGCGACGACGGCCCGGACGACCACAGCGGGGAGACCTGATGGCGCGCAGGGGTGTGGGCACCTGGATACGCGAGGGCGTGTGGGAGATCCCGCTGCGCCGCTTCCTGGCCCTGCTGGTGACGGCGGCCCTGGTGGCCGGCGCGGTGTTCGCGGTCCGGGCCCTGCTGCACGAGGACCGCTCCTGCGCGCCCGGGGTGAGCCGGCCGGAGGGCAGCGACGAGTGCGTGGGCGTGGCGGCCGGCGCGTACGACTTCGGGCAGCCCCGGCTGCGGGACGTCGTCCGCGCGATCGGCCGGGAGAACGACCGCCTCGGACCCGGCGGCTTCGTGACGGTGGCGCTGATGCTGCCGTACTCCTCGACGTCGCCGACCAATCTGAACGACATCCGCCACCAGCTCCAGGGCGCCTATCTGGCCCAGTACCAGGCCAACCACGACGCCAACGGGGAGCGCCCGCAGATCCGGCTGGTGCTCGCCAATCCGGGGGCGACCGGGGCGCACTGGCGGCAGACGGTCGACCAGCTCACGGCGATGACGACGGGCGCGGACCGGCTGCGGGCGGTCGCGGGCATCGGGCAGAGCACCTACCCCAACAAACTGGCCGTCAGGGAGCTGACCCGGCGGGGCATCCCGGTGGTCGGCTCCACCATCACCGCCGACGACCTCGCCAACGGGCAGCGGGGCGAGGACCCCTTCCCCGGGCTCGCCCGGGTGGCGCCGACCAACACCGACGAGGCCCGCGCACTGGCCTCCTTCGCCAAGGTGGGCGCGGGCAAGGCGCTGCTGGTGTACGACAAGCCCGGCGACCCGTACACACGGACCCTCCAGGAGTCGTTCGCGGCGCTGATCAAGGGGTCGCCGTACGAGCCGCAGCCGTTCACGCCGCCCGACGACCGCAGCGAGGAGGGCACGACCGCGAACACCTTCCGGCAGATCACGCACCTGGTGTGCGACACCTCCCGGGAGACGGACACGATCCTGTTCGCCGGCCGGCACACCCAGCTGCGCCAGTTCATCAACGCCCTGGGCGGGCGCGGCTGCCAGGACCGGAAGTTCACGCTGCTGACCGGTGACGAGGCGTCGTACCTGACCCATGAGAAGGACCTGGACCGCGGCGCGCTGCGGCACAGCCTCTCGGTGCGCTACACCTCGCTGGCTCATCCGGACGCCTGGGCCCGTAACCCGGCCAGGACCGGTGGCTCGACGGCCGGCCTCGCGCAGCTGCGGCGGCTGCTGGCGGACGCGTCCCGGGCCCCGATGGGCCCGATCGGCCCGGCCGCCCTGGACGACGGGCAGCTGATCATCGGCTACGACGCGCTGCTGCTCGCGGTGCACGGCATCCGCGAGGCGGTGCCGGCCGGCCGGACCGTCCCGGCGCTCTCGGACGTCGGCCTGCAGTGGCCGCAGGTCAAGGGCTCGCTGCGGGTGGACGGGGCCAGCGGCTGGATCTGCCTGGACGTGCACGGCAACCCGTACGACAAGGCGGTGCCGATCGTGGAGCTGACCCCCGAGGGCGGCTCGCGCTTCGTACGGCTCGCCTGGCCGGAGGGAAAGCCCCCACGGGCGGAGTGCCTGCCGCCGTCATAGGCCGACGGGCGGGCCGGCGACGGGGTGGGCCAGCGACGGGGTGGGTCAGGGGCGGGGTGGCCCTATGTTTTCGATCAACCGTTCGAAGCGGGACCGCCAGCGCTGCTCCGTCTCCGTCTCGCCCTGGAACTCGTGCGTGAGGCGGAGCGCGCTGCCGTTCTCGCCGGCCCGTTCCAGGTGGAAGCGGATCCGTCCGCCGTCGGCCACCGTGTACTCGGCGACCCGGTCCACATCCCACGCGGTGACCTGCCCGCTGCCCAGGCCACGCAGGGTGACCGCGCCGCCTAGGCGCGGTTCGAGCACATCGGCGGGGGTGAACCAGGCCGCGAGGCCCTCGGGGGTGGCCACCGCGGGCCAGACGTCCTCCATGCGCCGCGGAAGCCGCACCACGAAGTGCAGGATGTGCATGTTCCCGTGCGTCTGGCTGGTGCCCTGTGCGATGGAACCGCTCATGACACCAGCCTGCCCCGGCCCCCGGGGAAACGCATGCGGTCCGCTACACGCCCGCGTAGGAGTGCTTGCCGGTGACGAAGATGTTGACGCCGTAGTAGTTGAAGAGCCAGCAGGCGAAGGCGATCATCGCCAGGTAGGCGGCCTTGCGGCCCTTCCAGCCGGCCGTGGCCCGCGCGTGCAGGTAGCAGGCGTAGGCGATCCAGGTGATGAAGGACCAGGTCTCCTTCGGGTCCCAGTTCCAGTAGCGGCCCCAGGCGTCGCCGGCCCAGATCGCGCCCGCGATGATCGTGAACGTCCACAGCGGGAAGACGGCCGCGTTGACCCGGTAGGCGAACTTGTCCAGCGAGGCGGAGGCGGGCAGCCGCTCCAGCACCGAGGTGGCGAACCTGCCGGGCTTGCCGCCGGTCTGCAGCTTGTTCTCGTACGAGTCCTTGAACAGGTACAGGATCGTGGCGACCGCGCCGACGTAGAACACCGCGCCGCAGAAGATCGCGGTGGAGACGTGGATGTACAGCCAGTACGAGTGCAGGGCCGGCACCAGCTGGTCGCTCGCCGTGTACAGGACGGTGACCGCGAGGCCCAGGTCGAGCAGGACCGTCGTGATCAGGAACAGGCCGAGCCAGCGCACGTTCTTCCGCAGCGCCAGCAGCCCCAGGTACACGCCGACGGCGACCGTGGAGAAGGTGATGTTGAACTCGTACATGTTGCCCCACGGCGCCCGCTGCACGGAGGCCGCGCGGGCGACGACACCGGCCAGTTCCACCAGGAACGCGAGCACGGTGAGGGAGACGGCGATCCGCCCGTACATGTCGCCCTGCGCGTCGCCGCCGTGGGCGCCGGGGCCGTCCGGCACGTCCCGCGCGCCGGAGGCCGAGCGGACGACGACCTTGGGACGCTCCAGCACGGTGGTGCCGCCGGCCCGCTGCACCGTGACGGCGGGGGCGCTCGCCTGCTGCCGCCCGGCGCCGGCGGTGAGCGCGGCGGCCGTACGGCCGACCTTGCTGCGGCTGCCGAACAGCCACTCGGCGATGTAGGCGAAGAAGGCGAGGGTGTAGACGGCCATCGACGAGTAGATCAGCGTGTTGCTGATGCTCGCGAGATGTTCGTTGGTGGCGGCGGCGAGAGTCACTTCTCAGCCCCTTCGGCAGGTACGACTGGGGGGTCGGGGACGGGTGCGGGAGGGTCGTCGGGGTCGGGGGCCCCGGGCGCCTGGTCGTAGAGGGTGCCGGCGAGATGACCCAGTTCCTCGGGCACCTTCGCGGATTCGCTGCGGCCGAGGCCGGCCATCTCGACCACCGTGACGCCGTCGGCGCCGCGCACCGCCCGCACCCACACGCGGCGGCGCTGGATGAACAGGGAGGCGGCGAGGCCGAAGATGGCGGAGAAGGCACCGCCGAGCGCCCAGACGCTGCCCGGCTCCTGGACGATCTCGAAGCCGGCCCACTCCTTGACCTCCTTCTCGAAGGTGAGGGACCCGGCGCCGTTCGGCAGGGTGAGCGTGTCGCCGGGCTGGAGCAGCTTCTTCAGCAGGCCGCCCTTGGAGTCCTTGAACGCCTTCATGTGCTTCTTGTCGAGCTGGTACACGCTCTGCGCGAAGCCCGCGTTCACCCCCAGGTCGCCGTGGTACGCGTTCACCGCGAGCAGCGGGTTCAGCAGCGCCGGGAACTGGGAGAGCATCGTGCCGCTCTTGGCGTCGAAGGTCGGCACGAAGAAGGCCTGGAAGCCGAGCTGGTCCTTCTTGCCCCGGGCGTCGCGGTAGTCGTCCATCACCTTGATCACGCCGTTGGAGGTGACGTTGCCGTCGAGCGGCAGCAGCGGCACGGCGTCGTGGAAGACGACCTTGCCCTTGCCGTCCCGGACGGTGATGACAGGCGCGTAGCCGTGGCTGACGAGGTAGACCTTGGCGTCGTCGATCTTCAGCGGCTCGTTGACCTTGACGGTGGTCGACTTCTCCTTGCCGTACGCGCCCTGGCTGTACCTGAGCTTCGCCTCGAAGGTGCGCGGCGTGCCCTTGTTCGGGCCGCTGGCCTCGTAGGTGCCCTCGAAGTCCTTGAGGTCGAAGCTGAACGGGGCCAGGTCGTCGGTGCGGAAGAGGCTGCCGGACTTGAAGTCGTCGTACTGCGGCAGCGCGTTCGCGAAGCCGTCGCCCTCCACCACCAGCTTGGTGCCGTCCGACTTGTACAGCTGGCCGGAGGCGAAGGCGACCAGCAGCACGATCAGGGCGATGTGGAAGACCAGGTTGCCCACCTCGCGCAGATAGCCCTTCTCGGCGGCGACGGCGTCACCGGCGACATGGGCGCGGAAGCGGCGCTTCTTCAGCAGCGCGAGCGCGGCCTCGCGGACCTCCTCCGGATCGGCCTCGGTGCGCCAGGTCGTGTAGGCGGGCAGCCGGGTCAGCCGCTTGGGCGCACCCGGCGGACGGCCGCGCAGCTGGCCGACGAACTGCCAGGTGCGCGGGATGATGCAGCCGATGAGGGAGACGAACAGCAGGATGTAGATCGCGGAGAACCACACCGAGCTGTAGACGTGGAACAGGCCGAGCTTGTCGTAGACGGGCGCCAGCGTCCGGTGGGCGGCGCGGAAGTCCTCGACCTTGCTCGCGTCCGCGCCGGTCTGCGGGATCAGCGAGCCGGGGATCGCGCCGAGCGAGAGCAGCAGGAGCAGCAGCAGCGCGACCCGCATGGAGGTCAGCTGCCGCCAGAACCAGCGCACCCAGCCGATGACACCGAGGCCCGGCAGGCTCGCCGGTTCCTCCTGGGGCGCGGTGGACAGCTGGGAGCCGGCCGCCCCCAGCTCCTCCTGGTCCCGGCTGTTGTCGGTGTCGGTCTTGCTCATCGGTCAGATCCCCACATTGAAACCGTCGGACCAGGTCTGCATCTGCTGGATCAGCGCGCTCCAGGCGCCCGTCAGCAGCAGCACACCGGTCACGATCATCATCGAGCCGCCGATGCGCATCACCCACACATAGTGGCGCTTGACCCACGCGAAGGCACCGAGCGCCTTGCGGAAGGCGAGCGCGGTGATGACGAAGGGGACACCGAGCCCCACGCAGTACACGAGCATCAGCAGCGAGCCGCGCGCGGCGCTCGACTCCTGGAAGGAGAGGAAGTTCACCGAGGAGAGCGTCGGGCCCATGCAGGGCGTCCAGCCGACGCCGAACAGGGCGCCGAGGAGCGGCGCCCCCGCCAGGCCGCCCGTCGGCCGCTTGTGGAAGCGGAACTCCCGCATGGTGAACCAGGGCATCAGCCCCATGAAGAACACGCCCATGGCGATCATGACCAGGCCGAGCACCTTGGACAGGGTGTCCTGGTACTCCAGCAGGTTGGAGCCGAAGTAGCCGAACAGGGCCCCGCTGGAGACGAACACGGCGCTGAAGCCGAGGACGAACAGGGAGGCGCCGGCGATCATCCGTCCCCGTCTGGCCTCGGCCAGGTCGGTGCCCGCGACGCCCGTCACATAGGAGAGGTAGCCGGGGACCAGGGGCAGCACGCAGGGCGAGAAGAAGGAGACGAGCCCGGCGAGCAGCGCGATCGGCAGGGCGACCAGCAGGGCGCCGTGCAGGACGGTCTGGTTGCGCCCCGGTCCCGCCTCCGCGGCCAGCGTCAGCAGTGCGCTCACGTCACTTCTCCGCGACGACCGGCTTGAGCATCTTCAGCAGGGTGGTGTCGTCGAGCGCCTCCAGGGCGCGCGCGGCCACCTTCCCCTTCCGGTCGATGATGAGCGTGGAGGGGACCAGCTGCGGGTTGAGGGTGCCCTTCTTGAAGCGGAGCATGAGCTTGCCCGTGGGGTCGTACAGGCTCGGGTAGGTGACGCCGTGCTCCTTCTCGAAGGCGACCGCGGGCGTGGTGCTGGTGTCCCGGGTGTTGATGCCGACGAACTGGACGCCCTTGCCCTCGTACTGCCGGGAGACCTTGGCGAAGTACTGCGCCTCTTCCCGGCAGGGCCCGCACCACGAGCCCCACACGTTGAGGACGACGACCTGCCCCTTGTAGGCGGCGACATCGAGGGACTTGCCGTCGATGGTCTTGCCCGACAGGTCCGGGGCGGCGGCGCGCTTGCCGTCCGGGACCGTGTCGATGCCGTTGTTGCCGGTGACGAAGTTGGTGTCGCCACCGCCACCGGAGATGCCGCCCTTTCCGCACGCGGACAGGGTCAGGGCCGCGGCGGCGGCCGCGGCGGCGAGCAGGACGGCGCGGCTACGGGTACTCATGTGAAAAGTTTCGCATGCCTGTTCCGGGGATTTCGCGCGCCCCCCTGCCGGGCGGAAAACCGCATTTCAGGGCGTACTTACACGGGACATTTCGGGTGCCCCGGGGCGGCTCAGGCGGCGTCGGAGGAGGCCGACTTGGTGTCCCGCAGGAACTCCTTCCAGCCCCCGGCGGGCTGCTGCCCGACGCCCAGCGTGCGCAGCTTGGCGAGCACCTCGGGCTTCTGTACGTCCATCCAGTCCACGTACTGCCGGAAGGAGACGAGGCGCACGTCGGCACCCTTCTCCTTCTCGCGCGCGATGTGCGTGAAGGCCTCCTCGACGGAGTCCATGTAGATGCCGCCGTTCCACTGCTCGAAGTGGTTGCCGACGAAGAAGGGCGCCCGGTTCGTCTCGTATGCCCGCTTGAAGCCCTGAATGTACGCCTGCGCGGACTGCTTGCGCCAGCCCGGGTAGTTGTGGGCGGGGGCCTTGGTCGAGTTCAGGGACTGGTTGGCGAGCATGTTGTAGTCCATGGAGAGGACCTCGAACGAACGTCCGGGGAAAGGTATCTGCTGCAAGGGCAGGTCCCAGATCCCCAGCTTCTTCTCCGGCCACACCTGCCGGCCGCCCGGCGAGGAGGCGTCGTAGCGCCAGCCCAGCTTCTTGGCGGTGGGCAGCAGGTTGTTCTGGCCGAGCAGGCAGGGCGTACGGCCGCCGACCAGCTCCTTGTCGTAGTCGAACGGCAGCGACGGCAGATCGGTCCAGCCGGTGTTGGTCCGCCACTCCTTCACGAACGCCTTCGCCTGCCGGATCTCGCTGTCCCACTGCTGCGGGGTCCAGTTGCCGACCGTGCCGGAGCCGGCGCAGAAGTGCCCGTTGAAGTGGGTGCCTATCTCGTGGCCCTCCAGCCAGGCCCGGCGCACGTTCTTCAGGGTGGCCTTGATGTGGTCGTCCGTGAGGTAGCCGATGTCGGAGGCACCGCGCGGGTTGTTCGGCGGCTCGTACATCCGCTTCTTCGACTCGGGCAGCAGATACAGCCCCGAGAGGAAGAAGGTCATGCTCGCGCCGTGCTCCTTGGCCAGATCGAGGAAGCGCGGGAAGAGGCCGTTGCCGACCTCGCCGGCGCCGTCCCAGGAGAAGATCACGAACTGCGGCGGGGTCTGCCCCGGCTCCAGCGGCTCGGGCTTGGCCGGCTGGTGCGGCTGCTTGCCGGTGAAGGAGGTGGAGCCGTCACCGATGGGCCGCGCCGGATGCGCGCCGCTCCCGGTGCCGCGCCCCTGCTCGTCCCGGCCGGAACCGTTCCGCTCCCCCTTGCCGTCCGAGGAGGTGTGGCTCCCGCAGCCGACGAGCGTGGCGGCGGCCGCCGCGCCCGCGCCGAGGCCGAGGGCCCCCCGCCGGGAGAGGGTCCGGGAGAAGGTGGGCATGGAAATCCCCGATCGTCGCTGCCTGCTGGTTCACCCAGTCAGAGGGCAGGATGATCGGGGAGGTTCCGATACTTTTTATGAATTTCGTAACGGATCTGGCAAAGGTGCGTGAAGCCCGGCCAAACGGACCATCAGGCGCGGCGGCCCGTCAGAAGCGGCGGCCCGTGCGGCGCGCGGCCCGGCGGCGTCAGGCGCCGAAGGCCTTGCCCTTCCCCTTCACCGGCTTGGCACCGGCACGGAGATGGGCCGGCACCAGATCGATGGCGGGCTCGCTGTAGCCCACGGACACCAGCTTGTCGCCCTGGTATGTGAAAGTCGTCAGGGAGGCGAGGGTGCACTGCCGCTTGCGCGGGTCGTGCCACAGCCGCCGCCGCTCGATGTACGAGCGCACGATCCAGATCGGCAGCTGATGGCTGACCAGCACCGCCTCGTGCCCGCGCGCCGCGTCCCTGGCCGCGTTCAGCGCGCCCGTCATCCGGACGACCTGGTCCACGTACGGCTCGCCCCAGGACGGCCGGAACGGGTTGACGAGGTACTTCCAGTTGTCCGGCTTGCGCAGCGCGCCGTCGCCGACGCCGAACGTCTTGCCCTGGAAGATGTTCTCGGCCTCGATCAGCCGCTCGTCGGTGCCGAGGTCGAGCCCGTGCGCCTTGGCGATCGGCGTGGCCGTCTCCTGCGCCCGCTCCAGCGGGGAGGCGCAGACGTGGGTCACGTCCCGCGAGGCGAGGTGCTCGGCGACCCGCTCGGCCATCTGCCGGCCCAGCTCGGACAGGTGGTAGCCGGGCAGCCGCCCGTACAGGATCCCGTCCGGGTTCTCCACCTCGCCGTGGCGCATGAGGTGGACGACGGTGATGTCCTTGGTGTCGCTCATTCCGCAGTGGCCTCCGCAGCCGCCCGGGCCGCCGCCGGAAGGGCGTCGGCGATCTTCTGGATGGCCCGCTCGTCGTGGGCCGTGGACACGAACCAGGACTCGAAGGACGACGGCGGCAGGTAGACGCCGTTCGCCAGCAGCGAGTGGAAGAACGCGGTGTAGCGGAACGACTCCTGCCGCTTGGCGTCCTCGTAGGTGCGTACCCTCCGGTCCGTGAAGAACACGGAGAACATGTTGGAGGCGGTCTGCACCCGGTGCGCGACGCCCTCCTTCGACAGCGCCTCGCCGACCAGGCCCTGGATCCGCGCCGAGACGGCGTCGACCTTCTCGTAGGCCGCGTCGTCGAGCAACCGCAGCTGGGCGAGGCCGGCCGCGGTGGCGACCGGGTTCCCGGAGAGGGTGCCGGCCTGGTAGACGGGCCCGGCGGGCGCGAGGTGCGCCATGACGTCGGCCCGGCCGCCGAAGGCCGCGGCCGGGAAGCCGCCGCCCATGACCTTGCCGAAGGTCATGAGGTCCGGCGTGACGCCGTCCACACCGAACCAGCCGGCGCGGCTGGTGCGGAAGCCGGTCATGACCTCGTCGGAGATGAAGAGGGCGCCGTTCTTCCGGCAGGCGTCCTTGAGGCCCTGGTTGAACCCGGGGTCCGGCGGCACGACGCCCATGTTGCCGGGCGAGGCCTCGGTGATCACGCACGCGATCTCACCCGGGTGCCGGTGGAAGGCCTCCTGCACGGCCTCCAGGTCGTTGTACGGCAGCACGATCGTGTCGCCCGCCTGCGCGCCGGTGACGCCCGGGGTGTCGGGCAGCGCGAAGGTCGCGACGCCGCTGCCCGCGGCGGCGAGCAGCGAGTCGACATGGCCGTGGTAGCACCCGGCGAACTTGATCACCTTCGTCCGCCGGGTGAAGCCGCGGGCGAGCCGGATGGCGGACATGGTCGCCTCGGTGCCGCTGCTGACGAGCCGCACCTGCTCCACGGGCCCGACCCGGGCGACGATCTCCTCGGCCAGCTCCACCTCGCCCTCGCCGGGCGTGCCGAAGGACGTACCGCGGGCGACGGCCGCCTGGACGGCGGCGATGACCTCGGGGTGGGAGTGCCCGAGGATCATGGGACCCCAGGAGCAGACCAGGTCGACGTACTCGCGCCCGTCGGCGTCGGTGAGGTAGGGCCCCTGGCCCGACACCATGAACCGGGGCGTGCCGCCGACGGCGCGGAAGGCGCGCACCGGGGAGTTCACTCCGCCCGGCGTGACGACGGAGGCGCGGTCGAAGAGCGCCTGTGAGGCGGGCGCGTCGTAGGGATAGGGCGTTTCGCTCATGACACTCATGACGTGCGGCTTCTCCGGCTTCTCGGACTCCGGTTGCGGGGTGACCCCCTCAGGGTAGGCCGCGCCCCGGCCGGACCGCGGTCCGCCTCAAGATCGAGGCGCCGCCATCCGCCGGGCATCTGCGAGACTGAGACCTGATACACAAAGCCCATACGCACGTAATCATCAAGACCGGATGATCAGGGGCCGGAAGTTCCTCGTGGACTGTTGTTCCACCGCACGTTTCGGCGGGCGGACGTGGGGGAGGTCACTGACACGATGATCGGGTTGCGCGGCGGGGGCCACGCGTCCTAGAAAAGCAGTCGGGTGGAGATATGCATCGCGGTGGCGGACTGGGCGAGGGGACTGATGACCTGGGTCCTCGACGTGCCCGGCGGGGAAGGCACCGGCGCGACGCGGAGGAAGCGACCGAGGCACGGCAGGAAGCACGGCAGTCCGACGCCCGTCAGACACAAGGTGTACCGAGTGAGCCCGAGCGGTACGACCGGCAGATCGACCGGGAGCTCGACCGCGAGCTCGACCAGCGGCGCGAGAGCAGGCTGGACCGGCCGGCCGAGCGCCGGCTCGACCAGCGGGCCGACCGCCTCCGGGCGGGGAGCAGGAATGGTGGTCGGGTGGGGGTGACGTACAAATACTTCGGTGCGCCGGACGGCGCGACCGCGGCACGCGTTCCCATCTCGATGCGCCCCGAGGAACTCGGCGGCGACGAACTGGGCATGAACGGCATGTTCACCAAGATCAAGCCGGAGACCATGGCCGCGATGGTGCTGACCGGCATCGAGGGCGTCCCCCTGCACAAGGTGCCGCCGCTGGAACTGGTCGTCCTGCACCCCGACTACGCCGTGGTGAAGCTCCCCATGACGGTCGTCGACCCCCTGCGCGGCATCGGCGAGGAAGCGGTCGGCGCGGCGGCCTTCATCTGGTCGACGGTCCCGGACCGCGGGGGTCCGCGGGACGCGTTCAACGTGTACCAGTTGCTCCACGAATGGCAGGACTTCAGCCACCGGCTGCACGAGGCCGGGCACCAGCCTTACTGCTTGGTGTGGCCCTGAACCTGGGGTTTGGGCGGGGCCGGGCGGGGCTTTCGGGCCTCGCCCTTTTGGGTGCTGGGAGGGGCCGTCAGGCGGCCCGGGCACATTGAGGGCACATTGATCGCGTTGCGGGTGCTGATGTGCCCTGAGCGGCGGGCGGGTCGCCGTCGTCTTTCGCCTCGGCTCCCGTTCCCCTTTGTGAAAGCGTCGTCGATCGCCTTGCGGGTGCGGGTCTCGTTCGACGGCAGTAGATGCGTGTACGACCCACCTGCTCAGCCACCTCGACGGCGTGCATGTCGAGCTCGTGTACTTCCGTTCCGGCGATGTCCGCGGCTACAAGGTCGCAGCCGAAGACACCACCGCCGGCAAGGAGCCCGTCTGATTCTCCGGCTCCGAACTCGCCTCGGACCTGTCCTTCCCCAAGATCCGAAAGTGCCTGGAGGCCATCGACCGGCTACCCGACGACCAGCCGGACCGGCGCAGGCCCAACCCACCACGCCCGCGCACTGCGCGGCGCGCGTCATCCGTAGCTCGGATCCCTGTTGTCCGCCTCCCCCCATGGAGGATGTTCGGGGCCCTCGCACAAGGCAGCGGCCTCGGCTTCGGCGAGGGCAGTGGTGAGAGCGTCGAAAGCGGGGTCTTCGAGCACCTGCTCCACATGATCGGGCACGGCCTGGCGGATGTGCCGGTCTACCTCTGCTGGGGTGGCCGGCCCTGGGCGAGGGCGGCCAGGGGTGCGGCTGCGGCTTGCTCGTAGGCGGCCTGGAGGTGGAGCAGGGTCTGCTGGGCGGCGGCGATCACGACGAGGGATCGCGGCGTCCAGGAACTTCGCCAGGACGGCGCCGTCCTTAGGGTCGGTGCGCGGACCATCGCCCGCATGCCACGAGGGGTGGAAAAGGCGGCCGGTCTATGTCTACTGCCAACCGTGTTCTGTGAGAGGACCGCTGTCGTCGAGGTAGCCACGCAGGCCGGCTTCCGGGTACTCGATGATGTCGTCGGGCAGGTCGTGCACGGTGAACCACTCAAGGGCGAGGCACTTCTCAGGCTCCTTGTTGATGGGCTGCCCTTCCCATTCGGTGGCCTCGAAGAAGAACCCGATCCGCTCCACCTGCGCGTCCTGCCGGTGGTGCACGGTCTGGACCAGGCGAAGGTGAACCGGGTCGACGGTGATGCCGGTCTCCTCGTACAACTCCCGGGCGGCGCCATCGGGAAGGGGCTCGCCTTGGTCGAGTTTGCCCGACGGCATGTGCCATCGGCCGTGACCATAAGGGCCGCCACGTTGCGAGAAGAGGATTTTGTCGCCATCGCGGAGGATGACGTGAGTGTCGATGACGGGCTGTGCCGGTTGTCCGCTCATGTTCCCTGGGGGGTTGGATGGTTGGGTGGGGTGACCGACGCTATCGGCAGAGCCGGGATGGCGTCGGCGATTCGGCGTGCTACGTCCGATGGGGTGGCATTGTTGGTTTCGAGAAGCAGCACCTTTACCCCCTGCCTCATCAGCTGCAATGCGGCATCGGCGTAGAGCTCGACTTCCCGGCCGGGCGCCGAGGGGTCGAGATGGAATCGGTGGGTGACGCCGCGCGTTGCGATGCGGTCGGCGATGAGTCCCGGTTCCGCGGTGAGGATCACAGCGAGGTCCGGCAGCAGCACGTGACGGTTGATGTCGAGCAGGAATTCCAAGGGCACCCCGTCGAGCCGTTGCAGGACCAGCGTCGAGGGCAGGTAGCGGTCACTGATAATCAGTTCACCGGCCACCAGGGCGGGTTGGACCTCGCTCGCGATGTGCTCGTAGCGGTTGGCGGCCACCAGGCAAGCGAGGGCCAGGCCGTGGATGTGGTTGGCGTGGCTGCGGATGAACTGGCCCAGTTCGCTGGTGGTCGGCTCGACCGTCTTCCGTGCGGGACGCCCCTGGGCAGTGAGATGGTCGTGGAGCGCCTTTACCGTCGTGGACTTGCCGACCCCGCTGGGACCGTCGATCGTCACGAACCATCCTGTGCGCTTGTCCGTCACGCGGCGACCTCCTTGGCCCCCTGGTTCCGGTCGTGTTGCTCCCTCGTGAGCATCGCCAGCGTCGACCGGATCCGCTGGAGCGGCACGTCACCGAACTGGATGCCGACGGAGAAGTTGAACTCGTCGCGCTGTCGCATCGACTCGTCGGCGCCGTCACCCGTGAGATCGACGTCGCCGTATGCGAGGAGGGCGTCCGGGTCGTGACCGGTCTGGATGAGGGTCTGCCAGATGGGCGTGCCCGGATAGGGGCGGAACTCGAAGACACTGGCTCGCACGTCACCCGGGTGCTGGCTGGAAATCTCCCACAGGTTGCGGATGTGGCGGACGGTCGCGTCGAGGTCTTCCTGGCTTTCACCGGGAAAGCCCAGGATGAAGTAGCCCTTGACGCCGATGCCGTGCTCGACCAGGCGGCTGGCGACGCGCTCGGTCATCTCGGCGTTGATCCGCTTGTCCATCGCCTTCAGGATGCGGTCACTGCCGGATTCGATACCGAGGGCCACTTCGCGCAGGCCGTTGCAGACGAGGCGTTCGAGCTCGCTGTCGGAGACCCGGTCGAGGACGTTGATGCGGCCGGTGGCATCCCACACGTACCGCTCGCCGATACGGTGCCGGGTGAACGCTTGCATCTGCTCCTCAACAACGTTGCGCACGCCCAGAAACAGGTCGTCGACGAACCGGAAGGCAGTCACACCGTACTTGTCGTGCAGCTGGTCGAGTTCGCCGATGATGTTCTCCGGGCTGCGAACCCGGATCGTGAGGTCGGGGTTGGCGCTCCAGGCGGCACCGCAGAAGGTGCAGTTGTAGGGGCAGCCACGGCTGCCGACGATGTTGGCCTCCATGTGCCCGCTGCGGGCGGCGGCCTGGATCCAGTCGGCGGGGTGGCGGGCAGCGACGCGCCGGTCGGTTGCAGTGGGCGCGGCCTGGTAGGGGTCCTGGGGGAGGAAGGCGCGGTTGACGTACGGCAGGGCGTTGATATCCGGGCCGAGCATCTGGGCGCTCGTCTTCGAATCTGCGATGCCCGCGGCCCGGGTGCCGAGCAGCGGGTCACGCCAGAGCACGCCGGGCAGCTCCCGCCGACGCGTTCCGTCCTCCAGGAGCGCAGCGACGCGCAGTTCCCCTTCGCCGAGGATGAGTGCCCGCAGGTTGACCATGCGTGGGTCGGCCAGGACCCGGTCCGGCATGGCCTTGGCGTGGTGCCCGCCGACCATGAGAGCAATGGCGGGGTCGAGTTGGGCAGCGATCCGGGCGGACATCTCGTAAGTGGGTGCGAGAAGGTTCATCGCGGCCCACCGGGGCCTGGCTCCGTTCACGATCTTCGCGGTCTCGTCGCTGCCCAGACCGTGCGCCTCAGCGTCGAGGACGCCGACGTTGAAGCCGGCCTGCTGGGCGTAGGTGGCGATATAGGCCATGCCCAGAACGGGAAGTGTGTAGTCGTTGGTGCGCGGCCGCAGGGTGTAGTCGCGCAGCGGCGCGTTCACGAACAGAGCGTCGAGCTCGCGGCTGGTGTCGGCGCCCGTGATCAGCTCTAGCTGCCGCATAGATCCTCCAGGTCATGGAGCATGTGAGCCCCAGGTGAGGGTGGAGAGAGTCAGGGTGTGCAGGGCAGTGCGGTCGGTTCCGGCCCATCCGGTCCACAGCGGACCGAACGCCTTGTCTTTCTTGTCAGGCCACGGGTGATCGGGTGCGATCTGAGCGGCCCAGGTGCGCACGGCGAGGTCGTCGTACGGGTAGATGCTGAAGTCGCCGGTGAAGTCGGCGGAGGCCGCAGCGGCGGTCCACGGACCGATGCGGGGGATACCCGTCAGCGCGGTGACCAAATCGGCGGCCTCCAGGTGTTCCCACTCGGTGTGTTGCTGCTGGTAGTCGGCCGCCGCGGCCTGCAGGGCGGTGCGGTGGAACTTTGCTCCGACGCCGGTGAACTCTTCGTCGGCCAAGGCCAGGACGTCGGCGGGCGCAGGTGACACGGCGAACTCACCGAACGGACCCTGGACAGTCGTACCGAACGTGCGGCACCAGGCGCGGTACAGCTTGCGAGCCTGGCCGGCGCGTACCACCTGCCGCAGGATCGCGGTGCTGATCGCGTCCCACAGCCATGGGTTCGCCAGACGCTGGGTGACGCCGAGCTCGTCGAGTCCGGCCCGCAGCGCAGCGGGGACTGTGGCGGGCAGGCAGGCGGGGTCTGTCGGGACGAACGTGGGCTTCGCGTCTTCGGTGCCCTGCACACACTGCATGTGCAGGCCCTCCCTGTCGTGGGACAGGACCCAGATACCGGAAGCCGTACGGACGGCACGCGCGACTGTGCCGTTCTCCTGCGAATGCCAGGCCGGGTGATCGGTCGTCAGCACGCCGGTCATCGGTTGCTCCTCGTGTTGTGCTGTGTTTCGCCGTAGCCTCTCGCGTTACGGGGGCCAGGGGTGCCACAACCAGCACAGCCCTGGTTCTGCTGCTCGCCGGATCCGCTCTCGTCTGCCATATGGTGTTTCCTTCGTCAGAGGCGGTCGGCTACCGCCCCCTGAAGTAACCGAGCGCCTGCAACTTGAGGCGGTTGAGGCTCCGCTCGCACGCGTAGAGCAGCACGTGTTGCCCACCCCACTGCACTGGTCCGAGCCAGATCACCGGGACGCCGGTACGCCCGCAGCCGAGCCAGCAATCACCGGTGATCCACGGCCACTCCATGGGAGGACATCCCCTTTCTCAGCTGGTCGGGATGGTCGATCTGGCCGCCTGGCAGTTGGGCGCAGGCCCAGAGCTGGAACGGCAGGCCCCGGTGGCGTATCTCGCCCGGCCGTCGACCGCTCGCTCCCAGTGGCCGGGCGCAGAGGGCGCAGTCCATGGCCATCTGCTGACGGGGCCGGAGTCGGGCCAGATCCGGAAGGGGCGAGGGTGCCGTGGACGGGATGCTCACTTGCCGCCCTCGGTACGGAGTTCCGCCCAGACCTCTTTGCCCCAGGGGCGTCTGTCCGAGCCGTGCAGGTCGTAGCCCCACCAGTCGGCGACAGCATCGACGAGGAGCAGCCCGCGCCCCGACTCGTCTTCGTAGGTCGCCTGGCTGAGGCTGGGAAGACGCGATGGTTCCCGGTCCACGACCCCGACTCGCAGTCGAGTCGCGCTCGGCCGCCCAACCGTGAGGCGAATCTCGGGACACGGAGTGTGCCTGGAGGCGTTCGCGATGAGCTCCGTGATGATCAGCGCGGCACGGTCGGCGAGGCCGTCGAGGTGCCACACGCCGAGGACGTCTCGGACGAGTGCGCGGCCAAGCTCGGCCGTGGACGGCTCGCACGGGAAGGTCTGGCTGTACACGGGGCGGCCGCCGGAGAGGGGCTCAACATGTGTTCTCGAACTCGTCATTGGGGTGGGGCACCTTCGACTCGTCTGGGCGCCCGGCCCACCCTGGCAGGGAACCTCAGGGGTGGGCCGGGCCGTCAACAGCCGCCCGCACAGCGGGGCGCAGCGGGCGACCAGTGCCCAGACAACTCCTCTCTCCAGTGCGCCGGTTAGGACGTTCAGGCGTTCAGCCAACGGACCCGCCTAGGCTGTTTTGACCTCTCCTTTACCTGGCGGGTAGGGGTCAGGCGGACTACCGTGCCCGCATGGACGCCACCCGCAACACCGTTCTTGAGGCGTGGATGACCGAACACGGCCACAGCTCCAACAGCCTCGCCGAGGCCGCGAACAGCGCCATTGAACGGTTGACCGGACGTCCTGGAGGACTCGACGGCTCATCGGTCCGGGCATGGAAGGCGGGTCGGGTTGCGTGGCCAAAGTCGACTGCTCGCAAGGCGCTTGAGGACGTCACCGGACTACCCGCCGTCGCTTTAGGATTCGTGCCACGGGACCGGCCTTCGTCCGCCCTCGCCTCACCGCAGCAGGAGGACCCCGACATGAAGCGCCGCACCCTCGTCGGCAGCATCGCAGCGGCTGCCGCCGCCGCAGCAGCTCCCGGCACCACATCGCCGCGCCGTATCGGCATGAGTGATGTCAACCGCCTGAACAGGCGTTTCGCCGAGATCATCGCCAGCGACCACCGTTACGGCGGGCAACTCGGCATCGAGCAGCGGGCCGCCGCTCCCGCCGACGAGGCGCTCAACCTACAGAACGCCGGCAGCACCACCCAGCGCGTTCGGAGCAACCTCTACGCCTCCGCAGCCGCCTTCCGCTCCTCCGCGATGTGGGCCGCCATCGACGGCCGCCGCTACAGCGACGCCAAGGCACACATGCGCGAGGCCCAAGCCCTCGCCGAAATGTCCGGCGACCAGGCGATCAAATTCCGCATCTGGAGCCACGCAGGCACCATGTACCGCCACATGGGACGCCCCTCCGACGCGTTCGCCGCCAACGACGTCGCCCGCAACCTCCACCTCACACGCCGCGACCCCCTGTTCGCGTCTCTCGGCCTGGCCCGCCAGGGCGCCATCCACGGCGCGGCACGAGACCTCACCGGTACCCGCCGCGCATTCGAGCAGGCGCAGGACGCCATGCTGCGCGCCGACCCCGCCGACTACCGCCCGGTGTGGATGCTCGCCTTCTACGACCAGGCTGAACTGGACCACTTGGCGCTATCGGCATACCTGGCGCTCGGCGACTACCCGACCGCCGAGTTCCATGCCCACCGCTGCCTGTCCGCCCTCCGGCCCCACATGGCCCGGTCCCGCGCCATCACCACGACCCGACTCGCCCACGCCCAGCTCGCCCAGGGCGCCCCCGAAGCCGCCACGGCCACCGCGATGAAGGTCCCAGCCGACGCCGCCACCCAGCACGCCCGGGTCACGCGCATGCTGCAGGAGTTCGGGGCCGCACTGCGCGCCACCGCGCCGGGCAGCGCCACTGTGCAGGCCTGGACCGAGTACAGCGCCGCATGGAGGATGGCCGCATGACCACGGCGCCCGCCATCGAACTACGCACCTTCACCACCCTCGACGCCGCCCGCGGCGACCTCCTCGACGTGTACGCCGACGTGCGCGCCCCGCTCCTCCACCTGCCGAACTACGCGGTCACCGTGTTCGGCGAGCGCCTGGACCGGCACGGCAGCGAGCCGGGGTTCACCGCAGTCCTCGCGTACGCGGACGGGCATCCGGTCGGCTACGCCTACGGCAACACCATCGAGCACGGCGACCGGTACTGGCAGCGCACCAGTCCGACGCCGGCGGAGAAGTACACCGTGCGCCCGGCCGTGGCCCTGAAGGAAATCGGCGTCCGACCGGCCTGGAGGAAGACCGGCACCGCACACCGCATCCATGACGCCCTCCTCGCCACACGCGATGAGCCCTACGTCACGCTCATGGTCAACCCGGCCGCCGGCGACGGAAAGGTCCACGCGCTCTACAAGTCGTGGGGTTATCAGGACATCGGGCAGAGCCAGCCATCATCGGCGTCACCAGTCCTCGCCGTGATGATCCGCGGCACTCGCTGACCCAAGAGGCAGGCAGCGCAGGAACTGGCCCTTGGGGCCCAGTCGCGGAGCACGCCCAGCAGGGCCTCGTTGAACATGGTGGGCGCACCGACGTGACGACCGGGCAGGGTGCTCGTCGTAACAGGTCGCTGTGCTGTTCGGCCCCTAGTCGGTGTGCTGTTCGACCGCCGAGGCCAGGCCCGCCGTCCATTTCTCCTCGCTTCTCCCCGATGCGGGCGCGGGACATCGAGGTGCGCGGATGCGGCACTGGTTCGACGGGTACACAACACCCCCCTCTTATTGCACACTGGTCGCAATAACTCAGCCGATGCGGGAAGGGGGGCGTCCGATGGCGGTCGTCCGGATCCTCACGGGTGACGCGGTGCTCGCCCACACCGTCGCCCTGCGCTCCGTCTACGTCGACGCCTTCTGCGCGCCGCCCTGGAACGAGGACGAGGAGAGGGCCGCCGAGTTCATCGAGCGGCTGCGCGCGGACGTCCGGCGGCCCGGCTTCACCGCCGCGCTCGCCCTCGACGGCGAGGAGGCGGCCGGGTTCGCGACCGCGTGGACCACGCCCGCCCCCTTCCCCACGGACCGCTGCCATCCGCAGGCCGCCGCCGGCCTCGGCCCCGGCCGCACGGCGGAGTGGCTGTGCGGGGCCCGCGAGATCGACGAGCTGGCCGTCCGGCCGGCGGCCCGGGGCGCCGGGCTCGCCGGAGCGCTGCTGGACGCGGTCACCGCCGACGCCCCCGAGGGCCGCTCCTGGCTGCTCACCTCCGTCCGGTCGGACCAGGCCCTGTCCTTCTACCGGCGCCGGGGCTGGACCCAGGCCACCCGCCCCTCCCCCGACGGCAACGGCGTGGTCGTCTTCCTCGGCCCCCGCCACCCCGCCGCGGCCCTCGCCTCCCAGTCCCTGTGAGCATCCGGAGCCCCTCTCGCGCACCGGCGGGGTCCGCCGCCGCTTCCTCGGCTTCCCCGCCGGGCGCGGCCACACCGCCGTCCCCGCCGCCCGCGCCCGGCCCGACGGCGCTGTCCGTCGACGCGGGCACGGTCCCGTTCGAGCCCTACCTGGCCGGGGTGTCCTCGGTGGGCCGGGCGACCGTGATGTGGCGGTCCGGGCCGGGGGTCTCCAGCTCGTCGAGGACCGCGACCGCCAGGTCCTCCGCGCTGATCCACGAACGGCCGTCGGGAGCCGTGAGCAGGGTGTCCGTGCCGCGCCGGTAGCGGCCGGTGCGGGTGCCGGGTTCGAGCTGGGCCGGGGGGCTCAGATAGACCCAGTCGGGGTGCGGATGGGCCCGGCAGACCTGGAGCTGGGCGACCCCGGCGGCGGCGACCGGCCGCAGCTCGCGCGGTACGAAGGCGGGGTCGTCGGCCACCAGCAGGCCGGGGCTGCCCGGGCTGCGCAGGGCGCCGGCCCCGCCCACCACCAGGACGCGGATGCCGAGGCGGGCCGCGGCGTCCAGGACCGTGCCCGTCACGGACGTCAGGAAGTCCGCGTCCACCGGGTACGTCCGTACGGCCAGCACCACCGCGTCCGCGTCCGACCGCGCCAGCGCCTCGTACACGGCGTCCGGGGCGCCCGGGGCGTCCGCGTCGAGCGGCACCGGTGTCACGCCGGGATGCTCGGCCGCCGGCTTGCGGGACAGGGCCAGCACCCGGTGTCCGCGTGCGGTGGCCTCGGTGATCACCCGGCCGCCGACCATTCCGGTGGCGCCGAGCACCGCGATCGTCATGCCCGTCCTCATCGCAGCTTTTCCTTTCGCAGAATCTTCGGGGGATCGAGCTGGGCGGTCAGCAGCGCCGCCAGGGCCACGGCGAAGCCGAGCGCCTGGAGCGGGCTCAGGGATTCGCCCCTGGCCATGCCGATGACGGTGGCGACCAGCGGGGAGAGCAGGATCAGTGGGGCGGAGGCGCCGACCGGGAGGCGGCCTATGCCGCGGAACCAGAGGGTGTAGGCGATCAGCCCGCCCATGCTGCCGAGCCAGAGGTAGCCGCCGGCCGCGCCGGCGTCGATCCGGGGCGGCGGCCCCTCGACCGCCAGGGTCAGCGGGAGCAGCAGCAGACCGCCGGCCGTGAGCTGCCAGGCCGCGATGGTGAGCGGGCCGGCGCCCGCCGGGCGGCCCCAGCGCTTGGTGAGGACGACGCCCGCGGCCATGGCGGCCGTACCGCCGAGCCCCGCGAGTACGCCGACGGTGTCCAGCCGGGCCTGCGGGCCGAGGACGACGAGTCCGACGCCGGCCACGCCGAGCACGCCCCAGGTCCAGCGCCAGGCGGTGGGCCGGTCGTGGAGCACCGGGATGGCCAGGGCCGCGACCAGCAGCGGCTGGGTGGCGCCGAGGGTGGCGGCGACGCCGCCGGGGAGGCGTTCGGCGGCGAGGAAGAGCAGCGGGAACAGGGTGGCGATGTTGAGCGCGCCGAGCACGGCCGTCTTCCACCACCAGTCGCCGCGCGGCAGGGCGCGCGTGATCGCCAGGCCGAGCAGCCCGGCGGGCAGGGCGCGCATGAGTCCGGCGAAGAGCGGGTGCCCGGGCGGCAGGAGTTCGGTCGTGACGACGTAGGTCGTGCCCCAGGAGACGGGGGCGAGGGCGGTCAGTGCGACCGTGACCGCCCGCTGTGCGGACGGGGCCCGCGGCGGGGCCGGGGTGAGCTGGGTCGCGGTGGGATGCATGTACGGAAGTCTCGGCCCGACCGGCGATGAAACCAACGCATGCTTGTCATCGCAGCGATGAATGGAAAGCATGATCGCGTGGATCTCCAGCAGATGCGGTACGTCGTCGCCGTCGCCGAAACCCGTAACTTCACCCGGGCCGCCGAGCGCTGCCTGGTGGTGCAGTCCTCGCTCAGCCACCGGATCGCCGGTCTGGAGCGGGAGCTGGGGGTGCGGCTGTTCGCGCGCTCCAGCCGCCGCGTCGAACTGACCAGCGCCGGGGCCGCGTTCGTGGCGCGGGCGCGCGAGTGCCTGGCCGCCGCCGACCGCGCGGTGGCCGACGCCTTGGCCGCGACCGGGGTGGTGCGCGGCCGGCTCGCCGTCGGCGTGATCGTGACCACCGCCGCCGTGGACGTCCCGGAGGTGCTGCGGCGCTACCGCGCCCGGCATCCGGAGGTCCGCGTCATGCTCCGGTCCGGGCGCAGCGACGATCTGGCGGCGGCGATCCGCGACGGCGACCTGGACATCGCCTTCCTCGGGCTGCCGGAGGGGGAGCGGCCCTCCGGGGTGGAGAGCGTGGTGCTCGACCATGACGAGCATGTGCTGGTCGTGGCGGCCGGGCACCGGCTCGCGGGGGCCTCCCGGGTCTCGCTGCGGGAGATCGCGCGGGAGACGTTCGTGGACTTCGTGACCGGGACGCCCGCCCGGGCCCAGTCCGACCAGGCGTTCGCCGCCGCGGGCCTGGCACGGGACGTCGCGTACGAGGCCGGTGTCGTGGAGCTGATCACCCGGCTGGTCGCGCGCGGGCTCGGCGTCGCGCTGCTGCCCTCGGCGTTCATCCGGCCGCTGGCCGCCGAGGACCCCGCGCTCGCGCTGGTCCGGGTGACCGACGGGCCGCACCGCGCCGAGTATCTGGCGTGGAGCCGCTTCAACCCCAGCCCGGCCACCCGGGCGCTGCTCGACGTCCTCGGGGTGCGGCAGCCGGGCTAGCCACCCCGCGCGGTACGCGGCCGGCGCGGTCACGGGCGCAGCGCGGCCACGGGCACCGGCAGCGCCCCGGGCCGGGTCGTCAGCAGTACGGCGGCTGGTTGGTCAGCGAGGCCGCCACCCGCATCCACACCCCGAACTGCCGGTACAGCGCGGGCAGCGGGCCGGCCGCCCGGACCGTCCTGGCGTCCTCGGCCGTCACACCGGGGATGCCGAGCAGGGTGGCGGCGACCGAGGCGGACTGCCAGCGGACGGCGAGGGTCGCCGTCTCGGCGGGCGGCGCGGGCCGGCGCGGGGCGGGGGCCAGCGCCCGCGCGACGGCCTCCTCGATCGCCTCGCGCGCCTCCGCCTCCGGCCGCAGCTCGGCCGCGAACCGGTCGCGGGCGTACTTCACCGGGACGGTGGCGACCGACGCGTCCCACTCCGTCATCTCCGCGCACGCCGCGTCGTCACCCGTGAGGGCCACCACGGGCACCCCGAGGGCCGCCGCCGTGGCATGGGCGAGACCGATCTCGCCGACCGGGCGGCCGTCCAGCCACATGTCCTCGATCTCATGGCCCATGAAGCTGTGGCTGAGCACGCCGAGCGCACCGGCCCTGGAGTGGTAGCCGACGCACAGCGCGGCGTCGTACTCCCCGGTCAGGCCCTCCAGCATGCCCAGCTGCTTGGGCCTGCCGCGCACCAGACGGGCCGCCGGGTGCAGCGCCTCGGGGAGGATGTTGCGCATCGGGCCGTGCGCGTCGTTGACCAGGATGGCGGTCGCGCCGGCCCTCAGCGCGCCCCGTACCGCGGCGTTCACGTCCTCGGCCGTCATGGCGCGGCCCCGCTCGTAGTCCCGGCCGCCGGGCTGGACGTCCTCGGCGTCGACGAGCCCCGTGATGCCTTCCATGTCCACGCTGATGTAGATCCGCACGGCATCGACCCTAACCGACCCTACGTATTGTAGGTTCCCAACCGCCAGCAGCCACCGGGCTGTTCGGACGTCGTTCAACGGGGGACCCATGCAGGACACCACGGAAGCGGAGCCCGGTACGGAGGTCTGCGCGCGCAGCCTCGCGCCGACAGTGGCCCTCCTGGCCGTCAGCCTGTTCATCGCCGCCGTCGGTGTGTACGAGCTGTGCGGCTTCGGCCTGCACAGCCTGGACCGGCGCCCGCATCTGTTCAGCGACGGCCTCGCGACGGGCGGGGTGATCGCCGCCACGGTGGCCGCCGGCGCGGCGGTGGGCAACCTGGCCTGGATACTGACGGCGGCCCGGCGCCACCGCGGCGACTGAGCGCCCGCGCGGTCCCCGTACCCCCGGGGTTCCCCTTGTGTCCCCCGGATCCTTGCCCTCCCCTTACCCTACAAACTGTAGGGTCTGCATGCCCCGTCCCCGTCCCCAAGGGTGACCCGTCACCATGCCCACACCACAGACGGCCCTGATCCCGTCGCAGGTTCCCGCGCCGCGCGCGCCCCGGCGCCGCATCCCTCTCCTGCCGCCTCCCTTCCGTGCCGCCGCCGGAGACGGACCGCCGCGCGCCCGCGCCGCCACGGCCACCGTCTGGTACCTGCGCCTGCTGGCCGTGCTGAACATCGCGGCCGTGCTCTCGCTCCCCTTCCGCGAGGAGGTGCACGAGCACAACGCGGGCGAGTACTTCACCCCGTACCTGGCCACCGCCGGTCTGGTCTCGGCGGCCCTCGCGCTGTTCCTCGCGGTGGTGATGCGCCGCCGCAAACGCGCCGCGTGGCTCTTCAACCTCCTCCTGGCCGGACCGCTCTTCGGCCTCTACGTCCTCGCCCTCACCCGCGCCCCCTACCGCGAACACCCGTTCAACTGGGTCTCCACGGCCCTCACCGGCCTGTTCGTCGCCGCCCTGCTGCTCGGCCGGCGCGAGTTCGACGCCGTGGGCGACCGCTCCAACCCGCGCCTCGCCCTCGCCGTCGGCGTGGGCGGCACCCTGGTCTGCGGCGGCCTCGGCACGCTTCTGGTGCACGCCACGAACAAGGTCGCCGGCGCCGGGCTCCGGGACGAGATCGCCTACACCCTGCTGCGCGGCATCAGCGTCGGCCCGCTCGCCGACCGCTTCGCCGTCGTGCAGGCCCCCCGCTGGGCGGACATGGTCATCAACACCCTGATGGCCGCCACCTTCCTGCTGGTCCTCTACGCCTGCTTCCGCGCCCCGCGCGGGGCCTGCCTGCTGGCACCGGAGGACGAGGCCCGGCTGCGCGCCCTGCTGGACCGGCACGGCGAACGCGACTCCCTCGGGTACTTCGCCCTGCGCCGCGACAAGGCGGTCGTCTTCTCCCCCAGCGGCAAGGCGGCCGTCGCCTACCGCGTCGTCGGCGGGGTCAGCCTCGCCTCCGGCGATCCGCTCGGCGACCCGGAGGCCTGGCCCGGCGCCATCGACGCCTGGCTCGCCGAGGCCCGCCGGCACGCCTGGACCCCGGCGGTGATGGGGGCGAGCGAGGAGGCCGGCACCGTCTACGCCCGGCACGGCCTCGACGCCCTGGAACTCGGCGACGAGGCGATCGTGGACCTCGCCGACTTCACCCTCGACGGCCGCGCCATGCGGGTCGTGCGCCAGGCCCACAACCGGGTGCGCCGGGCCGGGTACACCGTCCGCGTCCGCCGCCACGAGGACATCCCCGCCGAGGAGATGGCCGTCCTGGTGGAGCGCGCCGACCAGTGGCGCGACGGTGCCACCGAGCGCGGCTTCTCCATGGCCCTCGGCCGGCTCGGCGATCCCTCCGACGGCCGCTGCGTGATGCTGGAGTGCCGGGACGCCGACGGCACACCGCGCGCCCTGCTCAGCTTCGTCCCCTGGGGGGAGCGCGGCCTCTCCCTCGACCTGATGCGCCGCGACCGGGCCTGCGAGAACGGCCTGATGGAGTACATGGTGGTCGAACTCCTGCTGCGCGCGCCGGAGTCGGGCATCGACCGGGTCTCCCTCAACTTCGCGATGTTCCGCTCGGTCTTCGAACGCGGCGCCCGGCTCGGCGCGGGCCCCGTCCTGCGGCTGTGGCGCTCGACCCTCACCTTCTTCTCCCGCTGGTGGCAGATCGAGTCGCTGTACCGGGCCAACGCCAAGTACCGCCCCGTGTGGGAGCCCCGCTTCCTGCTCTTCGCCAAGAGCAGCGACATCCCGAGGATCGGTCTCGCCAGCGCCCGCGCGGAGGGCTTCCTCACCCTGCCGGGGCGCTAGGGGCGCCCGGGACCGCCCGCCAGGGGCGCCGGGCCGCTCCCAGGCACCCCGGGCCGCGCTCAGCCGTCCGCGCCGCCCGCGGTCCCGCCGCCGGCCGTGAAGCCGATGACCGAGCCGCCGCCCTCGCGCCGGAAGGCGAACGGCGCCCCGCCGTGGGCCGTCGCGACCTCCCGGACGATGGACAGGCCGAGGCCCGAGCCGGGCAGCGAGCGGGCGTCGGCGGCGCGGTAGAAGCGGTCGAAGATCCGGTCGAGGTCGCCGTCGGCGATCCCGGGCCCCCGGTCCAGGACCTCCACGCGCACCGTGCCCGGCCGGGCGGGCCCGGTGACGGCGACCTGGATCGGCGCCTTGCCGCCCCGGTCGAACTTGGCGGCGTTCTCGACCAGGTTGGAGATGGCCCGCTGGAGCATCCCGGGCCGCCCGTCGGCCGTGGTGTCACCGCTCGACCGCAGCTCGACGTCCCGGCCGGTGCGGCGCCGGGCCAGGGCGACGACCTCCTCGGCGAGTTCGGCGAGGTCCACCCGCTGGAGCGGCTCGGCGTCGGACTGCCCGGCGGCGAGGTCGACCAGCTCGTTGACCAGGTCGGTCAGCTCCCTGGCCTCCTGGGAGAGGTCGGCGACCAGCTCGTCGCGGGTGGCGGGCGGGAGTTCGTCGATCCGGCGCAGCAGCGAGATGTTGGTGCGCAGCGAGGTGAGCGGGGTGCGCAGCTCGTGGCCCGCGTCCTGGACCAGGCGGCGCTGGTCCTCCTCCGACTGCGCGAGCCGCCCCAGCATCCGGTCGAAGGCGCGGCCCAGCCGTCCCACCTCGTCGAGACCGGCCACCGGGACCTGGATGCCCAGCCGCCGGGTGCGGGCGACGTTCTCGGCGGCGGACGTGAGGATCACCAGGCGGCGGGTGATCCGCCGGGCCAGCCACCAGCCGAAGAGCCCGGCCGCCACCACCACCGCGGCCATCAGGATCAGCGTCCGCTGCTGGAGCGCGCGCAGCAGGTCCTCGGTGTCGCTGAACTCCTGGGCGACCTGGACCGCGCCCCGTCCCTCGCCGAGCGAGACGGTGGCGATGCGGAACAGGTCCTCGTCCACCCGTACGTCCTTGTGCTCGACGACCTTCCCGGCCGGGCGCGCGACGGCCACCGTCCGGTCGCGGGCGGTGACGGGCAGCACCGGGCTGCCGTGGTCCACGATCTGCCCCCGGGCGCCGAGCACCTGCACATCGGTGCGGGCGGGGCGCACCAGGTCGTGCCCGGGGCGGGAGGAGGAGAAGTCCTCGGGGCCCATGGCCTGCTGCCGTACCTCGCCCTGGACGTCCTGGACGACCTGGGTGAACACCGACTGCTGGTCGACGCGGACGAGCCGGGCGGCGGAGCCGTACGACAGGATGCCGACCAGGATGGTGACGGCGGCGGTGACGGCGGCGAAGGAGACCGCGAACGTGGTGCGCAGCGAGACCAGCTTCGGCCGGGACCGGGCCGGCAGCCGCCAGCGGCGGCCCACTCAGTCCTCCCGCAGCACGTAACCCACGCCCCGCACCGTGTGGATCAGCTGCGGGGCGCCGGGCTCGTCCAGCTTGCGGCGCAGGTAGCCGACGTAGACGGCGAGGTTCTTGGAGCCGGGGCCGAAGTCGTACCCCCAGATGCGGTCGTAGATGGTGGCGTGGTCGAGGACGATGCCCGCGTTGCGCACCAGCAGTTCCAGCAGCTCGAACTCGGTGCGGGTCAGCTCCAGCTCGCGCCGGCCGCGCCAGGCCCGGCGGGCCTGGAGGTCCATCCTCAGGCCCGCGGCGCCCATCTGCCGGTCGGAGACCGGTGCCTCGCGCACCGGGCTCTCCGCGCCCGCCCCGTTCGCCGCCACCGGGCTGGTGCGGCGCAGCAGCGCGCGCAGCCGGGCGAAGACCTCCTCGACGTCGAACGGCTTGACGACGTAGTCGTCGGCGCCGGCGTCCAGGCCCGCGATCCGGTCGGCGGTCTCCACCAGGGCGGTCAGCATGAGGATCGGGGTGCGGTCGCCCTCGGCGCGCAGCACGCGGCAGACCTGGAGGCCGTCGATGCCGGGCATCATCACGTCGAGGACGAGGACGTCCGGCGGGTTCTTGTGGGCCTGTGCCAGGGCTTCCACGCCGTCGGCGACCGCCGTCACCGCGTACCCCTCCAGCGTCAGGGCACGCTCCAGGGCATGACGGATGGCACGGTCGTCTTCGGCGAGCAGCACAGTCTGGGGCACCTTCCCAGTCTGCCAAGGCCACCGGCCCTCCGGCCGGGCCCGGTGGGCCTGCGATCACCCTTTTTACCGGGCTCTCACCGTCCGCCGGGACCCGTCCTCAGACGCCGGAGGGGCTGAGCTTCGCCAGCTGGTGCGCGAAGGGCACGACCTGGAAGCCGTCCGGGGCGTCCGTCTTCGCCGCGGACAGCCCGGTCATCAGCCGGGCCAGCTCCCCCGCCGCCCGCTCGATCCGCTCCGGCAGCCCCTCGGCACCCCAGTCCTCCGAGGCGGCGTACACGCCCGTGGGCACGACCACGGCCCGCAGGTAGGAGAAGAGCGGGCGCAGCGCGTGCTCCAGCACCAGCGAGTGCCGGGCCGTACCGCCGGTGGCGGCGATCAGCACCGGCTTCCCCGCCAGCGCATCCTTGTCCAGCACGTCGAAGAACGACTTGAACAGGCCGCTGTACGAGGCGCTGAACACCGGTGTGACGACGATCAGGCCGTCGGCCCCCGCCACCGCGTCCTGCGCGGCGGCCAGGGCCTTGCCCGGGAACCCGTTGGTGAAGGTGTGCGCGATCTCCACGGCGAGGTCGCGCACCTCGACCACCTGGATGTCCACCGGGGTCCGCCGGTCCACCGCGGCGGCCAGCCGGTCGGCCAGCAGCCGGGCGGAGGAGGGGACGCTCAGTCCCGCCGAGACGACGACGAGCTTCATGCGACGGCCTCCTTCTCCGCGGCGGTCAGCAGCGACCGGTGGGTCGGCGCCTCAGGCACGTCGGCCGGGCGCCCCTTCGCGAACTCCTGGCGCAGCACCGGCACGACCTCCTCGCCGAGCATGTCGAGCTGCTCCAGTACGGTCTTGAGCGGCAGCCCGGCGTGGTCCATCAGGAACAGCTGGCGCTGGTAGTCGCCGGCGTACTCGCGGAAGGCCAGGGTCTTCTCGATCACCTGCTGCGGCGAGCCCACGGTCAGCGGGGTCTGCTCGGTGAAGTCCTCCAGCGAGGGCCCGTGCCCGTAGACCGGCGCGTTGTCGAAGTACGGCCGGAACTCGCGGACCGCGTCCTGCGAGTTCTTCCGCATGAACACCTGGCCGCCGAGCCCGACGATCGCCTGCTCGGGCGTGCCGTGCCCGTAGTGGGCGTACCGCTTCCGGTAGAACTCCACCATCCGCTTGGTGTGGTCGGCGGGCCAGAAGATGTTGTTGTGGAAGAACCCGTCGCCGTAGTACGCGGCCTGCTCGGCGATCTCCGGCGAGCGGATGGAGCCGTGCCAGACGAACGGCGGTACGCCGTCCAGCGGGCGGGGCGTCGAGGTGAAGCCCTGGAGCGGCGTGCGGAACTTGCCCTCCCAGTCGACGACGTCCTCGCGCCACAGGCGGCGCAGCAGGGCGTAGTTCTCGACGGCGAGGTCGATCCCGTCCCGGATGTCCTTGCCGAACCAGGGGTAGACCGGCCCGGTGTTGCCGCGGCCCATCATCAGGTCCACGCGCCCGTCGGCCAGGTGCTGGAGCATCGCGTAGTCCTCGGCGATCTTCACCGGGTCGTTGGTGGTGATCAGGGTGGTGGAGGTGGAGAGGACCAGCTTCTCGGTGCGCGCCGCTATGTAGCCGAGCATCGTGGTCGGGGACGACGGGACGAACGGCGGGTTGTGGTGCTCGCCGGTCGCGAAGACGTCCAGGCCGACCTCCTCGGCCTTCAGCGCGATGGCGACCATGGCCTTGATCCGCTCGCGCTCGGTCGGGTTCCGTCCCGTGGTGGGGTCCGGCGTGACGTCGCCGACCGTGAAGATCCCGAACTGCATGGTCGCTCACCCTCCAAGTTGTTGACCGTTCAACTATACCCCTCCAACGGTCACCCCCCGGGGGATATTCCGGCCCCCCTCCCCCGCCCCCTACGGCACCAGCACCAGCCGCCCCCGCACCCCGCCCGCGGCCAGCCGGGCGTGCGCCTTCGCGGCCTCGTCCAGGCCGTAGGTGGCGGCCACCCGGAGGGTCAGCACCCCCTCGTCCACCAGCCGGACCAGCTCAGCGAGCCGCGCCCCGTCGGCGCTCACCTGCACGGCCGTGGTCCGCACCCCGCGCACCGGGGCGGGCTGCCGACCGGGCTGGGCACTGACGAAGACACCCCCGTCCCGCACCCACTCCAGCGCCGGCTCCCCGAGCATCGCCGCGTCCAGCACCGCGTCCACACCGCCCGGCGCGACCCCGCCGGCCGTGAAGTCCGCGGCCCCCAGCGAACGCACCAGCTCCTCGTCGGCCGCCCGCGCCTGCCCGGTCACCTCGAACCCCCGCCGCACCGCCAGCTGGACGGCGAACCCGCCGACCGCGCCCGCGGCGCCGGTCACCAGCAGCGAGCCGCCCGGCGGCAGCTCCAGCAGGTCGAGGGCCTGGGCGGCGGTCAGCGCGTTCAGCGGCAGACTGCCCGCGTGCACCGCGTCCACCGTGGCCGGCGCCGCGGCCACCGCGTCCGCCGGCACGACGGCGTACTCGGCGTGCGCGCCCAGCGGACCGGCCACGCCCGCCGCCAGGGCCACCACCGCGTCGCCGACCCGCCAGGCCGCGGCCGGCCCCACCGCGTCCACCGTCCCGGCGATGTCCCAGCCGAGCCCCAGCGTCCGGCCCGCCCCGCCGAAGACACCGGCCCGCACGGCCAGGTCCACGGGGTTCACCGCGCTGGCCGCCACCTTGATCCGCACCTGTCCGGCCCCCGGCTCCGGCACCGTCACGTCCGCGATCTCCACGGCCTCCGGACCGCCGAACGTCGTCACCACAGCAGCACGCATGTCAACTCTCCATGATTTCAAGGCAGATGATGTGTTTCGCGGCAATTTCCCGGCCGCAGCACCAACCCTAGGAGAGGTACTATCTATTGGTAAGTAGTTACCTGGGAGTGCGTAGGAGTTCCGGAGGAGAGCCCATGGCGACCACGACCGCCGCCCAGCGACGCGAGCAGGCCCGTATCGACTACGACGCCTTCCTGCGCAGCTGCCCCACCAACCAGCTCCTCGGCAGGCTCAGCGACAAATGGGTGGGCCTCGTCGTCTCCGCCCTCCGCACCGGCCCCCGGCGCTACAGCGACCTCGGCCGCAGGATCGCCGGCGTCAGCCCCAAGATGCTCACCCAGACCCTGCGCGCGCTGGAGCGGGACGGCATCATCAGCCGCACGGTCACCCCGTCCGTCCCGGTCCGCGTCGACTACGCGCTCACCCCGCTCGGCACCAGCCTCGCCGGCCTGCTCAGCGCCGTGAAGGACTGGGCGGAGACCCACTTCGACGAGGTCCGCGACGCCCGCGAACGCTACGACACGGAGAACGCCGGCACCGCGGACGGCACGGACAGCGGCGCCTGACCCCCGCCAAGGGGCGTGCGGGGGGGCGTCAGAACGTGTACGGGTCCCCGGTGGCCAGCAGGAGCACCGTCATCCGGTCGTTCGACCGGTCACCGTCCACCATGCCCGCGCTCCACGCGGTGTCGATCTCCAGCGTCACCTCCGACGCCCCCTCACTCAGCCGCACCGGGAACCGCAGCTGCTCCCCCGTCACCGCCGCCGCCAGCGGACCCGTCCCGCACAGCACCGTCCGCTCGTCCTCCCGGGCACACCGGGCCGGCAGCTCCTGCCGGTCCGCGAGCGGCACCGACCAGCGCAGCCGGACCGTGGCGTCCGACACGGCCGCCGGCCCGTCGTTGCGCGGCGCCAGCCGGACATCCACCTGGTCCCCGTCCAGCACCGCGGCCCCGTGAAAGGACAGGTCGGCCTCCGGGGCCGGAGCGGCCACCGCGATCCCCGGCACCAGGACGGCACCGGCACACACCCCGGACAACACCCACGCCCGCATCCGCACGGCCCTCACCACTCCTCGCTCGCAGTACCGCTGCCGTAGCGATGTATGCCACGCGAGCCGCCCGGCAGGCGCCCTCCAACAGGTGACAAGCCCGCCCCGCCCGGACGCCCGCCCCGCATGCGAAGCTGCCGCCATGCCGATCCTGCGCTCCGCCGCCCTCTTCGCCGTCGCCGCCCTGTTCGAGATCGGCGGCGCCTGGCTGGTCTGGCAGGGCGTACGGGAGCACCGGGGCTGGCTGTGGGCCGGCGGCGGCGTCCTCGCCCTCGGCGCCTACGGCTTCGTCGCCACCTTCCAGCCGGACGCCCACTTCGGGCGCATCCTCGCCGCCTACGGCGGGATCTTCGTGGCCGGCTCCATCCTGTGGGGCGTCGTCGCCGACGGGTTCCGCCCCGACCGCTGGGACATCGCCGGCGCGCTGATCTGCCTCGCCGGAATGGCCGTCATCATGTGGGCGCCGCGGAACGGCGCCTGAGCCTCACTTAGGCTGGACGGAACCGCCCACGACGCAGTCCCTGGAGCAGCCATGGCCACCGCCGCCCCGTCCGCCGCCTCCCGCATCGCCGTCGTCACCGGAGCGAGCAGCGGCATCGGCGCCGCCACGGCCCGCCGGCTCGCCGCCGCCGGCTACCGCGTCGTCCTCACCGCCCGCCGCAAGGACCGGATCGAGGCCCTCGCCGAGGAGCTGACCGCGGCCGGCCACTCCGCGGTGGCCTACCAGCTGGACGTGACCGACCGCGCGGCCGTGGACGAGTTCGCCACCGCCTTCCAGACCATCGGCGTCCTGGTCAACAACGCGGGCGGCGCCCTCGGCGCGGACCCGGTGGCCACCGCCGACCCCGCCGACTGGCGCACGATGTACGAGACGAACGTCCTCGGCACCCTGAACCTGACCCAGGCCCTGCTGCCCAGGCTGGAGGCGAGCGGCGACGGCGTGGTCGTGGTCGTCTCCTCCACCGCCGGCCACGGCACCTACGAGGGCGGCGGCGGCTACGTGGCCGCCAAGCACGGCGCCCATGTCCTCGCCGAGACCCTCCGCCTGGAGATCGTCGGCCGGCCGGTCCGGGTCATCGAGATCGCCCCCGGCATGGTCCGGACCGAGGAGTTCGCGCTGACCCGCTTCGGCGGGGACGAGGAGAAGGCGGCGAAGGTCTACCAGGGCGTCGCCGAACCCCTCACCGCGGACGACGTGGCCGAGACCATCACCTGGGCGGTGACCCGCCCCAGCCACGTCAACGTCGACCTGCTGGTGCTGCGCCCGCGCGCCCAGGCGTCCAACACCAAGGTGCACCGGGAACTGTGATGAGCGAGGACGCCGGCCCGGAGCACGGCGCCCCGCCCGGCCGCGGCGGCGCACCGGCGTACGACGCGTCCCTGGAGAAGCGCCGCCTGGCCCAGGAGACGAGGAACGAACGCCAGGTCTGGTACTTCCTGGCCTACTTCCTCTTCGGCATCCACTTCCTCGCCTTCGTCATGATCTACGCGGTCCGGCACGCGAAGTAGCGCGCCGGGCCCCCGCTAGGCGAACGCCGGCAGGCCGCGCGCGACCCACTGCGCGAAGGGCGCGGCCGGGCGGCGCAGGACCGCCGCCACATCGGGACTCACCCGCCGCTCGGCCGGCAGCGGCGCACCGAGGACGTCCAGCGTTCCGGCGACGACCCGCTCCGGCATGAACCGCGCCATCACCGCGTGCGCCTGCTCCCGGGACAGCTCCACGAACGCCACCTCCTCGCCCAGGGCCGCGGAGAGCACCGCCGCCTGCTCGCGCGGGCTGATCGGCTCGGGGCCGGTCAGCTCGTACACCCGCCCCGCGTGTCCGTCCTCGCACAGCGCGGCGGCGGCCACGGCGGCGATGTCCGCCGGGTCGACCACCGGCAGCGCCACATCGCCGAAGGGGGCGAAGACCGTGCGCCGGGTGCGGACCGACTCGGCCCAGGCGAGGGCGTTGGAGGCGAAGCCGCTCGGGCGCAGCAGGGTGAAGTCCCGCCCGGACGCCCGTACCGCGGCCTCGAAGGCGCGCAGCCTCGCATGTGAGGGCGCCTCCGGGCGGACGGCGCTGACCTGCGAGGACACCAGCACGACCCGTTCGACCCCGGCGTCCGCGACGGCGTCGAGCAGCACCTCGGGGCGCTCGCCCGCGAAGTTCAGCTCGCCGCCCAGCACGAGGAACAGGGCGCGGGCGCCCTCGAGGGCGGGCCGCAGGCTCGCGGCGTCCCCGGCCCCGCCCCGGACCCAGCGGACACCCGGCTCAGGACGCTCGGGCCCGGGCCGCCGCGACACGGCCGCCACCTCCTCGCCCGCCCCGGCCAGCAGCTCCACCAGCGTCCGCCCGATGGTCCCGGTCGCACCCGTCACAGTGATCACGACATCCCCCAACTAAGTGAGTCAACTAACTAACTAGCTGCACACTAGCAAGCCCCCACCCCCGCCTGTCTATAGTCAGTCAGGTGACAAACTCAGCGAATCGGCAGACGCGGGCATCCCAGAAGCGCCAACGGCTCACCGCGGCGGCGGCCCGGGTCCTGCACGAGCAAGGCGTCGAACGGACCACCCTCGCCGACATCGCACGCGAGGCAGACGTCCCGGTCGGGAACGTCTACTACTACTTCAAGACCAAGGACGAACTGGTCCGGGCCGCACTGACCGAGCACACCGCGCACCTGGACGAACTCACCGGCGCCCTGGACGAGTTGCCGGACCCCCGCGACCGCCTCAAGGGCCTGATCGCGGCCTGGGTCGCCGGACGCGAGACCGCCGCCCGCCGCGGCTGCCCCACCGGCACCCTCGCCGTCGAACTCGGCAAACGCGCCGACGGCACCCTGGACGCGGAGGCCGGCGCGGTGATCCGGCGCCTGCTGGACTGGACGGCCGCCCAGTTCCGCACCCTGAACCTGCCCGCCCCGGACGACCTCGCCCTCACCCTGGTCTCCGCCTACCAGGGCATGTCCTTGCTGGCCAACGCCCTCCGCGACCCGACCGTCATGACCCGCGAGGGCGACCGCCTGCTGCACTGGCTGGACTCGCTGTAGCGGGGGCGGGCCCCGGGCCGGGCGGACGGCAGAACGGCAAGGCCCCCGGCACCGGCCGGGGGCCCCTCACTCGCGTCAGCCCTTCACACAGACGACCTGCTTCAGCTTCGCGACGACCTCCACCAGGTCCCGCTGCTGGTCGATGACCTGGTCGATGGACTTGTAGGCGGCCGGGATCTCGTCCACGACACCGGAGTCCTTGCGGCACTCCACGCCCCGCGTCTGATCCTCCAGGTCCTTCGTCGAGAAGCGCCGCTTGGCCGCGTTGCGGCTCATCCGCCGGCCGGCGCCGTGCGACGCCGAGTTGAAGGCCTTCTCGTTGCCGAGGCCCTTCACGATGTACGAACCCGTGCCCATGGAGCCCGGGATGATCCCGAACTCGCCGGAGCCGGCCCGGATCGCGCCCTTGCGGGTCACCAGCAGGTCCATGCCGTCGTACCGCTCCTCCGCCACGTAGTTGTGGTGAGCGGAGATCTCCGGCTCGAAGACCGGCTTCGCCTTCTTGAACTCCTTGCGGACCACGTCCTTCAGGAGCGCCATCATCAGCGTGCGGTTGTACTTCGCGTACTCCTGGGCCCAGAACAGGTCGTTGCGGTACGCCGCCATCTGCGGGGTGTCCGCGACGAAGACGGCGAGGTCGCGGTCGACCAGGCCCTGGTTGTGCGGGAGCTTCTGGGCGACCCCGATGTGGAACTCGGCCAGTTCCTTGCCGATGTTCCGGGAACCGGAGTGCAGCATCAGCCAGACAGAACCTTCCGTATCGGTACATACCTCGACAAAGTGGTTGCCCGACCCGAGCGTTCCCATCTGCTTGGTGGCGCGTTCCTGGCGGAACTTCACCGCGTCCGCGATCCCGTCGAAGCGCCCCCAGAAGTCGTCCCACCCCGCGGTCGCCAGTCCGTGGAAGCCGCCCGGGTCCACGGGGTCGTCGTGCATCCCCCGCCCCACCGGGATCGCCTGCTCGATCTTCGACCGGAGCCGGGACAGGTCGCCGGGAAGATCGTTCGCCGTCAGCGAGGTCTTCACCGCCGACATGCCGCACCCGATGTCGACCCCCACCGCCGCGGGGCAGACGGCGCCCGCCATCGCGATGACCGACCCGACCGTCGCGCCCTTGCCGTAGTGCACGTCCGGCATCACGGCCAGGCCCTTGATCCACGGCAGGGTCGCCACGTTCTGGAGCTGGCGCAGGGCCACGTCCTCGACCGTCGCCGGGTCCGTCCACATCCGGATCGGGACCTTGGCGCCCGGCATCTCCACGTACGACATATGTTCCTCGTTCCCCCGGAAGCAACAACAAAAGGCTTAAAAACAGCAAAACGCAAAAACAGCGCCAAGGTCTACGAAAGGGATAAGGGACCGGCGTCCACGGCAGTGCGTGCGATACACATTGTCCCCAGGGGACGCCCCGCTGCGGCAAGCGAATATCCAGCGGGGACACTGGAGCACCGAGCGCGCGACACACTGTCTGAGAGGAGCCCGACGTGCAGCGGAAGGCCTACGTAACCGGCATCGCCGCCCTCCTCGCGGCACTGCTGGCCGGCTGCACGAGCGGCTCCGGGGACGACGGTCCGACGGACAACGCCAATCCCGGCGACGCCGGCACGGCGACCGCCGTCGCCCAGCCCGGCAAGTACCGCACGCTCCCCGAGCCCTGCGGCGCCGTCGGCCGGGACAGCCTGGACACGCTGCTGCCCGGCATCAGGCAGCTCGCCGACCCGGACCAGCGGGACAAGGCCTACCAGGGCGAGGCCGCGCTCACCTACGACACCGACCGCAAGGTCGGCTGCCACAGGAAGGTCGAGTCGGCGGACGCCACGGACCGCCTCTCGGTCGACTTCGAGCGCGTGGTGTCGTACGACAACGCGGTGAGCGACGACGACCAGGCGCAGAAGCTGTTCCTGGAGAAGCAGACGGCGGCGGACCTTCCGGCGCCGAGCGGTTCCTCGGGCCCGCCGCAGTCCCCGTCCCCCACCCCGTCGTCCTCATCGGCCTCATCGGCCTCGTCGTCGGCGTCCTCGGCGTCCTCGGCGTCGAAGGGCTCCCCGCACGGCACGGCCTCCTCGTCCGCGCAGGATCCCTCGTCGTCCTCCTCGGCGTCCTCGGACGCGGCGGACGGCGCCCCGGGGTCCTCCTCCGGGGCCGCGCCCGCCGATCTCCAGCCCCGGGCACTCACCGACCTCGCCGACGAGGCGTACCTGGACGACCAGCTCAGTACGTCCGGTTCGACGGCCGAACAGCGGACGGTGACTGTGGTGTTCCGCACGTCCAATGTCGTCGTCACCCTCCAGTACGAGGAGCAGCCGACGGCCACCGGAACGGTGCCCGACAGCAAGGAAATGCAGGACAGGGCCCGTGATCTGGCCGCTCAACTGGCCGACGCCCTGGGCGGCTGAGGGCCGCACAGGACCCAGCCGCCCGCGCGGGCAAAGGGCGCGAACGGAAACCGCACAGCTCCTTCACCGCGTACGGTGGCCCCGCAGGAACCCGCACGAACACCAAGCGTCATGAGTGAAGGAACCATGCAGCGAGCAGCCCAGCGAGACGACCGTGCCACGGGGGAACTTCCCACGCCGTTCCGGCGGCAGGGGACGGACCAGCGAGCCAAGCGCCTGCGCCGCGCTCTTGTCTGCGCGGCAGCCGTTCCCGCGGTGCTGATCACCGCCGCCTGCTCCTCGGACTCGGACGACTCCAAGGGCAAGTCCGGCGGCCAGAGCACCGAGCAGGCGGCGGGCGGCGGTTCGTCGCCCTCGGCGAGCGCGTCCCCGACCGTGCGGGCCGCCGCGTACCAGAGGCTCCCCGAGCCGTGCGGGGCGCTGTCGAAGAAGACCCTGACCGCGATGGTCCCCAAGGGCGTCAAGTCGAGCAAGAAGGGCAGCACGGACAACCCGTCGTCGCGCTCCTCCTGCTCGTGGAACAGCCTGGACAACAACGGCGTCAAGGGTTCGCAGTTCCGCTGGCTGAACCTCTCCCTGCTCCGCTTCGACTCGGACACCAGCCGGGGTGCCGGTGACGCGCAGGCGCACACGTACTACACCCAGCAGCTCAAGGACGCCCAGGCGGTGGACGGCGCGAAGGGCGTCAAGGTGGTGCCGCTGTCCGGTACGGGCGCGGAGGCGTCGGCGGTCCGTTACGAGCTGAAGAAGAAGGAAGGGCTCTTCAAGCAGCAGACGCTGGTCGCCCGGGTGGAGAACGTCGTCGTCACCGTGGACTACAACGGCGCCGGTCTCGCGGGCGAGAAGACCCCCGACGCCGACGATCTGACGAAGGCCGCGGAGAAGGCGCTGAAGGAGGCCGTGGGGTCGGTCTCGTCGGCCAACGGCGCGGGCGGCTCGGCCGCTTCCCCGTCGGACGCCCCCGCGTCCCCGTCGAAGCCGGCGTCCAAGCCGGCGTCGAAGTCGCCCTCGAAGGCGCCGTCCAAGTCGGCCTCCTCCGGCGCATCTCCGTCCAAGTCGCCCGCCAAGAAGAGCTGACCGAGGGGCCGTAGGGCCTGACCGGCACCACGTTCGGCGGACACGTGTGCCACTCTGTTGCGCGCAACAACACGCAATGGGAGGGGATGACGAGTGGCCGGGCCACCGCAGCTGACTCGGATGCACCGCATACTCATCGGCGTGGTCGTGGCCGGCGCCTTGATCATCGCCGGCATCGGCTTCGCCGGTTCGTACGCGGCCGTCCGAGAGCTGGCCATCAAGAAGGGCTTCGGGAACTTCTCCTATGTGTTCCCGGTGGGCATCGACGCGGGCATCTGTGTCCTCCTCGCCCTCGACCTGCTGCTGACCTGGATCCGCATCCCCTTCCCGCTGCTGCGCCAGACGGCGTGGCTCCTGACGGCGGCGACGATCGCCTTCAACGGTGCCGCGGCCTGGCCGGATCCGCTGGGTGTGGGCATGCACGCGGTGATCCCGGTGCTGTTCGTGGTGGCCGTCGAGGCGGCCCGGCACGCGGTCGGCCGGATCGCGGACATCACGGCCGACAAGCACATGGAGGGGGTCCGGCTCACCCGCTGGCTGCTCTCCCCGCTGCCGACGTTCCTGCTGTGGCGCCGTATGAAGCTGTGGGAGCTGCGCTCCTACGAGCAGGTGATCAAGCTGGAGCAGGAGCGGCTGGTCTACCAGGCCCGGCTGCACTCCCGGTACGGGCGTGCCTGGCGGCGCAAGGCGCCGGTGGAGTCCCTGATGCCGCTGCGTCTGGCCCGGTACGGCGTGCCGCTGACGGAGACGGCTCCGGCGGGTCTGGCCGCCGCGGGCATCGAGCCGGTGCTGCTGCCCGCGGCGCCCCCGGTGCCGGTGCGGGCGGCGCCGCGGAGCGAGCAGCAGCAGCAGCGTGCCGAGCTGCCCGCCCAGACCCGGCGGGAGCCGGACGGGGCCCCCGTGGACGACGAGCAGAGCCCCTGGTTCCAGGCGCAGCGCGAGATCGAGTACCACGGCGGCTACGACCCGAGCTACGAGCCGCCCCCGGAGCCTCAGTACGAGCCCGAGGAGCAGTACGAGGACTGGTACGAGGAGCAGCCGCCGGAGCAGTTCCAGCAGCCCTCCTCGGAGGAGACGGGCAGCTTCCCCATCCCGGTGGGTCCGAACCGGACCCGGGAGCTGGGCGGGGGCGGCGGCAGCCCGGACCAGGAGCCGAACGAGGAGGACTTCTACCTGGTCTTCCGCAAGTCGATCGACGGCAGCTACCCGACCGCCGGCCAGTTCAAGGACGACGTGCAGGCGACCTTCGGTGTCGGGCTGCCCAAGGGCGAGGCCGAGCGGATGGTCAACCGCTTCACCAACCGCCACACCGCGGAGCTGCAGGAAGACCACATCGCCTGACGGCAGGCACGGCGTGCCGGCATGAAGAGCACGACGGCGTGCAGAAGGGGCCCTCCGGTCAGGAGGGCCCCTTCTGCACGTGTGTCCGCCGGCCGGTTACTCGCCGAGCAGGCGCCGCACCCGCTCCTGGCCGACGGCCAGCAGCAGCGTGGGCAGCCGGGGGCCGGTGTCACGGCCGACGAGCAGGTGGTACAGGAGGGCGAAGAAGGTCCGCTGGGCCGTCTTGATCTCGGCCGGCAGTTCCTTCGGGCCCGCGTCGGCGGAGAACCCGGCCTGCACCTTCGGCACGCCGTAGACGAGGTGGGTCAGCCCGTCGAGCGACCAGTGCCCGGCGAGTCCGTCGAGGAGCAGCCGCAGGGACCGCCGGGACGCCTCGTCGAGGGACTTCAGCAGGTCCGCGTCCGGCTCGTCGCGCACGATGGTCCGCTGGTCGGCGGGCACCTGCGTGTTGATCCAGGCCTCGGCCTTGTCGTACCGCGGGCGTGCCTCGTCCAGCGTGCCGAGCGGCTGTTCCGGGTCCAGCTCGGAGAGGATCCGCAGGGCCTGGTCCTCGTGTCCGGCGGTGATGTCGGCGACGGACGCGAGCGTGCGGTACGGCAGCGGGCGCGGGGTCTTCGGCAGCTCGGCGGCGGCGGTGCCCACGGCGCGCGTGTAGGCGGCGACGTCGGCCGGGAGGGCGGAGCCGTCGGCGACCTTGGCCGCCAGCTTGTCCCACTCGTCGTAGAGCCGCTGGATCTCCTGGTCGAAGGCGATCTTGAAGGACTGGTTGGGCCTGCGGCGGGCGTAGAGCCAGCGCAGCAGCTGCGGCTCCATGATCTTCAGCGCGTCGCCGGGGGTGGGCACGCCGCCGCGCGAGGACGACATCTTGGCCATGCCGGAGATGCCGACGAAGGCGTACATCGGGCCGATCGGCTGCTCGCCGCCGAAGATGCCGACGATCTGGCCGCCGACCTGGAAGGACGAACCCGGCGACGAGTGGTCGACGCCGCTCGGCTCGAAGATCACGCCCTCGTAGGCCCAGCGCATCGGCCAGTCGACCTTCCAGACCAGCTTGCCGCGGTTGAACTCGCTGAGCCGGACGGTCTCGGCGAAGCCGCACGCGGTGCAGGTGTAGGCCAGCTCGGTGGTGTCGTCGTCGTAGGAGACGACGGTCGTCAGGTCCTTCTCGCAGTTGCCGCAGTACGGCTTGTACGGGAAGTAGCCGGCGGAGCCGGCGCTGCCGTCGTCCTCGGCGGCGGCGCCGGAGCCCTCCTCGGCCTCCAGTTCGGCCTCGTCGACGGCCTTCTGCTGGGGCTTCTTGGCCTTCGGCTTGGTGCGGTACTGGGCGAGGATCGCGTCGATGTCGCCGCGGTGCTTCATGGCGTGCAGGATCTGCTCGCGGTAGACGCCCGCGGTGTACTGCGCGGTCTGGCTGATGCCGTCGAACTCGACGCCCATCTCGGCCAGCGACTCGACCATGGCGGCCTTGAAGTGCTCGGCCCAGTTCGGGTGCGCCGAGCCCTTCGGGGCGGGCACGGCGGTCAGCGGCTTGCCGATGTGCTCGGCCCAGGTCTCGTCGACGCCCGCGACTCCGGCCGGGACCTTGCGGTAGCGGTCGTAGTCGTCCCAGGAGATCAGGTGCCTGACCTGGTGTCCGCGGCGGCGGACCTCGTCGGCGACGAGGTGCGGGGTCATGACCTCGCGCAGGTTGCCGAGGTGGATCGGCCCCGAGGGGGAGAGGCCCGAAGCGACGACGACCGGTTTGCCCGGGGCCCGGCGCTCCGACTCCTCGATGACCTCGTCCGCGAAACGGGAGACCCAGTCGGTGGTCTCGGTGCTCTGGGCCACGATCGGCACGTCCTTCTTTCTGAACGGGGTGACACCCCATTCTCACAGACCGCCCCGTGACCGGGAAAACCGCTTTACCCCCCGTGGGATACTGGCTGGGTCTATCCACCCCACGAGGAGAACGGCACCCATTCCTATGGCCTCGGTCACGTCCCTCAGCGACAACGTCCAGCAGCACCTCGCGTCCGCCCTCTCGGCCACCCTGCCGGAGGCCGCCGGCGCGGACCCGCTGCTGCGACGAAGCGACCGGGCCGACTTCCAGGCCAACGGGATCCTGGCGCTGGCCAAGAAGGCGAAGGCGAACCCGCGGGAGCTGGCCGCGCAGGTCGTCTCCCGGATCGTCACGGGTGATGTGATCAAGGACGTCGAGGTGTCGGGTCCCGGCTTCCTCAACATCACGATCGCGGACCGCGCGATCACCGAGAACCTGGCCGCGCGGTACGCGGACGAGGCGGGCCGCCTCGGCGTGCCGTTCGCCGAGCACCCGGGCACGACGGTGATCGACTACGCCCAGCCGAACGTGGCGAAGGAGATGCACGTCGGCCATCTGCGCTCCGCCGTGATCGGCGACTCCGTGGTGCAGCTGCTGGAGTTCACCGGCGAGAACGTGGTCAGGCGCCACCACATCGGCGACTGGGGCACCCAGTTCGGCATGCTCATCCAGTACCTGGACGAGCACCCGCACGAGCTGGACCACAAGGAGGCCCAGGTCACCGGCGAGGAGGCGATGTCGAACCTCGACCGCCTCTACAAGACCGCGCGGAAGCTGTTCGACTCGGACGAGGAGTTCAAGACGCGGGCCCGCCGCCGGGTGGTGGACCTCCAGGCGGGCGACCCGAAGACCCTCGCGATGTGGCAGAAGTTCGTGGACGAGTCGAAGATCTACTTCTTCTCCGTCTTCGAGAAGCTGGACATGGAGGTCCGGGACCCGGACATCGTCGGCGAGTCCGGCTACAACGACATGCTGGCCGAGACCTGCCGGCTGCTGGAGGAGTCGGGCGTCGCGGTCCGCTCCGAGGGCGCCCTGTGCGTCTTCTTCGACGACGTCAAGGGCCCGGACGGCAACCCGGTCCCGCTGATCGTGCAGAAGTCGGACGGCGGCTACGGCTACGCGGCCACCGACCTGTCCGCGATCCGCGACCGCGTCTTCAACCTGAAGGCGAACACCCTGCTGTACGTGGTGGACGCCCGGCAGGCCCTGCACTTCCGGATGGTCTTCGAGACCGCACGCCGGGCGGGCTGGCTGAACGACGACGTCACGGCGGTGCAGCTGGCGTTCGGCACGATCCTCGGCAAGGACGGCAAGCCGTTCAAGACGCGTGCGGGCGAGACGGTCAAGCTGGAGGACCTGCTGGACGAGGCGGTCGAGCGCGCGACGGCCGTCGTCCGGGAGAAGGCCGAGAAGGTGGGCCTGACCGAGCAGGAGATCACGGAGAACGGCCGCTTCGTCGGTATCGGCGCGGTCAAGTACGCGGACCTGTCCACCTCCGCCGTCCGGGACTACAAGTTCGACCTGGACCAGATGGTCTCGCTCAACGGCGACACGTCCGTCTACCTCCAGTACGCCTACGCCCGGATCCAGTCCATCCTGCGCAAGGCGGGCGAGGCCCGTCCGGTGCCGCACCCGGAGCTGGCCCTGGCCCCGGCGGAGCGGGCCCTCGGCCTGCACCTGGACCAGTTCGCGGAGACGCTCCTGGAGGTGGCGGCGGCCTACGAGCCGCACAAGCTGGCCGCGTACCTCTACCAGCTGGCGTCGCACCTGACGACGTTCTACGACCAGTGCCAGGTGCTGTCCGCCGACAACCCGGCGGAGGTCGTGGAGAACCGGCTGTTCCTGGTGGACCTGACCGCCCGCACCCTGCACCAGGGCATGGCCCTGCTGGGCATCAGGACGCCCGACAAGCTCTGACCGCACGGCACGCATCCGTACGGCCGACGGCCCGCCCTCACCCCGGGGGCGGGCCGTCGGCCGTCTGGGCGGCGAGGAGTTCCAGGGTGCGGCGGACCAGGGCCCGGCGCACCGAGTCCGGGCCGAGGACGCGCAGCGGGGTCGCGAGGCCGAGCAGATAGCGGGCGAGGCCGTCCGGGTCGGGGCCGCCGATGTCGATCACGGTGGCGTCCGGTCCGTCGGAGCGGTGGGTGCCGACGGTGGGCGGCACGATCCGCAGCGCCTGGTCGAGGGGGAGCGGCAGGCGGATGGTCGCGGACAGCGGGTAGGGGCCGTTCGCGGTGTTGCGGGAGACGAGCTGGGCCGGGTCGGGCGGGTCGGCGAGGTCCACGGGGTGTCCGGTGGGGGTGAGCCGTTCGACGCGGTCGGCGCGGAAGGTGCGCCAGCCCCGGGCCACGTCCCGGGCGACGAAGTACCAGCGCCGCCCGGTGTGGACGAGCCGGTAGGGGTCGACGTCCCGGACGGTGGTGCGGTCGTGTCCGTCGCGGTAGGTCAGCCGGGCGCGTTCGCCGCGCCGGCAGGCGGCGGCCAGTTCCAGCAGCATGCCGGGCCCGATCTGGGGCGCCCCGGGCCGGGGCAGCCGTACGAAGGCGTCGTCCCACGCGCCGAGCCGCTCGGCGATCCGGGGCGGCAGCACCTGGCGCAGTTTGAGCAGTGCGGACAGCGCGGCCTGGTCCCCGCCGAGAGCGCCGCCCAGCGCGGCCTCCCGCAGCCCGACGGCCACGGCCAGCGCCTCCTCGTCGTCCAGGATCAGCGGCGGTACGCGCGCACCGGCCCGGAGCCGGTAGCCGCCCCAGGGGCCGGCGTCGGAGTCGACGGTGTAGCCGAGTTCCCGCAGCTTGGCGATGTCCCGGCGCACGGTGCGGTCGGTGACGGCCATGCGTTCGGCCAGTTCGGCGCAGGTCCAGGCGGGCCGGGCGGCCAGCAGCGCGAGCAGGCGCAGCAGACGGGCGGAGGCGCTGAGCACGGCGGAAGTCTTCCACACCGGTCCGCATGACCAGGACCGGAACTGTCCTGGTCCCGTCCTACCGTCTCCCCCATGAGCACGCATTCCGCTTCCGCAGCCGCTTTCCGCTATGTCGCCGTCACCTTCGACTGCGCCGACCCGGCCGAACTGGCCCGTTTCTACGGCGAGATGTTCGGGCTGCCGGTCGCCTTCTCCTCGGACGACTTCGTCATGCTGGGCGGCGAGGGCGGCGCGGCCGGCCTGGCCTTCCACCGGCTGCCCGATTACCGCCGGCCCACCTGGCCGGACCCCGCCCAGGAGAAGCAGGCCCATATCGAGGTGGGCGTCAACGACCTGGACGGCGCCGAGACCGAACTGCTCGCGCGGGGCGCCACCCGGCCCGATTCACAGCCGGAGCCGGACCGCTGGCGGGTCCTGCTGGACCCGGCCGGCCACCCGTTCTGCATCACCACGCTGGCCTGACCCCGCGGCCCCTGCGGGGCTGCGGCCGGCGGCCGGCCGGGCCCCCGGGGCGATTGTCAGTGGCTGCCCCTACAGTCACCGGCATGGCGACTCTTCCCAACCCGCTGCCCACGCTGGCCACCGACCCCAGTGGGCGTTCGCTGGGGCTTCAACTGCCGCCCGGCAGGCTGGTAGACGAGACGGACGACGGGTCCTGGCACGAACCCCTGCTGTGGCACGCGGCGAAGCCCGCCTCGCCCGGCACCTGGAAGGCGCTGGGGGCGCCCGCGGCCCGCGCGGGGCTGCTTCCGGTGCTGGTGGACCTGGCCGGCTGCCGGGCCGGCGTCGAGGACTGGGGACTCGCGCCCGGCGAGGTGTCGTACCCGGGGGACCACGACGCCGAGGAGGTCCTCGCGGAGTACTGGACGGAGGAGACGGACGGTCATGTCACCGAGGAGACCGAGCCGTTCGGCGCCGAGTGGCCGGGGCTCGCCGCCCCCGGAGTGCTCTCCGCCGACCCGGAGCTGCGTGCCGCGCAGGTCGCGGACGAGCTGAACCGCGACCGGAGCACCTGGGCCGAGTGGGTGGAGGAGCCGTATCTGGCGCTGGTCCCGGCCCGCCGGTCCGCCGACATACCCGCGGCGATCGGCTGGACGGGGCCGCTGAACTACGAGGGGGACGTGGCCCGGATCTCCGCGGTGCTGCGGTCCTGGGAGGACCGGTTCGGCATCCGGATCGTGGCCCTGGGCGCCGACGCCCTGGTGGTGTCCGTCGCCGCGCCGCCCGCCACGGCCGACCAGGCCGAGGCACTGGCCGCCGAGCACTACGCCCTGTGCCCGAACAGCGTGGCGCAGAGCGGCCCGGGGAGCGTGCGGGAGTACGCCGCCGAGCTGGTCGGCGCCACCAGCTGGTCCTTCTGGTGGGACTGACCGGCCGTCAGTCCGTCTTGGACGCCGGCCGCCACTTGTCGCCGCCGAGCGGGAAGGCGTACGCGGGCCGCCCGTTGTTGCCGCTGGTGCGGAACGGGCGGCCGGCGTCGTCGACCACCAGCGTGCCGTGCCGGTTCCCGCTGGACCAGGACAGCTCCAGGTACCAGCTGACGTCGTACGCGGAGGCGTCGGCCAGGACGTAGAAGACCTCGGGGTCGGACTGGCTCACCTTGAACGGGAAGTCGCCGCCGCCCGCCTCGGGTACGGGCGCGGGGCGCATCGCGTCCAGGGCGACCGTGTAGGAGTGGGTCGGCACACCGGCGCCGCAGCCGACGCCCGGGTAGCCCATGGCGTAGTCGTTCCAGGCGAGCGGGGACCGCTTGCCCGCCATGCGCACGGTCATCCCGTCCAGGACGACGGTCTCGCTGCCGGTGCCCTGCACGGTGAAGGTGACGTACTGCTCCCCCGCCGACACCGCCTTGTGCACGTCGACCCAGGCGGGCGCGTCCTGCTCCAGCGGCGGCGGTGACACGGCGGTCGGCGGCCGGTCGATCAGGTAGTGCTGGGTGCAGGGGCTCTCCCAGCTGTAGGGGTGGGTGGTGACGGTGAGGGGCGGGGCGGCGGACGACTTCCGGGGCGCGGACGCGGCCGGCTCGTCCGTGGGCGTGCCGCCGGGGGTGGCCGGGGCCGTCGCGGAGGGGGAGGCCGGGCGGGTCGCGGACCGGTGCGGTGTCGGGCTGCCGGATTCCGGGGTGGCCTGGGCGCTGTGCCGGGCGGCGTCCCCCGCGGTGGTCGTGGTGGCCTTGCCGTCCTGCTTCGTGTCGTCCGAGGGCAGGTTCAGGGCGACCGTCACACCGCCGAGGAGCGCGGTGACGGCGAGGGCGGCGAGCACCACGGGCCGCCGGCGGCGTCCGGGGCCGCCGGCCGCCACCGCCGTCTCCGGCGTCTCCGCCGTTGCCGGCGTCTTCTCCGGGGCCGGCGCGGGCGTGTCCTCGGCCGCCGGCTCAGGCTCCGCCGGCTCCTGCGCCACCGGCTCAGCTGTCGCCGGCTCAGGTGTCACCGGCGCGAGCGCCGTCGGCTCCGGCGCCTTCCGGCCCCGTACCGCGTCCGCCAGCACCCACCGGCGGTGCAGCTCCACCAGTTCCTCGGGCGTGGCCTTGCACAGCCGGGCCAGCCGCTCCACAGGCGCGTAGTCCGCCGGTACGGCGTCCCCGTTGCAGTAGCGGTGCAGCGTCGACGTGCTCATGTGGAGCCGCTTGGCGAGCGTGCCGTAGCTGTGCCCCGAGCGGTCCTTCAACTCCCGCAGCAGCTCGGCGAAACCGCTCCCGGACGTGCCCTCCGACACTGTTCCCCCCACTCCCCCTCGTCCCACCCCGGCGTTCCAGGGAAGGGTTGTTCTCGCAGGTCAAGCCAGTGCGGGTGTTCCAGCGTCCCGGATTACCGGCGGCTACTGGCGACCGGGACGGGCCCGCGCACAGGCTGTGGCCATCCAAGCACGCCAACCGGCCCAGCCCGAAAGAGGACTTGCCATGCGTATGCGCCATGTTCGTCTGCTCGCCGCCACCGGCACCGCCGTCGCCGCCCTGGCGCTCACGGCGTGCGGCAACGGCACGGGCACCAAGGACGAGGGCGCCGCCCGGCCGGCGCCGCCACGGACGTCCGCTTCCGGAACCCCCGCGGCCACCACCGGATCCACCGGATCCACGGGGTCCACCGGATCCGGCGGATCCGGCGGCAGTGACGGCACCGGCGGCTCCGGCGGCGGTACGGCCGGCGGCACGCCCGTGGCCCGGACCGGCACGCCCGGCGCCGAGCCGGAGACCTCCGCCGCCGGGAGCGGAGGGGGCGGCGGCTCGGTGGTGCTGTGCAACGGCGCGAACACCGCCGTCACCGCCCAGCCGGTCACCCGGCCCCTCAACCACCTGCTGATCACGGTGAAGAACACCGGGGGCAAGACCTGCGCCCTGCCGTACTACCCGGTGCTGCGCTTCGACGAGATGCAGTGGGTGCCGCAGCCGGTCAAGGACAGCCACCCGCAGGCCGTGGTCACCCTGGCGCCCGGCGAGTCGGGGTACGCGGGTGTGCTGCTGTCGGCCGCCGACGGGGGCGGCACCGGCGGGACGACCGCGAAGAAGCTGACCCTGGCCTTCCAGGGCCGCACCCCGAACAGCGACGGCGGTCCCGCCGCGACCCCGTCCCTGCCCGCCAAGGGCGTCCACTACGACAGCTCGCTGCGGGTGACGTACTGGCAGCAGGAGACGGGCGACGCCCTCGGCTGGTGAGCGGCGCCGCCGGCTAGCGCAGCTGCCGGGCCACCTCGGTGGCCCAGTAGGTGAGGATGGTGCGCGCCCCGGCCCGCTTGATGCCGGTCAGGGTCTCGACGATGGCCCGGTCCCGGTCCAGCCAGCCCTTCTCGGCGGCGGCCTCGATCATCGCGTACTCGCCGGAGATCTGGTAGGCGGCGACGGGCACGTCCACGGCGTCCGCCACCCGGGCGAGGATGTCGAGGTAGGGGCCGGCCGGCTTGACCATCACCATGTCGGCACCCTCGGCCAGGTCCAGCTCCAGCTCCCGCAGGGACTCGCGCCAGTTGGCCGGGTCCTGCTGGTAGGTCTTGCGGTCGCCCTGCAGCGAGGAGCCGACGGCCTCGCGGAAGGGGCCGTAGAAGGCGGAGGAGTACTTGGCGGTGTAGGCGAGGACGGCGACGTCCTCGCGCCCGATCTGGTCGAGCGCGTCGCGGACGACGCCGATCTGGCCGTCCATCATTCCGCTGGGGCCGACGACATGGGCGCCGGCGTCGGCCTGCACCTGGGCCATCTCGGCGTACCGCTCCAGGGTGGCGTCGTTGTCGACGCGCCCCTCGGCGTCCAGCACCCCGCAGTGCCCGTGGTCGGTGAACTCGTCCAGGCACAGGTCGGACATGACGAGCAGGTCGTCCCCGACCTCGGCGCGCACGTCCCGGAGGGCGACCTGGAGGATCCCGTCGGGATCGGTGCCCTCGGTCCCGAGGGCGTCCTTCTTGCCCTCCTCCGGCACGCCGAACAGCATGATCCCGGAGATCCCGGCCTCCACGGCCTCCAGCGCGGCCTTCTTCAGGCTGTCCCGGGTGTGCTGCACGACCCCGGGCATCGCCGTGATCGGCACCGGCTCGCCGACGCCTTCCCGGACGAACGCCGGGAGGATGAAGTCGGCGGGGTGCAGCCGCGTCTCGGCGACCATCCGCCGCATGACGGGCGAGGTCCGCAGCCGCCGGGGACGGGTACCGGGGAAGGATCCGTACTTCGACATGCCTTCTACGCTACGCCCGCCCGGCTCCCGCCTTTGCCGACGCCGTGTCGGACGCCCGGGCCCCCGACCAGGACGCGCGGGCGCCGGGCAGGGGGGAACGGAGGTCCAAGGGGACGGAGCCCCCTGGACCTCGGCGAAGCCCCCGGTGCCTCAGGTGCCTCAGGTGGTCGTGCGCCGGCGCCGCGAACCCGGCCGGCGCTCGCTCGGCCGCGTCACCTGGTCCCCCGACTCCAGCGCGGCGGTGCGCCGCTTCATGCCGAAGTCGGCCAGCGCCTCGGCCAGCTTGTGCACCGACGGCTCCGGAGCCATCACGTCGACCCGCAGCCCGTGCTCCTCGGCCGTCTTGGCCGTGGCCGGGCCGATGCACGCGATCACGGTGACGTTGTGCGGCTTGCCCGCGATACCCACCAGGTTCCGCACCGTGGACGACGACGTGAAGAGCACGGCGTCGAAGCCGCCGCCCTTGATCGCCTCCCGGGTGTCGGCCGGCGGCGGCGACGCCCGCACGGTCCGGTAGGCCGTGACGTCGTCCACCTCCCAGCCCAGCTCGATGAGCCCGGCGACCAGGGTCTCGGTGGCGATGTCGGCCCGCGGCAGGAAGACCCGGTCGATCGGGTCGAACACCGGGTCGTACGGCGGCCAGTCCTCCAGCAGACCCGCGGCCGACTGCTCGCCCGACGGGATCAGGTCCGGCTTCACACCGAAGGCGACCAGCGCCTTGGCGGTCTGCTCGCCCACCGCGGCCACCTTGATGCCCGCGAAGGCACGGGCGTCGAGGCCGTACTCCTCGAACTTCTCGCGCACGGCCTTCACCGCGTTGACGGAGGTGAAGGCGATCCACTCGTACCGGCCGGTCACCAGACCCTTGACGGCACGTTCCATCTGCTGGGGCGTGCGCGGCGGCTCGACGGCGATCGTCGGGACCTCGTGCGGCACGGCACCGTAGGACCGCAGCTGGTCGGAGAGCGACGCCGCCTGCTCCTTCGTACGCGGCACGAGCACCTTCCAGCCGAACAGCGGCTTGGACTCGAACCACGACAGCTGGTCGCGCCGGTCGGCGACGGAGCGCTCGCCGACCACGGCTATCACCGGCCGGCCGCCGTCCGGAGACGGCAGCACCTTCGCCTGCTTCAGCGTCTGCGCGATCGTGCCGAGCGTCGCCGTCCAGGTGCGCTGGCGGGTCGTCGTACCGGCGATCGTCACCGTCAGCGGGGTGTCCGGCTTGCGGCCCGCGGCGACCAGCTCGCCGGCCGCCGCGGCCACGGAGTCCAGGGTCGTCGACACCACCACCGTGCCGTCCGACGCGCCCACCTCCGTCCAGCAGCGGTCGGAGGCGGTACGGGCGTCCACGAACCGGACGTCCGCGCCCTGCGCGCCGCGCAGCGGCACCCCGGCGTACGCGGGCACGCCGACCGCCGCCGCGACACCGGGGACGACCTCGAAGGGCACCCCGGCGGCGGCACAGGCGAGCATTTCCCCGGCCGCGTACGTATCAAGTCCCGGGTCCCCGGACACCGCACGGACGACCCGCCTGCCGCCCCGTGCGGCCTCCATGACAAGATGAGCGGCATCCCGGGCAGCAGCCGGGACAGCGGCGGGTGTTGACGTGCCGTCAACCACCGTCAGCTGGGGCGTGCCCGTGCCCGGCGGCGAGACCGCGGAGGGATCCGCGTCCGTGTGCACGACGGATACGCCGTGCCGCGCGTGCGCCCTGATCACGTCGAGCACCTCGTGCTCGGCGACCAGGACGTCCGCGTTCGACAGCGCCTCCACGGCGCGCAGAGTCAGCAGTCCCGGATCCCCGGGTCCGGCACCGAGAAAGGTGACGTGCCCGTGTTCCGGACCGGCGGCGGGAAAGGCGGTGGGGCTCACTGTGCTCGCTCCCCCATCAGACCGGCCGCGCCCTGGGCGAGCATCTCGGTGGCGAGTTCGCGACCGAGTGCCATCGCCCCGTCGTGCGTCTGGGGCACGGAACCGGTGGTGGACAGCTGCACCATACGGGTGCCGTCGGTCGTGCCGACGACGCCCCGCAGGCGCATTTCCTTGACAATCTGCCCGTCGGCCTGGGGGTCCCCCCGCTCGAGCGGAGCCGAGAGGGGGGGAAGGTCGGCCAGCGCACCCACAGGTGCGCTGCAACCGGCCTCCAGGGCGGCGAGCAGTGATCGTTCGGCGGTGACGGCGGCCCGCGTGAACGGGTCGTCGAGTTCGCCGAGCGCGGCGATCAGTTCCGCGTGGTCCGCGGCACACTCGATCGCCAGGGCCCCCTGGCCGGGGGCGGGCAGAATCGTGTCGACCGACAGGAAGTCGGTCACCTCGTCGATGCGGCCGATCCGGTTGAGTCCGGCGGCGGCCAGCACGACCGCGTCCAGCTCGCCGTCGTGGACGTACCGGATGCGGGTGTCCACGTTGCCGCGGATCGGGACCGTCTCGATGTCCAGGCCGTGGGCGCGGGCGTACGCGTTCAGCTGCGCCATGCGGCGCGGCGAACCGGTGCCGATGCGCGCCCCGCGCGGCAGGTCGGTGAACTTCAGCGCGTCGCGCGCGACGATCACGTCCCGCGGGTCCTCGCGCAAGGGTATGGCGGCCAGGGCCAGTTCCTCGGGCTGCGCGGTCGGCAGGTCCTTGAGCGAGTGAACCGCGAAGTCGACCTCGCCCCGCGCCAGCGCGTCGCGCAGCGCCGTCACGAAGACGCCGGTGCCGCCGATCTGCGCCAGGTGCTCCCGGGAGGTGTCGCCGTACGTGGTGATCTCGACCAGTTCGACGGGCCGCCCGGTCACCTGGCGGACGGCCTCCGCCACCTGCCCGGACTGGGCCATGGCGAGTCTGCTCCGCCTCGTCCCCAGCCTCAGTGCCTTCTCACTCATGCTGGCCCTCGGTTCTCGTTCTCCATGCTGTCCTCGGCCCGGGAGACGGAGGCGACCGTCTCGGGGTCGAGGTCGAACAGCGTGCGCAGCGCGTCCGCGTACCCGGCGCCGCCGGGCTCGGCCGCGAGCTGCTTGACCCGTACGGTCGGCGCGTGCAGCAGCTTGTCGACGACCCGGTGCACGGCCTGGCGGATCTCGCCGCGCTGGCGTTCGTCCAGGCCGGGCAGGCGGCCGTCGAGGCGGGCGATCTCACCGGCGACGACATCGGCGGCCATGGTGCGCAGCGCGACCACGGTCGGGGTGATGTGCGCCGCCCGCTGCGCCGCGCCGAAGGCCGCGACCTCGTCGGAGACGATACGCCGGACCTGGTCCACGTCGGCCGCCATCGGCGCGTCGGCGGAGGCTTCCGCCAGCGACTCGATGTCCACCAGGCGCACCCCGGCCAGGCGGTGCGCGGCCGCGTCGATGTCGCGGGGCATGGCCAGGTCGAGGAGGAAGAGGACGGGCGCCGGGCGCTCGGCCACCGGCTCCGCCGTGCGCCGCTCGGGGATGCGGCCGGCCGTGGCGGCGGTCGCGGCCAGCGCGGTGATCAGCTCGGTGTCCGCCTCGGGCGTGCGCCGCTCCCGGCGGTCGGCCGTGCCCGCGCCGGCTTCCCGGTTCCGCTCGAACAGGGAGGTGCCGCCGCCGGCCCAGGCCGCGTGCTGCTCCAGGGTGGCGGCGTCCATGCCGGCCACGGCGGCCTCGCCCATGACGGAGAAGCCGGGCTGCGCGGCGGCCAGGTCCAGCGGGCAGTTCTCGTCGGCGCCGGCCTGCGGCAGCGGCGCCCTGGTCTTCGCGGCCGTACGGGCCGGGTCGGTGGTACCGGGGGTGTCGGCGAATTCGGCGACGGGCTGCCCGGTGCGGCCCTCGACGGCCTGGGCGACCGCTTCCGCCGTGAGCACGAGCCCCGTCGCCCCGGTACAGGAGACGACCACGTCGGCACGTGTCAGTTCGTCGGCCACCGCGTCCATCCGCACCGCGCGGGAGGTCACGGAGCCCGTGTCCCGGCCCTCGGCGAGGCCGGGTCCGTACTGCTCCTCGATCAGCTGCGCGAGCCGCTCGGCGCGCTCGACGGTGCGGTTGGCGACGACGATCTCGCCGACCCCGGCGCGCGCGAGCGTCGCCGCTGCCAGGGACGACATCGAACCGGCGCCGATGACCAGCGCCTTCCGCCCGGCCGCCCAGTCCCGCACGTCGCCGCCCGCGGCCAGCTGTTCTAGGCCGAAGGTGACGAGGGACTGGCCCGCGCGGTCGATGCCGGTCTCCGAGTGGGCGCGCTTGCCGACCCGCAGGCCCTGCTGGAACAGGTCGTTCAGCAGCTTGCCCGCGCTGTGCAGCTCCTGGGCGCGGGCCAGGGAGTCCTTGATCTGAGCGAGGATCTGGCCCTCGCCGACGACCATCGAGTCGAGCCCGCAGGCCACCGAGAAGAGGTGGTGGACGGCCCGGTCCTCGTAGTGCACGTACAGATAGGGCGTCAGCTCTTCCAGGCCGACCCCGCTGTGCTGGGCGAGCAGCGTGGACAGCTCGGCGACACCGGCGTGGAACTTGTCCACGTCGGCGTAGAGCTCGATGCGGTTGCAGGTGGCGAGCACCGCGGCCTCGGTGGCGGGCTCGGCGGCGACCGTGTCCTGGACGAGCTTGATCTGGGCGTCCGCGGTCAGCGCCGCCCGCTCCAGCACGCTGACCGGGGCGCTGCGGTGGCTCAGTCCGACGACGAGGAGACTCATGCCGGCATCACGGCGGGGACGTCCCCGTCGGGCCCCTGGTCGGCGGAGTCGCCGACGGCGGCACCGCGCGCGGTGGCGGCGGGCCGCGCGCCGTCGCCCGCCGCGGTCTCCTCGCCGGCCTTGCGCTGCTCGTGGAAGGCGAGGATCTGCAGCTCGATGGAGAGGTCGACCTTCCGCACGTCGACGCCCTCGGGGACGGACAGCACGGTCGGCGCGAAGTTCAGGATGGAGGTCACACCGGCGGCCACGAGCCGGTCGCAGACCGGCTGGGCGGCACCGGCGGGGGTGGCGATGACACCGATGGACACGCCGTTGTCCTTGATGATCTTCTCAAGGTCGTCGGTGTGCTGCACCGGGATGCCCGCGACCGGCTTTCCGGCCATCGCCGGGTCGGCGTCGATCAGCGCGGCGACCCGGAAGCCGCGGGAGGCGAAGCCGCCGTAGTTGGCCAGGGCGGCGCCGAGGTTGCCGATACCGACGATCACAACCGGCCAGTCCTGGGTCAGGCCGAGTTCGCGGGAGATCTGGTAGACGAGATACTCCACGTCGTAGCCGACACCGCGCGTTCCGTAGGAACCCAGGTAGGAGAAGTCCTTGCGCAGCTTGGCGGAGTTGACCCCCGCCGCCGCGGCCAGCTCCTCGGAGGAGACCGTGGGTACCGAGCGTTCCGACAGTGCGGTCAGGGCTCGGAGGTACAGCGGAAGCCTGGCGACGGTGGCCTCGGGAATCCCTCGGCTACGGGTCGCCGGTCGGTGTGTTCGGCCAGTTGCCACGGTGCTCCTGCGGGTAGAGCGGGGCTGCAGGCGGTCATACGTCCCCAGACCGCCCCGTCGACAGCAGGCTATGTCTTTGTGAACGCGTGCACAAAGATGGTGTCCGTTTTGCCCACCAGAAGTGACCGGCGTCACGCACGTTTCGCGCCCACGGCGGGAACCGGCGCATACGCACCGACGTTCCTTCGTTACTGGGGGCAAAACCGCACACTCTCCTCACGAATCCCGCCCCCGAGACCAAACCGCCGTCGATCCTAAGCGACTTTCCGGCTGGTTTGTACTAGTCGGTCAGTGCGCGGCGCAGTCGCTCCTCGTTCACGCGCCAGAAGGTGTGCTGTTCACCGTCGATGAGTACGACCGGGATCTGCTCCCAGTACCGCTCGTGCAGCTCCCGGTCCTCGGTGATGTCCTTCGGCTCCCACGGCACGCCGAGGTCGCCGCAGACCTTGTCGACCACCACCTGCGCGTCGTCGCACAGGTGGCAGCCGGGCTTGCGCACGAGGGTGACCAGCCGGGCCCGCGGCTCGGCCTTGCGTCGGAAAAGAGGGCTCATAGGGGCCATTCTCGCGCGCTCCGCGCCCATTCCGGATCGCCTCTTTAACGGCTCGGTCGCGCAGAGTTCACACCCCGCCAACCTCTCGACTCCGGAACCACCGAACAGACTGGCTATGCTCACGTCATGGCCGCTCTCGGATGGCTCACCCCCCGTAGGCGCTCCGCCACGGCGCGGAGCGTGTTGGCAGGCGAGGCCTCGGCGGAGGCTGCCCGCAAGTCCTCCCAGGAGGCCCCGCGCGCCACGCCCGAGGAACCGGAGTTCCCGGTCACCGGTGACGACAGGGCCGCCGCCTTCTTCGACCTCGACAACACGGTGATGCAGGGCGCCGCGATCTTCCACTTCGGCAGGGGCCTGTACAAGCGCAAGTTCTTCGAGACCCGCGACCTCGCCCGGTTCGCCTGGCAGCAGGCGTGGTTCCGGCTGGCCGGCGTCGAGGACCCCGAGCACATGCAGGACGTCCGCGACTCGGCCCTGTCGATCGTCAAGGGCCACCGCGTCGCCGAGCTGGAGTCGATCGGCGAGGAGATCTACGACGAGTACATGGCCGACCGCATCTGGCCCGGCACCCGCGCCCTCGCCCAGGCCCACCTGGACGCGGGCCAGAAGGTCTGGCTGGTCACCGCGGCCCCCGTCGAGATCGCCCAGGTCATCGCCCGCCGCCTCGGCCTGACCGGCGCCCTCGGCACGGTGGCCGAGTCGGTGGACGGCGTCTACACCGGCAAGCTGGTCGGCGAGCCGCTGCACGGCCCCGCCAAGGCGGAGGCGGTCCGCGCCCTGGCCGCCGCCGAGCACCTCGACCTGTCCCGCTGCGCGGCCTACAGCGACAGCCACAACGACATCCCGATGCTGTCCCTGGTCGGCCACCCCTACGCCATCAACCCGGACACCAAGCTGCGCAAACACGCCCGGGAGCAGGAATGGCGCCTGCGGGACTACCGCACGGGCCGCAAGGCGGCGAAGGTCGGCATCCCGGCGGCGGCCGGCGTGGGCGCGGTGGCCGGCGGCACCGCCGCGGCGATCGCCCTGAGCCGGCGCCGCCGGTAACGGCCGCGCCCCCGGCGGCGGGCCGCGGCACCCCGCCCCCGGCCGCGGCCCCTTTGAACGGGCCCGTGTACATCACATTGTTCAACACGCCCCGCACTTCACCGAAACTCGCCCTTTTCCGGTCAACAACCGATCACCTTACGGAACTTGACCTGACATCAAACGGTTACAGATGCGACGCAATCGATGATTTGAGCAACTCGGTGTAGCAGGGCCTGCACGAAGCGTTATTCTCCTCAGACGCAAACCGGTACCCCTCCGTCGCTACGACGGGTGAAAGGTCCCGCACTGCACGTGATGGAAGCTCTGCCTCTGGGAGTCCCGTGTACCCACACGTCGGGGTTGACGCCTCGGGCCTGGCTACGCTGCGCGCAACCGTCGCGACGGTAAAGGAAACGCTGCGCGGCCTCGTCCCCCCCGCGTACGCCGTCCCCGCCTTCGCCGCCGCGCCCGTCGGCCCGTGCTACGCACTGGCCGAAAGCAGCGCCGCCGTCGGCAGACGAGGGCGTGCCACCGGCGCGGCCACCGCCCGCCGTCCGGCCGCCGACAGCGACAGCGCCCGGATGATGGACCTCGTCGAACGCGCCCAGGCCGGCGAGGCCGAGGCATTCGGGCGGCTCTACGACCAGTACAGCGACACCGTCTACCGGTACATCTACTACCGCGTCGGCGGCCGGGCGACCGCCGAGGACCTCACCAGCGAGACCTTTCTGCGGGCGCTGCGCAGAATCGGCACGTTCACCTGGCAGGGCCGCGACTTCGGGGCCTGGCTGGTGACCATCGCCCGGAACCTGGTCGCGGACCACTTCAAGTCCAGCCGCTTCCGGCTGGAGGTCACCACCGGCGAGATGCTCGACGCCAACGAGGTCGAGCGCTCCCCGGAGGACTCCGTCCTCGAGTCCCTGTCGAACGCCGCCCTGCTGGACGCCGTACGACGGCTCAACCCGCAGCAGCAGGAGTGTGTGACGCTCCGCTTCCTCCAGGGCCTCTCGGTCGCCGAGACCGCCCGGGTGATGGGCAAGAACGAGGGCGCCATCAAGACCCTGCAGTACCGCGCCGTGCGGACGCTCGCCCGGCTGCTGCCGGACGACGCCCGCTGAGCCGGGGTGGCGGGGAGCGACGGAGGGCGACGGTCAACTCACGTTCTGTGAGGGCCCGTTGTCTTTCTGATCCGATCATCCGTCGTCCGTAACCCAAGTGCCGCGCCAGTCGTTGTGCGGGATACAGGCTCCCTGTGGTCACGTCCTGGCCGACCCTGATCACTCGATCGGGTGGAGTGGTCGTGGGCGTGCAACCCTCAGGACCCCCTGGGGAGTCGACCGTCATGACGAGAGGAGGTGCCGCCAGTGATCGCGAACGTATCGGCGCACCGGCGGGCGAACGCCTTCGCCCAGGCCCTGGAGGAGCAGTCCGACCAGGACCCGGCGGCCGAGCAGTCCGCAGCACCGGCGGAGTCACCGCCGGGCGCCGAGGAACAGACCGGTCAGGGCCCATTGCTGGCCCTGACGGCGGACCTCGGCGCGCTGCCCAAGCCGCAGCTCGATCCCGAGGTCAAGGTCGTCCAACGGGCCCAGCTGGTGGCCGCGATGGAGGCCATGCTCCAGGAGGGCACGGGGGCGGCGGATGCGTCGGTACCGGAGCAGCGCTCGCACCGGGGCAGGGGCGCGCACCGCGCGAGTCCGCTGGGCAAATTCCGCCCACGCACCAGGCTGACCAAGGGCCTCGCGGCCGGCGGGCTCAGTGTGGGGGTGGCCGCCGGGGCCTTCGGCGGCGTCGCCGCCGCCAGCTCCGACGCCCTGCCCGGCGACTCGCTCTACGGCCTGAAGCGCGGCATCGAGGAATTCAAGCTCAACTACCTGACCGACGGCGACGACCAGCGCGGTCAGACCTACCTCGACCAGGCCTCCACCCGGCTCAGCGAGGCCCGCAGGCTGCTGGAGCGCGGCCGGGGCGGCCATCTGGACCACGAGTCCATCGGCGAGATCCGCCGCACCCTCTCCGGGATGCGGCACGATGTCACCGAGGGCCACCGCCTGCTCCACGAGGCGTACGAGGCCGACCCGGACTCCCTCGGCCCGATCCAGGCGCTGTCCGCCTTCTCCCGGTCGCACCGCGAGGCCTGGAGCGCGCTCAGCGACAAGCTGCCCGTCCAGCTGGGCGACATGAAACAGCAGGTGTCCTCCGTCTTCGACGCCATAGACGAAGAGGTCGCGCCGTTGCAGTCCCTGCTCCCGCAGCCGCCGGCCCGCACCGGCGACGGCAAGCACCGGGGCGGCTCCGGCTCGGCGTCCACCGGCACCTCCGGCAGCCACCGGCCGGCCCCGTCCAGCTCCGCCGGCCGCACCCCGTCCGCCGGCGAGCACTCCGGCACCGGCACGCCGAGCGGCTCGGCCACCGGCAGCCTCGGCGGAGGTCTCATCGGCGGCGACACGGGCGGCCTGCTGGACCCGCCGAAGATCGGTTCCGGCGGCAGCTCCCCGTCCGCCGGCAAGTCCCCCACGAGCGAGCCGGACATCACGATCCCCCCGCTCATCCCCGACCTGCTGCCCGGCCTGGGCATCGACAGCGAGGACGCGGACTAGCCGCCGTACGACCCGGTGGGGGCGCCTCTTCCGAGCGGGGCGCCCCCTCCGGAGCGACGGACTCGGCCGTACGGCTCAGACGTACGGCTCAGAAGAACACGGACCTGCGCTGCACCAGCAGCTTGTACAGCGTGTGCTGGATCTGTTCGCGGACCTGGTCCGTCAGGTTGAACATCAGCATCGGGTCCTCCGCCGCCTCCAGCGGATAGCCGTCCGTCGGGATCGGCTCGCCGAACTGGATCGTCCACTTCGTGGGCAGCGGGATCGCACCCAGCGGGCCGAGCCACGGGAAGGTCGGCGTCAGCGGGAAGTACGGGAAGCCCAGCAGCCGGGCGACGGTCTTGGCGTTGCCGATCATCGGGTAGATCTCCTCGGCCCCGACGATCGAGCACGGGATGATCGGCGTCCCCTGGCGCAGCGCGGTCGACACGAAGCCGCCGCGGCCGAACCGCTGGAGCTTGTAGCGCTCGCCGAAAGGTTTCCCGATGCCCTTGAACCCCTCCGGCATCACCCCGACCAGCTCGCCCTGGCCCAGCAGCCGTTCCGCGTCCTCCGCGCAGGCCAGCGTGTGCCCCAGCTTGCGGGCCAGCTCGTTGACCACCGGCAGCACAAAGACCAGGTCGGCGGCGAGCAGCCGCAGATGGCGGCCGGCGGGGTGCCGGTCGTGCACCGCGACCTGCATCATCAGGCCGTCCAGCGGCAGTGTGCCGGAGTGGTTGGCGACGATCAGCGCCCCGCCCTCGGCGGGGATGTTCTCGATGCCCTTCACCTCGACCCGGAAGTACTTCTCGTACACCGGCCGCAGCAGCGACATCAGGACCTGGTCGGTCAGCTCCTCGTCGTAGCCGAAGTCGTCGACGTCGTAGTCCCCGGTGAGCCTGCGCCGCAGAAAGGCGAGACCGGCCGCCACCCGCCGGTCGAGGCCGCCGTCCGGCCCATCGGACTCCGGCTGCTCCAGCGGCTCCTCCTCGCGGCCCACCAGCCCATCATCCTGCGCCCGCTCCCGGCCCGGCAGGGGCTGGACGGCACCGATCTCGCCCGGCTCACCGAGCCCGCCGCGCCGGCTCCCGGGGCCGCGGCGCCGGGCGTGGCGCTGTGCGGCGTTCCCGCGGGTCCGGTCGTCGTCGAACGGAATGACCTTGGCGTCCGCCATCGTTGCCGCTCTCCTCAGTTGGCGCTGTGCGTCTGGGGGTGGCCGGCTGCCCTCGCGGTCAGCGCGGCGATCCGGTCGACGGCTCCCGCGAGACCCTCCGGCGGCAGCAGCCCCGGGCCCTGGCCGTGCGCGAAGTCCGCGAAGGTCTCGGCCGTGGTGTAGCGGGGCACGAAGCCCAGCGTCTCGCGCATCTGGACGGTGTCCACCACACGCCCGTGGGTGAGCAGCCGGATCTGCTCCGGCGAGAAGTCCGTCATACCGAGCGTGCGGACCAGGGAGCCGGCCCAGGTGACCGCGGGCAGCAGCAGCGGCACGGTGGGCCGCCCGAGCCGCCGGGAGCACTGGGAGAGCAGCAGCACACCGTCCCCGGCGATGTTGAAGGTGCCGCTGTTGAGGGTGCCCCGGCGCGGTTCGTGCGAGGCGAGCCGCAGCACCTCGATGACGTCGTCCTCGTGCACGAACTGCAGGCGCGGGTCGTAGCCGAACACGGTCGGCAGCAGGGGCAGCGCGAAGTACGAGGCGAGCGGGGTGTCGGCGGTCGGGCCGAGGATGTTGGCGAAGCGCAGCACGCACACGGCGACGTCCGGCCGCCGCCGTGCGAACCCGCGCACATACCCCTCGACCTCGACGGCGTCCTTCGCGAAGCCACCGCTGGGCAGCGACTTGGCCGAGGTCGTCTCGGTGAACACGGCCGGATCACGCGGTGCCGACCCGTACACATTGGTACTGGACTTCACCACCAGGCGCCGTACGGCCGGCGACTTCTGGCAGGCACCGAGGAGCTGCATGGTGCCGATGACGTTGGTCTCCTTGACCGTGGCCCGGCTGCCGCCCCCCAGGGCGGTGCCCGTCACGTCCATGTGGACGACCGTGTCGGCGCCCGTCTCGGCGAGCACCCGGGCGATGGTCGGCTGCCGGATGTCGGCCTGGATGAAGTCGGCCCCGCCCAGATGGTGCGCGGGCGGCACCGCGTCCACGGCGATCACCCGGTCGACCTCCGGGTCCCGCTGGATCCGCCGCACGAACCGGCCGCCCAGCTGCCGGGCCACTCCGGTGACGAGCACGACCCTTCCCAAGATCAGCGCCTTCCTTCCGCGTAACCGGTATCCCGCGTTCCCGTGTGCGGCCAACCTAGCCGGTCGACGTTGCGCTGTGATGACCCCCGATGCGCGAGGTGACGGAATTTCCCCCATCGGTATATGCCTGTGGCCTCCCACCAGTACTGGTGGGAGGCCACAGGGTCACGCTCTCGCTGCGTCGCGCAGTCCGGTGGATCCCCGCTGACGCGGGGACCGGACTACTTCTTGTTGCGACGCTGAACGCGCGTGCGCTTGAGCAGCTTGCGGTGCTTCTTCTTGGCCATCCGCTTGCGCCGCTTCTTGATAACAGAGCCCACGACTACCCTCGCTCACTTCTCATCACTCGGTTGTTTGGGCGCCATGGGCCCACACGACCTACGAGGGGCTAGCCTACCCAACCGAGCGCCGAGGTCGTAATCGAGGGGGTACCCCCTGGTCACCAGGGGGTCGCCGTCAGGCTGTCTCCACCCCCACATAGCTGTCGCGGAGGTACTCGTGTACCGCTTGTTCCGGGACACGGAACGAACGTCCGACCCGGATAGCGGGCAGATGACCGCTGTGCACCAGCCGGTACACGGTCATCTTCGACACTCGCATCACCGAGGCGACTTCCGCCACGGTAAGGAACTGAACCTCGTTCAGAGGCCTCTCGCCAGCTGCAGCCATGACACACCTGAACCTTCCGCACTCGACGGCCACCGGCTTCCCCTTCCGGTGACTCTTCGTCGTTGCGTGCTCACTCCCCAGACTAGGTGCGTGTGATGCGAGTGGGGAAGAGGTGCACCCATCGGCGGCCTACTGTGACAGACACGCTCGATTGAGTACGTAGCGGATCAGCGGCAGGTAGTAACTAGACCGCACTGCGTCATCAACCGGAACGACGACGGCCACCCGCCCCTCGGCCTCCCCCACGAACAGCGCGGGATCGTCGGTGTCGGCGAGACCGATGGCCTCGAACCCCAGCTGACCTGCGCCGCAGACCCAGCCGTGATCCCCGATCACCAGCTCGGGCAGCGGCCCGCCGGCCTCCGCCGCGGCCTCCAGCGCGACCCGAACCGGGAGCGGCGAGTGGCTGTGGGCACCCGGCTCACAACCGGGGCGCTCGCTCGCCGCTTCCCGCACCAGGGCAACCCCTCGTACGTAGTCGAGACGATGGGTGCGTAGACCGAACCGGGTCAATATGTCGACACAGTGACCCTGCGCCGGTGTGAGTACCTCACATCCCGCCGCCGACAGCGCGTCCGCCAAGCCGGCGTAGAACCCGAGGAGCCGCTGCGGGTGCCCGGTACCCAGCAGCACGGGCGCACCGCGCCGGGCCGCCGCTCCGATCCGTCCGGCGAAAGCGTCCAATGCGGCCAGAGTCCGCTCCGGATCGATCACATCCGGTCCGATTGTGTACCGAGGGTCGGCCGAAACCCCGCACTTCGCCGCCATCAGCCCGATCAGCTCCTGGTAGCCCCAGACGCCCTCGGGGTCGATCCCGAGCAGTACGCGCGGATCCCGGGCGGCGAAGAGCCGATAACTCCGCAGGCTCTCCTCCCGCGAGGTCGCCACGACCCCGGCCAGCCGAACGGCCACCAGATGCGCGCGGAGACGGTCGGCGGTCAACACGGATGCGATGGTGGCCCATTGGGGGGAGGGGCAGGGCGGAAACAAGGGGAAATCCGCACGGTTGGCCTAATGGGTAGCCCTGGGGGTGTCACCCCGTGCGTCCGGGACGGCCCGGTGAGAGCGGTCTCAGGGCAGCAGGCCCCGCAGCGGGAACGCCGCCCGCCGGGTGGCCAGCACGGCCTGATCGACGCGGTCCGCGGGGTCGTACCCGGCCTCCCACGCGCCGTACTCCACCGGCCACCGCCCGTCCGTCATCCGCCGCGGGCCCAACTGCCGGGTCCGGGCGAACACTTCCTGCCGCCACGCCTCGGGGATCATCGCCTCCGGAGCCACCGGCCGCCCGGCCACGATACCCACCAGATGCGTCCACGAGCGCGGTACGACGTCCACCACCGCGTATCCGCCCCCGCCCAACGCGACCCACTTCCCGTCCGCGTACGCGTGCGCCAGCTCGTGGCACGCCACCTGCACCGCCCGCTGCGCGTCCAGCGAGACGGCCAGATGCGCCAGCGGATCCTCGAAGTGGGTGTCGGCCCCGTGCTGGGAGACGATCACCTGCGGCCGGAACTCGGCGAGCAGCTCCGGCACCACGGCGTGGAACGCCCGCACCCACCCGGCGTCCCCGGTCCCGGCCGGCAGCGCCACGTTCACCGCGGCGCCCTCGCCCGCTCCGGCGCCGGTCTCCTCGGGCCACCCCGTCTGCGGGAACAACGTACGGGGATGCTCGTGCAGCGAGATCGTCAGCACCCGGGGGTCCTCCCAGAACGCGGCCTGGACCCCGTCCCCGTGATGCACGTCGACATCCACGTAGGCGACCCGCTCGGCCCCCAGCTCCAGCAGCCGCGCGATCGCCAGCGACGCGTCGTTGTAGATGCAGAACCCGGAGGCCCCGCCCGGCATCGCGTGGTGCAGCCCGCCCGCGAAGTTCACGGCGTGGTCGACGTCCCCCCGCCACACCGCCTCGGCCGCGCCCACCGACTGCCCCGCGATCAGCGCGGACACCTCGTGCATCCCGGCGAACGCGGGATCGTCGATGGTCCCGAGGCCGTACGCCCCGTCGGCCCCCGCCGGATCGGCCGACGCGGCCTTCACCGCGTCGATGTAGTCCTCCCGGTGGACCAGCCGGAGCGTCGAGTCGCCGGCCGGTTTCGCCGCGACGACCGCCAGCTCCCGGTCGAGACCGAAGGCACCGACCAGGCGCCGGGTCAGATCCAGCCGGACCGGATCCATCGGATGGCTCGGGCCGAAGTCATAGCCCGTTACTGCCTCGTCCCACATCAGCTGTGCGCGGCCGCTCATGTCCGCCACCGTATCGGTCCGGTTGAGTGGCGAACGACCTGGCGTACGCCAGCGTCACCAGCACCAACACCATCGGCACCAGCATGGCCCCGCGGTAGCTCCAGCCGTCCCCCAGAGCGCCCACCAGCGGGGAGCCGATCAGGAAGCCCACGTAGTTGAAGATGTTCAGCCGCGCGATCGCCGCGTCCGAGGCTCCCGGGAACAGCCGCCCGGCCGCAGCGAAGGTCTGCGGCACCAGCACGCACAGTCCCAGCCCCAGGAGGGTGAACCCGAGCATCCCGGCCCAGGCGCCGGGCGCCGCGGCCACCACCGCGAACCCGCCCGCCGCGACCACCGCCCCGGCCCGGACGACCGCCACCGCCCCGAACCGCCGCACCCCGAGGTCCCCGAGGGTCCGCCCCACCAGCGTGGTCACCATGTACACGTTGTACGGCACGGTCGCCAGCTGCTCCGAGCTGCCCAGTACGTCCTTCAGGTACTTCGCGCTCCAGTTGGAGACCGTCGAGTCCCCGATGTAGGCGAAGGTCATCACCAGGCACAGCGGCAGCAGCAGCTTGAACACCAGGGTCCCGCCCCCGCCCGGCTCCTCCCCGCCGGACCCGGCGACCCCGCCCCCGTCGACGTACCACCGGCTCGCCGTCAGCGTCGCCGGCAGCAGCACGGCCACCACCGGCAGGTACGACACCCAGAGCGCGAGATGCCAGTGCGCCCCGGCCCAGGACAGCGAGGCCCCCACGATCCCGCCCAGGCTGTAGGCCGCGTGGAAGCTGAGCATGATGCTGCGCCCGTACGACCGCTGGAGGCTGACACCGAGCATGTTCATGGACGCGTCCAGCGCCCCCACCGCAAGGCCGAAGACGCCGAGCGCCACCGCCAGCGCTGCCACCTCGCCCGGTCCGCCCGCCCCCACCCCGAGCAACGCCAGCAGCACCACCGGCTGGGACCAGCGCAGCAGCCGGCTGGGCCGGACCCGCTTCACCAGCTGCTCGGTGGTCACGCTGCCCACGCCGGCCAGGATCGGCACGGCGGCCAGGAAGACCGGGAGCAGCGCGTCGGAGACGCCGTACCGGTCCTGGACGGCCGGGATACGCGTCACCAGCAGGGCGAAGGCGGCGCCCTGGGCGAAGAAGCCGAACGCCAGCGAGGCCCTACCGCGCCGCAGCACATCAGTCATGGCGGCGAGAGTAGGGCCCCGAGCTACCTGTGGGTAGATCCAGCCAAAGATGAATTTCCCTCAGCTTTACCGACGGTCGTCCGGGCGGGGATCCCGCTCAGGGACCCCCGCCCGTCCGGCTCCGGTCAGGCGGTCACGGCCGCAGCGGTCCGCCCGGCCCCGCCGACGACGCTCCCGACCTCGCCGACGACGCTCTCCGCCTCGGTGCCGGTCCCGGCCTCCGTCTCGGCGGTGATCATCCGTCCCATCGGCTCAGCGGCCACCCCGCCGCTGACCACGAACGTGGCCGTCAGCACCACCGCCATGATGACCCCGCCCAGCCAGACCATGGTGTCCACGGGGACGGTGTAGGCGCCGACGACCCGGGCCACGCACTCCAGCAGCAGCGCCCCGCCCCAGACCAGGGAGAACAGCCGCTCCTTGCGCAGGAACGCCGCCGAGCCGGCCGCCGCACCCGATGCGAGCCGCTCCCAGGCGGCCTCCCGTGCCGCGTCGCCCTTGATCAGGAAGGGCTTCATGCCGGCGCTCATCATCGGCTTGCCGAGCGCCACCGAGACCAGGACCCCGATCGCCACCGTGCTGCTGACCGCGCCGTCCTTGGCGAGCATCAGCCGCGGGTCGCCGGAGACGAAGCTCAGCACCAGCGAGACGACGTTGACGACGAGGATCAGACCGGCCAGCCCGTTGACCGTCCGCTCCTTGACCAGGCTCCACACCGTCCGCGCCGCGGGCACCACGCTGCTCCAGGCGAGCGCCGAGAAGGTGCTCAGCCCGAAGGCGTCCTTGAAGAGGTAGTAGGCACCGAGCGGCACCGCCACATCGACGAGCAGCGGCTTGATGTTCTCGATCGCGCTCGGCTGCCGGTTCTGGGTCCCCGTGTTCTTCGTCATGCCCTCAGCTTCCCGCTCGGGCGGGGGCGGGCAGTAGAAACGATCGTCCGGAGGTCCGCATGACAAATGTCAGCCCGGGCGCCCGACCGGGGTCATATCAGCAGGTCAGCCAACTCGCCCATACGGGAGAAGAGTTGGCCGGCGTCCGCGAGCCTGGCGGCCGGTGTCATGGCGGTGAACCCGTACACGTCCATCCCGGCCGCCACGGCGGCCTGTACGCCCAGCGGGGAGTCCTCCACGACCACACAGCGCTCGGGGGCCACCCCCATCCGCTCGGCGGCGTACAGGAACAGGTCGGGCGCCGGCTTGCCCCGCCCCACGTCCTCCGAGCTGAAGATCCTGTCCTCGTCGAACCACCGGTCGAGTCCGGTCGTCCGGTGTCCCACCCGGATCCGCGCATGGCTCCCGGAGGAGGCCACGCAGTACGGCACCCCGTCCGCGGCCAGCTTCTCCAGGACCTCGGTCACCCCGGCCACGGGCCGCAACTCCCGCTCGAACGCGGCGAACACGCGGGCGTGGAAGACCTCGTCGAAGTCCTCGGGCAGCCGCTGCCCCGTCCGCTCCAGGACCAGGTCGTGGATCCGGTGCATCGCCGATCCCATGTAGTCCCGGATGGACTCCTCGTACGAGGTCGGGTGCCCCAGCTCCGTCAGCTGGGCGGCCAGCAGCCGATTCGAAATGGGCTCGCTGTCCACGAGGACACCGTCGTTGTCGAAAATGACCAGGTCATAACGCATACGACCGAGCCTAGAGGACACGACACCCGGAACGCAGAAAACCCCCGTACCGATACCGGTACAGGGGTTTTCTCAAAATTTGTTCGGCGGCGTCCTACTCTCCCACAGGGTCCCCCCTGCAGTACCATCGGCGCTGTGAGGCTTAGCTTCCGGGTTCGGAATGTAACCGGGCGTTTCCCTCACGCTATGACCACCGAAACACTATGAAACTGACAAGCCGCACCATGCGTGACCTGCATGGGGCTAGTCGTGGTTTCAGAACCAACACAGTGGACGCGAGCATTTGAGGACAAGCCCTCGGCCTATTAGTACCAGTCAACTCCACCCGTTACCAGGCTTCCATATCTGGCCTATCAACCCAGTCGTCTACTGGGAGCCTTACCCTCTCAAGGAGGTGGGAATACTCATCTCGAAGCAGGCTTCCCGCTT